>NZ_CBVI010000052.1 GCF_000513195.1 Bacteroides timonensis | reverse complement strand
TCAATGAGTATAAGGATTTGCAATCCGCTTGAGCGAGGAATATTCGCTTAGATATACATAGCTGGTAACAGCACATTTGTTCTTTGACATGTTGGAATGATTTTTATAAAGCAAAATCTATGAATTTACTGAATCGTATTTAGGTAAAACTACAAATTAGCCGAAGTACGTTTCAGTAAAGTCAAAGATTAGCCAAAGTATGTTTAGGTAAAACGGGCAAATTATAAGCAGCACTATCTTGTTTATCACAAAACTCATAACCGTGCTGGATTTGAATTAGTTTAAACTAGAAAGCACTCTTGATGAAAACGTAAAAACCTGTCTTTCGGAATGCCAAGAACGGAAATTATGATTATCTTTGTAAAGCCTTCATCAAAAACAATAAGATTATGGCCCATACTACAGAAAAGATTATAGATAAAATCAAGGAATTGAAAGAAACAGTATTACCCTCAGGCAAACTGATTCTTTTCGGTTCGCAGGCGCGCCGCGATGCTACTGCCGACTCCGACTGGGATATGTTGTTACTTCTGGACAAGGACAAGATAACTCCTTCTGATTTCGACACTTATGCTTACCCTTTCGTGGAGTTGGGCTGGAATTTTGGAGAGTATTTCAGTATGAAGCTTTATACACTATCCGAATGGATGAAACGAAAAGGTACGCCATTTTTTAAAAATGTAGAAGAGGAAGGAGTTGAATTATGAAACTGAGTGAAGAAGAAAAAAAGGCGCTGATGACGAACCGTATGAACCGAGCTCTTGAAACTTGGGAAGAGACGAAAGGTATTATCAGCAACAATTTTTGGTATGCAGCCGCCAACCGTATGTATTATGCCTGCTATTACATGACTACTGCATTGCTAATAAAGCATGGATATAGCGCTTCTACTCATTCGGGAGTTATCCGCCTGTTTGGACAATATTTTATTAGTACAGGTATTGTTTCACGAGAAATGGGGCGTTTGTACAGTAAAGTGTATGAGTTGCGCCAGTCTGGCGATTACGATGACTGGATAAGCATTGGTCAAGAAGATATCTTGCCTTTAGCGGCTTCCGTAGACGAATATTTAAAGGAGCTGAAGAAATTGATTGATGTATAAAAGTAGAAGAATATGAGCGATAAGATTTTTCCCATCGGCATTCAGAATTTCGAGAAGATTCGTCAAGACGGTTATTTCTATGTTGATAAGACAGCCTTGATGTACAAAATGGTAAAGACCGGCAGCTATTATTTTTTGAGTCGTCCGCGCCGTTTTGGCAAGAGCCTACTCATCTCCACATTGGAAGCCTACTTCCAAGGAAAGAAGGAACTGTTCAACGGACTGGCCGTGGAAAAGCTGGAAAAGGATTGGATAACGCACCCCATATTGCACCTGGACCTCAATATAGAGAAGTATGACACTTTGGAAAGCCTGGAGAAAATCCTAAATGACAATCTGGCATATTGGGAAAGTCTGTATGGCACCCGCCCGACTGAAACTTCTTTCTCCCTGCGTTTTGCCGGCATCATTCAGCGAGCCTGTGAGCAGACGGGACAACGTGTAGTTATCCTCGTGGACGAGTACGACAAACCCATGCTGCAAGCCATTGGAAACGAGGAACTGCAAAAGCAATTCCGCAATACCCTGAAGCCTTTCTATGGAGCACTCAAGACGAAGGACGGTTATATCAAATTCGCTCTACTGACAGGTGTAACTAAGTTCGGCAAAGTCAGCGTATTCAGCGACCTGAATAATCTGGATGATATTTCCATGTGGAACGAATACATTGAAATCTGCGGAATCAGCGAACGGGAGATTCACGAGAACCTGGAAGCCGAACTGCACGAATTTGCCGCTGCCCGGGGAGTGACATACGATAAAATCTGTGCTGAACTCAAGGAGAACTATGACGGTTACCATTTCACGCACAATTCTATTGGTATTTATAACCCGTTCAGCCTACTCAACGCCTTCAAACGCAAAGAGTTCAACAGTTACTGGTTTGAAACCGGTACTCCCACTTACCTGGTGAAGTTATTGAAAAAACACCACTATGACCTGGAACGGATGGCGCACGAAGAAACTGACATCCAGGTGCTGAACAGCGTAGATTCTGAATCCACGAATCCCATTCCGGTGATTTATCAGAGCGGATATCTTACCATTAAGGGGTATGATGAAGAATTCGGCGTGTATCATTTAGGTTTTCCCAACAAAGAAGTAGAAGAAGGTTTCATCCGTTTCCTTGTGCCTTTCTATACCAATGTCAGCAAAGTGGAAACCCCGTTTGAGGTTCAGAATTTTGTCCGTGAAATACGCTCGGGCGATTACGACTCCTTCTTCCGTCGCTTGCAGAGTTTCTTTGCCGATACCACTTACGAAGTAATCCGCGAGCAGGAACTGCACTACGAGAATGTGCTCTTCATCGTCTTCAAGTTGGTAGGCTTCTATACCCAAGTGGAGTATAAAACGAACAATGGCCGCGTAGACCTCGTGTTGCAGACGGACAAATTCATTTATATAATGGAGTTCAAACTGGATGGCACTGCCGAAGAGGCTTTGCAGCAAATCAACGACAAGCAATATGCACTTCCTTTTGCAAGCGACGGGCGGAAACTCCTTAAGATAGGAATAAACTTCAGCCCGAAAACCCGGAATATCGAGAAGTGGATAGTTGAATCTTATTGACGCTTAAAGGCTAAACAGCCTCCCCCTTATATTTTAATCATTCCAACATGTCAAACGAGCTTTCGTTCTTTAGCATGTTGGAATGATTTTTTTGTGTAATTTCCTCCACGGATTTTCTGCGGAAGACTCATTCCCCATGCCATTATTTATTCGATTTATCAACCCGGCAAAACTCCGGTTTTACCGATATTATTCATTTAAAAAAATAAAGATTATGGCAAACGAAATCAAGTATCAAATCAACGGACAGTTGGCAGACAACACCGTGACCGTGGACAACAAGGAGGACGTGATCCTCGTACCCGTCTCCATCGGCAGCGCGGACGAGAACCGCATCATTGCCGAACTGAAAGCGGAAGACTCCGGTCTGCGCGAAGAAACCATCCGTCACGTCTTCGACCTGCAAAAGCGCGTCATCAAGCGGCTGTTGATGACCGGCATGACCGTGAACACCGGCCTCTACTACGCCTCCGTCAGCTTCCGTGGCGTAATAGAAAACTCCACCTGGAACCCGGCCAAAAACTCCATCGTGGTGAACTTCAACGTAGGCGCCGACCTACGGGAAGCCATCAAGGAAACTACAGTGGGCATCATCGGCGAGAAGGGCAGCGCCATGTACATCGGCGGCGTACAGGATGCCTCCACCCGTGCGCAGGATGCCTCGGCCACAGCCGGACGCGCCTTCACCCTCACAGGCAGCAAGCTGAAAGTGGTGGGAACCGACCCGGCGGTGGGCATCACCCTGAAGAACAGCAAGGGCACGGAGACCAAAGTTGCCGAAGACCTTTGGGTGACAAACGACCCCTCGAAGCTGACGTTCATCATCCCCGCCGATCTGGCGGACGGCACGTATGAATTGAAAGTAACCACACAATTCGGCGGCAACAGCAAGACGATGCTGAAAGTTCCGCGCAGTGTGATGAAAACCATCTATATAGGCAAGGCACCCGACGGAGGCGGTGGCGATGGCGGCAGCAGCGGCGGTTTGGATGAGAACCCGTTAGGATAGGTAGTTGATGGGCGTACTGCTACGGCAGGCGTAGCTGACCGTCTACGGGTGACATAGGTGACCGTCTACGACCGGCGTAGCTGACCGGCTACGGGTGGCGTAGCAGTAGAGCCCGGGAAACGCCTCAGAATAAGATTACTTTTTTAAAATAAATATATAGACAAATGATGAAAAAGAAAAACATGCTTTGGATGTCCGCCCTGCTGGCCCTGCTTGCAGGATGCAGCCAAAATGAGTTGGGCATCGACGACACTCCCACAGGAGGAGCGCAAGGCAAAGAGATCCGTCTCGTATTCAGTGGCGGAGGAGAGTCGCAAGAATACACCCGCGCCATCGCTTCCGAGAGTGAAAACCAGATTGACAACCTGGATATCTACGTGTTTGCAGCTACCACGGAAGGCGGAGACTACCAGTATCTGGAAACGTGGAAAGCCGCAGCGGAAGACAACACTCCGGCAAAGACTTTCAAGCTGAGCGGTGCCGGAACCGCCCGCAAGGCTTCCATCTTTCCCACAGAGCTAAAGGGGATTCCTAATCTGAAACTGTATTGCGTAGCGAATAGTACGACGCTTTACAAGGCTGACGGAACCGCAATTGATCCACTGACGGCGGTGACAACCAACGCCGCTAGCGGAGCCATCGAAATCCCAGGTACGAAAGCAGAGGACTTCGAGAAGTACTTCACTTCCAAACTAACAACGGCGAGCACCCCGTTGGGTACTCCGCTGGTGATGACCGGAAGCGGCACAACGAAGATACTGGGCAACATAGCCACGGTAAACATCGAACTGAAACGCCGCGTGAGCCGTTTCGACATCGACAATGAATCCGCCAAGACGGGGCTGATTATTGAAAGTGTATCGCTGGGAAACGGACGTCATCAGTCTACCGTGATGCCGGGCACGCTGACCGATATTCCCGAAGGTGAACGTGCCACCAACCTGATTCAGTACCCCATAGTGGAAGGAAGCTACCTGATGTTGCCCAAAGCTAATCAAGGTGTGACGGAGAGTGCCCTCTACACCTATCCGCTGAAAGATACGGACAAGGCGTTCCTTATCATCAAAGGCAAATACCAGAATCCGATGCAGAAAGACCCGGTTCCGGTGGAGTACCATCTTGATATACAACGGGTACCCGATGGAGGCGGTGATCCCAAGTTCATGGATGTGGAAGCCAATACCCGCTACACCCTGCACATCAAGGAAGTGATGGAAGCCACCATCACCGCGTTCTTTGAAATTGTAGACTGGACAAGTGGCGGCGGGGTTATCATCAAGCCCGACAATGCTGCGCCGGTGGTGACCGCCCTGAATGTGGAAGGAACGGATAAAGACGTAACGACCAAAGAAATCAGCGTGACTGCCGACGGTACGGAGAAAACCATCACACTGACAGCCACGGCAAGTGGAAAGGTACAGCCGAAGTTCAGCACGACAACCGGATGGCCAATAGCTTGGTTGGAACACGACGACGCCAGTTACCAATCGGAAGTGGTGGACGGGGTGACTACCAGCACCATGACCTTTAAATATACACTGACTGCCAACAGTCCGTATGTTCCCATTACGTTGACCCTGGCCAATGAATCGGCTTCGCAGGATGAGTCAGTGTACACCACGCTAACGATTGTTCCGCCCGCCACGGCGCCGGTACTGGACTTTGCGACACCGGATGCGGATACGGGGAACTTTAACCTGTATGATAAGGATAATAACAAGCTCACCATGTACAAGACAAGCAAGAGCAGCATCACGTTGGGAGCAAGTTGTCCTTTCGGCACAAAGCTAGTGTTGTCTAATCAGCTTCCATGGCTGGAAGTGGCGAAGAGTAAGACGGGGCCTACGCCGAGCACGACAGGCACTCCCACCACGGATGTTCCCGTTGATACTCCGGTAGAGGAGTTCTATACGCTTATGCTGAAAGATGTGACGGCAACCAGTGATGCGGACAGCAAGTTTGAGATTATTAATCTGGGGGACGAGGCAAAGAAACTGGAGTTGACGGTAGAGTTGCTTGACCCGGCCATCACGGCGATTGAGTTGGCAAATGCAGGGGGAGCCGCTTATAGCGAATACAAGATTACCGACGTAGCTCGCGCTGCTGCCAGTACCATTGAAGTGAAGGTGACTTCTCCGCAGGGTGTAACGGCGAATACGTTATCGTCTTGGTTCACAGTTGCCGAAACTACTGCCTTTGCAAGAAACGCTCCGTCGGATGCCACAGGCACCCAGACTTTCACCCTGACCGTGAAGAGTAATGTGACGGACTTCACCCCTGCTCCTATCGTGCTGAAAAACAATATTGCAGGTATGGAGGATGTGACGGTACTGGTTAGTCCGGCTGCCCCTGTCCCTTAATTCAGTACTATAAATTTCGCAAAGTATGTATTATTGATAAGCAAAAGTATTCTAATTCTCCTCCTCCGACTGGAGGAGGGGAACTGAGATAGCTTCAATAACATATGGGTAATTTGCGAAAGCCAAGTGAAATAACAAACAAATAATGATAAGATTATGATTAAAAATAGAAAACAGTTTTCCGTATGGGTGATAGGCTTGCTTGCCCTCTCACTTGCGGGTTGCAGTGAAGCGGAAGTGCTGCCGGCAACCACTCCCGGCGATGATCCGCTGGCAGGTGACCCGACGCGACGCGAAGTTATCCTCGGCTTCCAGAACAAGCTGAGCATAAAGACGGCGGGCACCAATACCCGTGCCGACGATGCCATAGCCACCACCGAAGAGAATGAAATCACCTCACTGGACATCTATGTGTTCTCCTCGGACAAGGAGGAAGGCCCGTACACCTATCAGGAGCGGTTCTGTTACCGTGCAGATGGTTCCACCATTCCCAACGCGACCAAAATCATCCTGACTGTGGAAGGCAGCAACGTGGCACTCGCTACTCTTCGCCCCAAGAAAGGCCTGTTCACCAAGTTCTACTGCATCGCCAACCAGCCGAAATTGCTGAAAGCCGGAGCGGAATACACCGTCTTCACCCCACTGGAACAGAGTTCCCCGGGTGCGGACTATAACATTGTGACTAAAGCGGGTATTCCCACTGAAACGGATTTTCTCACCTTTACCACTCCGTTGCTGGACCCTGCCACGGATACGGACATATTGTTGACACCCCTGCCGATGGTAGGTTCCTACAGCCCCGCACTCGACCTGCGGGATATCAGTATGGGGTCCCGTACCCGCATCAATATGACGCTGTCACGTATCGTCTCCCGTTTCGATATTATCAATGATGAGAAATTGTCACATCTCACCATCACCGGTGTATCGATGGGACACGGTCGCAAAGGCGTTACTTTCTTCCCGGTAGTTCCCGTGGAAGATGCCGATCCTGACAAAACGCTTATCACCTATCCCGACCGTGACTTTGACGGTGTCAATGCCAATAAAGGGACACAGACAGGGGCTTTCTACAGTTATCCCAGCCCGATTGCCGACAAGGGATATCTGATTATCAAGGGAAAGTATGCTCTGAACATGACGGACGTGCCGCAGGAGGTGAGTTACATGGTGAATTTTGAACAATCGGTAGCGGGTACGGGCGGTTACATCGAAATGAAGCCCAACCACCGCTATACGGTTCGCATCACCGATGCCGACCCGTTCAAGCTGGATGTGAACATCACTGTCTCAGACTGGACGGATGGAGGAGATTTCGAGTATCAACCGGAAAATGAACTGTCTATCGGAACGCTGGCAGGAGTTGGGGCAACCGCTATTGAGGACAACAACAAAGCCACCGTCTCGCCGGATGAAACCGAATATTTCAACATCCCCTTCACCAGTAATTCGGAAGCGGAATGTAGTATTGTCTATACAAATTCTGCGGGCGGAAGCGCCGAATGGCTGAAGACGGCAATCACAAAAGATGTGGTAACCCGTACCGGATCGGTTGCTTATACCTGCAAAGTGTCTAAAAATACGGAATATACGGGCAATCTGTTCCCGAAAGCCATCATCGTGTTGCGCAGCAAGGCGGGACGTGAGGAGAGCCAGATTTCAGTAAAGGCAGCAGTCAAAGTACCTACAGTTGCCGCAGCGACAGGCACTCCGTCGGAACCGGCCGGAGTTAATTCTTACGTTGCTGGAAGTGAAGCGCCGGATGTGATAACCGGAGTGCTCAATATGCAGAAACAGGAAAATGCGGGCACTACTTCGTCCATGAAGCTGACCGTGACCGCCAAAGGGGGAAGCCGGATTTCCGGACTACCCACATGGCTGAAAGCGGACAAGGCGGTGGGACATGCTACCGAAGCTATAGATTATACCTTGACGCTGGATCAGAATGCAAAAGATTTCCCCACGACATTCCCAGCCAATGCGGCGGCAACCTTTGAAATACAGAATCTGTCGGATGCGGCAAAGAAGGTGACGGTAACGGTAAATGTGACGGAGACAGCGATAGTACCGTAAAGAAAGAACAAGGAAGAATGAAACAAGTCTTTGTTACATAATAAAAAACTTCTGAAATAAAGAATCGGGTAGGAAGGAAACGAAGGGGTTTTCTTCCTACTTTGGTTTTAGGGGCGCAGTTACAGCAGATATTTCTCTGTTATCTTAACCTGAATTTCACCATCTTTTTTGTGACACATCACTCAGTTAATTCTTCTATAGTTCGAGTTACATATTGCTTTGATAGTTAGCGTGAAAACAACTCCTGATTTTTATCATTTAATCCATTTTTCATGCAATAACTACTATTATATGAGCACTTACAAAGTCTCTCAATTATCAATTTAAAAATAGTCGGGAAGCTTCCTCCTGCCCTATTTCATCTTCCCCAAAATCTTAGGAAACTGCCAAAAGAACAACAGCGTACAGCAAATTGCAGCCGTAGCATCGGATATAGCCTCAGCCGCATATACTCCGGTCACTCCCATATAATGCGGCAGTATCAGTGCTAACGGAATCAACAGAATGGCCTTGCGGAGCAAAGCGATAAAAATGGATATCCTGGCCTGCCCCAATGCAACAAACATATTCTGACAGGCACGTTGCAAACCGAAAATGGTCATACCACCCAAAAAGACAGGCATAGTCCAACGGACCGTTTCTATCAACTTTTCATCACTTGTAAAAGCAGATGCAACCGTTGACGGGAACAGGATCATAAGTAACATCAGAATCAGATTAAAAGAGAACATGGTGATCAGTGCAATACGGAAACAATCCTTCACACGCTGTTTATCCCCATGCCCATAATTGTAACTTACAACCGGAATAAAGCCTTGCGCAAACCCCGTCAGCGGCACACTGGCAAACTGCATCGAAGTCTGTAATATCGTCAACGCACTAACGTAAATATCTCCAAAATCTTTCAAGCTACTATTCAGTACAAAGCCCACCAAACTCTCTGTACTGGCCATAATGAACGGAGATACTCCCAGTCCCAGCATCGCAACAACAATTCCCCGGTTCAACTTCATATAGCGCCTCTCCAAAGGCAGAGAAGCCTTCCGGGAGAATAGGAAAGACAATACCCACGCAGCACTGCAAGCCTGTGAAATCACCGTAGCCAAAGCAGCACCTTTCACACCCATATCAAACCAGAAGATAAAAATAGGATCAAGAATGATATTTAATAAAGCTCCGATTAAGACAGAGTACATGGCAATGGCAGGACGCCCCTGCGCATTGATAAAGGAATTGAGTCCGGTGGAAATCTCTACAAAAACAGTTCCCAGCAAATAAATGGAAAGGTAATCGACCGCATAGCCCAATGTATGTTCCGAAGCGCCTGTAAAGAGCAGGATAGGCTCCATGAAAGTATAGGCAATGAAGGAAGTAATTAAAGTAAATAGAATCAGCAGTGTGAAGCCATTCCCCAATATCTTTCCGGCACGCTGGCGGTCACCCTGCCCGAGGGCTATGGCAGCCAACGGTGCACCACCACCGCCCACTATTGCTGAAAAAGAAGAAATCAATACCACGAGAGAAATTGTTACCCCTACGCCTGCCAATGCATCCGTCCCGATGCCCGGTATGTGTCCGATATAGATACGGTCGACAATGCTATAAAGCAAATTGACGAATTGTGCCGCTACTGCCGGAAGCGCCATCTTGAAAACCAGTGGCAACATACGCTCGGTTCCCAGACGTTCTTCATATTTATTGATCATCGTGATTCTTCTTTTCTAAAAACGGATGCAAAGGTACGACAATTTCTACTCGTCCCAAAGGTAATGCGTGCGGCTTTTATAGGAAACAGAGATAAAACATCCCTACTACCATTATAGAAGAAAAGATGCTTTGACAAATGGGAGTAAAAGATTAACTGGATTTGATTAGATATAAAACAGTGCAGCTATTCTACTAAAAGAATACTGCACTGCCTAAATAGAGATTAGCGATCCGATTTAAGTTTCTTCACCTCCTCCACGAGTTTTGAAAAGGATTTATCCCTTTTACGCTTTTCATGTTCGGAAGTAGAGAAATGCCACGCTTCCCGTCGAAGTTTCTGATAACTCTCATAAACCTTACGGTCCAATATACCACTACTTACCGCCTCTAAAACGGCACATCCAGGTTCGCTGATGTGCTTGCAATCCTTGAAGCGGCACGATGCGGCATAATCGGAAATCTCCAACACCTCTGCAAGAGAATCAGGATCGTCAATAGCCAAGCCAAATTCCCGGACACCCGGAGTATCGATTAATACCCCTGAACCATCCATCAATACCATCTCCCGACGAGTGGAAGTATGTCTTCCTTTTCCCGTGGACAGGCTGATATCAGACGTTAACAATACCGATTCCCCACAAAGCGCATTCACCAGAGAACTTTTCCCTACCCCCGAAGAACCGACAAACACAACCGTTTCGCCTGCCGATATAAACTCCCGCAATTGGAGAATCGTCTGAGGTTGATGGATACTTGTAAAAAACACCGGTATCTGACGGGCAATGTGCCTGATCTGTTCTTCGACTTTCTGCCTATCAAACCCTAAATCAGCCTTGTTAAACACCAATACAGGACTGATATTCTCTTCCTGCATCTGAACCATGAAACGCTCGGCTCTGCGAACATTGAAATTATCATCAAGACTTTGCACGATAAATGCCTTGTCGACATACGAGGCAATGGCCTGTTTGTCGGCAACCGTTCCGTTTTTCTTGCGATATAGCGTCCGTTCACGAGGCAGCATATCCACTATAATCCCTTTATGTTCGTCGAATGGTTGAAAAAGTACCCAATCACCGGTACAAGGGAGTTCAAAGTCTGATTTTCCATACATCATATTCCCCGTCAGTTCACACTGAAACAGACCGTTTTCTGAAACAACCTCGTAGCATGTACGGTGTACGATGGATATACGTCCATGTGTAAGGGAATTGTATGTAGACTCTTGTTTTAGTTGGTGTAACTTGTCATTCCAACCGTAATTATTCAAATAAATCATTGTTCTATCTTTTTTGCGATGAAAAATGTATAGCCGTAGAAGGCTTTATACTTGCTGTACAGTTCTTCTTCATCAAACTGAAGCGAACTGAATTCTTCAGCAATCTTATTTCCCGCATATTTATGAAGGAAGATTTTCTGAGCTTCAATCTTTGCAGCAAAGTAATGCTCTGTCCAGCAATTCTCCGGCAAAATAAATGTAGCGACGGGAAGATAACCAGCTTTGTGTATCTTGGCCACTTGATTGGGAATCGTATCTATTTCAGGATACGCATTCACCCAGAAGTCATTGATTTCCGCAGGACGCTTGTCAGTAAACCACGAACTTTCAGAAACGGCAATATATCCTCCCGGCTTCAAATACTTACGCCACTCATTTAATCCCCGTTCAAAACCAATATTATAAATGGCGCCTTCCGACCAGATCAGGTCTAATTCCTCATTCTGAAAAGGAAGGTTATCCATAGAACCGACAATGCCTTTCAACCTGTCCTGCAAGCCTGATTGCTTTGCATTACGATTGAGGATATCAATAAAGTCGGGGAAAAGGTCGAGTCCGGTGATCTGCCCGGAAATATGTCCGGCCAATACCATTGTCTGTCCTCCTGTTCCACAGCCGATGTCGGCGATAAGGGATTTGTCGGTGAGGTTATCTATAAAGCTCAGTGCTTTCAGTGTTACATCAGGACTTCCGGGTCCTTGGCGTTCCATATTGGAGAAGAAGTCACAGATTAATTGAAGTTCGAAATCGTGAATTGTTTTATTTTCGTTACTCATTTTCTTAATGTATTTTGCATACAAGGAAAGCATAACAATGCCTTCATCATTGTACGCAGATTAAACTTGAATTATAATAATAGAAAACTACTCTCGAAAGGAGTTATCCGAGAGTAAACGAAGGGACAATCTGTATCAGAAACACAGATTGTTTATTAAACCAAATCCGATTTGAATGTCTTTGTCATGGCGCAAAGATAAATAATATTTTGATTTACAGCAAATTTCATGCATCCTTTCTTTTCACCCCTTCTTCACATAAACCCTATGTGCACCACGTCCGGCAGTGTCAATGCCGGAATCCGGGAGGGCCGCCCATTCTTTCAGTTCATTCGTAGCAGTGGTGCGCAACAACCCGGTTAATTGCTGATATTCGCTGACAGTAAGAAAAGAATGTGACTCCAGATACTTCACCGCCAGTGCCAAGCGCTGCTCCGGAGCATACTTTTGCGAAGAACGACGGGCTTTCCAAGGTGCCCGCTCCAACAGACAGCGACCGTTGATGCGATATACCAGATTCATGTCTACACGGAAATTGACTTTGCCCACCACGATGCTCTGTGCATTGCGATGCTTCGCTTTTTCTCCCGCTTCTTCCCGCTCCTTGCCCGTGCGCAACATCAAAGCCGGAGTGAAAGTTCCGATGTCGTCCAGTTTTACGGAGCGTCCCTCTGCCATCTGATGCGACATTTCGATAGCAAGTTGCTTCACGATTCCTATTATATCACCCACATTGAAGCCACTGCTTTCCGACACGTTGCGTGCCAGTTGTTCTGTGGAAACCTGGTCTATCATTGCAAAGCGTGGATAGAGAACGCGCTCGCCCGTCTTGTGAATGTCGGGCATTTCTTCCATTACATAGTATGCCATATCCTTTGTTTATCAGACATTAATAAAAAAGTTGTTCGCCATTAAAAGAAAACTTGCTTTACATTGGGAGAAAAGTTGCTTAACTCATACAGCAAACTTTAATCAGAAGTTACGGTTTTATAATCAGAACTTTCGGTTATACAATCAGAAGGTACAGTTTTACAATCAGAAGTTTCGGTTATAGTTTTCTCTACGGCAAAGGTAACTTTTACTTTAATGTAAAGCAAGTTTTTGACAGGGATAAAGTAAGTTTATCATTAACGTCCAATACGCGGCACACTATGTTCTGGCTATTTCTCCGGCTTTCCTTTTATGGCAGGAGGAGGCGAGAAAGTCTTTAGCGAACATTATTCTCAGAATCCCATGGCTTCTTTCACTAAAATCATCTCACGGAAGGTGGTTGCCTGCCTGTCAGGACTCCACTTTTCCCAACAGGCAAGGCTCCTACGCAGACTGTTGCAATCCATTCCTTTGAGAGTTGAATTGGCGAATCAAATCCAGAAGTTTTTCGTTATAAGCTTCTTCATAAAAACCAAATTCCTCAAAGCCACCGGGTATGGCAAGGGCATCATAATCATCCGCAGAAACCTCTTCTATGGTTTTATCTACTAAAACCGAAACATTGAAAGAACCCACAACTTTACTGTTCAAACCACAGATAACGGTTTCTATATCACAGTCAAAGTCGGTCTTCGCCCAACCCATAACATCAATAAAAGCACTGAACTCAATGGTTTCAAATCCTTTAGCAGGAAATACCAATAATCTCATAATCTTTATAGTTTCATATTGAACGAATGATTAACGTCGCAAAGATAGGCATTATTCAACCCCTCCCCCTAATGCATGATAAAGATTTATAACGCCTTGTATCTCATCAAACCGGTTGGCGGCAGCAGATAGTTCCGCCTGCAAAAGAGTCTGGCGGGCAGTAAGAACTTCCAGATAGTTTTGCGAACTATATCGCATCAGCAACTCGGAACTTTGGACAGCAGATTGTAAAGAAGAAATCTGTTGTTCAGAGATTCTCAGGCGTTTCCGAGCTGTTTGCCATTGCCCCAGTGCATCATTTACTTCCGCACCGGCATCGAGTAAGCTTTGCCGGAAAGTGAGCAGCGCCTCTTCCTGTTGGGCTTTGGCCACCCGCAAATTAGCAATGTTCCGTCCGCGATTGAAGAATGGCTGCACTAATGACCCTACAGCCGAGAGTAGCCATTGTCCCGGATTAGTGATAACACCTCCTGCCAAATTAGTCCAGCCGGCCGAGCCACTTAACATAACAGAAGGATAAAAAGCCGCATGTGCCTGATTTGTGGCATAGAAAGCCTCTGCAAGTCCGGCCTCTTTCTGACGAACATCAGGACGGCGTTGCAGTAACTGCAAAGGTACTCCGGCTGCAAGTTTTTCCGGAAAGCTCTGTCCGTCCAACACCGAACGGTCAATGGAGCTGGGTATCATTCCCAATAAGGTAGAGAGAGAATTTTCCATCTCGTTTATCTGTTGTTCCAGTGAAAGAATAGAGCCGTCTACAGAAAATTTACTTGCTTCAGTCTGGGCAACAGCCATTTCCGTAGCCTGCCCAGCTTTCTTCAAAGCTTTCATGACACGCAGGTTCTCATCCCATATTTCCGCCGTACGACGAGTGATATCAAGCTGTTTATCAAGCATCAGCAATGTATAGTAGCTATTAGCAACAGTAGCTATCAACTGTGTCTGTACTGCTTGCCTATAGGCTTCACTCTGCTCATAAAAAGCCTTTGCTCCCCGTTTGGCATTCGTCAGTTTTCCAAAGATATCCAGTTCCCAATCCGCCGATGTGGCCAGATTGTAACTTCTGGAAGGTTTTGCCCCTGCCACACTGCTTAACGTACCCTGCGGCGTAAGCGAAACAGAAGGCAAATAAGCCAGTTTGGAAGACATCAGCAGTGCTTCTGCCTCCTTTACCTTCAAACGGGCGACATTCAGGTCAGTATTATTACGGATTCCGGTTTCAATGAGTTGCTGCAAGCAAGAATCCGTAAAAAGTTCCTTCCACGAAAGGGAGGCTAGCGAAACAGTATCTCCTGTTGCAACAGATTGCCTGTAAAGACTATCAACCGGCAGAGAGTCAGGACGCTTATAAGTCTGATATACGTGACAACTGCTCAATCCGACTGACAGGAATAAACATATCATTATTTTCTTCATATATTTCTTCATTAATTAATGGTCTTCCTTTTCCAATTCAGCTAAATCACGAGCCGGCATCAATTTCTCCTGCAGATACTGGAACGCTACAAATAAGACTGGTACGATAAACAACAAGGCAACAGTACCGATCAACATACCGCCGACCGTACCTACGCCGATAGATATATTTCCATTAGCCCCTACCCCGGAAGAGAATATCATCGGCAGCATACCAAATATCATGGTAAGTGATGTCATCAGAATGGGACGCAAACGCACCTGGGCAGCCGACACCGCAGCCTGTACAATAGTCATGCCCTGACGACGGCGTTCGGAGGCGTATTCCGTAAGCAGGATAGCCGTCTTAGACAGCAAACCAATCAGCATAATCAAGCCTGTTTGCAAATAAATATTGTTTTCCAGTCCAAACATCTTGGCAAAAAGGAAACTGCCTGCCAAGCCGAATGGTATGGAGAGAATAACTGCAACCGGAATAAAGAGGCTTTCATAGAGTGCACACAGAATCAGGTAAATGAAGACCACACAAATAATAAAGACCAGTGTTGTCGTGTTTCCGGTGGAAGCTTCTTCACGAGACATTCCTCCGAATTCAAAACCATATCCGGCAGGTAGAGTCTGTTCAGCCACCTCACGCACCACCTCGATAGCTTGTCCGGAACTATAGCCTAAGGCTGGAGAGCCATTGACCGATATGGCAGAAAAAAGATTAAAACGCGACAAGCTTTCAGCTCCATACACACGTGTCAACGTCAGGTACTGCCCGATGGGAGACATCTTTCCATCCGAATTGCGGACAAACATGTTATCCAATGCTTCAGCATCCAACCGATATTCCGGCGAAGCCTGCACCATCACACGATATAACTTCGAGAAACGGTTCATATTCGAAGCATAGTTTCCGCCGATATAGCCTGACAGTGCACTTAGTACTTCAGAAGGCGACACACCGTTACGTTTACAGAGAGCGGCATCCACTTCCACCAGAAACTGCGGATATTTGGTGTCGAACGATGTACTTGCATACCCTATCTCCGGACGTGCATTCAGTGCCTCAATCATCTGCCGGGTATATTTCAACAGATCGTCTACAGAACCTCCCTTCTGGTCCTGCACATATACCTCGAAACCACTACTCACACCATACCCCGGAATCATCGGTTGAGCAAAAGCCATTATCTGGGCAGAAGAAATATCCTTCGTACGCCGATATATCTCATTAATCACGGAATTTATGTCATCTCCTTTTCCGCTACGTTCTTTCCAGTTTTTCAGACGAATGATAAACATGCCGTTCGAAGCTCCCTGCCCACTAATCATACCATTACCTGTTATTTTAGCAAACATTCTGATCTGTGAAATATCACTGATCCGCTTGTCTATTTCATTCATCACAATTCCGGTTTCCTGAAGGCTGCTGCCGGGTGAAGTACGTATATCCACAAAAATAGTTCCCATATCTTCCTGCGGGACAAGACCGGTTTTAGTAGTCTTCATAAGGAGGAATAGTCCGGCACAAGCCACCAGCAATAAGATTCCAGCCAGCCATTTACGCTTCAACATAAAAAAAACTCCAGACTTATATTTTAGTACCAAACGGTGAAAAGCACTGTCGAAAGCAATATGAAAACGTGATGAGAAGCTCATTTTCTCACCTTTCGCAGCTATCGTGTGAGGGGTCATGATTAATGCACAAAGAGCGGGACTCAGAGTCAGTGCATTAACAAGAGAAATAGCCACCGCTACTGCCATGGTCAGACCAAACTGAGTATAGAATGTTCCCGTAGTTCCTCCCATGAAACATACGGGAATAAATACCGCCATGAAAACGAAAGTTGTCGTCACCAATGCCGAAGTAATTCCTCCCATTGCATCAATAGTTGCATGATAAGCAGATTTATACCCTTCGTCGAACTTAGCCTGCACGGCTTCCACCACAACAATAGCATCATCCACCACCGTACCTATCACCAGTACCAATGCAAAAAGTGTCAACATATTCAGACTAAAACCTGCTGCATAAAGAAAAGCGAAGGTTCCGACCAAGGACACTATGATGGAGATAGCCGGAATAAACGTAGACCGTAGACTTTGCAAAAATACATATACCACAAGTACCACCAGCAAGATAGCTTCAATCAATGTCTTGATTACATTATGAATAGATGCATCCAGAAAGTCCTTTGAACTCATCAGGTCTACCAGTTCCATCCCCTTAGGCAGGGTTTTGGAAATCTCCGCTGTCACCTTGTCTATTTCTTCGATAATCTCATTGGCATTCGAACCCGATGTCTGGGCAATCATACAATTGGAGCCGGGATGTCCATTCACTTCACCTATATAAGCATAGCTACTGGAACCTAATTCTATGCATGCCACATCCTTCAGCCGGAGCACCTCACCACCAGACAGCGAACGAATGATCAGATTCTCATAATCAGTCTCCTCTTCATAGCGACCACGATACTTCAGCACATACTGAAAGGCATTTTGAGAGTCTGTTCCAAGTGTCCCCGTCGGCGACTCCAAATTCTGCTCATCAAGTACTTTCGTTATATCAGATGGAACCAAGCCATACTTCGCCATCTTTCCGGGATCAAGCCAGATACGCAATGAATAGTCCGCTCCCATCACGTTTACCTCACCCACTCCCGAAATACGCGAAAGACGAGGCTCGATATTAATTTTCAGATAATTGTTCAGGAAGCTCTCATCAAACGAATCATCAGAACTGTAAAGTGCCAGTGCCTTAATATTGCTCGTCTGCCGTTTACGTACGGTGATTCCACTTCTGGTCACCTCTGCAGGCAATAATCCCTGGGCTGTAGCAATACGGTTTTGCACGTTGACCGTAGCCATATCGGGATCGGTACCCTGACGAAAATAAATCGTAATTTTTGCTGCACCGGTATTGGTGGAAGAGGAAGTCATGTACATCATGTTTTCCACACCGTTAAGCGCCTCTTCCAGAGGTACAACCACACTCTTCTGAACTGTTTCTGCACTTGCTCCGGTATAGTTGGCCGAAACACTGACTGTAGGCGGTGCTATTTCAGGAAACTGTTCTACAGGCAATTGAGATAGTCCTATCAATCCCATTATAAGGACGACAACGGAAAGAACTCCCGCCAAAATAGGACGGTCAATAAATGTTCTGATTTTCATAACGGTATTCTATTCTTTGGTAGACTCACTCTGAATAACTGTTCCCTCACGCATCAATCCTGCTCCTTCGGCAACGATAACATCACCTGGTTTTAATCCTGACTCTACAATATACTCATTACCATTATTTAGTCTAAACACTTCAACCGGAGTGGATTGTGCTTTACCATCAACCACTTTATAGACAAACACACGGTTTTGAATTTCGTACGTAGCAACCTGAGGTATGACAATGCATCCCTTTCTTATCGATGGAATAACTACCGTACCGCTTCCTCCGTTGCGCAACAACTGTTCCGGATTTGAAAAAACGGCACGCAGACTCACGGCACCGGTGCCCTCGTCCACAGTTCCACTCATAGCATCTATTTTCCCGTTATGCAAATAACTTTTTCCGTTACTCATTGTCAGTTCCACTTCAGCCATATTTTCCATAGCCTGTCTGGCAGAGCCATATTGCTGTATAAGATCGAGCACCTTGTTCTCTGCCATAGAAAAATAAGCATATATCTCACTATCATCCGAAACAGTAACCAACGGTTCGACTATATTACTGCTCACCAATGCTCCTACACGGTAAGGAATCATACTCGCTACTCCGTCTACCGGACTTTTTACCTCGGTATAAGAAAGATTATTACGGGCATTAATTTCCTGCGCCTTCGCCTGAGCCAATGCGGCTTCTGCCTCAGCTAATCCGTTACGGGCAGTCTGAAAATCAAACTCAGATACTACCTGCTCTTTGTAAAGTTCAGCTTTACTATCAGCAGTCAACTTTGCCGTACCGAGCTTGGCTTCAGCACTCCTTACATTGGCCACAGCCGTTTCCAAAGCAGCCTTATATGGCACTTGATCGATAACAAAAAGGGTTTGTCCTTTGCGTACAGCATCTCCTTCGTTAATGCGGATATCAGTAATAACACCGCTCACTTGTGGACGAATCTCAACATACTGCCGTCCACGGAGAGTAGCCGTATAGCCGGATTTCAGCGTCCGGTCGCTTTGCGCTACGGTGAGCGTCTTGTACGTAGTAGTGTTTGCATTTTCCTGCTGAGAACTCCCGCAAGAGCACAGCAATGTCAAACAAACCAAGGCTAAGATGGTCATTTGTTTCATTGTAATCGTTTACGAATAATAGTTAATAATACATACTATGTTCCTTTTCACAGAACAATTAATGGTCAAATCTATAAATTAGCAAAGGAAAAAAAGAAATGTAATGACGAAGGGCAAAAATGTGGTGACAAACGACAAAGAAGGGGTGGTAAGGATTTCAGAACAAAGTTTTACCTTTGCAAAGAAGATACAAAATACTCTGAAAGGAGTTAAAATATGAGACATGCCAATATACCAATTTATATAGACCTGCTTTTCTGCCTACTTATCATACCTCCTATTATCATGGTGGTACCGGTGGAAAAATGGATAGTACATCATACAGCTTTCATGCTGACACTGATTGCCTATCTTTACGGCCTCTACTTCGTTTATCGCAAAGCAAGAATCCCTCAATTATTCATGCAACACAAGTTCGGATCCATCATCTTGCTGGTAGCAATCCTCGTCTGCATTACCATACTGCTGACTCATTTCCCATTTCCACCACCACACGACACAATGCCTCCACTGATACAGAAAGCGAAGGTGGACATGCGTACACAGGTTGTTTGGTTTTTCTTTCTGGTAGTTACAGGATTCAGTCTGTCTATCGAACTTATATTCGAGCTTTTCCGGCAAATTCTCTCCAAACAGGAAATTGAAGCAGAAAAGAATAAAGCTGAACTGGCTCTTTACAAAGCACAAATCAACCCACACTTTCTTTTTAATACCCTGAATACCCTCTATGGACTGGTCCTCACCAAATCAGACAAAACGGAATCAGCTTTTATCAAGTTTTCCAATATTCTGAAATATATGTATTCTCAGACTACCTCCGACACCATCTCCGTGAATAACGAGATAGAGTACATCCACCAGTACGTTGACCTGCAATCGCTGCGCCTAAATAAACATACACAGATCATATTTGAAACCCAAACCGATGACGAACAAGTACAAATTCCACCGATGGTACTGATTACTTTCGTTGAAAACGCTTTTAAATACGGTACATCTTCAGATATTGACTGCACAATCTTCATCCGTATTCTCGTTAAAGACAATAAACTCCTATTCGAAACCGAAAACACCATCATGGGAGAGAAACAAGAAGGCAAAACCCTGACCATCGGAATAGAAAACTGCCGTAAGCGACTGAACTTATATTATCCCGGACGCTTCGAACTGACCACCCAAAGAGAAAACCAACAATTCAAAGTTCACCTTATGATTCAACTGCAATGAAAAAGATATGCTGTATCGCCATTGATGATGAACCTATCGCTCTGCTCGTTATCAAACAGTTCTGCGAGCGCAGAGGTGATTTGGAACTGATAACTTTCAGCGAACCTTCCATTGGTTTGGAAGAGATCAGACGCCTCAAACCGGACCTCGTTTTTCTGGACATTGAGATGAACAGTATCAGCGGACTTGACATAGCCCACATCCTACCATACGAGTGTTGTTTCATCTTCACCACTGCCCATGCACAATATGCCCTCAACGGATTTGAACTTGACGCCGTGGATTTCCTGCATAAACCCTTCGCATACGAAAGATTTGAAAAAGCTGTGAATAAAGCTATCCGCCGAATGAAAGCTCATAATAGCAGGATACCGGAAAATATTGTAGTCAAACAAGAATATAGCAATATATCCATACCTTTATCGGACATCCTCTATATTGAAGCAATGGAGAACTACACTAAGATATTCCGCTTAAGCGGTGGTTATACGTTGTCTCACACAAGCCTGAAAAACATTCAAGAGCTATTACCCCAAAATACTTTCCTGCGCATACATCGTTCATATATCATAGCCCTTGACAAAGTAGAGCAGTTTTCAAAACGGGAAATCAAACTAAAAGGATATCCCAAAAGTATCCCTATAGGAAGGCTTTATACAGCAAAAATATATAAAATACTGATTTCCGGTGCCAATACCAAACAGGAAACCGGTGAATAAACTCTATTTCAAATAGCATGTTAGCCTCTAATTTACTCTATTTCGTCATCAGAAACAGGGATGTTTTGGTCTACAAACTCCCGACGACAAACTAATTCAGCTTACCTTTGCTTTCAGAATTAAAAGAGTGAAAATAAAAAAGATTAATAACAAAGAAAAACGAAAAGCAAAAATTAAGAGGTTTGTAATAATAATATATAAAGAAAAGATTTACCTTTGCTCCCCCCTAAAAAAGAAAGCCAGAACTAAGAAATTATTTAGTGTTTATGAATACGAAAGTCAAAGGATATATATTGGGAGCCGTTGCTGCCGCCACTTATGGCATGAATCCCCTCTTTACTCTTCCGTTATATAAAGAAGGAATGAATCCGGACTCTGTTCTTTTCTTCAGATATCTGTTTGCCATTCCCATCTTGGGGATTATGCTCAAAGCAAGAGGCAGAAGTTTTAGTCTGAAACGGAAAGAAATATTGCCGTTAGTCATACTGGGATGGTTGGTCGCCATATCTTCCCTTACCCTGTTTCAAAGCTACAACTATATGGAAGCCGGTATTGCCTCGACGATACTGTTTGTCTATCCAATTTTGGTGGCACTGATTATGGCTGTCGCTTTCAAGGAGAAAGTCACATTACAAACAGTCTTATGTATCTTTCTGGCTCTAAGCGGTATAGGGTTACTTTACAAAGGAGGAGACGGCACAACGCTTAGCTTAGTTGGCGTTGGGTTAGTCATGGCATCGGCCCTCTCCTACGCTATCTATATCGTAGGAGTAAACCGACCGATATTAAAAGATGTGGCAACGCTTAAAGTTACTTTTTATGTATTGCTTTTCGGCTTGTCGCTCTTTTTAGTCCGCGTAGATTTCGGGCAAAGCCTGCATGTTGTCGACAAATGGTATTTATGGGGGAACCTGATTGCATTGGCAATCTTCCCTACAGCCATATCCTTCCTCTGTACGACACAGGCCGTGCAATATATAGGCTCTACCCCTACAGCCATTCTCGGAGCTTTGGAACCTGTAACGGCTGTATTCTTCGGAGTAACGATCTTCGGGGAAAGTCTGACACCCAGATTGTGTTGCGGAATTGTATTGATTATTCTGGCTGTGACATTTATTATAGCCGGAAGTAATATTACGACACATTTGGTACGGTTCAGGAAGTTGTTTCCACGATTGCCTTTGAAACACAACTCCAAATAGATGAAACAAGCTATCCGTTATAATGTCTTTTTTTTACAAGCATATGTGAAATCCGGGCAATATTTTTGCAAACTTAATGAAGCGGTATGAATATAATAGGAAAAGAAGTTGATCGCTCATATTCATCATTTCGTCATAAGAAACAGTATGGTTCGTCTACAAACTCTCTAAGGAAGAATTATTAAACTTACCTTTGTTACCGAAATCAAGATGATAGAAAAATAAAGATTAGTAACAAAGAAAATCAAAATGATGAAGAAGATTTTAGTTTTAATACTCTGCGTATTAGTTTATAGCGCATTGTTTGCCCAATCCAATGAAGACAAAAGAACCGTATTTCAATTGAGCTTTGTCCCGCCCCTGAGTACCAATGGAGCCTATTCGCATCAGTATACGAATACTGTTTCACTCAACTTACTTGTAGGTATTTCCAGAAACGAGGAGGCATTCACTTGGGGAGGTATCTCAAACATTATTCTGAATGATGCCAAAGGTTTTCAGATGGCAGGACTTTCAAACTATGTAGGAAACAACGGACAGGGAGTGCAATCTGCAGGATTGGCTAATATAAATAAGAATAAGTTCAGTGGTTTCCAGATAGCAGGGTTGGCAAATACAGCTTCTGAAATGACCGGATTCCAATTCGCCGGATTAGTCAATATCGCCAAAGAGGTAAACGGGTTGCAGGTTGCCGGATTAGTCAACATTGCAAAAGAGGTCAATGGCGTACAATTTGCCGGACTGGTCAATATAGCGGATAAGAGTGACTGCCCCATCGGATTAATCAACATCATTAAAAATGGTGAAATGGCGGTTGCCATCACTTATGATGCATTGGGAAGTACGGTAGCCACATTCCGTTCGGGCGGCAGATACACTTATGGCATTATAGGCGTTGGATATAACCATAAAACTGAGAATAACTCATTGGTGGCTGAAGGTGGTTTCGGCGCTCATATCCCCGTTACCTCCTGGTTCAGGATTAACAATGAACTTAAAGCCTCAACCATTGGAAACGATTCGGATGAACCTGTTTTGAATACTGGATACTCACTCATTCCGTCCTTCAGAATCGGGAAGCATATTGAGCTGTTCGGAGGGGTAGGCATAAACTATATGATGACCAAAGATGTAAGCAACAGCAAAATATTCCCGAACCATTCCTTATGGAAAAAGACTGAGTCTACCAAACTGCAACAACTGTATATCGGATACCAGTTTGGTGTACAATATATATTCTGATAGTTCAATTCAACACTCTTTAGACTCAATACCCTCTGAATCTACATTTTGACTGTAGATTCAGAGGATATATAAAAAAAAGAACTATATTTGCCCCGAATTCTAAAAGCAGATATTTTGGGCACAATTCTTAAATTTGTTATCGCTTAATATTAGCCTCATAAACCACAGGCTAATTTCTTTCGTTTGAATAATTCATATTCAGACAGGTTTTTCATTTTATCATTTTTAGTATTAACTACATTGCCTCTGCAAGGCAATTGTAATTTGCTATTCAGACTTTTAGCAGGTTTCGCAGCAACCGCCTGAAAGTTATGGATGCGCTGAATGCGAATGGAGAATTTCGTAAAGAACATTAAGCAAGATATAGAAGTAGAAATCAAAAGAATTGAGCAACAAGATATTGATATTCTTGATAAGATAAAACAAATAGTCGGCTTCATACAGACTTCACTCGCCCGGCTAAAAGCAACCATTGAGGACTATCAGTTCATTAATCCCGAGGAAGAGGTTCTTTTCTTTAAAGTCCGGAAACCACAGATATCCGGTCTACTGATATTTTATATCCGCCTGTATCAGATTGAAAAGAACCGGATTGGGAAATCACCGTCAGCTCAATATAAGTATCTGAAGGAGGAATACGAAAGTCTGAAGAACGTCTCTTCGGACAATAATTTCTATAACTATTATCAAGCCGGTAAAACTGACTCTGATCATCTGTATTTCATGAGAAAGCATTATGATATCCTTGCTGATGTCCACTGCCACTCGTTGGATAGAGATACTTCCTTTTCCACTTTGCATGATTCCAGCGTAGCAGAGATCTTAGCAAATAAGCAACTCACTCATTATCTCTCCACAGAGATTGATGCATTATCGGAAAAACTGCATCTTAAGTTTACCTCCATCATAGAAAGCAAACTATTGCAATGGACTGAAAGTAAGGTTTCATTGGTAGAATTCATTTATGCACTATATGCCGGAAAGTGCTTTAACAATGGTAATACGAGCCTGAAAGACATCGCTTTCTGTTGCGAAACTCTCTTTGATATTGAGATTGGTGATTTCTACCGGATATTTCTTGAAATCAGGAACAGGAAGAAGAGCAGGACACAATTTCTGGATAAACTGAAAGAGAAAATAACCCGAATGATGGACGAACTTGACAGGTAAACAAAGAATATTTCACAGCGTCTTGTGACATCTTGTGAATTATGCAAATAGCTAATATCCAACTTTGCCGAAAAATTACTTAACCCGCAAAGAAAGATAATAGTTTATTTATGGAGACAACAATTACATGGGAAGTAAAGGTGAAGAATACCCCTTTATTAATTAAGAAGTGCAGTCACTGCGATAGTGACCGATTTTATTGTAGCGATAAGTTCAGGATGAATGCTCAAAAGAAAAACATAGATGTATGGTTGATTTACAGATGCGTGAAGTGCGACAACACCTGTAACCTCACTTTGTTATCACGCAGTAAACCGGATTTGATTGACAAGACATTATTCCATAGCTTTTCAATGAATGATAAAGATACGGCTTGGAAGTATGCTTTTTCTACTGAAATGGAGAGAAAGAATAATCTGAGACTGGATTATGGTAGCGTAGAATATGAAGTCATTCCTGATACCTCATTGGAAGATTTACTGAATCTATCCAATGAGGTTATCAAAATCTACATCAAGTGCGAGTTTGAGTTTGATCTCAAATTATCATCATTAATCAGAAGATGCTTCTCACTCTCTGCCAATCAGGCGAAACGTATGTTCGAAGATGGTATAATTACGATTTCAGGCAACAAACCACCCCAAAAACATAAGGTGAAAGATGGAGATATGATTCTGATACAAAGAGAGGAATTAGATAAGTCTGTCAACCGTTCCATCCATGATATAGGGTAAGGATTGACGTATCTTCTCAACAGACCAGTTCCACCATTGTATCTGTTGCAGTCTGGCGATTGTCTCTTCCTCAAATCGCATCCGTATTTTCCTGGCAGGTGTTCCTCCTACTATGGTGTAGGGAGGAACATCTTTAGTTACCACTGCCCGGGCTGCGATGACAGCTCCATCTCCGATATGCACGCCTGCCATAATTACGGCTTCATAACCTATCCAGACGTCATTGCCTATAATGATATCCCCTTTATTATCCCATGCTGAGGCTACATTTTTCTTATCCAATCCCCATTCTTCGAAGAACAAGGGAAATGTGTAGCTGGACAGGGATTTCAATGTATGGTTGGCACTGTTAAAAAGAAACTTTGCCCCACAGGCAATGGAACAGAATTTTCCGATAATCAAGCGGTCTTGATTGATAGGATAATGATAGAGGACATTATTCTTCTCAAATTGAACCGGGTCATTTACAAAGTCATTATATATGGTATAATCACCAACTATAATATTCGGATTGTTGATAATGGTATTCAGATAGATAGTCTGATAATCGTTGGTACGTGGAAATGTTTTCGTATTCATTGTAATTACTTCTTTTTGTATGTTTAGTATTTTAATATCTTGTGACGGAAACGGTCACAATTAAATTGGGCAACAGACTTAACTATTGCCCTATCATACTAAACGAAGCTATTTACAAAGTTGCCATTTCATGATGATTAAAGACTATGGTTTATATCGCACAACAAAGATATGAATTATTTTACTTCAAACTTTCCTTGTAATCTGATATCTTGTGAAGAACTTCCCACCATTACAGCAAACGTACCCGGCTCTACTACGAAGTGATTATCCTTATTCCATAATCCCAGATCTTGCGGGGTGAGTACGAAATCAATCACTTTTTCTTCGCCCGGTTCCAGATGGATACGTTCGAAGCCACGCAGTACTTTTACATATGTAGTTACAGAACTCATCTCATCATGCAGATAAAGCTGAACTACTTCATCCCCGGCAATTTTTCCCGTATTCTTCACTTTACAACTCAGCTTCACACTACCTTGTACACCTATGACCGGATTCTCTATCTTTAAATCACTATAAGCAAAAGTAGTATAACTCAAACCATATCCGAAGGGATAAAGCGTACCGGTAACACGTACAAACCCCTTCGAATCAGAACCCGGTTTAAAAGGAAAAGCAAAAGGTATCTGCCCTACCGAACGAGGAAAAGTTACCGCCAGTTTTCCTCCCGGATTGTAATCACCGAAAAGTACTTGTGCCACAGCATCTCCCATAAATTCTCCCGGGAACCAGGCATGTACAATACCCGGAATATAACGTTCAGCCCAGTTGATGGTGGCGGCACGTCCGTCTACCAGTAACAGGATTACAGGTTTGCCTGTTGCGTATACAGCTTGCAACAGTTTTTCCTGTCGTCCACACAAATCCAAATTGGTACGGGAATATTCCTCACGCACCGTCTTCTCATTTCCTCCCAATACCATGATGGCTACGTCCGATTCCTTTGCCAAGGCTACAGCCTCATCCATCATAGCCTGTTCTTCCTGATCCAATGGTACTTCGTAAAGCTCACTCTCCGGAAAATATTTATCAATAATATCTGTTCCTTTTGCATAGCGAACTTCTGCATCAGGCAAATATTCTTTTATCCCCTGATATACCGTCTTTATCGGAGCATTAGCCGGACCATAGCGGCAAATCAGATTTTGCACTTCATTCGCATTGGGACCAATCACGGCTACTTTCTTCAAATCTTTGGAGAGTGGCAGGATATTATTCTCATTCTTCAATAAAACGATGGATTCTAAAGCCGCCCTCATGGATATCGCCTGATGTTCCTTGCTATGTACCACCTTTTCAGGATGTTTTGCATCTCCTTTATAGGGATTATCAAACAGCCCCATCCCAAACTTCACCCGCAACACATCAGCCACACGGCTATCAATCGTCTGCATGGAAACCTTTCCCTCGCTGATAGCCTGCCGAAGCGGACGAATGAAGTTCTCGGGCAAAGTAAAGTTAGTACGCACATTCAATCCTGCATTTACTACCTGGGCAGCTCCATCTACAGCATCGGCAGCTACGTTATGCTTGGAATAGAGAAACTCCACCGCTTCACTATCAGACACTACATAACCTTTGAAGCCCCATTCATGGCGAAGAATTTCAGTAAGGAAATGATAACTGCCCGTAATCGGTTCGCCGTCATAATCATTATAAGAACTCATCACTCCCAATGCCCCGGCTTCGCAAAAAGCCTTTCGGAAGGGTTCTATATAAAGGGTCCTCATCTCACGCGGAGCTACGTGCGGGTCGGTACGGGTACCGGCATCACGTCCTCCAACAGGAATACTATATACGGCAAAATGCTTGGGAGTGGCAACCAGCCCTTCTTGCTGAAGTCCTTTAATCATCCGTTTTCCAAGTTCTCCCACCAGGAAAGGGTCTTCGCCATAACACTCCACTACGCGTCCCCAACGGGGATCTTGTGCAATATCCAGAATAGGGGAATAGATATTGGTATAGCCCAGCGCTTTTGCCTCTTCGGCTGTCACCTTGGCTATTTCACTGATCAGTTCTTTATTCCAGGTAGCTCCCTGTCCGCACTGTGCCGGAAACATGGTAGCCCGGTCATGGCAAAGCCCGCGAATACCTTCATTGGTAAAGTCAACAGGTATCCCAAGGCGGGTTTGTTCTACGAACCAGCGTTGGATGGTCTGTCGGTTCTCTACACTATTCACATAAGGATAGGACAAAGAAGAACCGAATTTCCCCAAGCCATTGGCCTGTTCGTCTATATTCGCTATACCGTCTTTCCAGATTTCATTTTTCCATTGTTCTGTGGGCAGGGAGTCTTTCAGTACACGGCCTGAGCCATACAACGTAGCCATCTGGCAAGTCTTTTCCTCCATTGTCATCTGCGACAACAAATCCTTGACTCTTGCCTCCAAGGGTGCCGAAGGGTCTTCATAGACATCCATCACCCCGTTCTTATTAAAATCAATCCAGCCTTTCTTATATATACCGGGATTATTGCCCGCATACACACCCGCACAAAGCGATACAGCAATACATAAAGCGATTCTTCTTTTCATAGCATTTCTATTTTTCCATTTCTAATACAAGTTCACCACCTTCCATCAGGTCGAAATGAGAAAATCTCGGTTCCCTCAATTCTTCACCGTTCAGTTTCATGGAGCGAATATACTTATTTTCTACGCTATTATTCTTAGTACGGATCACAAAATCTTTTCCGCTACTCAAATGAATGATTACCTTATCAAACAAAGGACGGCCAATTTCATAGACCGGACGTCCCGGACAGAACGAATAGAAGCCCATAGAACTGAGTGCATACCAAGCCGACATTTGCCCTACATCTTCATTTCCGGAGAGTCCGTTAGGATCGTTATGATAAAGCGTACGAAGAATATGATCTACCAAAGCTTGCGTCTTGCGAGGTGCACCGGCATAATTATAAAGATAAGGAATATGATGGCTCGGTTCGTTGCCATGTGCATATTGCCCGATCATCCCGGTCACATCGGCAGCCGCATTCGGATCACCGGTCAGTTCGGAACTTGTGGTAAACAGCGTATCCAGATGTGCTTCAAATGCCTCTTTGCCGCCTACCAGTTCCATCAGTCCTTCTACGTCCTGTGGCACAAACCATGCCCATTGCCAGGCATTTCCCTCTACATAATTACTGGGACGTTGCACAGAAGAAGGATCAAAAGGAGTAATCCAGCTCCCATCACTCAACTTACCACGCATCAGCTTCGTTTCCGGATCAAAATAAGCACGGTAGGCTTTAGATAAATTCATGTATTTATCATACATGTCTTTACGGTTATATTCCTTCATCATTTGTGCAATCAGCCAGTCATTATAGGCAAACTCCAGACCTTGTGAAACGGAACCGCCCACTTTATCACAAGGAATATATCCCAATTCGTTTTTATACTTAATTGAAATCGGCATAACCTTTCCGTTCAGTATCTGACGATCCATCATAGGCGTAATGCCGGTAGTGTCATATACCGAAGACCGTATGCAGGCTTCCAATGCTTTCTTCACATCAAAATCGCATTGTTTCTTCATCATGGCGTCTGCAATAACAGAAACAGCATGATAACCAATCATCGTTCCGGTCTCATTGGAAGCCAATTCCCACTTAGGCAGAATACCTGACTCATCATATTTGCGAAGTAACGAACGGATAAATGCCTGGTTCTGTTCCGGCGTTACAATCGTGTAAAGCGGATGAGCCGCACGGAAAGTATCCCATAGTGAGAACACCGTATAATTGGTATAAGAAGTATCTTGCTTTATCTCATGCCCCATGGTGCGGTAACGACCGTCTACATCCGATGCCAGACTCGGCTGTATGAATGCATGATACAAAGAAGTATAGAAAACAGTACGGTTGTCATTGTCCGAAGTTTCAATATCAATCTTGCCTAAGGCTTCATTCCAGGCAGTATTCGCCTGATGCACTATTCTTTCAAAATTCCAATCCGGAACTTCCGCTTCCATATTCCGCTTCGCACCTTCTTCATCCACACTCGAAATGCCGACTTTAGCCAACACACGTCCATCCGCAGCAAGATTCCTGAAAGTCATCACAGCTTTTGCCGTATTGACGGTAACAGAGGTACTATCCGGCTGGTATTCGGTTCCTGAATACAACTTATAGTCAAAGGGCTTTGAAAATACAGCATAGAAATACACATAATGGTGTTTAGCCCAGCCTTTCGTATATTTCATTCCGGCTATAGTAGAGTCGTTCACCACACGAATTTGAGTAACGGGGTGCTGATGTCCGTGAATGGTAGGTTCCATGTCAAGAATCAGGCGGGCATCACTTGCCTTGGGATAAGTATACCGATGCAATCCGGCACGCAAAGTAGCCGTTAGTTCCACATTGATGGAATCATCCTGCAACAAAACCTGATAATATCCCGGACGGGCACTCTCTTGTTCATGCGAGAAACGGGAACGATAACCTTCGTCCGGATTTTCTGCCGTTCCGGCAATCAATGGTTTCTCTCCTACTACCGGCATAAAAAGTATATCGCCATAATCGCCGATACCGGTTCCGCTAAGGTGGGTATGACTGAACCCCATGATAGAAGTGTCGTCATAATAATAGCCCGAACAGGCATCCCAGCCAAAGAGACGGGTATCCGGACTTAACTGTACCATTCCATGAGGTAAAGTAGCACCGGGAAAAGTATGTCCATGTCCTCCGGTTCCTATAAATACATTTACGCTATCGGTATATTCTTCCGGAAGTTCCTTTTCTGTACAAGAAAACAATCCGATCCCCGTAGCCAGTAACAGCATGCAGAGTTTGTTCTTCATAAAATTATAAGTTTATATTTTATACGATTCTATTAGTGTATAAGATTCCAATCAGCCTCTACCTTCATCGTTTTACCTTTTGTACGGATAATCAACGGATAGCAAGGCTTTACCGCTACATCTCCCGCTCCCGGTCCGTCTTTTACGGTCGGGTTTGCGGGTATTCCCGAGGCTTCCCCCAACACCACTTCCATTACTTCTCCCTCAGATACATTCAGGCGGACAGTAGCCGACGGAGTCCGGCAAGTGAATCCCGGTTGATAAGGATAAGAATAAGTATTATGAATCCGTTCATGCACTTCACTGCCCGTGAGTGTTGTTGCCACCGGCTGCCCCTCTAAAACAGGTTTTTCATTGAAAAGAATCACATACTCATACAGATGAGAAGAATCGGAAATACAAGTATATACATCTTGCAACTGAGTTCCTTTCAAATCCAGGCTACGCTTCATATCAACTCCCGGATAAGCGGTAACCGTTTCAGCTTCGGCATATCCACCGTCAGGACGAGGTGTGAATTTCAACAGTTTGCCCACACTTCTCTTCTGATCTTTTGCATCCACCGTCACCGTATTATGCGACAGACTGCGTTTATACCATTTCAGATAATCAGGAACTCCATAACCGGAAGTTCCAAAGTCGGAAACCAGTTCATTCTTGCCATCATGAATTGTGATGGAAAGCTTGTCAGGATGTCCATGCCCGATGCCTTCACCACCGAATTTCAGAACTACCGTGCGTGCATCACTGCGCAATAGGCAGAATCCTGATGCATCAAATGAGTAACTTTGCTGAATCATTTTTTCATCTGATGCATTTATAGTCTGGTTGTTCAACAGAGCCTCCGGATCAAGACGTTTCTTCTGTGCATAGGTCAGTTCCAACACCCGTTTCAGCAACGGGTCATTATAACGGGCATCAGCAATCTCGTACAGTGCCGACTGAGAAAGTAGATTAGCTCCATACCATCCGTCGCTATGTGCCGGAAAAGACAAATCGGGATAAGTGCCCTTCACCGGTTCCACAAACATGTCGTGTAAGTCCTTATCAAACAGTTTTATCCCCCGGCATTTTACTGCATTAGCCGTGAACAGCAAGGCTTCCAACGGATAATAATGATAATGGGGAGACCCCTCATTTATCCAGCCATCACTATTCTTATGTTTTCCAATCAGGTAATGGTAGCCATACTTATCCTTATTGATTGCTACATCGACAATAGAGTCATTTTCCAAAGCAATGCCTAAGGCAGCCAATCCACTATTATGCCACATCTGCCAGTTAGCCCCCGCCGGACGATGCAACAATAAAGTAGCCGCAGGTTGCAGATATCCTTCTTCTATCGCTTTGACCTCCTCTTTCGACAAAACAGGTTTAATAGCCATATAGGCCATTGCCACTTTAGTAGCCCAGTTGGCTTCATCCAGACTCTGAGCAAATGCCTTTCCACTATGTTGATCCGTAGCTTTCCTGCCGGAATTATGCTCGAACCAACCGACATACTTACCTGCATAATCCAATAACATGGTACGGATATAATCAGCATATTGTCGTTTTCCGGTGGCCAGATAAAGGTACATACACTGATACATATAATCTCTGTTCAGCATATGTACTTCATAAATCCACGCCCAGTCATAACGATTGTTTCCAGTCCACTCTTTATCGCAAGCCGAACAATATTGTGCCAAAGGCTTATCCCAACGGAAAGTAAATTGCAGATTATGTACCGGACAGAAGTAATCATGAAAATGTCCGCCTTCTTCTTTAGGTACTTCCAGCGGATGCTTACGTCTTTCTTTCACCTTCTGTTCCAAATCGGCTATGATTTTCTTTCCCCAACGGGTTTTGGCCGATGCACGGATAGCCGCCATATCTTCCTCTGAGAAGAAGTAGAAACCTTCTGCGTTTTTCTTTGCCAAGATTGACCAGTCACCGGAATAATAAGCCTGATTCAACAAACGAAGTTTCGCCTCATCTCTCTGACGGATAAACAGATTCTCCAAATCTTTGTATAAGTAGAATTGCAACCAGTAACCACGGTTATATTTCTCGCGAGTAGTGGAGGCTTGCATCCATTTGGCATACCAAAGAGGCTCTACTCCATACTGACGCGCCACTTGCACCGCCTGATCCGCCTTTTTCCAGATACCTTCAGACATCCGTTTACCTAACGCTACATAATCATTATAGGTAAATTTTGAAATATCAATCACCTCACAGGTGTCGTCAATACCCAGTTCCTTGAAGTCTATCACAGTCTCCATCTGCATGTCACCATCCAGATCATACTCTATATGATCGAAGAAACCATTGTTGTCACGGTCACTATAAAGTACAGTAGCAAAGCGCTTCGGGTCGCGGAAGTCCATCCACATACGGTCCCATCCCTGGAGGTATTCCGCATTCTGATCAATACGCCAAACACCGGTTTCCGCTCCATAAAGATGCAGACGTCCGTCGAAACGGCTGATATAAAGCCGGGCATTTCCAGAGTTGTCCATATCCCACTCACCCCGGTCACCGGCGGCATCACTCTGTTTATTATTGTCTATTCCACCTTTATTCCATCCTACTTTAAACGGATCCTTAGGATCATAGAACTCTACACGTTCCCAACGGCTGCAATCGTCATCTTCATCATATACAAAGTTTATGCGGTTCCATTTGCCACGCTGGAAGATGAGTTCCTGCGCACTGTCATGGTCGGGATAAATCAGTTCCGTCAACTGGCGATAACGGGGGTCCATAAAGAACTTATCAGCTTCTGGCATTCCACGCAGGTTTCTAATGGGGTGAACCTGATCCATATAATCGAATCCTTCTCCCTGGAAACCAATAGTGAAATCAAAGTCAAACTCATTACCGGTAGTATTATCGTTATCAATATCTACAGCAAGCGAAACCCAGTCTACGCGACCTTCCACTTGACGATTCACATAACTATTAGAGGGGGCATTCGGATCATGAATTTTCGGAGAATCTAATAAACGGATAGCCATTTCTGTCCTATTATCCTTATCCGGATCATAGAACAGGAAAGGGTTCTCCCAGTTCAAGCGCAAATCCTTCATATCATACGTGGAAGTATGTATCTTCATGAAAGCCGTACGACCGCTGTAATCCTCATAGAAATCGGACAAGCCACTGCGATCCCAGCACTGAAGGGTAAAATTATTCCAGTTGATATAATTGAAGACATTGTCATGATCCAGATCGAGCATAATCATGTAATGCCCGTTGGGCCATACCTCTCCCGTACGTTCTTTCGGATACTCTACAACAATCTGCATATCCGCTTTCCCGTCTCCATCCGTATCCACCCAGTCGATAATCAAGTCGCCCTGACCTCCATAAATGCCATCCTTGTTGCGGTCAATCAACAGGCAATCATTCACCATATCACCTTCCAGATCCCCTTCTTTCATATTGCCATCATCATCCATCCACAAGATGGGTATATCGTTGTGGGTGAAAGACTTAATAGCATCCGGTTTCCCGTCTCCATTCAGGTCCAGATACTCCGGTTTATAACCGGGTGGCGGAGGCGGCAAGCGTAAGGGCGTCAGTTGGGTACGCAGATTCCAATAGCCCTTCTTTGTCTCTTGTGCCCAGCTTTTCCCGGCTACTCCTACCCAAAGGAACAGAACGGCACAAGCTATTTTAAATAAATCATTTTTGTTTTTCATGATATTCCCCTTATTACCAGTTATCCGTTCTGAATGAAGTTGCCGGAAGCCCGGACATATTATAAAGGCAACCCTTTACATAATCCTTAAAGGCATAGCGCACCGCGACAGGTTGTTCCACTTCCGGGCTTGAGACAACAACCGTTTGTGCATCTTTACCAAAACGTGCATTGGCCGGATGGAATACTCTATCCTCACCGGCTACTTCAAAGCCATTCAAGGGTTGCCGATAAGTAGTCAGCCCTTTGCCCATTTCATCAAACGACAAGATAATCTTGTTGCCCTCCGTCTGCATAGATTTATACAACGGCCCCGTTACCGGAAAGCCCTTCTTACCATAAGTACGCCCCAAGGCCAGATAAGCAAACCGATTGCCCACCGTTTCTTTCTCCATAGGATGGATAGTGCGGTCATCGCCAACATCCGTCAGCACAACCATACCCGAAGAAGGAATAAGATGAAGGCATTTCACTTGCGCTTCACGCAGGTAAGCCGAATTCTTGCCTTTCCCCTCTCCTTTATTATAATTGAACGGAGCAATCTGGGCATAGTAGAAAGGAAATTCCCCTATTCCCCATTGTTGACGCCAGTCGCTCACCAATGAGGGAAACAACTGCGTATATAAATCAGGTGCATCCACATTTGCTTCCCCCTGATACCATAAACATCCCCGAATGCCATATCCGACCATAGGACTCAACATCCCATTATAGAGAATAGAAGCATTATGCACATCCGGCAAGTCTTTGTAAGGCGCCACGCCTTCTTTACTCATCCAGGCTTCCACCCGTGAACCTCCATAACTGGCATGGATAATGCCCACGGGAATACCCAACACCTGATTCAGTTTACGTGCAAAAAAGTATCCCGCAGCCGAAAACTCGGGAACTGTCTCCGATGAGGCTTCCTGCCACTCACCTTTACAATCAGTCAACGGTTCGGAGGTCATTTTGCTTCCTACTGTAAACATACGTATTCCGGGATTTCCTGAGGTCACAATCGCATCCAACGACCCCATCACCGGATCGCTGTAACGACCGCCTACACGCATATCCATATTAGACTGACCGGAACAGAGCCAGACCTCACCAATCAATACATCATTAATTCGTACCGTCTCGCCGTCATTCATCTCAATATGGTAGGGACCACCATATACCGGTGTTTCTACTTTTACTTTCCAGCTACCCGATTCATCAGTCGTTACTGTGTATTTTTTATTATTCCACGAAGTCTTTACAGTAACCTTTTGCTGTTTCCGGTCACTGTTTCCCCAAATGGCAACTGAACTTTGTTGCTGCAACACCATCCCATCCGAAAAAAAGGACGGTAATGTTATTCGTGCCTGTACCCCGCCCGCCCAAAGCAAGAAAGATACAAACAGGACTATTATAAAGCAAGATCGTTTCATACGGTTATTCTCTTACGGGCATCTTAAACGTCAGTGGAATCTCTTTCCTGAGCATGCGGGCAGCCTCGCCTGTCAGCCACAGATAATGGTCGGAAGGCTGTCCGTCCATATCAATAAACTTGGCCACATCACTAACCGGATGGTCTCCCGTACATTTAAAGATGGCGGTTCCCTCGTCCACTTCATCAAACATGGCCACATAAATCATCTCGGCGCCCGCCAGCATTGCAGTAGAAAGCTGTTGCCAATAGAAGCGTCCTCCCTGACGGGGAATACTGCCAACAGGCTTCACGTCATCCGGGAACTCCAGTTTGCTAAGATTGTGCCAACTGAATCCGGGAGTTACGGCAGGAACATAATCTACGCCATTCTCCTTACACCAACGGATATCTTCAATCACCAAGTCACGGAAGCGGTCCATGTCGTTATGCAACAAAGGAGAAAAACGCTGAACAGTCCATGGCAGAACTATATCCGCTTTCTTAATCACTGTATGCAGATAGGGGTCATTGATACAATCAGCCTCCAGATTACGCCAGAAAGTAGGAACTCCCAACATCACCGTGCAACCACCATAAACAGGGTCATTCTGCAAGAAGTCAATCAAACGGTCTAAACCGATGTTCCTGATATTATAAGGGCGGTCGGGAAAACCGACTCCCCATATAGCTACCACGGGCTTTCCATTATGATGCAGATAAGTCTTTTTCCCCGCCTGATTCGTTACCTTCTGATTGTCTACCAGTCTTTTCCAGTCTTCCATAATCAAGGAACAATCCTCACCTGACTTTTTCAACCCGGACAAATCATACATGACAGCTATGGCGCGGTCATACTTTGAAGCTGCTTCCAAGGCATTCGCTAAAATACGGTTCGGTACCGAGTTTTGCTGGTCTCCACGGGTGTAGCTAAAAAAGCGTTGCACGAATACCCCATCTACGCCATACTCCTTCATCCACTTGAAGTGCAGGTCGACAGTAGACTTGTCCGCTGAACTGAATACACGTGCCTTTCTTCCGTCGGCATGCTTGAAAGACGTCTCATAGGTCTTTTCATATTCACTGACATCAGGCCATGCATCAATAGTGCAATGTTTCTCGTCAAATTGCTTTCCGGTCCCATAATGACCATAGCCTTGATTGGTTCCATCCTGCGGGCCGCGAAACCAACCTTGGTATCCTGCCATAATCAATCCTTTGTAACTTGGATAAGAAGTCTCCGCGGCGTGTCCGGAACCGGCATAAGTGAATAAACTCATACCAAGCATACCCAATGCTATGAATAACTTAACTCTCATAAAATACTATTATTTATATCTATATATTAAAAAACTTTCTACCTATGCCTCTGCCATTGTCTATTATTTCACTTCGCAAATGTAAGCCCGACAGATTAACGCTTCAGTTATATTACAATTAGCTTACACTTAATTTTCAATTAATATGAGGATTTAATCATGATTTGCCCCCTGCCCTATTAATTATTCCTTAAGATTATTTGATTCATTCAAGTTTCACGTGTACTCTGCCATGCAGAAAACTTTTCAGGCTACATGCGCAGGCCGTGGCCACCGCAGCCGCCAGTGGCTACAACATCGCCACGCAGTTGTGCTACGTGCAACCCATGGCCAGCGGCGTCATCATGGAAGAGGAACTCTCCGCCCCGGTGGACCGCCAGAAGGTGAAAGTCTACGCAATTCTCTACCGGAAACTACAACACTAAAGAGCCGCGTACTTTCGAACTGCAACGACCGATTTATATCGGCGTAGCTCCCGAAGGCGGAGGAAGCGAGGGAGGAAACACCGGTGGAGGCGGAGATTTGGAGGAAGATCCGCTCGGGTAATTACCGGGATCGTTTAATACCTATTAAAGAGATTGCATAATAATTATCTCCCGACAAACGTCAATAAAGGCTGTACCGTGAACCGGATACAGCCTTTATTTCGTTTCTGTGCGGTTTTGAATGAAATGATGATTTGCCAACGTGTATTTCCTAAGCCTGTAAGGCTTGCATCTTAGAGATAGAGACAGAGACATAAACCTACCTAGGGTGTATGTAAGAAAAGCTACATCGGAAAACAGAACGCCCCGCCTGCTTCTCATAAAACGAAAATCGGGCGAGACGAAAATGAATAGTATCTTGCTATTTATAATTCTTCTATGTCTTTGATGGCTAAACCCGTCACTTGGTGGATGACCTCGAGGGAGACATTCAAGGCTTTCATCGTGCGGGCATTCTCTATGTTTTTCTCCTGCTTTCCTTGCTCAAGCCCTTCTGCCAGTCCTTGTTGTCTTCCTTCTTGTCTTCCTTCCTCCGCCGCCGTACTCAGCACATCATTCTGAATCATCACGGCATTGATGTGTTCGTCATACGCCAGTTGTTCCGACCTGTCCATATTGTAATAAATCAGTTTGCGGCGTGCCTCTTCCAGTCCGGGAGCTTTCGTATCGGGGCGGATGATACCGGTTTTCAGATACTCTATCCACTCCTCAAGCGGGGTGACGGCCACCTTATTGAACTCATTCACACGAATCAGGAAGTATTCGGGGAAGATTTCGGCAGGCAGCTTGCGCACGATAGCGTTCTTCTCTTTGGTGGTGACCTCCAGAAAATCGCCCGTATGCACGCCCACAAAGGAGTTCTGGCCGTGGTACAAGTAATCGTTGCCCTTACCAATGTCGAAATAGAGAATGCTGATGGAGTACACTTTCTTCACCTCCGAGTAAAGTTCTCCCAGTTCGATATGCTCCGTGATGGCCTTGGCAACGCCGAAGAGGATGCGCTCCAGATAGTATATTTCGCGCGTGTTCTGCACCTCAACAATGATGATTTCATCCTTGCTATTGCGCGCCTTGATGTCCACACGGTTGAACTTCTCGTTTTCACGTTGCTGGTTGCCCTCGCTTTCCAGTATCTCGACGATGCGGATAGGCTCGCCCAGCAACACGGTGAGGAAGCCTTCGAGCACGCCGAAGTTGGCTTTGTTGCGTAGCAAACGCTTCACCGCCCAGTCAAAACGTATATACTTGTCTTTCTGTTCCATGACTTTAGTTTTTTCTGCTTACGCACAAAGGTAAGCATAATTTCTGTTTCCAACGTGTCGGGAAGTGATTATTTGTTTGATTCGTTTCTGTACGGTTATGAGTTGAACCGGCACCTGAAATTTATCTTCTATTTTTACATCTGATCAGAGACGTTATCTGAGGTACCCTCAGTCGTTATCTCAGGCAGCCTCAGTCGTTATGCGAGGCTATCTCAGTCGTTATGTGAGGGTATCTCAGTCGTTATGTGAGATATACGCTTTTTAAATACCTGAAATACAAGTAATTACAACCTTGTATTTTCTTCTTTTTTTGAGAAATCAAAATCTTCGGACAAAAACGGGTGGTAATTTATCTTTAAGCTTATAATTGACAGTACGAAAGCAGTCTCCCCAACGAACAAAAGAATCGTTTTTGACGGGTTATGATTCTTTTCACCACAGAGTACGCAGAGTACACAGAGTTTTTATATTTCTAATTTATAGATAATTATAACCTCTGTGTACTCTGCGTACTCTGTGGTGAATAGCTTATTTAGGAGCAGGTCTGAAGCCCCATCTACTTCTTGTCAGAACCATAAATCAGCCCCTCTCCCGATTTATTAAACCGCAATCCGGAGAGATAATAGTTATTAGTGAGTTCTATTGATTTACCCTGTACGCCCAGTCTCGCATACCCTCCGTCTCCGGCGGCCGCGCCTGCTATTTCCTGGGCGAAATAAGAAGTATACACGTGCGCTTTGCCACCCCTGACGTCTACTCCCTGCGCACCGGAACGTGTGAAATTGGCTTGCTGGAACGACACAATGCCGTTGTTTATAATCGCCCCGAAAACAGGACTTCCCCAGAAGGCACTGTTGTACAACACAAGTTTGGCATCAGGATGAACCTTACCGGTGTTAACTTCATCTCCCATAAGGACATACGACCGCACCGGCTCATTGGGAATCTTAGTATTGACCAACTCCGAATTAACCGCAACGATTTTAGTATCCTTATCCGCATCTTCTACAAACAAGGAATAGGTGCATCCGTCAGAACCATGTCCTATAACGGTCATCTCTCCCGGATACCTGCCGGTTATTGCATCTTTCAGGAAATGTATCCCGTACACCGAACCATAAACGAAATTGTTGAAGATAGTCTGGTTCTTGACATCCGCAAACTTAAGCGCACTGCAATTGGACTGCACAAACCGCATCATAAATACCTCCGGATAGCCCTGTCCTCCCTCCGGAAGCCTCGACCCATAGTGAGGATTAAACTGCATATTGCGGATGAACCCGCCTTCGGCTCCGCCACCGACCCAGATGCCTGCCCTTAAAGGCACGCCACCCAGATAATCGACATAGTGGCCACTGGTGTCATGCGAAGCCAAGTCCACGCCTTTGTCGCCTACAGCGATGGTTACATTGATGATATACACCTTGGGGCCTTGTCCCTGTATCAGGAACGGGGTCTTCCGCAGGTTTTCAAGGCTATAACCATCCGAAGCGATATTGAGCTGCGCCAGCGTGATGCCCCTGATGCCCGCATTGGCTTCAAGTTGTATCAGCGAAGCGCCTTTTTCTCCGGCAGCTCCGCCATCATAGTTGGTAAATATGGCAGTTCCACCACTTTGCGTGTGATGCTGCACATCCCACGAGCCACGCAATTCAACTCCCGAAGGAACTTTGACAGGATTGTCCACCAGATACCTCCCCGCCGGCAAGTAGAGCGTACCGCCACCGGCAGCTTTCACCGCATCAAGCGCAGATTGCAATTCGGCCGATACATCTTTCGCAGGACGGTTATTATTGAAACCCGTCGCCCTTGCCAGGTCTGCTTTCAAGACATTGTCCGATGCCGGCCTCGGGTGTACGTCTATATTTGTTTTTACGTTCTTAGGTATGGGGTCAAAAGAGTACTTCTTCTCCGCAACCACTTCCACTTTAGCCGAAGTGCTGTGATTATCAACTTCCAGATTGCATTTATAGCCCGAATTAACCGACTTCAGCGTATGCATATCAGCACCCAGATATACATGTCCGGCATTCTTCTTGAAATCGCATTGAGACAGCAATACATTGCCGCTGTTTATCTTAAGGGCATAATCTCCGTATTCGCTAAACGTACAGCTTTCAAACGACACTACTCCATCGCTGCCATCGCTTACAACAGGTCCGCTGAAATCCACGCCGTTGAATTGTACCGAGGTGCTGAAATCCTTGTAAAAGTATACGGCATTGCCACCTCCGGCGGCTCCAAAAGAAGAATTGGATATAAGTATGCCATACGGATTGACATCTTCCACATACAATCCATTCCCGCAATTATCTACATGCACCTCATACAGCTGAGCGTTCGGGGCATCGGCAAAGCCGGGTTCACGTCCAATCCATACGCCTGTCTTGTAACCTGATACATGCAGATAAGAAACATATTCCCAGTCTGAACGGTGCATCTGGTATCCCGTGCCGTTCGCTTTTGTATAGGCTGTTACGTCAGCCAGAGAAGGTGCTCCCGGAAGACCAGATTTAGCCCAATACTCAGGACTTATCCTGACATTCTCAATACGCCCGATATCGGTACATACGTGCACTTCAACACCTTTATTAAGGGCTGTGATATAACTATCCAGCACATAGTGCAACTCACTCGGCGCAGAATTGAAGCCGTTGTAAGAGTTGACGAGAGTGACGTGTTCTATCGTAGCGCAATCTCCCTGGGTCTGGAACAATGTCCACGGATAGGGTTTCACATCATTGATGTCCTGCTCAGGATACCAGATGGAGAGATTGGTAACTCCGGTGCCCGCATTCATCTCGATGAACCTGTCAGCTATGCTTGTATAGGTCGTGCGGAGTGCATTGCCCGCCTGTCCGTCGTTCCACCAGCTCTCCACATTTCCATCATAATTCGGTGCATCCTCGCCTACGCGCACTTCAAGAATGGTTCCGAGGACTTTTCCGTTATTGACCTCCGGATTGGCCCAGTCGCCACGGAGTTGCACTCCGGGATGGAGGCGCAAAACATATTCAAAGTGGAAATCTTTCTTGCTTTCCGAGCGGCCTTGGCGAACTCTGACATTCTTTGTGCCGAGTTGTGTACTGCGGAATTCATAATTCCCGGCAGGTATATACACTACCCCGCCGCCGCTTTTATACGCAGCGTCAATAGCCGCCTGAAAGGCAGCCCTGTTGTCAAATCCCGGTTCGGCTTTAGCGCCGAAAGCAGGGTCGGTCACAACAAAGTCGGATATGACCCAGTCCTTTGTCGGATAAGTGGTCTTGATACTCTGCTGGAGCGCTTGCTCTTTTTGTGCCTGCGAACAGGCAATGTTCAGAGGAAGCAACGCCAGCAGCATCAGTATAGTCGCCACTCCCGATTTAGAAATTCTTTTCATGGAAAGAGTATTTGATATAGTTACACAATATTTTCTTGGCCACTTCAGCAGGCCCCGACGAATCATCCAGATTGTCTGCAATATCCAGTGAAGAGAAAATAACCTTTCCTTTCCCACAAGGAATGATTCCTACGGCTGCGCCCAACTCAAACGGAGTGCTCCGATAAGAGCCGGCTACCAATTCTTCTCCTTGCATACGGAAGCCAAACCTCTGGTCGCCATTCCTCACCACCGACTGGTAAGGCCAGTCCAAGGCGCCGTCCACCGGAAGCCCTGCAAACAAAGGATGCTCCTTCACAAAATGGATTCCGCCAATCCAGTTCTTCCCGACGTTGTAATAGCCGTTATATACCGTATTCGTATATTCCGCCACAGCCTTCATCCAAGTTTCGGTAGAGCCAAGCAAGATTAAAGTGGTGCCATCATTCTTCACCCGCTCGAATAACTTTTGCGGAGCAATGGCGGCTGCGCTCGGCCGAGACCATTTTAATTGTATCTGACCGGACTGGCGTGTCTGGCTATATACCACCCGCACCCTCACCGGTTTTCCGGCCTCCATAACCACAGGCCTGTCCTGCTTCATAGGAGAAGAATTATTATACTCATCAATCAACTGCCTGTCGTCAACGTACATACGCACGCCGCAATTGGTTTCAACACCCAGCAGATACTGTCCGGACTCAGGCGGACATATATCCCCTTCCCATATCACCGAGAAAGGCTGATTGGCAGGAACAGACTCATCAGGCTGTGCCCCGCCTACAAAAGTCCGGTTAAGTTCCGTATCCGGCTTAATGGAAGCTACAACATTCATAGCCGGATCACTATACCAAGTGGCCTTCAAAGTAGAATTTCCATTCTTATCCTTGAAAAAGCCTGATGGTATGACAACAGGTTCATCCAACGATGAACGGTTCACAACAAGCCAGTCCAGTTTGCCGGTTTCGGAAGTAAAGGCCGGAAGTTCTTTCCCGGTAGTCGCCTTATAGAAAGCGGCCACTTTATCATTCTCACTCCCATAATAAGCCCCATTGCCGGCCAGGTCATTTGCCTGCCAGCCTACAGCTACTACTTCATCGTGCCCCTGGGCGCATATCTGCTGATTATCAGCTTTTATATCAGCCAGTATGCGGTAAGTTCCTTCCTTGCTGTTTACAGGAATCTCCACATTCTCCAACAAAAGCTGGCCGAACGTTTCACCACCTTCTATGTTGACCTTTTCAGTCCGGGTATAAACCACTTTTCCATCGGGGGCAACCACTTTTATCTCCAGAGCATGGTTGCCTTTCAGGTTCTTCTCATTCACAATATAGAAATCTACGATTGCACTGCCCGGAAGTTTTACAACTTGATTGCGCGAAGCAACGGCTACATACAGCGGTTGGTTATAGTACGCCAATATAGAAGCATCCCCTTTGGGATTGCGGTAGATGTCTACAATGCCGGAATGGTTATCATAAGGCATTGCTTCCCAGCCGTTCACCATGTAGGCATCACCCAGATTCTGCATTCTCATCCCCTCAATGCGCCTGCCCTGATGTTCGAATGACACATTAGCCATAGAACGTGTCAGGTCATCAAGAGTGCCGAAGTGGGACGCCAGCCCTTTCTTCTGAAAATAATCAGTGAAAGCCTTATACTGGCTCTTCCAGAAAAGACCATCCCAACCGGTTTTACCGGTGCGTTCCACTTCGTCATTTATCAACCGGATGCGGGGAGGAGTAGATATCGCTCCTTCTTCACCTCGCAGAAAGACTTCCGTGCGGTTGCCGGTATACATGAGATTATCCTTCGGCCCTTTATAGTATTTTTCCACCCAAGTCTCCGGTCCTCCGGCACGGTGGTTATCGTGCCATCCCTTGCGGTATAACGTCGTGTCAAACGGCATCATGTGTGCTTTGGAATCCTCTTCTTTATCTTCACTGCCTGCCCAACCGGACGTAAACGTCATAATTCTGCTGGGGTCTACGGCATGTGCCTCACGCATATCATCCATACGCTTAGCAACAAGCTCCTTGTCCTGTGACAACCGACCGCCAAATTCATTAATCAGATTAAAGATTACGAGGCTCGGATGACTGCGGTCACGATGAACCATGCGTTTCAGTTTCTCATTCACAATCGTACGGATAAACGGGTCGTGGTTGGCCGAATGGAATGAACCCGGTTCTTCATAATAGAGTAATCCCAACTCATCTGCTTTTTCAAGAACCACCGGACTACCTATGCAGCGATGAAAATTCAACATGTTCAAGCCTAACTTCTTAGCTGTAAGAACCTGCTTTTCGGCCATCTCGGTCGTTGCTATCAATCCCGTAACCGGAAAGTATCCCCAACTGATCGCACTTTTCAGCATCACACGGCGACCGTTCAGACGCAGCACCGCGTCCTTTCCCACACCATCTGCAGCGAACCAACGGAAGCCGAAATTCTTCTTATCCTGATCGAGTATCTTTTTCCCCTTCTTTATCTGAATATTGCAGGTATACAACTCTGGAGTAGAGAGGTCCCATAGCTTGGCATCAGGAACATTTACAGGTATTGTCACCTCATGATTTCCCGAAGGAAAAGAAACCTTTTTCAACGTCTGCCGGAACACAACTTTATCCGGATTAGCCTTTTCACTCACTGTAAGTTCAATATCCCGCTTCGCATCAGAAGACGTTTCGTTAGCGAAAGAAACAATGGCATTCACCTTAGTCAACTCAGGAGTATTCTGCATATAGATATCAGAAATAAACACAGGATTCACACTCTCCAGCCTGACCCTGCCGATAATTCCGCTGAAACTTCTTGCAGGGGGGATATTATACTCTCCCCATTTCAGTATATCGAAGTCCTGCCAGTGGAAATTACCTCCGGGATTGGTGACACGTACTGCCAGTAATTGTTCTGTCCCCGGCTTGGCCTCATCGGTAATGTCTACACGAAAAGGAGTCTCACCAATCAGGTCGTAAGCCACAAGTTTACCGTCAAGATAAACTTCTGCACGCATCCTGACTGATTCAAAGTAAATAATAAAGCGTTTATTCTTCTGGTCAGCAGGAATCGTAATCTTACGATACCACCAACTGACTCCCCGGAAATCTTCCGGACGGGGATTATCAGAAACGGTGAGATATTCCTCTACCGTACCCGGTACTTCGACAGACACAGCCTTAGGGTTGTCATCCAGAGCTTGCCAACCACCTGTAGGCTGATTCTCAGGCAGCAAAGACAAGTCAGTTATCTCGTGCGGAAGATAAAGGCGGTCATTCTGCCAGCTCGCTTCCTTATCGAGCCATAGTGACCAGCCACTTCCCGTCAATGGGAGGGTATATCTTCCTTCTCCGGCATTAGCAGAAAAGACAAAAAGGAAAGAGAACATAAAAAGGAAATACTTCTTCATAAATATTAGTGTTAAAAAGTTTACTCTATTACAAATCGTGCGGGATAAGTGATGAAACTACCAATAAGTAGTTACCCAATTACCTATAGGTAGTTTGCCAACTACCACGTAGTAGTCAGCAGATTACCTATAGGTAGTTAAAGATTGTTCAAACAGCCTTTAAATATCATTGCAAAAGATCGCGTTTCAGTTCTTCAACGTAACTATTAGTCTCCGTAGCACTTTCTCATCCGAAGTTCCGCCATAGAGCAGTTCATACTTACCGGGAAGAACCTCCATCCGGTTGGTTGCCGGATTAAAGCATTCGAACGTTGAGGCGGGCAATTCAAACAGAACATCTTCCGCCTGACCGGCTTTCAGAGAAATCCTGCGGAAAGCTCTCAGCGTTTTAATCGGCCCTTCCTTATCACCGGGATTACGCAGATAGACTTGCACTACTTCATCTCCTGACAGTTTACCGATGTTCTTCAACGGTATGGTTAAAGTCAGCCCCTCACCTGCCCGAAGTGTTGTCTTATCCGCCTTAGCCTTACCATAGTCAAAAGTGGTATAGCTCAATCCATGTCCAAAAGGAAACAGAGGTTTCCCCTTGAAATAGCGGTATGTACGATTACTCATATCGTAGTCCTCAAAATCGGGCAGATCACTGCTCGATGCATAGAAAGTAAGCGGCAAGCGTCCGGCAGGATTATAATCACCAAACAGGACATCTGCAACGGCTGTTCCTCCCTGCTGACCGGGATACCATGCTTCAATAATCGCATCCAAGTTTTCCGCTTCCCAAGGTAATGCCAGCGTACTGCCGGAACACAATACAAAAACAACCGGTTTACCCGTTGCCTTCAAAGCTTTCAGCATCTCTTCCTGCACCTGAGGCAGATCGATATTGGTGCGGTCACCTTTTCTAAATCCGGGAAGGTCAACCGGCATTTCTTCACCTTCCAGTGAAGAAGAAAGTCCGCCAACAAAGATAATCACTTCAGCTTCAGCCGCTTTATCGGCCACTTCCTTATAATTTATTTCTTTCTTAATACCTATATCAAATTTCAATGAAGCTTCTCCGCCAGCCTGAAAATACTCTAATACAACCTTATAGGCTTTGCCCTTCACTGCATTCAGATTATACATTTTCTCTCTTGTAGCTCCATTATGCCACTCAGAGTAAACCTCTCCCCCATCAATGAACAGTCGGGAACCATCATCCGCAGAAATAATGAAAGAAACTTCGCCGGACTCCTTCGGGGTATATACCGACTCAAAGCGCGCCGAGAAATCGTGCAGATTTACTCCCGGCATAAATACGGTGTTACCCCCATTACCAAAGTTCAGCGGCTCACTAAAATGACCGACAGCCACCGCTTCACCTTCCAATTCCTTATTATTCCAGAAGGTTGCCTTAAAGCCTTTCTTCCCGTCATACGAGCAACAATCGAAGTAGCTAAAAACAGTCTGTGTATTTACAAAATCACAACCTTTCTCATAATATACAGCTCCTTCGGGAAGTTTACTTTTAATGCCCTCAAGGATGGTAACAGATTTAGTAGGGAAACCGTTATAGTTTGCCCAAAGCATCACGGAGTCATTGGCATTAGGCCCCAGCACGGCTACTTTACGAACAGATTTACTCAATGGCAAGATATTATTCTTGTTCGTCAGCAATACCATACTCTTACGTGCCATCTCCAAAGCCTTGGCTACATGTTCTTTTGACTCTACAACCGAATATGGTATTTCAGACCACGAAACAAGTGTATTATCATCAAACATGCCCAACTGGAAACGAGCGCGCAATAAACGGAAAACCGATTCATTGATTTTGTCTTCTGATATCAATCCTTTCCGTACCGCTTCATTTAAAGAAGAATAACTGCCGCCACATTCCAGGTCTGTCCCTGAAACAACAGCGTCAGCCGAAGCTGCAGCAGCCGTAGGATGGGTTTCATGATGATTAGGGTAGTAGAAATCTCCGATAGCCCCACAATCTGAAACCACAATATCATCATATCCCCAGTCCTCGCGCAAGATACGAATCAACAATTGCTTGTTAGAGCAACACGGTTCTCCTTCATAGCGGTTATAGGCGCACATCACCTCTTTTACTTTCCCTTCCGTCACCAAGGTTTTAAAAGCGGGCAGGTAGGTTTCCCATAAATCGCGCTGGGAGATATTCTTGGCATCAAAGCTATGCCTGTTCCATTCCGGACCACTGTGCACGGCATAGTGCTTGGCGCAAGCATGTGTCTTATCATATTTTCCGGTGCCATCACCCTGCAAGCCTTTCACTACGGCCAATCCCATCAGAGAGGTCAGATACGGGTCTTCTCCATAAGTTTCCATACCTCGTCCCCAACGCGGATCACGGTATATATTGATATTCGGAGTCCAAAACGTCAATCCTTTGTAACCATCCCGTTCACCCTTACGTTGAAAATCATGGTATTTGGCACGGGCTTCATCCGATACGATACAGAAGGTTTCATGAACAGCTTGATTGTCGAAGGTAGCGGCAAGGCCTATCGCCTGAGGAAAAACAGTTGCTTTTCCGGCGCGCGCCACTCCGTGCAGTGCTTCATTCCACCAGTCATATGCCGGTATTCCGAGACGTTCAATGGCTGGCGAGCCATTTTTCATCTGGCTGACTTTCTCTTCCAGAGTCATACGTTTCAACAAGTCCCACGCCCGTTCGGAAGGTGATAAATCCGGGTTTCTGTAGGGTTCATTTTGTGCTGTAGCCACCAGGGCTACAGCACTCAAACAAAAGGATATCAGAATTTTCTTGACCATAGTATTTTGATTGTATCAGTAAAATCAGAATCGTATCAAACTATTCGTTGCTTGCTATTTCAATAATTCATTTATCATGTTCACTAACAGCTTTCCAGCTATCGGGTCGGTATCAGCCTTCTCCGTACACATGGTAGAAACTGTAGCCAATCCCTTTCCATCCTTTATCTGCAATAAGGTTAAACCTCGCATCGAATCGATTTTACGAATACGATCTTCCGGCTTTCCACCGTCGATATAAGCATGAATCTTCATCTGCCCTGCCAATTCTATCAGGTTTTCATTCCGGTTTACTTTCAGGGTAGCATTGCAAGCCAAAGGAATTTCTCTCTTATTATTATTGAAATAACGCAGTTCCAATACATCAATACCATCAAACACCGGTGCATCATTGCGTTCCATATTCACGATATCACCCTCTGTCGGGATAATCCAACTCGTGATATGTTCAGGATAAATAGTCTTCGCAACTTCTTTACTATTCAGTAAAAGCAACTTCCCTCCCTTTGACTGATAAGAGCGAAGCATTTCTCTTTCTTCGTTCGTACACTCGGTCAATCCGGAAATAATGCAAAGATTAGCTTTCAGTTTCGGATTCATCATTTCTTTTATAGTAGAAACCGCCTGATAGTTTATATGAAGGAAATCAAATTTGTTTTTCATGCCATCTTTATCCAGAAGAAGCACTTTTTTACCTTCTGCTACTTGATTGATGTTCCAGTCTTTACGGGCCAACAGCAGATTATATTCATTTTCCGATACCGGTAAGCCATTCTCAGTCAACTTCAATACCAATTTAGCTTTCACCTTGTCGGCCGGCAAGTTAACCGGTAATTGGATATTCGGTTCAATATAGTAGCGTCCATAATGCTTCACAGCCGGGAGTTCCTCACTACCCCAAACCAGTTTCTTTCCGGTTTCATCCTGTACTTCCCAACGCAACAAAGTAGGTTTCAGGGCTGTACCATCCTCGCGGTCATTCACTACATAAATACGTGTCTGCAGTTTATCTCCACCATAAAGATTACGTCCCCATAACTCAGCACTTACCAACACAGGTTGCAAAGCACGCTTCAATGCGTAATACGTAGGATATGGCTCAATATTCTGATAATCATAAACCTGACGGAACCAAGTGAGTAGGGCAAAATGCATGATACCCGATGCCTGATCGTTGGAACGGCGGAGCGCTTCAGCCAATTCTCCGGTTATAAACGCCTGCACGTTAAGGAATGATTTAGGATCTGAGAAGTCATAACATTCATAGCCTATCAGAGATTGAGGGTTCTGATGAATCAACTGATAAGAACGGGTCGGATGTCCGGTTTCATTATTCGGGTATCCGGTTGACATCTCCTGGCTGATAAGCGGACGTTCGGGCATCTTAAACCTCTGCTGGAATTCTCCGTTGAAGAACCGGAAGAGTGAGAAATCATACCAGTTATAATAAGCATGCATATCATCGATGTCGCCATCATCTATGCTATTCATAAAGTCAGCACCATACTTTTCCTTTTTGCCCTTTGCCTGATAGTTGGAGTCGAAGCAAATGGGGCGTGTAGGATCAATGCGACGCATTTCTTTTACCACATCCGAAATCACACGGTATTTCTCCTTAGCACGTTCCAGATCATTATCATTATCGTAGAACTTCATTTCATTATTCACCGTCCAGAAAAGCAGTGAAGGATGGTTACGATACTTTTTCAGCAAGGTGAGGAATTCTTCCTTCCACATTTCAATCAGTTTTGCATCAGGCAACGGGGTGGAATGAATCATCAGCCAAGGCCAGGTACCTTCAAAACTAACGCCGATACCATTTTTGTCAGCAGCTCCCATCCAAAGTTTATTCCACGGAGTGGTGTGGGTACGGGTGACATCTATGTTGCCGGCCTTCATCAGTTGCATGAAAGTATTAGCCAGATTCAAGTCGTTCGGAGCAAGGGCAAACGGAATGTGATTGCCACCACGCAGCCAGTAGCGATTACCGTTCAGGAAGAACAAGCCTTCCTTCACTTCAAAAGTACGGAATCCGGAAGTCTCTGACAGACAGTCTAATTCAACACCTTTGGCAGTAACCAGCCTAAAACGGAAATCGTATAGATTAGGATGATGAGGTGTCCAGAGACGAGGTTTTAGTCCATTCACACTGTAAGTGAACATCTTTTCTTCATCAGCATTCAGCACCAGTTTTTGCAAAGAAAGACTACTGTAAAGCACAGAGCCGGTTTCTTTGTCCACAATGTCAGTATAAAGATCAAACTGATTCTTCTTACCACTATGATTCTTTACAGTCAGGTCAAAAGTAGCTCCCTCCAGAGTAGGTTTAATAAAGACATCTTCCACCTTCACCAGGTTGGTGATAGTAAGTTTTACCGGCTGCCAGATACCTGCAGGCTCATCACCATAAAATCCATGTGCTATATCTTTCAGGATGTTATTCTTCACGGCAACCTTTCCGCCTTCTTTTTCACTTTCGCGAACAGAAGAATAGAAGAAATCAATAGCAGCACTACCGTTTTCAGAAGCACTTCCATCCGCCTTACGGGTCACTTTTACTACTACCAGATTTTTGCCGGGCTTCAGTAACTTACTTCCATCAACCTGTATTTCACCATACATGCCGATATGCGAACCTGCCAGCTCTCCATTAATATAAATCTCTGCTACCTTTGAAACAGCATCAAAAGTCAGAGTCATATTTTTGCCTTCAACACCAGCCGGTAGCTCTATCCACTGACGATACCAGGCAGCGTTCGTTTTTCTATAATCAAATGTATAACCCTCGCAACGATCGGTTTCCTGCTGGTAATAGGTATCTGAAACACCTTTGGGCTGAGGTCCCGTAGGTGAAGGCATGGTTTCCCCATGTAGCCAGATACGAATCGGGTTCCAGAAATTAGGCACAGACATTACATGCCAATTCTTATCGTCCGTAGCCGTGGATACCGCTTTCTCCTTATCGTCCAACTGATATCCGGGCATAAAGAGCCAATTACCATCCAGTGAAATATCCGTGCGTCCTTCCTCCAGTCTATTCACTTTCACAGGCGCATAATTTGCTCTTTCAAGCTGGCGCTTGCTTTCTTTCTCTTGCGGTGTTGCCACCTTGCGATATTCTGCAACTTTCACATTTTTCAATGCATCTTCTTCCAACGGAGTAACAACGAGGTCGTCAAACTCTGTTTCAATCCAACCGCCTCCCAAAGTCACAGGACCGGAAGGTGCCAAGTTGCTGTTTTTATCTGTGATATCCATCCGTGGTTCCTTCTCATCATTCAAGAAAACGCGAATACGGCTACCACAGACTTCTACCTTTAACTGATACCATTGACCCGGTACCGGATGAAATCCTAACGGACGAACGCCCATAAATTCATCCGTACCCATATATCCCATGCGCATCAGGTATAAATCATCTTGCAATCCGCCTTTTATACCAACTACATAACGATCAAAACGATTATTGGCACGAAATCCTGCCCAGATTTGAACTTGTTCCGCTTCTTGGGGAGCACGAGCTTTAAAGGACATAGTATAGTTCTTCCACGCAGGATCACCGAAACAAGCATAAGAGCCTTTTGAACGGAACACCCCGTCTGCAATGCTACATTCACCCCGTCCCACTGTTTTCAGTATTTCTCCCTGATCGGAAAAATTATTTTTCCATTCAGATTGCGCATATCCGGATAATGAAATCAAAAGGCATGCGACAATCCAAAAGGCTGTATAGAAATTCTTCATGATATTACAATATAGTATTATTTTCTGCAAATGTAGCTTCGACTCATTAACAGAAAGTGAAATAAATAATTAATTAGACATTAAAAAGCAATTAATCGTAGCTGGTACCATTACAAACCATCCAATAAACTTTTAAATTATGTTATGTTGCCATGATAATCAGCTTCGATACAAGATGCATATCCCTTTATCAGATTTGTAACCGACAAATAGAACAAAATGAGCCGCTTCGTATCATGTATATACCCTCCTAGTACTTGCTTCGTACCTGCTTCGCTATTCTTAGTTGCGTATAGAAGCGAAGAAAGTACGAACTGGGTATATCACAAAAGAGCTTCTGACCAAAAGCAGTATTAAAATTTTGTTCAAAAAAGAAGGAGAGCACTTATTACGGAAACAAATACCCTCCTTACTTACCTACCTACTTATTTAATCAATTCAATTTCAGATCGATTTTCTTGATATCAGTAAAGTTATACTTCTTGTAAGTGTCGTTACAGCACGCACCTACTCTTACCCAATAAGTATTGGAATATTTAATAGCAGCTTTAGAAGTTAACTCGATAGTTGTGCCCTCCTGATCATTAGTTATTTTCACAGAACCGGGAGTATAATTTCCGTCAGATTCTGTTCCACAATACTGCGTATGCGAAATATACAATTGTATGTTGTTTACATCAGGCATAGCAATTCCTTCTTTTGCTATTCTCTTAAATTTCACTGCACATTTCAAAAAATTATCAGAAGTCAAGTAAGGTTCTGTAACCCATTCTACTTCCAGATAAGGAGTAACAGTAAAGTTACGTTCTGCCATTTTCCCGTTCTTCAGTTCCACCGTTTCTCCTTCTGCATCATAAGGATAAAATGCGCCTTCCAACGGAATCATACGGTAAGTACCTGCAAACAGTTTAGAATTGGAATATGAACCGTCCTGCCTCATATTGAGGTTCTGATTCGTCACAACAATCGATTCATCACCACCCGCATAACTCAATTCCGTAATCTGTATCTTCATACTTCCCTGTCCCATAGCTGTTTGCAGAGGTTTACCATTATGGTCTACGACCTGCCCGAAGACACCTGCTTCCGGTGCATCATAATTATCCTTTTCACACGATGAAAAGCCTAAAACTAATGCAGTAACTAACAGCAAATTAAATATCTTTTTCATACTATTTTCCTTTTTCTAATTAATACTGATTATTTTGCTCAAGTAACGGATTTACCTTACGTTCACCATCAGGAATCTTATCATAGTAATTTTTAGTAGCAAATGTCAATGAGTTATTAGCTCTTTCACAAACACGGGTGTCAAAAATATACTTACCCACCGGATTGCCAGCTTCATTTACTGTTGCTCCTTTGGCAAACAAGAATGGAGACAGCATTCTGCGGCGATATTGATAAATCTGTGAATCGAAAGTAAACCAACGACGCAGATCCCAATAAATTTTATGCTCGAAAGCCAATTCTTTATAACGTTCTACACGAATGATATGCATACCTTCATTCGGAGCAAATACAAACGAACGGATACCTTGTCCACGTTCAATACCATCACGTGATACATTGGATAATTCTGCAGGGCTGGTCAGCAACTCAGCACCAGCTCTTGAGCGTATCTTATTGATACATTCGTAAGCATCCTGTTGCAGATCTTTTTCATCGATACTAGTAACACCATTCTGGTAAAGTTCCAATGCAGCTTCGGCACGATTCAATAATATTTCGGCATAACGAATATCAATCCAAGATTGTGTGGAACTATGCAACTGTGTTTCGGCAATAGTCCAGTTCAAATTCAACCATTTAGCCCCATGAAAGCCTGTCAATGTATTACTCGTTCCACCATTAGCCGGACCATCCATTCCACTCTTATTAAGTTTCGCACCTGTAGAAGTCTCATAAGGCTTTTGTTCTTTTATATTCTCGGCTGTTGTCAAAACGTTATTCTTGAACCAATCATTACTTGTATAATTGGCGGTAGTCTGTCCATCATCCTTTATAAACTTGGCAATAGGTGTAGACGGATCAATTTCCTCCTTTATTATACCAAAACGAATATCCAGTTCAACTCCTTTATAAGTATGTCCAGGTAATAAGATAGAGCCCCTTAAACGAGGTTCTGCATTGTCTAATAAGTCTTTAACATCATTGTAAACAATATAATTACCATCGTCATCCGTTGTTTTCAAGTATCCTGTTGCAGGATCAATAGGCAGACCATCAAACAGTTCTACCCAATCCAATGTTACATTATAACGGTCACCATAAGTTGCTGTCATACGAGGCGGACAATATACAGCATCAAAACTATGAACAAAGTCATTTTTACTATACTGACGGATAAGAATAGATTCATCACTCTTATCAGCATTCGCAAATATCTCACGGAAGTTGGCTTCTTTATCAGAGTTACCTTCATATAATTTATAACCACCTTCTTCTACAATCTTGGATGCTTTATAAGCCTGCATAAAATAATCATTGGCTCTCCCTGCAGGAATACCAGTAAGCATTTTGCCACTTTCACTTCCTGAATAATTAAATGTTTGTCCATAACGGGCAACAGAGCCAGCATACAAAGCAACACGCGACTTGAAAGCTGCTGCTACATAAGTATTATTTGCACGGCCTGCCACTTTGGTTTTACCTAAATTCTCAATGGCATAATCTAAATCTGAAAGAATAAAGTCTATACACTCTTCATGACTACTACGCGCTACCCACAATGCCTTCTCATCATCAGTCATTTCCTGTGGTGTTTCCAAAATAGGTACACCGCCATAGCGTTTTACCATCGCAAAATAAACATAAGCCCGAATAAACTTTGCTTCAGCAATCCATGATTCAGCACCTTTCAGCTTTCCCACATATGCAGGCAGATTAGCAATCAGATCATTAGCCTGGCGAATCGTTTTGTAACCCATACTCCAATATCCCTTTTGGGGAATATAAATACCTGTATTGTTACGATTTACAGTTTCACCCGTGCTGAGCATATCCCAAATAATGCAATTCCAGTTATAAAAACCATTGTAATCACCATCATTTGACATATTAAAATCTTCCATCGGCAACTGACTATACAAACCTGCCATATAGGCTGTAATACCACCTTCATTATATATATCTTCTCCCGACAGAATATTCTTAGGAGGAATATCCAAATCCTGGCATCCTACAAACAGACCTCCTATAGCAACACACATCAATATATTTCTTAGCTTTTTCATACGATAATCTCCTTTTACTTAAAATGTAACACTTGCACCAAAGTTATATGTTCTATTCAACGGATACATATATCATGAGT
>NZ_CBVI010000051.1 GCF_000513195.1 Bacteroides timonensis | reverse complement strand
ATACATATATCCATAGAGTTCAGCCGGTCTTTCCGGATCGACACCTTTCACACCTGTTATAGTGAACAAGTTATATCCATTCATATAAATTCTCAAATTCTTTATACCTACGAATGACAAACAATTCTTTGGTAAAGTGTAACCTATTTCAGCCGTCTTCAAACGCAAATAAGTACCTTTCTGAATAGAGAATTCAGAATTAACATCCGGAGTTGTACCACCATATGAATAATATCCTGAAATCCATTGGCAAGAAGGATCGTAGGGATCTTGCTTTGTATCAACTGGACGCCATCTGTCCAAGAACATATCCAAAGCATTACCATTAAATTGCAAGGGGGCTGACAACTGTTCACCATAAGATACATAGGACATTGCAGCACCTTGGAAAGTCATATTAACATCAAAACCTTTCCATTGAGCAGAAAGAGTTAAACCAAAGTTCATCAACGGATAATTTTTCTTATCCTGGAAATTAGCAGCAGTAGAATTAGTAGTTGTAGCAATAGGATATCTATCCATATCATCAATTGTACCATCACCATTCCAGTCTTCATAAATATAATCACCAGGAAGAGTTGCATTACCAGCAAATATATGAGAGTTAGCAATTTGTTCCCATGAGGTATAGCGACCGTCTGCCCCATAACCAAACCAAATGTCATTATAACGATTAGTTAAGTTATTTCTCCAGTTATCATATGAGTTACCTGACGGGGTGCGTTCTTTGTAACGCCACATGGAACGAGTAATAGCAATGTTTCCAGAAACACTATAATTAACCTGCCCCACACGATTGCGATGTCTTAGTTCAACTTCAAAACCTTTTGTACGGTCACTCTCCAAATTCTCTTTAGGCATTGCAGCACCGAATGTTCCTGGAATAGTAGCAATACGATTAGCCATCAGGTTATCACGGTCACGCTGAAATAAATCAAAAGAAACACCTAATAGGCCATTCCACAAATCAGCATCAATTCCCACATTCAGAGTCTTAACAGTGTACCACGTAATATTAGGATTGGCTACCGCACGGAAACCTAATGAATTCATGAATGAGCCATTGAAAAAATATCCTTTCGGAGTTTTATTAAATTTATCACCACTGGTATTCGGGTAATCATATCCGGAAATAAATTGATAATCAGCAACAGAATCATCACCCATCTTACCATAAGAACCGCGAAGTTTCAGGTTGTTAACAAACGGCAATTTATCTTTTATGAAAGTTTCTTCACTCATACGCCACCCCACAGAAGCACTGGGGAAAAAGCCCCAACGGCTATGTGACGGGAATTTGGAAGAACCGTCATAACGAAAGGCGAATTCTAACAAATAACGTCCTTTATAATCATAATTAAATCTACCAACCAACGCCTGAGAAGCACTTTCTGTCAATCCATTTGCATTAGCTGTACCAACTTGATTAGCTGAATTACCTGCAAATAAATAAGGCAAAGGAATAGAGAAATCACGAGCTGCACGAATGTTATCACCTACACTGTGTGCTTCTTCAAACAGCAACAATCCAGATACATTATGATTTGATGCAAAAGTATTCTCATAGCTTACAGAAGCTTGCCACAAAGTAGTCCATGAATTACCATAATAGCGTTCCAGATTAGTCGGTGACTGCATAGCATAAGCAGTATACGTATTAGTTGCTTCACTATAAGTATACTCATTATACTCTTTCTTATATATGGTATTATCAGCTATAGAAGTATCATAGCTGAACATGCCTTTCACCTTCAGACCTTTTACAAATGGCACAGCATATTCAAGTTCCATCGTAGACTGGAAGATTTTATTTGTTGTCTTATTATAACCGGAAACATCAGGATCTGTTGCTGCCAGAAGATTCAACTGGTCGGATGACATCTTTTGGAAATATTCCGGATTATCATTAGCATACAATTTCTCATTAGGACTTGCACGCCACAAAGCTTTATAAACCTCCCAAGTTGATAAGTACTGACGTTGTTTACTATCAATTATACCATTTATTTTAATTGAAGCCTTCAAATTCTTAGCTACTTCTGCATTCAAATTTGCACGAAGATTATAACGATTATAATCCATTGCTTTTGACTTGAAGAAACCTTCCTGATCTGTATAACCGAAGTTTACATAATAATCAGTTTTTTCACTTCCACCACTCAATGAAACATTGTGTTGCTGCTGGGGAGCTGAATTACGAATTACCGCATCATACCAATCAGTAGATTTCAATGTTCCATTCAGATACTCTTCAATCTGCTCATCTGAATAAGTAAGCTGCGGATTTGTCAGATTACGCATTGACTTTTCATTAAATAGTCTCATACGGTCTACAGCACCTACAGGCTCCAACATTTCTGCCGGAGTTTGAATACCATAATACATATTGTATTCAATCTTTGGCTTATTCTTTTCACCTTTCTTTGTAGTAATCAAGACAACGCCATTAGCCGCACGTACACCATATATAGCAGCCGAAGCATCTTTCAAAACAGAAATTGATTCAATTTCATTCGGGTCCATACGTTGTAAATTGCCACGAGGAACACCATCAACTACGATTAGTGGAGAACCAAAACCACGGATATCAAACTGGTTAGTAAATTCACCCGGTTCAGATGTTTTTTGGATTACACGAACGCCAGGAACCTTACCAGTCAACATATTCTGAGCATTTTGACTTTTGGTAGCAACTAACTCTTCATTAGTAATAGCAGACACAGCACCCGTCAAATTCACTTTCTTCTGAGTACCATATCCTACTACCACTACTTCATCCAATTGTTCAGAGTCTTCCTTTAAAGTAATTTTATAGCTGGTTTTGTTATCCACTGCCACTTTTTTATTCACATAACCAATATAAGAAACTTCCAATGTTGTTCCTTGAGGAACCGTTAGAGTAAAATTTCCATCAATATCAGTTATAGTACCTAATGACTTATTTCCAACTACAGTCACATTAGCACCAATAATTGCTTCACCCAATTCGTCAACAACCTGCCCGGATATACTTCGGGAAGTTTGTGCACGCATCGGAGTAAGCACCATCAAGAACATCATTAGCACACACCAATAAGTGTATTTGCTAACTTTCACAAAATTAGATTTGTTTTTCATGTGTTTCATAATCTCACTTTTAAAATTGTTTTTCATAAAAAATAACGTATCCTTTAGATCAAATAAGTAGGAAGGATGTGTCTTTGGTTAACTTGTATCTTTCATATGCATTTCTTTTAAAGTTATGTATTCTTTCAATTTACTTATCTTTTTTAAATTGTTATCCTAAATACAATCTTGTATTTTATTCTTAAAAAAAGAACTTATTATCGAACCTATTATTATCGTTTTGATATGGCAAAATTACATGCCTAAGATTAAAAATTGAGTGATATCACGCTTATCTGGTGCTTAATTTTGAATTAAATTAAAAGATTAATCGCTTCTTTGTTAATACATAGAACGATTGGGGAACAAACTTATGATCCAACTTTATCCATTGGAGGAATTTATTCATTTTGGAGCGATTTTGAATTCAACATCTTCAGAACTCTACTCCTGCATCTTAAAGCAATCTTTACATCATTCAACCAGTCATATTGACCGACAGGATATGTATTCACCAATAAATTCATATCCTCCGAAACTTGTTCTATTTTTTTTAGTGATAAAAAAATACGTTCCTTCAAACCTTTAGGATGAAACTGCTTAGCTCTGACATAGATTCTGGAACCATAATATGCCGTGCATACAGCTTCATGCAAACATGCAGTCAAATAAGTACGATAAAACAGCTGGTATAAATCATTATATGTCGCAGATTCTAATAAAGGCTTTACCTTTTCTATTTCAGCGACTGCTTCGGAAGCTAGTTTAACTCCATACTGTTTTTCCGTTAGAATATAATTATAATATACACTATCCATTTTTTCATCAGGTTCTATCCATTGATTATCAAAAACGGTCTTCACTTCAACAGCTAACGGAGATGATAATGACTTAAAGTGTACAGGAGCAATATGATTTATAATATCTTTCCAATAATGAAATGTTTTATTTATATCATGCTTAACAAGAACCATAGGCGGATCAATCCATCTTCCAGACACATGCCTGCTATATCCCCATTTATTGTTTTCATAATTTAGAGAAGAATGATCTGTTAGATTTGTTCCTAAGGTATAAAAAACAGATGTGACTATATCATATGCATTTTGAAACGCTTTTCTAATGGGCAACAAAGCATCCTCACCATACCTCGACGTAATAAATTCATTATAGATTTGCATTGGAGATACAGTTTGTTCTTCCGTCATCCGCTTCAGTGCATACAACTGAATTTCATTAGCTGTTCCTACTATGCTGGTATCTCCATAACGATCCGTCCTTGCAACATATCCGGTAACATTGGGACAGTTAATATAACTACCCCATCTTTTCATTGTATATTCAGGCCATGTGTTAGCAACAACACCTTGCCCACTGTATTCATTACCAGAATCAAACTCTACAATTGTAGGTCTATTCATCTTTCTGATATAGGAGTTATCCGGATGTGTCAGAAAGAAATCATGAGGGGTTTCTTTCATCATTAAAATGACCTTATCACTCTTTATATGCTCTATACATCCAACAGTACTCTTATACTCTTCTTCCGAATAAGCAAAAGTACGAATACAGAGTTTCTTTCCTCTTTCACCAATAACGACATCGGAAATAGCATTTACAACAGCTGCCAGTTTTTCCTCAGGGGTTTTCATATTCATTGAGTACTGCTTTTCCGCATAAGCTCCAGTTTCAATAAATGTTAGCACAAGTCCATCTGCTTCAGGAGCCCTGTTGAGCATCCGGCGATAGTCATCTTTAAACCATTCCCAGAATTTAGGATTATCCAGATTTATTGTACCATTAGGTCCTGTTCTAAAACACGATGGATAATAATCCAGAGAATATAAGCTATGATCCCAAAGCAACACTTCATCAATACCTTCTAAATGTGCAAGACGAATGAGTTTATTAACCTGTTCACATACCTTTTCTTCTTTAATGGCCTTTAAATCATGGATGATCTCATGGGACAACTGAAGCTGATTGATATTATACTCTTTTGCTGTTTTTATTGTCCGGATAGCACGTTCCATATTGTCAGACAGAATAATCCATCCCCTAACACTTCCATCTGCAAAAATATTTGCAAAGAAAGATAAGAAAAAGAAACTAACTATTATCAATCTCCTGAGGCTCATTTCAATATAACTTTTATTTCTTTACCACTATATTTTATCCTCTTTATCACATCTTTACCTTTGAGTTTAATAATAAGGTCCCTGTCCTTTACAGCATAATCGCCAGTGCGTTCTCCAACTATAAATTCCTTTGTACGATCATTCCACTTAAACGGAATAGTACTATAATTGCCATTTTTATATTTCAACGTCTCACCATCATCTTCGTATAAATTGAAACTTGCGTTTTCCCCACCAAAGACATGAATCTCAAGCGGAACATCAACATTAATATTTTTCTCAACAGAAGTATAATAGGGGATGATAGAACCAGACTTCACAAACAAAGGCATTTTATCCAGAGGTGCTTCTGCAGTAATTGTAGTTCCTCCTTGGTAGATTGCACCGGTCCAGAAATCTACCCAAGTACATCCTTGTGGCAGATATACAGAGCGGGAAGTTGCTCCTGCCTCCAAAACGGGGCAAACCAGGAGAGCAGGTCCATACATAAACTGATCTTTACAGTCTAATACATTTTGATCATAAGCAAAATCAAAAGCCAGTAAGCGCATTGGTGTATAATGCTCGTGAGTAACTTTACCTGATAGGGTATAAATATAAGGCAAAAGCCGATATCGTAATTTTATAAGATCAGTACAGATACGTTGTACCTCTGGACCGTATGCCCATAACTCATTCGGTGCTTTCGTATCTCCCGGATAACGACGTCCATGGCAACGAAAAACGGGACAGAATGTTCCATACTGAAACCAACGTACAAACAACTCCTGATAATCTTTTTTAGAAGGGTCTCCTCCTGAATAACCACCAATATCTGTAGTCCAGTAGGGGATTCCCGTTGCTGTAAAATTTAATCCTGCTGCGACCTGCGTTTGTAATTCGGCAAATGTCGTTGGAATATCACCAGACCACACAGCCGTTCCCCACTTTTGTTGGGAAGCCCACGCGCAACGGGTCAACATATAAGGACGGATACCGGGACGAGCTTTGGTTATTCCTTCATAAAAATGTGATGCATGAACCAAAGGGTATACATTTCGTACCTTCTGAGCTGGTCCGGCATAAGTATTAAGTGGCAAGTATGAGGCTACATGGTCAGGTTCCGGTCCATCTAAAAACCAGCCATCGATATTCAAGTCCACTAAAGAAGAAACCTTATCCCAATACATTTTGGCTGCATTCGGATTAAAAGTATCATATATATAGCCGTCAATAGCTTTGGCTCCTTCCAATATATACCCTTTTTGTGACATTTCATTATAATTAGGGATACCCGGTTTGAAGCAGGGCCACATTGTCAAAACTACCTTCATATCATAAACGTTATGGAGACTGTCCAACATTGAAGGAACATCAGGGAATAAAGTTTCATCAAACCTATGTGAACCTGTTCCGTACTTACCCCAATAATGATAATCTATAAAGATAGTACTTGCAGGAATATCCTCTTCCTTCATCTTTTTAGCTATCTCCATTACCTCTTTTTGCGTAGCATAACGGTTACGGCTTTGGTGATAACCTAAAGCCCAATCGGGCAACATCGGAGCCCCTCCCGTCAAAGAACGATATGCAGCTACCAAATTATCCATTTTATCACCTACAAAAAGATAATAGTTAACGATCTTACCGTAATCAGAAGCCAAACTCATACCGGTACTATTGTCTGTATAAATAGTCCGGGAAGGATTATCCCAAAACAATCCCCAACCACCAGTAGAATAAATAACCGGTACCGCAGCTTGCGTATTAAACTGAACCAGTTCCCGCTTGGCATTCCTCAAGTTCATTAAGTTATCTCTGAACTGCCCCAAACCATATAAAGCCTCTTCATCTCGTAACTGGAACTTACAATATGCATTGACAGAATCTCCACACATATTCATTCTCGCTTTTTCCGGAAACTCTTTCAGTAAGGTTTTTCCAGACTCATCAAGCAGACTAATATACCCTTTATTCTTATTTACAGTAACAACTAAACGGGAAGAACGTAATACAATATCTTCCTGAGTATCCTCCACTTTAAACTCTGCCACTTTTGCCTGTTGCGTTACGGCAAAACTCTTATATTCTTTTATTTCATTCTCAGAGCCGAACATCACATGTACACTTCCTATATTATAAGGTTGCAAATACAAAGTTCCACCTGAAGTATGAATCCACAAAGCCTGCTGTTTCTTTTCCCAGGAAAGAACTGTTTGTGGTTGTCCTTCCTTCGCTACAACTTGTAAGACATTAGGATGTACTACATCCTGATAATTCTCACCCAAAGAGACATCGCTAAAAATCCCTTTGCTCCCTTTTTCTGCTATGATTCTAATGCGGTCAAAATCAAATTTACCCGATAAAGTATACTCGGCATTTTCCAAATCAGGAACAGAAGCTGCGGTAGGGCTATAAAAAACATATACCTTATCAGCCTTTTCAGAAAAATCGATACGTACTACAACCAACTGAGGCTCCTGCGTCTGTTTGACTTCAACAAATAGTTTTTCACTATTACCTTTCTCAAATGAAAAGCCCAAACGCGAGTTTCCTTTTTCTTTCAACGCCAGAAAACTACACCAAACTGTTCTATTCACACCGTTCAATTGCACATCTCTATACATACTCACCTTTTTAGAAGCGGCATCTAAATGCCAACACATTTCAGGCGCAGCAACAGATGCTATCTTCAGACTTCCTTTTTCTTGCTTTATAGAGGTCATATCCCCTTTCCAGGAATCCTTTAAAAAAGGCTGTTTCTGGGCATATACAATAGAAACTGTACAAAACAAAAAGCTGATAATCAAAATTATATTTTTCATGATCGATTATTATTAATTACATTTACTTACAACTCCATTCTCTATAAGGGAAATATATCCCAGCAATGCCCCCCAATGATAGAACTTATCACTTCGCACAACATCATCACCTTCACCAGTGAGGGCATTGTAATTTTCAAAGACATATCCATGTGATAACCAGGATTTCAATAATAATTTTTGGGATTTTTCGGCAAAGGCATGTCTCACTTCCGGAAATTCATAGTTATTCAATCCTAAGTATACCAGAAAATTCAATGGAGCCCAAATGCGTCCCCGCCAATATTCATTATCTTTAAATGCAGGATCATTTTTAGGTACAGAAGGAATTACGTACTCCCCCCAGAACTCATCAGTGTTCAGTAAATGCTCTTTTATCATCCTCTCAGCCTGATTCTTTGTAGGTACTTTTGCCAGCAATGGATAAAAGCAAGTGGGTGAAGTGCGATAATTAAATTTCAGATCTCTGGTAGAACGATTATAGTAAAATCCAGTCTTATCATCCCACAACCCTGCTAAATTATTGCGATAATATTCCGCGCGTTTTCTAAGTTCAGTTACATCTTTTTTATACCCGAGTTCTTCCGCTATTAAAGCCAGATAGTCACAATCCATTACATACAAAGAAGACATGCCTACATCATGTTGTTCCAACAAATGTTTTTGCTTATTAAAAAGTACTCCATCATACATTGGAGAATTATCCAATCCTGATTCCAAAACAGCACCATAGTGACAATCCGTATCAAACTCAGACCTGAAATAAGTAACCTTTTCATAAGGATTACTACCTAAGCATAATAACCCTCCATCCTCTCTATTCCGGCTCCACCAGCGATTCCAAGTTAGTAATTCTTTATATAATAACTCCAAGAACCATTTTTCTTGATATTGCTTATATATTGTCCAAACAGCCAAAGAACCAACAGGTGGCTGAGAACGATCTCTTGACTTAAAATTATTGCTATAAAAACAGTTGGGTACAAATCCACGCTCTGTTATCGCTTTAGTTATCTCTACAGCATTTGCATAAGCCAATTCTTTATTGCCAACAGCAAGCATCATCGATGCAAAGTAAGTATCCCAACAGAACAGTGTGAAACCACCAAAATCTTCACTGGCAAACCATTCGGAACTCCAAATCCGACTTACAGGAGTAATCACCCTCCTAATGCCAGGATCATATATATTATCCCAAGCCAAAACACTTTGCATGGCATTATAGCAATCATAATTTTCACCAAATTGTTTCTGATTAGAATTAATAAAATCCCGGGCACGGTCATTAATGAAAGTAATTGCCTCATCCAATTCCATATTTTCTCCGCAACAGATAGCAACCGGAGTATCTAAAGACAGAATAAACTCCCTTCCTTTTTTTTCCAGAAGTTCACCCTCTATATAAGTTTTGATTTCAACAACTTTATCACGTGATGCCAATGTAAATCCTAAACTATCCACGCTAAGTGTATTGCCCCGTTTCCAAAGACTTTCAGGGATAACCACCAATCGTCCTCCTTTCTTCGTCTCAGCCAGTGGTCTGATTAGAATTACGTTTTTAAGTCCCATAGCAGCACTTTCCACCTGCAACTTATATCCTCTCCAATCTATGGTCATTTTGGTATACGCTCCATCAAAAGAATGAGGTCCCGGCTGTAATAATGGCGCTCCTTTAGCCCTATCTCCGATTCTGAATTTCCTTACACGACTTCCATCTGCATCCATCATATTCAGATCGACAGCAAAACCATAAGGAAGAAATACATGAGTCAGCACACTACGGGTATCCCAGGTATTCCAACCGGAAGCCAACCGTTTTTGCAAACTCTCATATAATTCTTCAGGAGTGTTACCTGAAATGGCCTTAATAGGATAGATAAACAAACCTAATAAAAACAATCCGATCAACAAGTACTTTTTCACAGTTTAAAGACTAAATTAGACATCAGTTTAACTTTTCATTGGAAGATTTTAAGAATACTTCCACGAATGCAAAATAAAAGCCTTAGTCTTAAAAAACAGAGCCATCCTTTATTAATTGGACATTAAAAAAGCGCTTAATTGTTATGATTAAGCGCTTTTTCTTATTCTTATAAATTATCATTTATATAAATTACATAAGGGGACCTTATATTCCTCTCCTAATGAATCTTTATACTCCTTGCAGAAACGGTCATATACACTCTTTGCAATACCCTTTTTACCTTGTATAAAAAGAATAGAGCATTTAGCAGCCAAAGCTTCTTCATTCAGAGGATCATGCAAGAACAGGATATCAGCAATACGCAGTACTGTATCATAATTATTACGTTGTACATCCAACAAATTCCTCAGCAAATCAATAGAAAGACTGGAATAAGAATCTTTAAATTCATCCAACCAATCAACAATGGTATTTGACAGCAACGGACCATACAATAAGATTTCCAATATCTGATTCAGGAGCTTATCATCTCCATGATCACCATTTTCCTTAAATTGACGAATACAATCCAGCGCCATCCGATAATCACAAAACACTCCCTCACGCCATCTGATACACAGAAATCCCGCATCACTGACAACTTCCACATCACCTACTTTTTCTAACAATATACGCAACTTACGCAAAGTCACATTACGGTTATTGCGAGCAGATTCTTCTTCTTTGTCTGACCACAGAATATCTGTAGCTTTTTTAGTCAAGATGCCTTGCTTGCTTTTTTCCGTATAAAGCACCAACAATATAAGCAAGCTTTTCAATCGTGGTGTAAAAGCTCCTGTTATGTCATTACCGTCTTTATCACGAACATTAAATGTGCCCAACAAAGAGATTGCCGAACGACTGCGATCAAAATACTTTTCTGCCGCTGCAACCTCCTCTACCGTTTCATTAACAGGAAGAACCTCCACCTGAGTATTATCTTCTTTTGTATCTTCAAATTCGACTTTCTTTCTGCTGCATTTTATCCGGTATAAAAGGAATACTGCTCCTCCCAACAACAGGATACCACATGACCACCATAACCACACCGAAGCAAAGTCCTTATTCACCGCCTGCGCAATTTCATTATCATTCAGTAAAGGAGTATTAATAGAATAAATAGCCACATCATGTGTACGGTCACTCAAAATCTTATCCATCACCAGATACAGTTTATGATAGGCAGGCGACGAATAAAAACTAAAATCGCAATCCTGATGAACCAAATCATTACGAATAGGCTTCGATATCTCTACCCAAGCAGAATCATTCATGAAAACCTTCCAAAGGCTGCCTCCGTCTTTCAAACTAACAGCATAAAAAGAACTGTCCGAAGGTTCAAAGTACATGGAAGATGCCATCAACAACATATCTGTAGATTGTTTTTTCTTCCATACACTACGAGACTTTCCCGTTTTCAGATTAATGGCACACAACTCATAATAAAAATGAGCATTGAATTCTTGCTTTCCCTGTTTATTTCCACGACCACCAAAAATATACAGTTCATCGCCTACTATAGCTGCTGCAGATGAGTAACGAGGAGAAATAACAGGGGTATATGCAACTTCTTCAACCTGTTTCATACCCACTTTCAACCGATATAGGTTATTCCTATATTGGTAGAATCCATATCCTCCCCAAAAATAAAATGAAGAATCAGACGGACTAAACGTACGTGCATGGTTGTAGTAACGAGGCTCATCCAAATGTCTTTCATTCAGACTCCATTTCCCTTCGTCGACAGACAAAGCTGAAACCAACTTTTCGTGTAAAGAATAAGACAATAACTGATTAGTCAGTGTATCATAAACCATGTGATCTGTATATTCCATAGCCGGATACCCCTCCACAATAGAGACCTCGTTCCGGTTACCGGAAATACCATTTAATATTTCTATTTTATTTTGTCGCACAAGATAGAACAAGGCATCACGGGCATTAAAAGCGACATCCAAACGACCTGATGTTTTCTCTGTATATATTTTCCGCCATTCAATATGATTATCAATGAGCCATGAAGGATAAGAAGCTAATGCCACAGCCCCTTCAACTTCATCAAGACAAACATCGCCATTATGCTTCCACAACTTCCAATATCTTATCAGTTCCCCATCCCGGGTAATTTTTATATCCCTAATATTCATAGGAACTACATCTGCCGAGAAATATGGAGATTTTCCAAACGAAACTGTAATATCTTTGGTACCACGCAATGGCACTACCATCGTAGTGTCCCTACTATCATATTTCAAATCAATTTGATTCTCCTTTATATTAAGGTGTAAAGACACAGGAACCCATTTACCTTTTTCAATATTGGTATTAATAGCAAACATTCCCTCATTGAAAACGAGAGCTGGAAAATTCCTGTTATTATCACCTGCAGCAAAAACAAAATGAAGAAATTGATTTTCATTCGTACATAAATGAAGAATAGCCCCGAAATCAGGCTCATTACGAACCCACATTTGAAAATCAATAATAAACTCCTTCTCCACATGAAAAGGAGAGTTCTCATCAAGAGACAAAGAGGTGCGTTCATTGCCTGGCACAGAATGAGATTTGAAATGAAGGCCATAATCTGTAGAAGCCAACACCTTCAAATTTCCCAATGAGAAGAAACATAATATCCAAATTAGCAATTTACTTTTCATAGTATCTCGTTAAAGAACACTCTGCAAAGGTATAAAAAAATCCCCCATAACAAATAAAGGACACGAGAATTTGGAATCTGAATTCAATTAAACCGATATTATGCGCAAATTAATAACAAATTAATCAGAGAAGTAATATCTCTGGTTTACTTTTGTTGCAAAGGACAAAAAGCTTGTTCTATCATCAAATTGAAACAGTATTATGGAAAAACTTTTTTTTAGTCACATGAAAGTAAAATCGTTGATTACTTTTTTACTATTAACACACTTTTTATCTGTCTCCACATTCGTAGGAGCCAAAGTACAATTACCCTCCGTACTTAGTAGCAACATGGTATTGCAACAACAAGCAAATGTAAAGCTATGGGGAAAAGCCAAAGAAAACTCGTCTGTTACCATAAAAACATCATGGGATAACAGAACCTATAAAACAACTGCAGACAAACAAGGAAAATGGTTATTAAATGTCTCCACACCAATAGCCGGAGGCCCCTATGAAATTACATTCAGCGATGGAGAGGCTTTAACATTGAAAAATATATTAATAGGTGAAGTCTGGTTCTGCTCCGGACAATCGAACATGGAAATGCCCCTGAGTGGTTTCGACCGCCAACCCACTCAGGGCACAAACGATATCATAGCCAAAGCGAAAGCCTCTACCCCAATCCGCATCTACAACACCGATTCTAAAGATGGAAGATGGGTACGGCAATATAGCAAAACCCCACAGGAAGATTGTAAAGGTGAGTGGTTAGAGAATACTCCAGTCAACGTATCCCACACAAGTGCAGCAGCATACTTTTTCGCCCGATATATTCAGGAAGTACTGGAAGTACCAGTCGGTATTATTGTATCTTCTCTTGGAGGATCAAAAGTAGAAGCATGGATGAGCCGGGAAGCCATAAGCCCATTTAAAAGTATTGATTTAGCCATACTCGACAATGATGAACCTGTAAAAAACATCACAGCTACTCCATGTGTACTCTACAATGGGAAAATAGCTCCTTTCACGAATTTCACCATTAAAGGCTTCCTTTGGTATCAAGGCGAAAGTAATCGTGACAATGCTGATTTATACCAAAGTCTGATGCCTGCTTTTGTCAAAGACTTACGCAGTAAATGGAATATAGGAGAATTCCCTTTTTACTTCGTAGAGATTGCCCCCTTCAATTATGAAGGGACCGATGGCACCTCAGCCGCCCGCATGCGTGAAGTCCAACAACAAAATATGAAGGATATTCCTAATAGTGGAATGGTTACCACTCTGGATGTAGGTCATCCGGTCTTTATCCATCCTACAGATAAAGAAACGGTAGGTAATCGCCTGGCTCTTTGGGCACTTGCCCAAACCTATGGACGAAAAGGATTCGGTTACGCCACTCCTGTTTATAAATCCATGGAAATATCAGGTAACAAAATATACATCAATGTGGACAACGCACAGCGTGGTCTTTGTCCTATGTGGACCCCGCTCGAAGGATTTGAAATTGCCGGTGAAGATAAAGTTTTCTACCCGGCCCATGCTGAAATAGAAACCAAAACTACCCGTCTTGCCGTATCATGCGATAAAGTACAGCATCCGGTAGCCGTCCGATATGCTTATAAGAATTATATCCAAGCAAGCGTATTCAACATCTATGGTATCCCCGTAGCTCCCTTCAGAACAGACAATTGGTAGAACACTAATTAAATAAAACAAAAGGAATGGAGATGAGAAAAAGAATACTCTTATTAATATGCATACTGTGTACCTTAGTACACAGTATAGCAGCCCAACCAGAAAAGAACTCCAACCCAGAGTTTCTAACCAAGGCTTTCGTGCATCCGGGCATGGCTCAAAGCAAACAGGACCTTGACTATATGCGCGAAATGGTAGTAAAAGGCATACAACCCTGGAAAACCGCTTTTGAGAATTTAAAGAAAAACACTTCTTTAGATTTTATCCCCAAACCATTTGCTGAAATATCAGTAGGTCCCTATGGAGCAAACAGTATAGGCGGACGTGAGTTTTCCGAGAGTGCAGAAACAGCCTATACCCATGCATTAATGTGGTATATAACCAAAGACAAAGCCTATGCGAATAAAGCCATTGAAATCCTGAATGCGTGGAGTTATGTTCTCCGGGGATTCGATGCAAACAATGCCAAGCTGAATGTAGGTTTATTCGGATATTACTACCTCAATGCTGCTGAAATTCTGAAACATACCGATTCCGGCTGGGCACCCAAAGACCTGCAACAATTCACCCAAATGGTCCTTACAGTCCTTTATCCCACTATTAAAGACTTCTTTACCGAAGCTAACGGTAACTGGGATGCATCCATGATTAGTACCATCATGTGTATCGGCGTTTTTACTAATAACCACGAAATATTCAACCGGGCAGTAGAAAGATTCTACCGGGGAGAAGGTAACTCCGGCATCACCCGTTATCTCTATCCGGGTGGACAATGCCAAGAGACAACTCGCGACTGGGGACATGTACAATTAGGTATAGGTGAATTTGCCAAAGCTGCACAAACCGCCGACACGCAGGGATTAGATTTTTATTGTGTAGCTGATGACAGGCTGGCACAAGGTTTCGAATATACAGCACGTTTCATGTTAGGAGAACATATTGATTTATTCGGAGTCTTTACAGACAGAGATAATGACAAATTCAGGGATATCTACGAATCCATATATCAGCATTACAAAAATACCAAAGGCTTATTACTGCCATATACCGAGAAAGCAATAAAACAGCACACACGCCCGAAGTCATCGGTAAGTTTTCTGACGGCTGCCAAAGCTCCGCTTCCCAATGCTCCAGCAAAAACATCTCTTTATACAGGTTTTGATAAATTCTTGAAACCAACAGTAATCGGAGCTTTAAAAGGCAAATCAAAACCCCTTCCTGCCAACAGTATTTCTGTAAAACCGGGAGAATCCATACAAGAAGTCATAGACTCCAATCAAAAGAGTGGCAAATGGATTATTTTGGCAGCAGGAGTACATACATTGGAGGCACCTCTAAAGATATATAGTGGCACCCTTCTTGCCGGTCAGGGACGCGAAACCATTATCTTTCCGGCGCCACAAACAGGAACTGCAATCATTAATGGAGAAGAAATTCTCGCTGATGTTACTATTCGCGACCTCCTGATAGAAGGAGCCACTAAAGTAATCGAAAATGCCGACCCCAATCACGACCGTCGTAGCCGCTCATATATGAACGCTCCCAGCCGGGAAGGCATCATTTTCAAATCAAAAGAGAAAGATGGTATACAGAACATTACATTTGAAAATATTACCATACAGAATTTCACCAAAAACGGTGTAGCCATAGTTGGTGGAAAGAATATTCGTATTAACCAATGTGATTTCAGTGATAATGGTGCCAGCGTAGTGCCAGGTGCCGGTTTCCATCATAATCTTCATTTGTCATACATCACAAATTGTGATATAACAAGTAGTCGTTTCGATACCTCCCCATACGGAAACGGCATAAATGCTACTTTCTGCCAGAATGTGAAAGTTATCAACTCAGAGATGGCCCGTAACGGACGCTCAGGCATACGATGTGCAGAAAGTAGCCGGATAACCATCAACAACAGTCTTGCTGAAGGTAACAACGAGCACGGAATATTCATCGAGAAGCAAATGAACCCTTGTCAAGACATTACAATCCATCAGAATACCGTACAAAATAACAGATATCGCGGTATTGATGCCCAAACAGCCATCCAACTAAATACCAAAGATAACAGAAGCCTTCATAACGGTAGAGAATAGTGAATAAAAAACAATCCAGTGTCATGCCAATAATACGCATGCCACTGGATTGTAACACTGAACTTATCGAAAAAGACCCTATTAAAAACTATACCTTTCTAATCATTACCTATACATCATTTAGCTTCAGGATTAATATACATCACTTTCAAAGAAGAAAGGAATTCATTTCTATTATCACATCTGAAGTTACCTGTGAATTCATTCTTATCTCTTTGTCCTATTTTTATGCTTATCTTATTCCAACCTTGCAGCAAGGGCAGTTCTTTATAAGTAGCCTCGTGCCTGTTTTGTGAAGCAGTAGCATACGCTTTGTCATTAATAGCGAGCTGGCATTCTCTTGCTTTCACAACCAAAGTCAGTTTCGGCATATTCGGTTCAATCAACAAGTCATCCAAAGGACGTGGACTAAATACATAGATATCCAAAGTCCATCCATCCGACGTTTTCACTAACTTATCTTTTACAGCATTCGGGAACATTAACTGGTTATCACGCAAAAAGAAAACTTCATTTGATTTCACCTCAATCTCATTACAGTCAATTCCGGCATTCTTCAAAATAACTCCCAATGTATTGTATCCTTTTTCTGAGTTTGTAAACTCTTTTAAAGTACTGATATAGAAGCAGGAAGCATCTTTCCGATATTTCACAAATACAGGAGTAGCAGCTGTACATTCGTACTCACTCCGTACCGTACTGGCCGTTTTAAGTTCCTCCGGACGTTTATTCCAAGCTCTCCAATCAGTCTTACAAGCATTCAGCAATACATCTCCTTCTTCCACTAAAGCGCCTGTCAGCGAGTATTCCGAGGCATCAGTTCTTTGAAGTTCGCTGAAATAGAAATCTGAATTATTCAAACCACGTATCCATGATTTCTGAACCGGCAGGAAAGAAGAACGCTTAAGGTTATCCAAAGCCACCGGAAGAGGCAGAATCTCATTATACACATTCACAGTCTGAGGTGTCAATCCCCAAATCCAGACATCAGCACCTTTAGCTATATTAGTCAACATACTCTTCTTTTCAGCAGCAGCCAAAGTATAAGTACCGTCCACAATATAAAGCATCCGTGCAGGAGCAGTAACTTTAGTCGCAAATTTCACACCTTGCGCATCCAAGATATTCTTCAGTTTACTATTGTCTTCTCCAATGAAAACGACTTCTTTATATTTCTCTGCCGAAGTAGCGGCTGGCGCTTCATATTGTTTCTTGTCGATATTGGCATAAGCAGACCAACCAGGATGTCCCGGTGCATTGGCTGCACGCATAGCATCATACATAGGCCACGGATCATACAAAGGTAGACTTGGATCATATCCCGGATTAAACGTAGTGCAATAGGGACCTACACGTTCCGGTTGTACGCCCGGAACACCTTCTTTATATTCTGCGAAGAAGATACCATCCTTATTTATATCCGGTTGCGTAGTCATATCCCTTTTACCCAACGGCAGTGGTTTCAAGGAATACCATGCCATATTGAAAACCGTACTATAAGAAGCCCCCATATTACGTTGGTTAGCAAGCAGATGATAACATTCATTAGCTAATCCTTCCATACGTCCCAACTGCGATTCGTAAGCTCTTTCACCATTATACTTAGCAACCTGCTCGGGTGTACCATAGTATGCCATACTATGTTCACCGATTCCCCAAGGTTTACCTATTCCAACCCAATGTTTCATTGAGTTCATGTCACCATAGTGACCTACTGTAACCGGCAAGATGCCATCTCCATCATCTTCTCCATCGGCAGAAATCCACGGGCGGGTCGGGTCATTTGCACGAACAATATCCCTCCAGTCTTCCCAGGCTTGCTTCTGCTGAGGCATAAGTTCAGGCCGGTTGTAAACATGCAGAATCACCGGTTTATTCTCATTACTGATACTCCAGCCAAAAACAGAAGCATGGTTACGGTCTCTGAGTACAAAACGTTTCAGATGTTCTTTAGATGCCTCCCAAAAGAGCTCGGAATCCAGTTTCGGACCACCATCACTTGCCCAGTTAGCAGTTTCATTCAATACACAGATACCCATTTCATCAGCTACATCCATATAGAAACGAGGATAAATCTGTGCATGAGGACGGACTGCATTGGCATTCATTCCCTTAACAGCAGTGAACCATGCCCACGCATATCTGCGTGTCATTTGCGGAATACCCATAAAGTGCCAGGAATCACCTCTCAACTGATAAGGTTTACCATTCAGGTACTGTGTGGTACCTTGCAATGTCCATTCACGCCATCCGAAACGCTCATATTTCATATCAAGGGTTTCTTTCTTAGCCTGCAATGAAAGCAATACGGCATAAAGATTCGGCTGCTCAGGAGTCCAGAAATTCAACTCACCGGATACCGGAACCTGCAATACAACTTTTGTTGAAGTATTGGCAGGGATACTAACTTTAACAGGGGCCACTTTCAAAGCTTCCTGTCCAAGTTTCCATGCAGGTACAGGAGCAGAATTAACATCTGTCCCAGCCAGGTTTACCCATTCATTAATCTTACCTTGAAGTTGCAGATCAGCCTTTTTTTCCGTATTATTCTGTACAGTTACTTCCAGTTCAAGCATATTTTGAGAAACCAACGGTTTCACATATACATCTTCCACATGCACTTTGGGCAATGCCAGCAAATATACATCCTGCCAGATACCGGCAATATGATATCCCCACATAGAACCGGCAGGAACAATGCGGCGACCAATCGTAGAATTGTTTTCAAACAAAGACTGGCTGCGAACTCCCACCCATACTTCGGCTGTCTCACCTGCATTCACTTTATCCGTAATATCTACACTGAACGGAAGGAAAATATCAAAATTCTCTCCCACCTTCTCCTTATTAATATAGACTTCAGTATATCCGGATACAGCCTCAAAATAAAGTTTTATCTGTTGACCATCCCAGTCAGCAGGAATCGTTATCATTTTCTTCATCCATGCCATTTTCACTTGCTCCCATTCTTTCGGATAAGACGGGTAATTGCGATGATCGGGACCTTCCACATCTCTGTTGGCAAAAGAATTAATATTCCAGGGAGAAGGTATTTTTATGCGGGTTTTGCTCCAAGCCCCTTCTTTAGGCAACGGCAGTTCCGGTGCTATACCTTTACCTTGCACGTAACTACCCGGCAAAGCCACAGGTTGGAAGTCCCAGTAACCATTCAGGCAAACTTCTTTCCTATACTCCTTTTCTGTCCTATTTACAAGACCCTCACTTGGTGCAAACGGGAAATTATACACCAATTTACCATCGCTCGATGTGGTTTGCCCCACTGCCTTTCCCGGTAGCAAGAACAAAGCCGTCAGCAAGCTTAATAAAATTGCATTTCGTTTCATTTAAGAATACTATTAATTAGGTATTAGACATATTTGTTTTCCTGTTTGCAAAGTAAACGGGGCAGCATTAAAAAATAAGCCGAAACAGAATTAATATTGAATTAAAAACATATTAATCCTCCATATTTCAGCACTTTTCGATTAATAGATGATTTTTTCTGCAATCTTTGTACCTTTGTCATATGTACTAATACAATAGCTATGGACAAATTTAATATAAAAGACAGTCACCCCAATATTTCCAGGCTCGAAAGATTATTTCTGGAAGAAGGGGTACTTACTAAATTCAAGAAGAATGAATATCTGGTACAGCAAAATGAAAAAACAAATCAGATAGGTTTCATCATGTCCGGCATGTTCCGCTTATCACATATAGATGCAGACGCCAATGAATGGATTGTTGGTTATAGCTTCGTAAACGATTTCGTCTGTGACTATCCTTCTTTTATAAAACAGGCAACTTCTACGGTCAATATACAGGCTACTACCGAATGTGAAGTTTATCTTCTTAGCTTAAACCGACTTAATCAATTCTGGGAAACAGACATGGATACCCAACGATTAGGCAGACAGATAGCCGAAACCATGTTTGCCGAGATATACCAACGCTTATTAGGCTTCTATTGCGATAGTCCCGAACAACGTTACCAGTCATTAATGAAACGATGTCCCGATTTACAAGAAAAACTTTCTTTAAAAGAAATAGCCCAGTTTCTCGGTATTACCCCCGAAACCCTCAGCAGAATACGAAAAAAACAACTGTATACTTAAAAGTCTTGACTTTGGTCAAGGCTTTTATCTTTTATATAGCCTAATATTGCTGCCATAAACATTAATCATAAAAATATGGCCACTTATACTCATTTCGGGAAACAAGCAGATGTATTTAAACATCTGGTACTCTGTGAGATTATTCAAATCGAAAAGCCACAAATGTACGTAGAGACAAATTCGGCATCTGCCATTTATCAAATGTCACATACTGTGGAACAACAATATGGTATTTATCATTTTCTGGAAAAAGCCAATAAGGAAAAGTTTCTTAGAGATTCTATTTATTATAAGCTGGAAAGTATAGAAACGGAAAAAGGAAATTATTTAGGATCTCCGGCTTTAGCTATGAACATACTAGAAAAACGAGCATCCCAATATATCTTCTTTGATATTGAAAAGGATGCTTTAGAAAACATAGAACTTTACGCCGGACAAATAGAGTTAGAAACACATATTCAAACATATCATGCAGATTCTCTCGAAGGAGTTATAAACCTGCTACCCACGCTTCCCAAATCTTCTTTTCTTCATATTGATCCTTATGAAATCGACAAAAAAGGAATATCGGGAATAAGTTACTTAGATATATTAATAAAGGCCACCCAGGCAGGCATAAAGTGCTTGTTATGGTATGGTTTTATGACTGAAGATGACAAAATGCACATCAACCAATATATCATAAACAGACTCAAAGAAGAAGATATTAAAGAATATACTTGCGTTGAGCTAATAATAAATTCAATAAGGAAAGATACTATTATCTGTAATCCTGGAATACTAGGTAGTGGCATCTTAACTACAAATTTATCTCAAGAATCAAGAAATAAAATACTCGATTTCAGTTCTGTATTAGTCAATACTTATATATTTACTAGATATAAAAATCACGACGGTAGTCTATATAGATGTATCATAGAAAAAAGCTGATATTACTTGCAGCACATGAGTGGATCTTCATATTATTTAGGCAGTAATTCATTCGGAGTACATCCAAAAAACTTTTTAAAAACTTTGCTAAAATAATTTGGGAAAGAGAAACCTGTCATATAAGCTACCTCACTTACATTATATTTTCCTGTTTTTAAAAGTTCTGCAGCTTTATTCATACGTACTTCATTTATGAATTCTGCTGGAGACTGATTACTAATTTCTTTTAGTTTACGATAAAAAGTAGAATTACTCATCCCAACAGCATTACACAATATTTCTATAGAGAATTCAGCATCTGACAAATGTTCCAAAACAATTCCAGCCACTAAATTCACAAATGCCTGATTCTGACTATCCACCAAAGAAGTATCCGAATCAAATGTCTTCAATATATTTTTTCTTAACACAGATTTATTCTTCAACAGATTCTCAATGCGAGATTGGAGTACTAATATGTCAAATGGTTTCTCAATATATCCATCAGCACCAGCTTTATAACCATCTATCTTATGTTCATTTGAAGACAAAGCAGTCAGTATGATAACAAGCACCCCTTGCCATTTGGGTGTCGATTTTATTTTCTCACAAAGTTCAATACCATTCATTTCTGGCATCATAAAATCAGTAATTACAATATCTGGTAGATTATTCTCAATACATTTTATGGCCTCTACCCCATTAGACGCCGAATCAACATGGTAATATTCACCTAAATTCTGTTCTATATAAAGTAACAATTCCGGATTATCCTCAACAATTAATATCTTCGCCCTTTCTCGATCCTCATTAGCATGTACCGGAAATGGAATTTCCAATTGTTCCACATAGTCAACCAACTGTTCTGCAAAATGTTTTCTACCCAATGGCAAAGCTAGAACGAAAGTAGTCCCTTCTCCTTCTCTGCTTGAGAATGTTACAGTACCATTATGTAATTTCAAAAGCTCATTTACAATAAGCAATCCCACTCCACTCCCTGGAATTTTTGAATTTACAACATTAGAAGCTCGATAATATTTCCGAAAAATTATTGATTTCTGGTTCTCCAGAATTCCGATACCAGAATCTCTTATTTCAATAATATAACTATCTGCATCTACTCTGGCTTTTATTTCAACCTCACCGTTTTCGGGTGTATATTTAAACGCATTGTCTAACAAATTATATAATATTTTCTCGAATTTGTCCATATCGAACCAAAGCCAGGTGGTCACCTCAGGTAGTGTCACCAAGAAATTAATATTCTTTTTCTGTACTATCGGGGCAAATGTCTTTGTAATAGACTCTATAGTAGCTTCAGCCCGGTATTTGCCAACTTGCAATTTGACTTGCCTGGAAGAAGCCTTTTCAAATTGTAATAATTGATTAACCAGTTTCTCCAGACGTTCCGAATTTTTAATAGCTATATCCAATTCTTTATCCAGTTTTTCATTAAGCACTACTTCTTTCTTCATTTTGGAGAGAGGCAACATTATCAACGACAATGGAGTCTTGATATCATGTGCAATACGCACAAAAAAGTCCATTTTTTCCTTCGCTTGGCTGACTACAATTTGGTTTCTATAAAACCTCATTATCAATCGTATCAGCAAAAGTACAATTAAAGCATAAATCAAATACGCTATTGGAGTAGACCACCAAGGTGAACCTATTACGATGGCAATTGCTTTTTCATTATAGCTTCCACCTATTGGAGCAGTCCTCACCTTAAAAACATAACTTCCAGGACTTAAATTTGTATAATAGGCAGAAGTTCTATCTGTATAAGCATTCCATTCTTTCTCAGCACCTTCCAGTATCCAAGAATACCAATTCTGCTCTATTCGAGAAAAATTAATAGCAGCAAAATCAATAGAAAAAGTATTTTGGGTATAATCAAGTTCTATTTTAGAGGTCAAATCAATGCTTTGTTCAAGAAGCCCTCCTTTCTCTTGAGGCTTTACAGAATGGTTGAATAATTTAAAATCAGTAAATATTAAAGGGGCTAATACTGATTCACGATTTACGGATGATGGATCGAAAATTGTACAGCCATTAAAACCTCCAAACAATAACTTCCCGTTTTTTAACGAGGCACGTGAACAATACAAAAACTCACGTAATTGCCCATGAGCGACATTTCTTGCAGAAAAGCTCTGTAAAGTAAAATCATTCCCATTTATACAAGTTAAGCCCATTTGTGTGCTAACCCAGATATTACCTAAAACATCCATCAAAAGGCAATAACACACATTAGAAGCCAGTCCGTTGTCTATACTGAATGTAGTGGTTTCTTTAGTATCTATATCTTGACAAATGACTCCTAATCCATCCGTTGCAAACCATAACCGTCCTTTTTCATCTTCCAAAACACTATAAACCATAATATGCTTATTCTGATTCTTTGGTGAAAAGACGTTTTCCACTTTACCACTTTTTTTATTTATCTTTTGTACTCCTCTGATACCACTTACAAGTATATCCCCCGAGCCAGTCTCAGTTATGGCGCGAATACGACTATTTATCCCATACAATATCAGTTGCTGGGATGCACTATTATAGCAACTAAGGTTCCCGTCCTCTCCCGAAATCCAAATATCCTTATCACGATCCGTATATAATACAAATATATCATCTGATGTTAAGGAGCTATTGGTGGTTGTTATTTTACGCTTAATATGCAGGTTTTTATCACAAACTGTTATTCCTCCGGCAAAAGTTGAAATCCAAATATCTCCGTTCCCATCTTCAGTGATAGACATGGTAGAATTAGAACTGAATTTAGAATCCGTCCCACTATTCAAATGCCGCCATTGTTTTGTTATTGGCGTGTATATGCTTACTCCTTCTTTGGTCCCAAACCAGATATTACCATCCGTATCTTCATAAATAGCCCGTACCATATCATTTGAAAGACTATTCTTATTATTAGAAAAATGTTGTATAGTATGAAAGGGGGATATATGAGGATCTATACAATTGATTCCTCCTCCAAATGTAGAAATCCATAAACGGTTCTTATTATCAGCAAAAAGAGACTGAACTCCACTATTAGACAATGACAAATCACTATCATTGACTTTTATTGTATACAACAATTCCAAGTTCAAATCACAGAAAACAAGTCCAAAACCATCAATAGCTATTACTATCTTATTATTATAGCTTTGTATATCAAGCACCCGATAATTATGGGTAATCATATCCCATTTAGGTTTTATGACTCTTCCATCAGATTTTATCACATAAATGCCCTTTGTATAAGTTGCCAACCAAATATTTCCATATCCGTCACTCTTTATTTTCCGCAAATCAAGCCCGTTCAATAAAGGATTATTGAATTTTTCATCAGACATCATATTAACTATCCGATCCGTATTCAATTGCATAAACAAAAGGCCTTGATGAGTAGCAATAAGAGAAAATCCGTTTGATAAAGGCATAAAAGAATGTGCTCCAAAAGCCTTATCTACACTGTTTAATTTACGCAGTGCTATATTATAATGATACAATTCATTACTGGTTACTACATATAGGTTCAATGAATCTGTTACATGAAGCTCCATTGCTTCTATAAAAGTATTCTTTTTATCAGAGATAGAAAAAGTTTCAATAAAAGTATCCAGCTCCTTGCTATAAAGAAATAATTGATTACGATTCATAGCCCAGAGACGACCAAATTTATCATTCTGAACCAACAAAAAACGATTATCATTATTCCCCGTTACCCCTCTCATATCAAATACATCGTATTGTTTAAAAAAGGTTCCATTATAACTTTGAATTCCACATTGAGTTGCAATCCAAATAAGTCCATTATCACTTTGAGTTATATTACGTACAATCATACTACTCAGACCATCATTCACCGTAATAGTTCGTAACTCCTGAGAATATCCTCTAATAAGAAAAAAGATATTAAAACAGATTATACTAAATAAGATACGCATAACTCTATTCCTTTTCTAATTATATAAAAGCTATATGCAAATATAACATATTAATTAGATAAACATCGCTTCATTCTTTTTAGAAAAAGAAAATATTTCAAGCTAATACACTATATACAAGCATATTAGACCATATACCATACATTCTTTTGAATAAAAAATCTCATTCTTTGAATAAATAATTTCCATTCTCTTTCTACTTCCTTAAGCTCTGAATAGAATATATCTGCACTTGAATAAATTATCCCCTATCATATAATTCATAGTCCCTACTTTTGCCTGTGAACAGACAGAGTATGATTCTGGCAAACGGAGATATATCCGAGGACTTCCGCCCCTCTAAGTAAACTTCTCCCCGAATATAATCATGTCACTTTCTAATTAATAATCTATAAATCATAAATGCGGAAAATAAACAGAAAAGAGATTAACTATAAGAGAAGAAAGGCAGAAATATAAATTACCTATATTTGCCTTACCCCATAAAGGGAAACTATAAATCTAATATTTATTAATGCTGGTTCATCAGCAAAACACATTATTCTTATGACGCACACACTTTGTTATCTAAGCAGAATCTTTCACTCAAAAGAGCTCAGATTCTATCTGGTTATTGTATGTCTATGCCTGCCCTTATCCGCAATGGCACAAAGCAAAATTACCGGGAAAGTAATTGATACTGCCACTGGAGAAACTTTGATAGGAGCTAACGTACAAGTAAAAGGCACAGGAAAAGGTACAATAACGGACATAGAAGGAAACTATTCGATAAATGCATCTTCTGATGACAAACTGATATTCTCATCCATAGGATACATTACACAAGAAGTTTCGATAGGAAAAAAGACTATTATAAATGTGAATATGATAACTGATACGCAAACTTTGGATGAAGTAGTCGTTATCGGATACGGAAGTCAAAGTAAAAGAGACATTACAGGTGCAATTGGTTCAATCAACAATACGACTTTGGAAAGGCAAAATACACAAACAGCTGCCCAAGCTCTAATAGGTCAGATAGCAGGTTTGAGTGTAGTACAAACCACAGGTAATGTCGGAGTAGATCCTGTAATCGAAATACGCGGTATGAATTCTATTGATAAAGAATCATCACCTCTAATTGTGATTGACGGAGTGTTCGGTGACATGGCTGCCTTCTCAGCATTAAATCCATCAGACATTGCTAAAGTTGATGTGCTAAAAGATGCATCTTCAACAGCTATATATGGTTCCATGGGAGCAAATGGAGTAGTTCTCGTTACAACCAAAAGTGGTAGTGAAGGAAAAAATAAGATTAATTATTCTGGAAGTTATGGCATCAGAGTACCGGTTCGTATTCCTAAAATGATGAATGCACAGGAATTTGCCAAAACCCTTCAGGACGCTACCGACTATTTCGGATATACTTCCCGCACACTCGGTCCCGAAGAACAAGAATGGGTAGATTCCGGCAATTCTACCGACTGGTTAGATCTCGTCCTTGGCAATGGAGTACAAACACAACATACTCTCTCACTACAGGGGGGAAATAAAAACGAAAATCACTATATTTCATTAGGTTATTCCAATCAAGAAGGAAATATCAAGCCGGAGAAGTTCGAACGTTATTCATTATCCGGAAAAATCAACGCCAAGGTCGGCAAGATATTCGAAATGGGCGCAGCACTCAATGGAGCATTCTCCGAAAATAAAAAAGGTGGTAATAATGAGATTATCCGTTCTGCATTTCGCCTTCGCCCCACCGGACGTGCTTTTGATGATGAAGGGAATCGTATCTTTTGGCCTACCAGCACCGACTCACAGATTCCTAATATTTTATATGAGTTAGATAATTCCAAAATAGAAACCATGCGTGCCAATGTATATGGAAATGTTTTTCTGTCGGCCACACCTCTAAAAGGACTTACATTAAAATCATCCTTTATGCCCAGTATAGCTTATACACGTTATGGATTTTATATGGGACAGTTGACAAAAATCAATGTCGGCAAGAATCCTGCCTATGTTAATCAATATAATTCATTTAACTGGGCATATGTGTGGGACAATACCATTAATTATAACACCCAATTCAAAAGCCATAAATTCAATATAATGGCCGGCTACAGTGTTAATGAAAAATTCTATGAGCGATATGACTCTGGAGTAAAGGGACTTACTTTCAACTCGCTTTGGCATAATATGGGAGCAGCATCTGAATTAACAATGGTAGATAGCGACTATACGCGTTGGACCGTTTTGTCTTATTTGGCACGTATCAATTATTCATTCAAAGATAGATATTTATTAACATTGACAGGACGCTACGACGGTGCCTCCAATTTAGCTCCCGGACACAAATGGCAATTCTTTCCTTCTGCAGCTATAGCTTGGCGAATCAGTGAAGAAGAATGGATGAAAAGACTAAATATATTTGACAATTTAAAGCTCCGTTTGAGTTATGGTACTTCAGGCAACAACAATGTAGCACCTTATTCGGCATGGCCTACATTAACAAAAGTCGGATATGACTTTGACGGAACAGGCGCTGCGGGGTATACAGCTAATCTAGCTAACAAAGCGTTAACATGGGAAAAAAGTGATGAAATCAATGTGGGACTCGATTTTGGAATATTGGGCAACCGTATATCTACCACTATTGAATTTTACAATAAAAAAACCAGTGACCTGATATTAAAGCAAAAACTGCCTATTCATACAGGATACGATAATATTGTATCAAATATTGGAGCTGTGAGAAACAGAGGTATTGAGATAACATTAAATACAGTCAATATTAAAACTAAAGACTGGTCTTGGGTGACCAATATCAACTTTACGCGAAATCGTAACAAGATACTTGAACTCTACGGAGATAATGAGGATGATATAGCTAATCAATTGTTCATTGGGCAACCTATCAAGGTTAACTATGCGTATAAATACCTAGGGATATGGCAAGAAGGAGAAGAGTATTATCAGAAAGCTAAAGCCGGACAACCCAAAGTGCTAGATGTAGACCAAGATAATGCGATTACAGCAGATAAAGATATGATGATAATAGGAACTCCATTTCCAAAATGGATTGGCGGTATGACTAATACTGTTACTTACAAAAACTTAGATTTATCCATTACAGCCTATGCACGCTATGGTGAACAAAAATTGAGTTGGTTCCACAATAGCCATACAGATATGAGTATGCGATATAATGTGGCAAAAGAGTGCTTTGGTAACTACTGGACCCCCGATAACCCGAATGCCGAATGGTGGGCACCAGGTTCACAAGCCAATGCTGACTGGCGAAAATCAAAACTATACATGGACTGCTCATTCCTCAAAATCAGCAATATTACATTAGGCTATGAATTCAGTAAAAAACTATTGAATAAAATTGGCATGACCCGCCTAAGAGTATATGCTACCGTACAAAATCCTTTTACCATAACAAAGTACAATGGTTTTGATCCGGAATGGGCAGATACAGCCATAACAGGATTAGATTCGAATTCTACCGGATTTGCTTCTACAACTTATACCTTTGGCGTAAACATCGGATTTTAATAATATTAAAAAATAATAGATATGAAACACTATAAATTTATCGCTTTATTAATTTCGGCTTGTATGGCATTTTCCTGTACAGGAATGCTTGATGAAGATCCCACTCATCGCGGAACAGCAGAAACCTTTTATTCGACTCCTGATGGTCTGAATGCCGCGGTTATTGCCTGCTATTCTTCCTTACGGTTGGTTCATAAAGATAAAACCCTATATATGACCGGAACCGATATTATTTCCAATTCTGCCAGCAGAATTATCAGTACCAATTCTGTATTCACTTCTGTCAATGAATACGGACAGGATTTAGACGCTAACAACAAAGCTGTTTACACTATGTGGCAGAACTTATATAAAGGTATTAACATCTGTAATCTGACTTTAATCAACGGGCAAAAGACTGTTCCCGACGAAACGATGAGCGAACAACTTAAACAAACCAGACTGGCTGAGGCTACATTTATCCGCTCATTATATTATTATTATCTCGTACAACAATTCGGAGACGTACCTTATATGACTGAACCTGTATCAGAAGTCATAACGACAGCTGAACGGACCCCTGAAGAAACCATTATGAATGATATTATAGAAAAAATGGAAGAATCTATAAAATCCCTTCCAGAAAACCCTGAAGCGTGGGGAAGAATCACTAAAGAAGCCGGATTAACTTTACTGTCCAAACTATATCTGGCCCGCGGATACAAAACCTATAAATACAAAGATGACTTTTCAAAAGCCGCCCAGTATGCAGATGAAGTAATTAATTCACAAAAATATGCATTACTTACCGGTCCTGATGGATTTGAAAAACTATTCTGGTATAATCGAGGATCCTATAATAATCCAAAAGGGATTATCCCTGTACAGACCAACAATGAAAAAAATAGTGAAATAATCTTTTCCATACAATTTCATGACCAACAAAACGGCTCTATTTTTGATGAATCAATTGGTACAGCTAAGACCAACTACGGAAACAATTCTCACTATATCTTCAGAGGATATTCTTCATTTCCGGGAATGGATGACCGCCCACTGCACATAAATTACCATCTCGGAAGTTTATGTGAGACCCCCTTTATCTATTATCTTTACGGTTATGATGGCAATATGTCACGATATAAGGAATATAATGCACAGAAAACAGATCAAGTTTTTGATTTCAAAGGCAGCTATACTTTGGATAAACGATTTGATGGTACATTTGATCGCTTATTTATCACTGCTGCCAATGTAAACGCTTCAAAATTGCAAAAAGCTGGACGTATTACAGCATTGAACCGTAAGACAGCATCGTATACAATCAGTGCCGGAGATACTTGCCTCTTTATTCCCCGTCCTGGAGAAAGATGGCCACAGGACAAAATTGATGCTTCCCGCTACACAGTGGTCAATGATGATTATTGGTATTACGGAAAAGTCGATATGCCCATTGCTGGCGGAAATACAGAAACAACAGATGCTTTGGCCGTTCGTCCATTCATAAAAAAATTTATGGAAGAGGGATTCTACTATGAATTTACTGGTTCAAGAGACATGTTTATGTTCCGTTTAGGAGAAGTTTATCTTCTTGCAGCTGAAGCCTATCTGCAAAGTAACAACCTGACAAAAGCTTTAGAACGTGTCAACACAATCAGACGTAGAGCTTCGGGGGCAAGAGACTTAACAATCCCATCAGAATTAGATGTAACATCCAATGATCTGGACATTGATTTTATTTTGGACGAGCGGGCTCGTGAACTGTTTGGTGAAGAACTCCGCTGGTTAGAATTAAAACGTACAGGAAAGCTTGTAGAGCGTACTTTACGTTGTAATATGCAAGCTGGGCATGAAAATGCTAAATATCTAAATGAAAATCATAATTTACGTCCATTACCCTACCAATGGTTTATCCGTTTATCCAACCATGACGAGATTAAACAGAATCCTGGTTACTAAATCTGAGAAAAAAATTAAATAATATATAGTATGAGAAAAATTAAATTCTACTCTCTATTTATATTTCTGGTTGCATCACTTCAAATATGCGCACAAAAGAAATACGCATCCCCTAAACCTCGCCTATTTCTTACAATACAGGATATAGACAGAGCCAAACAACAAGCCGCTACCGATATTTCCGTAGCACCCAGCATAAAGAAATTAAAAGCAGATTTGAAAGTAAACGCTCAAAAATGGCGGAAAGACTTTCCGGCTAAAAATAGCGGATATACGATGAAAGAGCTTTTCAGTAAAGCAAAAGAAAAACCAAGCAGACCTGAATTTTTAACGGAAGCAACAGCCTTTGTCCTATTTCCTACCGAGGAAACCGCTCAGATACTGAGAGAGAAGATTCTTGTAGAATTAGGAATAAGAAAAGCCCTTGGCTCTTGGAGACAATTAGGGATTCACGAAAGTGAGCGTCTATTACGATTCATACAAGCTTATGACATTGTATGTGAAACCGGACTTCTGTCAGAAAAGGAAAAAGCATTGTGCAAAGAAGAAATTCATAATAGTGCTCGCTTTTTAGAAGCTTGGACTTTAGAAAATGATCTGAATGTAGTTTATCAAGGCCAAACATACTGCTTTAATATTAAATATTTTCCTGCTATAATGCTGGGATGTGTAGCAATGTACTATCCTGACTTTGAGGAATCACCGGCTTGGTTAGCGAAAGCTCAGGATGAAGTAATCCGTTATTTCTATACAGAAAACTTCCTGGACGGTGCATACGGAGAAGGCTCTATACATTACTTTCATCCTGTAGCCAACGCTATTATCAACTTTATATATGCAAGCCGTAATACCGGACATGCAGACTACATGAAAGATCATGCTTTCAAAACAGCATTCAGCAATTTCATGCATTGGAGAATGAATCTGACAGCTCCTGATGGGAGAAAAGTCGCCATTGGTGATGCCAAACGTTCTTCATATGGCGCCGACTATCTGGAGCAAGCTGCTACCTTGTTGAACGATCCGGAATTAGCTTGGTGCGGGCGTCAGATACTAAAATTATGCAATAAAGATTGCTTTCTATCTCCTTTTGAGCTACTAACTGTAGATCGAAGTATTGCTCCGATAGAACCAGCCAATCTTTCGGCTAACTATATATGGAGTGGATACAACGTATATCGTTCTTCGTGGGAAGAAGACGGAAACTATCTGATGTTTAAATGGGGGCCAACTTTTGCCGGAAGACGGGAAATCGAACGCTATGCAGTTATTGCAGGGCACGCACACGAAGATTGTATGGAGATAGAAATGCATTATAAAGGTATCCCCATGTTAGTGGATGGAGGATACAGGGGAGTATATGCTAATTATGATACTTATGGCGGATATTGGAAAGCCACCATTTCACATAATACCGTAGGTTTAGGAAACGCTTATGGTTATAATCGTACAGACGGGAAATACCTGGAACACGTTCAAAAGCACGGAAAAGAGTTCCGTTATGAGAAAGAACAAAAAAATATTTCACAGCAAACGACACGACTCTTATCATATGGAGATGTGACAGATGCAACCATGACGTCCGCTAAAGCACAAACATTTGACGACGTAACCCATCAACGTACCGTACTCTGGTTCCGTGACAGTTCTTTAACCTTAGTCTATGACTGTTTGGAAAGCGATTATGAACAAACTTATGAATGGTATCTCAATCCTATAGGGAAACATTTGGAAACTAATAATGCTTATACTTTCGGGGATAATAAAGCAAAATTGGATGTAATACCACTAAGCAAGAATCAGACAATTAACATCATTAGTCAAGGAACAAAAGGATTACCAGAGTATTATCACGCTTTTCGCGATAATTTTGCTCCAGAACCCAGTTGGGATGGTCCGAATGCCAGATGGCAATACTATAGTTTAATGACTGAATCTCAAAAAAAGAAAAATGCTATTTTCTTCAATATGCTCATTCCTTACCAAGGAACCAATCCTTATAAGGAAGAAAAATTTGGAGAATCCGGCTATCGTTTTGCATCTGCCCAAGAAGAAATCTGTGTAATTTCCAAAGAAGAAAACCCTGTACTTTCCACAGATGGTTTATGGAGCTTTACCAGAAAGAAAAATAACAAATTAGTAAATTATGGTATTCAGCGTGGTCATATTTTAAATAGTAATCAAAGTGAACTGATAAAAAGTCAACTGATTAGTTTGCCATGGACTGATTTGTACGACCCCGCAATCACTGCATTAGTAAGTTTGGACACCCAACGCGCATCCTTTGTACTTGATCCTGATCCATGGAATGAAAGATTACTTTTATTCAATCCCAAGTTAGAAAAAGACAAAGAGCCAGCATTACCTATAGCCGTCAAGGTTAGCTTTAAAGTTCATAAAAAACCGCAAAAGATCGTCCGGTTACGTTCCAATAATCAAATGCCCGAATTAGAGAATGAAATATATGATCAAAAAATCAACAAAGGAAAATTCTTTACCGGAAAGAAGAACTATGATGTGATTGAAAGTCGTATAGGCAGAGAAATACTTAACTTCGACTATGATGAGAAAGAGCAAATAGTCAGTATCATCCTGCCACATGGTTTCAATCAGATTGTTTGGGAATAAACATTTTTTTAAACTGACATTATACATAAATCAAACTTATATGAAAAGTAAAAATATTCTTTTTATACAGATAATGATATTGGCGCTAACAACATCCTGTAACCATTCACCTCAAAATGTAACCCAATCGTGGGTAGATTCCATTGCAAGATATGGTAGTGAAGAATTTATGCCTGCCGAAAAATACAAATGGGGATGGGGAGAGGCAGTTATGCTAAATGGATATGTTCACCTTTACAACAATAAACCCAATGAGAAATATAAAGATTATATCCGTACAGCTATGGATATTACTTATGATGCAGCTAATGGTCATCACCCTAACGCTGTCGCTTCTGGTTTAGGAATGGCTTTTCTAGCCAGGCAAAAGGATGATGATAAATATCTGGAAAAGGCTAACCAAATATTCATTGATTATAAAAGAATTCCGGTTGCCTTAAATGGCGGGGTATCACACAGACCCAATACTATTGAATTATGGGACGATACAGTCTACATGATTGGTATATATCTTAAAGAAATGTATCAACTTACCGGCGATACAAAGTATTTAGATATCTGGATGGAGCAGTTTCTTGCCCACAAAGAAAAGTTACAGGATGAAAAGTGGGGTTTATGGGTACATGGTTATGATGATGACAATGAAGATTTTGACGATAATTGTTGTCAATACGGTTGGGCTAATATGACTCCCGAAAGAAAAAGTATAGAATTTTGGGGAAGAGGAAACGGATGGATCATTATGATGATCAGCGATTTTCTACAAATCTACCCCAAGGGCTCCCAGGAGTATCATTTTCTGGCAAACGAATTGAAACGTATGGTGAATCCTCTCATTTCTCTCCAAGACAAAGAAACAGGTTTATGGAGACAACTTCCCATACACACAGATATTCCTGAAAATTATTTGGAAAGCACATGTACCGCTATGTTCGCTTACGGTATGTCTGTAGGAGTCAGATTAGGAATTTTGGATGAAGAGGCATATATAAACACCATTCAGAGAGCTTATCGAGGTCTTAGGAAAAATGCAATGAAGCAAGAAAGAGCTTATTTAATACCTACTCGTGTATGCTTGGGAACCTGTATCGGAGATCCGGAATACTATTACAAACGTCCTACCGGAGAGGGAGTAGATTATGCCATTGGAATCTACATCATGTTCGGATTGGAATACGAGAAACTAACGAATAACATAACTCATTCATAAAAGAATTATGAGACTGAAATTAATAATCATGCTCCTTTTTGCCACTCTGTCCGCTACATGCCAGAATTCTTATGATTTGGTTATAGTAGGAGGCAATCCCGGAGGTATTATGGCAGCTGTACAAGCTGCCCGCCTCGGGAAAACATCCGTCATATTAGAACGTACAGAACACATAGGAGGACTTCCTGCCAACGGTCTAGGAGCAACTGATATAAATACCCGTGGAGCCACAACCGGCTTATTTCTGGAGTTTGTCAACAGAGTAAAGGAGCATTACACGAAAACGTTTGGTCCCATTTCCAGACAAGTAATTGATTGCAGCGATGGATATCATTTTGAACCATCCGTAGCTGCCAAAATTTTTAATGAAATGATTCGGGAACAAGACTCTAAAATTACCGTACTAAAAATGCGCCAGTTTGATTCTGATCCTGCCCATATAAAGATTGTCGATAATAAAATAAAAAGAATAACCATCCAAAACAGATTAACCGGTGAGACTGAAGAATATTTTGGAAAAATATTCATAGATGCAACCTATGAAGGAGATCTCGGAGCCGCAGCAAACATTCCTTTCAGGATTGGAAGAGAAGGTTATAATGAATTTCAGGAAATTGGAGCTGGAAAAATCTACAAATATTGGGATGGTCCGACAGGATCAGGCAGTAGCTTCCAAGGTGACAATGCTGTTCAATCTTATAATTATCGTTTATGCCTAACGAATAATCCGCAAAATGGAGTTCCATTCCATAAGCCGGAAAATTATAATAGAGAAGAATATCTTTCTCTGGTGGAAGATGTCCTTTTAGGAAAACATACTGGAATAGAAATGCTGTCCGTAACAAAAAAAATGCAAGAAGAGAATAAACAAAGAATTCTCAAAGGAGACTCTACGAATATCCCCGGAGATATTTGGGGAATTAAGAAACTAACGAATATGGTTACTCTCCCTAATTCTAAAACAGATGCCAACAACCAACATCTGGCATTTATTTCCACTGACCTTCCCGAAGAGAACTGGGGATGGGCAACCTCTTCTTGGGAATGGAGAGATAAATTTGCAGAAAGACTCAAAAACTATACTTTAGGCCTACTATGGTTTGCTCAGAACGATAAAGCATTACCACTTTCATTCCGCAAAGCCGTAGTACGCTGGCAATTTGCTAAAGATGAATATACGGATAATGCAAACTTTCCACGACAAGTTTATGTACGAGAAGGCAGACGATTTGAATGTTCCTACTTTTTCACAGCAAAGGATGCGTTACCTATGGAAGACAAACGGCCTCCTATCTTTCCCAATAGTATTACAGCCAGTCATTATGCCCTCGACTCACATGCTGTGAGAAAGAGAGAAAACGGCAAAATCCATTTGGATGGTTTTTTAAGCTATCCATCAGTCCCTTATACTGTTCCTTGGGGAGTTATACTTCCCAAAGAAGTGGATAACCTCCTGTTACCGGTTGCAGTATCCGGCTCACATATCGGATTCTCCACACTCCGGATGGAACCATGTTGGATGGCTTTAGGACAAGCAGCAGGTGTAGCTTCTTCCATAGCTATTGAATCAAACTGTAAGATGAAAAATATATCTATCGAACTGTTACAGGACATATTGCTCGATAATAATGCAACTCTCATCTATTTCGATGATTTAACTCCTCAGAATCCACATTTTCAAATGGTTCAATATTTAGGCATACGAGGCTATCTTCCTGAATGGAGTGCCTGTTTAAATGAAAAAATCAGTCAACAAACCTTGGAGTTTTGGACAAGGAAATCAGGAATACAGCTCAAGGCTGAAATAGGGAAAACACTTCGTATAGAAGTTCTTAAAGATATATACGACATGCTTAAAGGCAACACCAATCCTCCCAAATATTATAGTAAAACCCACTAAAAAAAATCTATGAGCAATATTAGACTTTTAATGTTTTTTATCACCTATACACTCCTATGTAACCATTCATCGGGGCAAAACAACACTCCGCAGTTACATACAAACAGCATTGATGAAGTCATATCAGCTATGAGTCCGGAAGAGAAAGTTTATATGGTCATAGGAAACAACAATAATGTTTGGCGTAAAGTACAGGGAGTTGGTTCAACCTGGCAATGCGAACGCCTTGGTATTACACCGGCCATTCTGGATGATGGCCCCGCCGGGTTACGTATACCTCCACAAAGAGATGGTGACTCCCACACCTACTATTGTACAGCCTTTCCTACTGCCACAGCTCTGGCGGCAACATGGAATACGGAGTTGGTTAAAGAAGTTGGGCTAGCTATCGGAAACGAAGTGCTAGAATATGGCTCGGATGTCCTATTGGCTCCCGCAGTAAATATCCAAAGAAATCCGATGTGCGGTCGTAACTTTGAATACTATTCAGAAGATCCGTACTTATCTGGTTATATAGGTAGTGCCATGGTAAAGGGCATACAAGCCAATGGAGTAGGAGCCACGGTTAAACATTTTGCAGCCAATAATCAGGAGACCAATCGAAAAGATATAAATGAAGTTATTAGCCAAAGAGCCCTCCGCGAACTCTATTTGAAAGCATTCGAAATCATTGTAAAAGAAGCATCTCCATGGAGTATTATGTCATCCTATAACCGAATAAACGGTTTCTACACCTCTGAAAACAAAGATCTGCTTACAACCATTTTACGTAATGAATGGAATTACCAAGGTATAGTAATGACGGACTGGGTATCAGGCGATGATGCGGTAGCTCAAATGAGGGCAGGCAATGACCTTATAAATCCAGGCTTTCCAGCTGAATATGCCCACTACCATTACAATGAATTATTATCAGCCTTAAAAGACAAGACGCTGGATGAAGATATATTAAATAGAAATATCCATCGCATTCTATCTTTTATAAAAAAAACTCCCCGATTTAATGGCTATATTTTCTCTTCCACACCAAATCTGAAAGCACATACACAGATTGCCAGGAATACTGCAAATGAAGCCATGGTCCTTTTAAAAAATGAGCAAGAGACTTTACCTCTAAAGAAGACAAGAAGCATAGCTTTATTTGGTAAAACATCCTACGAACTGATTACCGGAGGCACAGGAAGTGGCGAAGTAAATTACAAGCACGCTGTATCCCTCAAAGAAGGACTGAAAAAGAATAAATACAACTTATCTCAATCCGTAGAAAACTTGTACTTAACTTATCTTGATTCAGTACGCCATACGGATTCGAAAAATAAATATGTCACAATGAATAGTGCAGAAAAGGTTATAACAAAACAATTCATTCAAAAAGAAGTATCACAGAGCGATATCGCAATAATCACAATAGGACGTATTTCAGGTGAAGGTGAAGACCGCAATCCCGAAAATTATTTTTCATTATCTGAAATAGAAACTCAATTGATAAAAAATGTCTGTGATGCATATCATGCAGCAAATAAAAAGGTCATCGTTATCCTGAACATTGGTGGAGTAATTGAGACTGCAAGTTGGAAAGATTATCCTGATGCTATTCTATTGGCCTGGCAAGCTGGCCAGCAAGGAGGCAATGCCATTGTTGATATATTAAGCGGTAAAGTCACTCCATCCGGAAAACTTCCTGTATCTTTCCCCATTGCATATAGCGATGTTCCTTCTTCTTCATTTTTTCCCGGTATCCCCCAAAAAGATCCCATAAATTCATTTTATAATGAAGGAATCTATGTAGGTTATCGCTATTATGAAACATTCAATATTCCTACATCTTATGAATTTGGCTATGGCCTTTCCTATACCAACTTCGAATATTCTAATATACAATTAGACACCGATACCATCGGAAATATAAAAGTTTGCGTAACTCTCAAAAACATTGGAAGGAAAACAGGAAAAGAAATAGTACAACTCTACATTTCAGCCCCTACCACAGAAATAGACAAACCACTCTACGAATTAAAAGCATTTGCAAAGACTACATTGCTAAAACCTCAAGAAAGTCAAATTGTCTCTTTCTTATTATCGGCAAAAGATCTGGCATCTTTTCAAAGTGGCATTTCATCTTGGATAGCGGATAAAGGGGAGTATATACTTTCAATAGGAGCCTCTGTGAAAGATATACGCCAAAAAGTATCTTTTCATCTCCCTTCCAGCATTCTTGTCGAAAAAGTCCATGATGTTTTATATCCCAATTTCTCAATTAAGGATATGAACAGTACAAGCCGCAAAGTATTAAAAGAAATCCCGCCCAAACGCCCTACCAAGAAGATACCTCATGATTTTTTGTGGCATTGGTAACTTGGCTCACCAGTAGTTTAACTCAGATAAATAGAGCCTTCAAGTATGGTCATAAAAAAAGGCTATCTATCCCAGACAGCCAATCTTTTGTTAACCTTAAATCTAATACTATGAAAAACACATTGCAAAGATACGGACTTTGAGGATATCTCCAAATTTTCAGGTCCAGACAGGGGCATTTATAACATGGTTTAATAGAATAAAGAAGGTTGTTAACTATTCAGATTCGTTATGTTAACGATTAACATAATTCAGATAATATGTTAAAGAAGGGATCTAATAATGCTTTTTACTTCCCAAGAATCATTGCTCTTTTTCACCTTCAGCCTCCAAATCTTTGATTTCTCTATTTAGAAAGACGGATAAGATAGTTCTCAGAACGACTATACCACCCAAAATTGCCAGTTCATTCAAAGTTGGTTCCAGTACGGTTTTTAAGATATCTGATGCGATAAGAAATTCAAGTCCAAGTAGCAAATAAGTTCCGAAAGTAGCCCGTAACTTCCGGATATTGGTAGTTGAGTACTTGCCCGTGAATCTTTTGAACTCATTGACCAGAAAAGAAATTATCCCAATTAATGCCCCATAAGTGACGATGAGAAGACTTGTCACACTAATTATAGTGGCTAATGCATTTAAGAACGTAGTAAGCATGTCGATTGAAGTTTATTAATATAACATCGTAAAAAGCTTTAATGTTTGAATTTTAAGGAAATCCCACTCAATTGCACAAAAAGACAGCAATTCTGAATGATATTCCATTCGCAGAGACTCAGATTTCACCTATTTTTGCACAAACAAAGAATTAAGGTTATAGAAAGATGAATAAGCACACATTTTACAGCTATCTGATTTTAGGAATATCATTCGCTTTTGTTTTCTCGGCACAGGCTCAGAATAAGGTATCTGCACCGATGAAGGATGTCAACCAGGTGATTGACAATACACTGGACAGTTTGAATAAGGCCCGTACAGCAAGACCTGTAGCCGGTTCAAGCCGGAAAGGAAATAACCCCATTCTGTTTCTGGTGGGTAATTCTACCATGCGTACCGGAACCTTGGGAAATGGAAATAACGGCCAATGGGGTTGGGGATATTATGCCGGTGATTATTTCGATTCAGACCGGATTACCGTAGAAAACCATGCATTGGGAGGAACAAGTAGTCGTACTTTCTACAACCGTTTCTGGCCGGATGTTATAAAAGGGGTCAAAGCAGGCGATTGGGTGATCATCGAACTGGGACATAATGACAACGGCCCTTATGACAGCGGGCGCGCACGCGCTTCCATACCGGGAATCGGTAAAGATAGCCTGAATGTAACCATCCAGGAAACCGGAGTGAAGGAAACTGTATATTCCTATGGAGAATATATGCGTCGCTTCGTGCAGGATGTAAAGGCGAAAGGTGCCCACCCTATCCTGTTCTCACTGACTCCCCGCAATGCTTGGGAAGATAAAGACAGTACAATTATCACACGCGTCAACCAAACTTTCGGCCTGTGGGCCAAACAAATAGCCGAAGAGCAAGGAGTACCTTTTATAGACCTAAATGATATCACCGCATCCAAGTTTGAGAAATTCGGCAAGGAAAAAGTGAAATATATGTTCTACTTAGACCGCATCCACACCAGTGCCTTCGGGGCAAAAGTGAATGCAGAATCTGCAACTGAAGGTATCCGAAACTATGAAAGGTTAGAACTGGCCAACTATTTGAAACCGATTGAGCAGGATACAATTACCGGTTCCAGCCGGAAAGAAGGATGCCCGGTGGTATTCACTATCGGTGACAGTACGGTAAAGAATAAAGATGATGATAAAGACGGTATGTGGGGATGGGGAAGTGTAATAACTGAGATATTTAATTCAAAGAAGGTATCTGTAGAAAATTGTGCCATGGCCGGACGCAGTGCCCGTACTTTCTTGGACGAAGGGCGCTGGGACAAAGTGTATAATGCACTTAAACCGGGAGATTTCGTGCTCGTCCAGTTCGGACATAATGACGGAGGAGATATCAATATCGGAAAAGCCCGTGGCGAATTACACGGTTCGGGAGATGAAAGCAAAGTCTTTCTGATGGAAAAGACCGGAAAATACCAGGTAGTCTATACTTTTGGCTGGTATCTCCGCAAGTTCATCAGGGATGCACAAGAAAAAGGAGCAATCCCGATTGTATTAAGCCACACGCCCCGCAATAAGTGGAAAGACGGACAAATAGAACGCAATAGCGAGAGTTACGGTAAATGGACACGTGAAGCGGCAGAAGCAACCGGAGCCTGCTTTATTGATCTGAATAAAATATCCGCAGATAAACTCCAAAAGATGGGGCCCAAGAAATCAGCTGTTTTCTATAATACAGATCATACACATACATCTTTGAAGGGGGCGCGAATGAATGCTCAAAGTATAGCCGAAGGATTAAAAGTTACGGACTGCCCGCTGAAGAAGTATCTGAAATAAAAGCGATACGGAAACATTGCAGATGTGTCTGAAATCAAGAACTGAGAATAGAAAAGAAAATAGACAAGGTTAATTAATCCAAAAGAATAGCTTCATCAAACAAATAATCACTTCTTTTGCTCCCGTCAAAAAACAAAACCGGACCATAAATGAGCAATAAGATTGATATAAAAACCTTGGAGGCTTTACGACAAGATAGCCATGAGGCCTTCGAGGAGGTTTTTATCACTTATTATGGTAAGACAAAAGCCTTTATACAGGGCTACATCAAGTCGAGTCCGGATGCTGAAGAACTGACAGAGGATTTATTTGTAAACCTCTGGATGAACCGCCACTCTGTCGATATCTCCAAATCATTTGATTCTTACCTGCATACAATTGCCAGAAATTCTGCCATCAACTTTCTGAAACACAAATATGTAGAGGATACTTATCTGAGTAATGTCCAGCAGCAGGAATGTAGTTCTACTTCGGAAGAAGATCTGATAGCCAAAGAACTCGGATTACTAATAGACGACACGGTAGAAAAAATGCCGGAACAACGGAGAAAGATATACATGCTAAGTCGTAACGAGGGCCTAAGCAATGAAGAGATAGCCGTACGACTGAATACTACCAAGAGAAATGTGGAAAGTCAGTTAAGCCTCGCTCTGAAAGAGATACGGAAAACTATTTCACTTCTTCTTATTGCTGGCATAATGGTTTAGTAATGAGCTATATTCCCATTAGGACTGAACATACTTCCCACTACGACTGAAGCCACTTCCCACTACGACTGAACTAGTGTTCCACTACGACTAATCTTAGTGGAACACCAAGTACACTGTCACACAGGAAGTTATATTCTTCAGTTCACTCCTATATAATGCATATCCGGAAAGAAATGAGTTAAATGAT
>NZ_CBVI010000050.1 GCF_000513195.1 Bacteroides timonensis | reverse complement strand
GCTCATAACCGGAAAGAAACGAATTAATTCATTATTTCAATAGTTTATTTGTTCTAATTTATAACCACCAAAGATTAGTTTTGCAAACACTTGATTATCAAGCATGTTATAATCAGGGTATCTCAGTATCATACTTAGGGTACCTCAATATGATACTGAGATACCCTAAGTATCATACTGAGCCCCCCTAAGTATGCGACTGATCTCGCAAATGTTTTGTTTTATAAATATTTATTATTTATATTAGAGGCGCTTATCATATCGGATTATCGTTTTGTTCATAACCCGTGCAGAAACAAATAGAACACAATATTACCTTTTGGTCAAAAGTTCTTCCTCCCTATACCCGGTTCGCATTTCCTTCGCTCCTATACGAGGAACAAAATAGCGAAGTTGGTACGAGGAGGGTACGAAAAAGATACAAGCCAGGTACGAGGCAGATAGTTCTGTTCTTTTTCTCGTTTATTCAGGTAGCCCCCTATTTCTAAAAAGAAAAAATAGGAAAAAGATTCATTTGCTTACTGAGTTTTTCATCCGTTGACTGTATATATAGTAAATGCAACAGAATGGAGAAGAATAATATCGTTAGAATCATCGGAACATATTTATCCGGCCGCTTCTCTCCCGAAACGGAAGAGAAGGTTCAGAAATGGATCATTAAAGATAAAGACACTGAAGAAAAAGAAAAAGCTTCATTGGAATATTGGGATCAATTGGAGACAAAAACAGACCCGGACACTAAACTTGCATTAAACAGAGTAAACCAAAAGATCCGTTATAAGAAAATAGTTCCCCGACCTTTCTATCAAAAACGAATGCGTATTGCAGCAGCCCTGATTCCGCTACTGATTATTACAGGAAGTTATCTGTACTATACTTCCACGAAGGATAAATGGGTTGAGATATCTGTTGCATACGGTGATAAAAAACACTTCCTATTGCCTGATAGCTCCGAAATATGGCTGAATGCAGGAACAGCAATCAAATACCCGGAAAAGTTCTCGAAAGCACAGCGCCTTGTGTATCTTGACGGTGAAGCCTATTTTTCTGTTCGGAAAGATACAGCGAAACCGTTTATTGTAGAAACGTCCCAACTTTCAGTCAAAGTATTAGGAACCCAATTCAATGTAAAGGCATACGCTGATGATGAACTGGTGACTACTACCCTGACAAGTGGCAAAGTTGAAGTCACCCCTCCCGTTCAGGACTCGCGGATACTGAAACCTAATGAACGGTTGACATACGATAGAAAAACATCCGCCATCAGCATTACCGAAGTTTCTCCAACCGATGCAGATGGCTGGATCACGGGAAAACTGATATTTACCGATGCACCTTTCACCGAAATCCTGCAAACATTAGAGAGACGTTATAATGTAACTATCAATCATACAATGAACGTTCCCGCCTCCAAACGATATACCGTCCGGTTCCTGAAAAATGAAAATCTGGAAGAAGTACTGCCTGTATTGAGTGAGATGATCGGCTTCAGTTATCAGATACAGAGAAACAAAGTAGAACTAATCAAAAAACAATAAAAAGAGACTGCCTATGAAGAAAAAGAACCGGATTGCAGCTTGAGACCCTCAACCCGGTTCTGAAATGCTAATGCTCCATCAAACCGTAAAGTAAAACAAAGTATTAACTATACAAAGATAATGCAAATTGAGTGCAGAACTTTCATGCTTACATGAAAAAGTTATGCCGAAATGCAGCTTATCTTATAAAAACATACAACAATGAATCGAATAACCATTAATAAAGAAACAGATAAGATACTCCTTTTTTTATTTTTTGCCTTTCTCTCATTGAATGCCACAGCACAGAATGACAGAAAGCAAATCACCATACAGAATAAAAACATATCACTGAAAGAAGCTTTTGCCGAGATAGAACTACAAACCGGATACAGCATAGCCTATGAATTATCGGCCGTAGATGTAAAGAGGAAAATATCCCTGTCGTTAGAAGCCCAGAGCATTGACAAGGCGTTATCGCAAATCTTGAAAGACACCCGCTATTCGTACAAAATAACAGGCTACCATATCATTATCACTCCATCCGGCAACGAACTACAGAAATCCACCAAGGAAAAAACAGAGAAACCTACTCAAACAGTCAGAGGAATTGTACTGGATTCCAAAACCAATGCACCCATAGAGTTTGCTACTGTAAGAATTATGAATGTCGGTTCTTTGGGCAGCACAACAGACAGTCTGGGGAGATTTCGGATAGACAATGTTCCCGTGGGACGATGCAATATACAAACCTCCTATGTAGGATATAATGCCAATATTTTCAATGAGATACCTGTAACCTCTTCCAAGGAAGTATATATGGAAATCACTCTGGATGAAAACATTCACTCGTTGGCGGAAGTCGTCATACAACCGGAGATAAAGAAAGATAAACCTCTGAATGCAATGGCCATTACCGGCGGACGCATGATCAGCATGGAAGAAGCGGGCAGGTTTGCCAATGGTTTTGATGATCCGGCACGTCTGAGTTCTGCATTTGCAGGTGTGGCAGGAGATGTAGGAACCAACGCTGTAGCTATCAGAGGAAATTCACCCCAGTTTACCCAATGGAGGTTGGAAGGGGTAGAAATTCCCAATCCGACTCACTTCGCCGACCTTACCGGACTGGGTGGGGGCTTTCTTTCGGCCCTGAGTACACAGGTGATCGGTAACTCCGATTTCTACAACGGTGCGTTCCCTGCCGAATACAGCAATGCGCTATCAGGTATCTTCGACATGCAAATACGAAATGGCAACAATCAGAAGTATGAACATACATTTCAGTTGGGTATTCTGGGTATTGACCTGGCATCGGAAGGCCCGATAAGCAGGAAACATGGAAGTTCCTATATCTTCAATTACCGCTTCTCTACCACTTCCTTGGCTACGGGAAATGATATGAATCTGAAATATCAGGACTTGTCATTCAAATTAAATTTTCCTACCCGGAAGGCCGGAACTTTCTCTATCTGGGGAATCGGACTGATTGACCGTTATAAACCGGAAGCCATCGACCGTGATGAATGGGAGACACAAGGTGACCGGCAGTCCGGAAATACAGCTTTTGACAAAGCGGCAGGAGGACTTACACACAAGTATCTTATCAATGCAGATACATATATTCGTTCTTCATTAGCCGCCACTTACTCGAAAGATCGCACGAGAGCCGATCAGATGACAGAAGATGACAAACTGGTCCATGTAGGAGATATCCGGAACTCCAAATGGGATATAGTCTTTAATTCTTATCTGAACAAGAAATTCAATTCCAACCATATCAACCGGACAGGTATCACAGTTACAGGCCTCCAATATAACTTGGATTACAAAATCAGTCCTAATTTCGGTTTAGATGTACCTATGGAACAGATTTCAAAAGGAAATGGGGGAAGTTGTGTACTCTCGGCATACAGCAGTTCTGTCATCAACCTAAGCAACCATCTTACTACCAGTCTGGGCATCACCGCACAGTACTTCACCCTGAATAAAAACTGGACCGTAGAACCCAGAGCAGCCCTTAAATGGAGCTTTAATCCGAAACACGCCTTGGCACTGGCATACGGTCTGCATAGTCGCAGGGAAAAGCTTGACTACTACTTTGTGGAACAGGAAGCCAATGGAAAAACAGAATCCAACAGATACCTGGATTTTTCAAAGGCTCATCACTTTGGGCTTACATACGACTGGAACATCAACTCGTATATGCACTTAAAAGTGGAACCCTATTATCAATATCTATTCCGAATACCTGTTGAAGAGAATTCTTCCTTTTCCATCATCAACCATCAGAGTTTCTATCTGGACAGAATATTAAAGAATAGAGGCTCCGGAGTGAACTACGGTATAGACATTACATTAGAACAATACATGAAAAATGGTTTCTACTATATGATAACGGCTTCTCTTTTTAAATCAAAATACAAAGCCGGAGATAGCATCTGGCGTAATACACGGTTGGACAAAAACTATCTCCTGAACATACTTGCCGGAAAAGAATGGATGGTAGGACGTAATAAACAAAATGTACTAAGCCTCAACGGACGTATCTTCTTCCAAGGTGGTGACCGATATACCCCTGTAGATGAGGGTAAAAGTATGATAGAACATGATATCAAATTTGATGAAACCAGAGCTTACAGCAAGAAGTTTGATCCCTCCATCAACGGTGACATCTCTTTCAGTTATAGAATTAATAAAAAGAAAATATCTCATGAGTTTTCTATTAAAATGCTAAATGTAGGTATGCGCACAGGAATGCACTTTTACCAGTACAACGAAAAAACTCATAAGATAGAGAAAAAAGACGGATCGGGATTGATACCGAATATCAGTTATAAGATTTACTTTTAGTATATAAAAGAGAACAATCATTGTTTGCGCTGTTACCCCAATAAAAGCAAAGAAGATGTATTTGGAAATTTTCCGATACATCTTCTTCTTTCTATTTACTCAGAGTATCCTCAACGAAATACTCCCATCATCCGATAAAAATTCTCTATCAGCTTGTTGAAAATCTTTTCACCTGCTCCGACTTCAATAAGCCACGATCCTTCATCTGCTCCGAAGCCACCATAAGCAGCCGATCGAATATCAGGCAGATACATCGGCCATCTTCCGTTGTTCCAGGTATATCCGAAGAAGAAAGGAATAACATTATTGGGTTGCATTTCCCGTTTCCAATCAATCTGGAACTTGATGAAAGGTTCACCGGGAACAGTGGCAATGGCAATACGGTTATTAATGGATATTACGGAGAAATGCACATTATACTTCAGGTTCTTGTCATGTCTGCCGATAAAATGCAGAGAGTCAGTCTTCACCTTGATATTGGGTACATCATACGGGTTCGGATATATTTCTTTGGCCAGTTTAACGGCTTCGATAGAGAGCAATTTACCCATACGGTCTATCAAATCATAATTGGACGGGCGAGGGTCATCCGGTCCGGTACGTCCGCCATCCTTAAATAAAGGTGCCTGGTTTCCTGCACCGCCTTGTACAAAAAGGCAATATACCTGATTGTTAAAAGCTTCTTCCGTATATTTGGTGGCATAGCCCACATAGTCGGCAGAGATTTCAAAGTTATTCCAGGCCACATCCGGATGGCAGGCATAATTCATTAGAATTACTTTCGGATTCCCTTTCGTGTCCTCCAGTTTAATGACACCTACAGAATTATCAACAGGCCCATGAGGAATACGCTCCGGATTCACCGCCCTGTAGTGGTCATCTCCTACCCATGATTCGCGGGCACGGCCGTCTTCACGAAGAAGCAACCGATTGAAACTTAGTTGAGGAAAACTACGATAACCTGCTGAAATACGAGCCTCGAACATAGAAGAAGAAGCCTGTTTCAAAGCTTTGGTTATCTGAGCATCGAGCCAGTCCTTGGGCCCTGCCTCACCGGAATGTGTATGCTGGGGACAGAAATAGACTTCCTGCAAACCAAATTGCTTTTTTAGTTTCTCTGCTAACGGAACATTACTGTACATAACCAAATCCAGAGAGACAAAAGCAATACGCAAAGCTCCCACTTCAAGAATAAGAGTTCGCGCATAGAGTGAATCATGAACCGGATAGCGGGGATTAGGCGGGGTTATATTCACTTTGCCGGTACCCGCCATTAACTTTTCTGCAGCGTTGGTATTCACTGTAGAAATAACACCTAACAGCACTAATAGTGCTGTCAACCAAAAACTTTGTGTTTTCATTTGAATTACATTTATCAGATTCATACTAATTACTTTTTTCATGGTATTATTACTTTTTAAATTAACTTTTACGCTATTATTCGGCAATAATACACGAGGAGTATTAATAAAGCTATTAATTCTCTATTAACTCAGAGAGGAATTATTATTTTTTGTATGAACTAACCGTTCATAACAGACGTTATATCAATAGAACTTTAAATACCAACGATCATGGAAAAGTATCTGATTCATAGTAATGAGTTGCATTTCATCAACAAGGAACGCATTCACAGGGAAATAGAGAAAATGGTAGAGTCATTAGACATGGCAGCAGGTTCCACCAAAGGATTCGACCTGTATACCGTAGTAGAAAGTTATTTCACTGATCTCGAAAAGCGAAGGGAAATCAATCGCTTACTGCATATAGAGAAAGATGAATGTGAAGCCATAGAGGAAGAGCTCGGAGTATATGAAATGTGATTTACAATAAAAACTATCACGAGTATTAACTATAATGAATAAAGGGCATAACAAATTGTT
>NZ_CBVI010000049.1 GCF_000513195.1 Bacteroides timonensis | reverse complement strand
CCCTTTATTCATTATAGTTATCAATTCCAGACTACTATCAATCCTTTGCCTGATGTACCGTCAGTTGTGGGAAAGGGAAACCGATACTCTCCTTATTGAATACAGAGTAGATGGTCTTGTTCATATCAAAATAAACTCCCCAATAATCCTCACTCTTCACCCAGGCACGGATAATCACGTTCACGCTACTGGCATCCAGTGCATGAAGGGCAACAAAAGGAGCCGGATCACTGAGAATCCGCTTGTCTTCAGCAATGATACGACGGGTAGTTTCTTCCACCTTATCAAAGTTTTCGCCATACTCCACACCGATTATCCATTCTACACGACGGGTAGCTTCGCGGCTGTAGTTAGTCACAGTACCACTACTCAACGCACCATTCGGGATATAAATAATCTTATTATCACCGGTAGTCAGAATCGTATGGAAAATCTGAATCTCACGAACCGTACCCGTAACTCCTTGGCTTTCAATCAAGTCACCTACTTTATAAGGACGGAGCAACAATACAATCAGGCCACCTGCAAAGTTCTGCAAGTTACCGGACAATGCCATACCGATAGCCACACCGGCGGATGCCAGCAAGGCAGCAAATGAAGTCGTTTCTACTCCCAATTTACCGATAACGGCAATAATTAATAAGATAGTCAGCAAAATGTTCACTAGACTCTTTACGAAACTTTGGATACTGGCATCCACATGTCGTTTAGCCAACAATCGGGCTACCATTTTATTAAGGAAAGATATCAGGAAACGTCCTACAATGAAAATCAGCACAGCGCCAATGATATGACCACCTGCATTTACTCCCCAGTCTATCAGTTGTTGGAGAAAGACTTGCAATTTACTAAAACTATCTTCCACAACAGTTTCGGCAGCAGGAGCCGCCGCTTGTAATAATAATAACATAATATTTGTTCGTTTGAAGTTAATAATTATACTTTCCCGGCAGGACTAAGAAATACCCACCGGCCCACAAAATTAACAAATATTTCCGGTTATCGTTCACTCGATTTGCGTGTTTCACCGAAAACACTTAATTTTGCCCCCGATTTCAACTAAGGGGTGCCCTAATATGACGGGCTGAGATCATACCCATTGACCTGATCCGGGTAGTGCCGGCGGAGGGAAAAGAAGAAAAGCTCCCCTTTTCTGTATTCATCTTTAATAGTTAAAATTGTAATGAGAAAACATGCAATGGCGGCCTGCCTGTTGATGGCAACGCTGAGTGTCTGTGCGCAGACGCATGAGAAAGACAGCTTGCGGGTGATAAGCCTGCAGGAAGTAGAAATTATCTCTACCCGTGCCACGGGAACCACACCTGTGGCGTTTACCAATGTCAGTAAAGAACAACTTAAGAAGCAGAATTTCGGGCAAGATATTCCCTATCTGTTGTCATTTACTCCGTCAGTACTGACAACGAGCGATGCAGGTGCAGGTATCGGTTACACAAGCATCCGGGTACGCGGAACAGATGCTACACGCATCAACGTAACCACTAATGGTATACCCATGAACGATGCGGAAAGTCATTCTATCTTTTGGGTAAATACTCCCGATCTTGCCTCTTCACTTCAGGACTTGCAGATTCAACGGGGAGCGGGAACTTCCACTAATGGCGCGGGAGCATTCGGAGCCAGTATCAATATGAAAACACAAGGCATTCTGCCCACACCGTATGCGGAGTTCTCCGGTTCTTACGGCTCATTCAATACGCATAAGGAAACTGTGAAAGTAGGGACGGGGCTCATTAACGGACGCTGGGGATTCGATGCACGTTTATCTAATATCCACAGTGACGGCTACCGTGACCGCGCTAGTGCTGACTTGAAGTCTTACTTTGTACAAGGCGGATATTATGGAGACAAGACCACTATTAAATTCATCACCTTCGGAGGAAAAGAAGAGACCTATCATGCTTGGGATGGTCTGGATAAGGAAACACTGGAAAACGACCGCAAATATAATCCCAATGGCGCTATAGAAGATGATAAGGGAAATGTAATCGGATTTTATGATAACCAGATAGATTATTATCGCCAGACGCATTATCAATTATTATTAAATCAGATATTGTCTCCTTCGTGGAAATTGAACATAGCGCTACACTATACAGACGGCTACGGTTATTATGAGGAATATAAGAATAAGCGTACGTTGGTAGAATATGGCTTGGTACCCTTTGAAACAAACGGTACTACCATAGAGAAATCAGACCTTGTACGCCGTAAATTGGTAGACAGCCGTTTCGGTGGTGGAGTATTCTCTTTCGATTATAAAGGGGACAAATTGGATGCATCCATCGGCGGTGGTCTGAATTATTACAAAAACACCCATAACGGTAAGGTGGTATGGGTAAAGAATTATCTGGGTGAACTGAATCCTAACCATGAATATTATCGCAATATCGGACGAAAAACGGATGGCAACATCTACGCTAAGATAAATTATGAAATACTGGATGGAGTTAACTTCTATGCCGATATGCAATATCGTTATCTGCGCTATAAGATAAACGGCAATAATGACAAATGGGACTGGACAGCTGATCCGGCACATCTGCAACCACTGAATATTGACGAAGATTTCAGTTTTTTCAACCCTAAAGCCGGTATCTTCTGGAAGATAAACAATAATAATAATCTTTATGCCTCTTTCAGTGTGGCAAATAAGGAACCGACACGTAATAACTATACTGATAACTTATTTGCTGCACAGCCCAAATCAGAGCGGATGTTCGATTACGAAGTGGGATACACTTTCCGTAAAGGTTGGTTCAATGCAGGCGTCAACCTGTACTACATGGATTATAAGAATCAATTGGTACTGAACGGGCAATTGAATGAAATTGGCGAAGCAGTAGCGGAGAACGTGAAGGACAGTTATCGTATGGGTATTGAGCTGATGGCAGGTGCACGCATCACAAACTGGCTGCGCTGGGATGTAAACGCAACATGGAGCCGTAACCGCATCAAGAATTACACGGAATATCTAAGTGATGTGAATGAGGACTGGAAAGATATGTATAGTGAAAGCTGGGGTATCTCTCAGACAACCCGATATATTGGCACTACTCCCATCTCATTTTCACCGGACTTTATGGCAAATAATCTCATTTCTTTGGATTATAAAGGTTTTAATGCATCTTTGCAAACGCAATATGTCAGCAAGCAATATTTAAACAATGCTCATCAAGAGGACTGTACACTGGATGCTTATTGTGTGAGCAACCTGAATCTCGGATATACTTTCAAACTGAAAGGATTGAAATCTGTTAATGTAGGCGTGACGATTTATAACCTGTTTGACGAAACATACGAAAGCAATGGTTATGCATCGGGAAGTGCTGTATACGAAGGTCATGGAAAGAATCAGATAAAGGACAAAGACAGTAAACTGCTCTATACTTCCAATTACGCAGCCTACTATCCTAATGCAGGTATCAATGCGCTGGCACATATCACATTGAGTTTTTAAAGCATGGAACAAACTCTTGAAATTATCGGAACCATCATCGGGCTTGTCTACCTCTGGTTAGAATACCGGGCGAGTATCTATCTTTGGATAGCGGGCATCATCATGCCCGCTATCTACATTTTCGTCTATTACGATGCTGGACTGTATGCTGACTTCGGAATAAATATCTATTATCTGGGGGCAGCCGTCTACGGTTGGATGATGTGGAAATACGGCAGTTTTGTAAGACGGAAACTGCATCTGCATATCAAAGAAGGGCAGCAGGAACTCCCCATTACCCGTATGCCGATGAAATATTACCTGCTCCTCGGCATTGTATTCGCCGTTACTTTTGTCTGTATTGCCTGGATACTCATTCGTTTCACCAACAGTAATGTGCCCTGGCTTGATTCTTTCACCACCGCCCTCAGTATCGTAGGCATGTGGATGCTGGCACGTAAATATGTAGAGCAATGGTGGGCATGGATTGTGGTAGACATTGTCAGTGCAGGACTCTATGTTTACAAAGACCTCGATTTCACGGCAGGACTGTATGCTCTTTATACAATAATCGCTATCTTTGGCTACTTCAAATGGAAGAGGATGATGGAAAAAGTGGTAGAGTGATAAGGTGATAAAAGAAACAATGATGAAAGAAAATAATAATAAGAATTCAGTGGAACTCTGTGTTCTCTGTGGTGAACCGGAAGCAGTAATTTTAGCCAATGGTGATTATCCGACCCATCCCAGACCTTTGCAAATACTGGCAAACGCTCCTTATATTGTTTGTTGTGATGGCGGTGCAGATGCTTATATAGATCGCGGCAACGTACCTGATGTTATTATCGGTGACGGAGATTCCCTGAGTGAAGAAAACCACCGGAAATATCACCATATTCTTCATTACATCTCCGACCAGGAAACCAACGACCAGACTAAAGCCGTAAACTTCCTTTTATCACAAGGTAAAAAAAACATCGCTATCGTAGGAGCCACAGGCAAACGGGAAGACCATACTTTAGGAAATATCAGCCTGCTCATTGATTATATGCGTACCGGAGCTCATGTCCGCATGCTGACCGATTATGGTATTTTCATTCCTTGCCATGATACCTGTTCTTTCCCCTGCCAACCGGGTCAACAGATTTCAATCATAAACTTTGGTGCCCATAACCTGCGAGGTGAAGGCTTGGTATATCCTCTCAGTGACTTCACCAACTGGTGGCAAGGTACACTGAACGAAAGCACGGAAACAGAATTCACCATTCATGCAGAAGGGGAGTACTTATTAGTGATAAACTATTAGTTCATCTTCTCCTCTCCGCTACCTCCACAAAATACACACTCAGACATATCATTCCGATAGCCACCCCCTGTTCCCAGGTAAAGCGGTCTTGCCCCACGATATAAGAAACGACCGTCGTCACAATCAGTATCAGATAGCCATACATGGCCACTACGGTTGTCTTCAGATATTTCAATCCGATGGGCATCAACCAATAACTAAGGTAAGTAGGGAAAATAAGAATGAATGCCAGAATCACCCACGGCATCCAGTGCCAGGTTCCATGTGCTGCGTCGGCGAACAACGGCGCGTCCCAGCCCAGGATAGTAGATATCACCAGACCGGACAGCGCCGCGCCCCCAAACACATATTTCATTACGGTCACCAAGCCGATCTCTTCCAGTAATTTCTTACTCAGAATCAGATAAATGGCAAAGAACACCGAACTGAGCAGGCACAACATATTACCTGTAAAGGCATCATGTGCCAAGTCATCACTGCCTTGAGTCAATATACACAGCAATGCACCACCGAAACCGAGGGAAATACCGATAATTTTCATCAGTGTAGCCCGCTCGTGCAGAAAGAGAACGGAGATAAGAAATACCCAGATAGGTTGCAGGGAATTGAATATGGCACTACTGACAGGCGTCGTCTTACTGATACCTAACAGATAGCAAAACATAAAACCATACATGCCGAATGCCCCCAGGCAAAGTAACCCGATACGTTGCCGCCGTGTGATAGGTGCTTCTTTCACAAAACAGCCTGTGATCCAAAACGCCACGGCAGCAAAAGTACAACGCACCGTGACGCCCGTCAATGCACCCATCCACACGGGCAGCAGGTATTTCAGGGCATTCATATTCAATCCCGCAAATATTCGCGAGACTACCAAACTTAAATTGGCTTCCAGTTTCTTATCTTTCATTCGGATATCGCAATTTTGGTTTCAAGGCAGAGAACGCAGGGAGAAGAAAATTGTTCAACGTGCATGGATATTCCAAAACTATTCGTATCTTTAGGATGTTCTATGAAAAACAAAAAAGGATAGCCCCATGAAAAGTAAAGAAAAAGACACACTGCGTACCGAAACCCAAGATGAACCTAAGAGCAAAGAACAAGTGCTCACATTCTCTCATCAACTGCGCCGGGAGATTGAAACTGCCTGCTGCCAATTGGATAACCGCGAAGGACAAAATAACTTAACAATAAATAAGGAGGTAGCAGAATGGCTAAGCAAGTAATATGGTCGCTCGTCGCCAAGAAGCAGTTGAAGGAGGCATTCCAGATACTAAAACTAAAGAATGGGAATAATGAGGTCGGTGAAGTGCTCTATGTACAATTGCAGAACATACTGCACCGCATTAGTATGAATCCGTTCATCGGGCAAACAACGGAAATAGAGAACATACGCTACATCATTCCTCACCCGGGATATACACTTTTCTATCGACACAGCCTCAAGAAGATAGAAGTTGTTGTACTATGGGACAACCGACTAAAGATGGGAGAACTGAAGGTAGTTCCCAAGAAGGAATAGAAATAACCTTATAAAAAAGGGAGTGCACCAGTTCTGATGTACTCCCTTTCATCAATTACAAACTCATCATCACATATTCATCGCATTGACACCCAAAGCGCCTAATACAGCCGAAGCCACTGCTATAACAATTTTCAAAATCTTATCCCAAACCGTCTTTTTCATGTCATTTTGTGTTTTAATAATCAACCAAGGGGATTTTCATCAAGTCCTCCGCCACCACCGGGATTTCCTCCTCCGTTGTCATCCGGATCTTCTCCATCACCGGCAGCGCCATTCACACCTGTCCACTTCTCAAATTCAACACCCTGCCACAATGCACGAGTGGTGCCCAAAGCCGCCGGACGTGTATATTCGGGAGTAAACATGAAGTGCAGGGATGTCACCTGATTCGGATTCACATCTTTTTCATGGTCCACTCCTTTGCCGCGCGTCCGCGCAATCACCGTAAATGTCCCCAAACCATCCAGGCGGACAGTGCGGCTATTCAACAGCTGCATCCGCATTACCGACATCAGGTTTCTGATCACATTGTGCACATCACCCGGTGTTGCCGAACACTTCTCAGCCACCATCTCTCCCAACTGTTGCAAACTTACAGCCCTACCTATCTTCTTTAGTGTCAGGTGCCATTGCTTAACCCCATCTTTTGTTTTCAACTGCGATTGTCTCGCATAATACAATAAAGGCATAATCTTCCTCCTTTTACATTTTAATTCAACTTCGTTTTTATTTATTCTTGTGTTGATCAACGATGCAAAGGTGAGGATATATCCACACATAAACAAAGAAAACAGCCCACTGGGAGCTGTTTTCCACCATAGGATTATAATCAACTGATTCTAAACGGGTTGATGTAGCGCAAAGTACTTCTTCATAAAACATATATAAACTATACCAAGCAAAAGGACCACACATAGTAAAAATACATAGCCATAACTCTGACAACTGATATACCCCATTATGATAACCGCTTGCACTACCATATAAATCAACGCCACCACCACATGCGGTATCTTCAATTCATTCGCCATCAACTGATACATGTGTTTACGATGGGGTAAACCGATGTTCTCATGAAGCATCAGGCGATGAATGATAGTCAGGACACTATCGACACCATAAACGGATAACAGGATTATCCAACTGAAATCTCCGGTCATCAGAATTAGCTTACCTATCAAGAAAAGAAGAATAAAAGCGATACTAACCGAACCGACATCACCGGCAAAGCACTTAGCTTTCTTGCGGAAATTGAAAAAGCAAAACACCAGAACAGAGCATAAAACAGTATTAATCAAAGCAGGCTCAACAAACGACGTAATTTCAACATTGATATAAGCCAAAGCAACTAAAACAACCAAGGAATAACCGCCGGTGATTCCATTGATGCCATCCATGAAATTATAAGCGTTAATAATACCAGTACAAATAATTAATGCAACGATTATCCACCACCAGGAAAGCGAAAATAAGCCCCATTGATAAAACATTAAAGCCATAGCAGTAAAGTGAAACACCAGCCTCAGATCTTGAGAAGTAGAACGGATATCATCCACAAAGCTGATGAATGTTATCAAAGTCAATGCCACTATAAACCAAGGATATTCCCAATGATTCGTCAGGAAATAAGCCAATGCACCGAAATAGAAGATAATCCCGCCGCCACGCAAAGTGACTTTCGTATGTGAACTACGCTCATTAGGCTTATCAATGATATTGCACTTATCAGCCAGCTTAAAATAAAAAAGTTCCGCTAAAAATAGCAGAACTAATATAACCAGGTAATACATAACAGTACTTTCCCCTTTAGTTTTGAATTATTTATTTTTAATCAGAAAACGATCTTATCGTTTTCATAATCCCCTCAGCCGCACAAACAGGCATTCTCTCTATACCAAGGGCAGACTTTATCTTTTCATTACTCACCACATAATTCTCCGTCAACTTCCGGAGGCGTTCAGTATTCAAGGGCAGATGGAGCAATGTCCCTAAACCCGCACAACCTTCCATCATCTTCCTGTTCATCTTCCAGATATGAGGTTCCTTACCCATAGCTTCACACATAAGGGCAATCAACTCATTCGTAGAAAGAGCTTCATCATCTCCCATATGGTAAATGCCACTTGCAATATCCTTTGTAAGCAGTCCCTCCACCACATAGCAAAGGTTATCAATCGAAGTAAACGAACGCTTATTCTCAAAATCACCCAAAGGCCAGGGAATGCCTTTCTTCACAACGTTATAAAGCAAATTCAGATTACCCTTATTACCCGGACCGTGAATCATACAAGGCCTTAAGATATACACCCGCTTATCACGCTGCACAGCAACTCTCAACTCTCCATTTTCAACTCTCAACTTATCCAAGATGTAATTCTCGGCAGCTATCTTACTCTCACCGTATGGTCCCACCGGGGTAGGTATCACATCCTCTCTCAACATATCCCCCACTACACTATCAGCAGCAGCTTTCACAGAGCTAAAGAATATGAATTTCTTTGCTTTTGATTCTAAAAAGAAATCGAAAATCTTCCGTGTCAATCCCGTATTGATATCAAAATATACCTGTGCAGCAGATTGATTCTTTGTATCATGGGCTTTACCGGCCAGATGAATGATGGCATCAAACTGGGGCAATTGTTGAATCGGAAAAGCAGTAGATTCAATATCTTTCCAAGAGAAAGTTTTCTTAACTCCTTCTTTCTCAGGTGCAATAATATCAAGTCCATAAAGGGAATGGTGCTCCTTTAAAGACATAACAAGATTGGAACCCACGAAACCGTGAATTCCGGTAATAAGTATGTTCATGAAAAAATCAATCTATAGGATAAAGATTATTCTTAACCAAATCATAAAAAGCGGCAACTAACTCATCTCGTAGAGAATTGTTTCTGTTTAGGTAAATGGATACATATAATTGATAATCATCAGTTGTTGTCGCGGCGTCATATTTTATTATACCCCCATCATTATATTTCAAAAACCATCTAGAAAATAGAATCTTTCTTTTTTCTTCTTTCCCATCTAAGTTATCGCAAACCATAATCATAGCTCTTTCTCTAACAGAAAAGAAAAATTTTAGAAGATGTGCTATCGTTTGAGCTATTCGATTATCTATAGGATGAGGGTTATCTGTTTCCGGCTCTATGTTAAAAGTATAAACATCATTGAAAGCTGGATGATAAATAGAGAAATCTATAAAATAAGCATGGTAAACAGT
>NZ_CBVI010000048.1 GCF_000513195.1 Bacteroides timonensis | reverse complement strand
TGGTAAACAATGCCATGCTTAGTTATAAAGGAATAGTTCCATTCACTTTCTTCTGTAACTTCATAAGGGAGTTGAGAACTTAATTCCACGTTCTTTAGCTAATTTTTTAACATCACCTCCCTCTTGAACACATTTGCGTATAGCTCTCTTATCTTCCAATATTCGTTGGAAGACAGACTTCTTCTTATGTTCTATACTTTTGCTCATAAAAGATATGATTAATAAACTTGCTACAAAGATACAGCTATTTTTTAGAAAATCAATAAGATTGAATCCTTATTTCCCCACTTGAGCTTTCAGATATAACTTTTTCACAAACCTCATATCATGTGCCGCCATTATCCTCACAAGCTCAGAAAAACTAGTTTTCGTCGGATTCCAACCAAGCAAAGTCTTAGCTTTAGTAGGATCACCTAATAACTGTTCAACCTCGCAAGGACGGAAATATTTAGGATCAACCTCAACAAGTACCGTACCCGTTTTCATATCAACACCTTTTTCATTAACGCCCTCACCTTCCCAACGGAGCTCAATGCCAACCTCATGAAATGCCAGAGTGGCAAACTCGCGAACAGTATGCATCTCACCGGTAGCTATCACAAAGTCTTCCGGTGTATCGTGTTGCAGAATCAACCACATACACTCCACATAATCCTTTGCATATCCCCAGTCGCGACGGGCATTCAGATTACCCAAATACAACTTATCTTGAAAACCTTGTGCAATACGGGCTGCAGCAAGAGTGATCTTACGGGTTACAAAAGTCTCTCCCCGACGTTCACTCTCATGATTGAACAAAATACCATTTACGGCAAACATATCGTAGCTCTCACGATAATTCTTCGTTATCCAAAAACCATACTGTTTAGCCACACCGTATGGACTACGAGGATAAAAAGGAGTAGTCTCTTTCTGAGGAACCTCCTGAACCTTACCGTAAAGTTCCGAGGTGGAAGCCTGATAAATTTTAGTTTTCTTCTCCAAACCAAGAATACGAACCGCCTCAAGCATACGAAGGGTTCCGACCGCATCTGCTTCAGCCGTATATTCCGGAACATCAAAAGATACCTTTACATGGCTTTGTGCTGCCAGGTTATAGATTTCATCAGGTTGTACTTGCTGAATAATACGGATCAATGAACTACTATCTGTCATATCGCCATAATGAAGATTGACAAGGCGCCGTTGTTTCATATCACGTACCCATTCATCCAAATATAAATGTTCAATACGCCCTGTATTAAATGAAGAAGAACGACGGAGAATGCCGTGAACTTCATAACCTTTCTCTATTAAAAATTCGGCAAGGAAGGAACCATCCTGACCGGTAATTCCTGTTAGTAATGCTACTTTTTTCATCATTATTTTCCTATACATGTATATTCAAATCCTAAATTTTGTAACTCAAACTTATCATAAATGTTACGTCCATCAAATACCACAACCTCCTTCATTGTTTTTTTCAACATTCCCCAACTTGGCATCCTGAATTCTTTCCATTCGGTTACCAGCAGTAAAGCATCAGCATCCAATACAGCATCATACATATCTGAAGCATAAATAACCTTATCACCTACTCTACGTTTACATTCCTTCATGGCAATAGGGTCATATACTTTCACAATCACACCGGATTCCAACAATTTATCTATCAGTACCAAAGCCGGAGCTTCACGCATATCGTCCGTTTCCGGCTTGAATGCCAATCCCCACATGGCCACCTGCCTGCCTTTCAGATCGCCCTTGAAATGCTTCAACAGCTTTTCAAAAAGAATGCTCTTCTGGCTTTCATTTACTTCCTCCACCGCTTTAAGCACCCGCATCGGATACCCATTCTTTTCGGCTGTTTTTATTAAGGCCTTTACATCTTTCGGAAAACAGGAACCACCGTAGCCACAACCAGGATAAAGAAATTTGCTACCGATTCTACTATCTGAGCCAATACCCTTACGTACCATATTTACATCTGCCCCCACAAGTTCACATAAGTTCGCAATATCATTCATGAAGCTGATACGAGTGGCCAACATCGAGTTTGCTGCATACTTTATCATTTCAGCACTCGGAATGTCCGTGAATATCAAACGATAATTATTCATCATGAAAGGTTTATAAAGACGTTCCATAATATCCTTTGCTTTTTCTGATTCGATACCCACCACTACACGGTCCGGTTTCATGAAATCATCCACTGCATCCCCCTCTTTCAGGAATTCAGGATTGGAAGCCACATCAAACTCGATCTTCACATTACGTTTATCAAGTTCTTCCTGAATAGCTGCTTTTACTTTCTGCGCAGTACCTACAGGAACCGTACTCTTGGTAACCACCAATACATACTTTTTCATGTTGCGTCCAATAGTACGTGCTACCTCAAGCACATACTTCAAATCCGCACTTCCATCTTCATCGGGAGGCGTGCCCACAGCACTAAACACCACTTCCACATCACCCAGACAATCTGACAAACAGGTCGTAAAATTCAATCGACCCGCATTATAATTACGATGTACCATATCCTCCAATCCCGGTTCATAAATGGGAATAATACCTTTCTTCAGCTTCTCTATCTTATTTTCCTGTACATCCACACAAGTCACGTCTACTCCCATTTCCGAGAAACAAGTACCGGTAACCAGACCGACATAACCAGTTCCAACAATTGCTATTCTCATAATTTCTTGATTTACTTTTTATAATTGATAAAAAGAACGATACCACTCTATTGTCTCTTTCACTCCTTCTCTAATAGATTTATCAGGTTTAAAGCCCAATTCATTTTGCAATGCTGTAGTATCCGCATTTGTCTGATAAACATCCCCCAGCTGCATCGGAAGAAATATCTTCTCAGCCGGATGCCCAATCGCTTCTTCTATAGCCTGTATAAAATCCATTAACTTCACCGGATACGAATTACCAATGTTATAAATTTTGTAAGGTGCAGTGGAAGTACCGGGATTCGGCGTTTCCGCTTGCCAGTCAGGATCAGGAGATGGAATATGATCTATCACTCGCAACACACCCTCTACAATATCGTCAATATAAGTAAAGTCACGAAGCATATCACCATTATTAAAAACCTTTATAGGGCGATGATGCAGCATAGCATCTGCAAACAAGAAAGGTGACATATCAGGACGTCCCCAAGGACCATATACCGTAAAAAAACGAAGTCCTGTTGAAGGAATGCCATATAGATGGCTATATGTGTGAGCCATCAACTCATTCGACTTCTTCGTAGCCGCATATAAACTCACCGGATGAGCTATACTATCTTTTTCTGAAAAGGGAACTTTACCATTCAAGCCATATACACTACTGGAACTGGCATATATTAAATGTTTCACTTCATAATGACGACATCCTTCTAAAATATTTAGAAATCCATCCACATTACTTTCTACGTAAGCATAAGGATTTTCAATGGAATATCTGACTCCTGCTTGAGCAGCAAGGTTCACCACTTTATCAAAATGCCCATTGGCAAATAGCATCTGCATAGCCTGCTTATCCTCCAAATTCATACGGATAAAATGAAAATTCTCAGACTTTTCACTTTGTAACAATTTGTACCAATCAATAGATTCTCGCCTAATACCTAATGTGGCCAAGCGTCCATATTTTAAATCTACATCATAATATGCATTTATATTGTCCAGCCCCACGACTTCATCACCACGAGAAATCAAACACTTACAAATATAAGAACCGATAAAACCTGCACTACCAGTAACTAAGACTTTCATATTAAATTAATATAAACATATTACATTCTACTACGCTTTAACTCAAAATAAAACAAACCAGGCAGAATTTTTATGTAGTTAAATATTCGACGCCAAATTTTTCGAGGTTCTTTTATTAAACGATCAAGCCAAATAAACTTAAAAGAGCCAATACCTATGCTAGGACATTTCAAATAACCAGTATAAAAATTAAATGCGGCCCCTATACCAAACATCAAACCATGTTCAATATATGGTAAAATATTATTCATAAAAAGTTCCTGCTTAGGCGCTCCCAAAGATACCCAAATAATATCTGGTTTCAATTTATTTATTTGGCATGCAATTTGTTCATAATCAAAGTCATTAACCTCACAAAAAGGCAGAGAAAGATATTCTAAGTATGAATTATTTATATTTTTCTGTTTTAATATAGATCTAATTTCATCAACTTTTTCTTTTGTATTCCCTAATAGCAACTGTTTTATTGGCTTTTCTATATATCTTCCAAATATCTCAGGACCATTATAAGCCATATAAGATGTTTTATATATCAAATTAACCATAGTTGCAATAGAGCTACCATCACAAGTATTTATACAAGCCGAGTTTATTACATTTCTATATTCAACATTTTTTTGTGCCATTGTCAAAACATTAGCATCGACTACACAAACATACCCTTTAATCTTCTGCTTAATATATTTACATATCTCATTGTCGATTTTTGTTTTATCAAATTCGATATTCACTTTAAAAACATTCATCAGCATTCCACATTTTTTCTAATACAAAACTATCAAGACTTAGAAAAAGAATATTTGTCACTATCAAATTTACGCCCAAATATATCAACAAATACTATCAATATTATTTTTCTTATATTAGGAATAAAATACCTCTTTCGATTGACTTTCTTTTCAAGCAGTAATATGGTCTTATCTATTTCATTCCTAAATTTATCAAATAGAGATTCCTCTTTGATGCTATTAAAGGCAAATAAATATGCCCTAAACTTATTTACTGGATACATAACAGAAAGTCCTTGACTTGACAAATTATAATAATTCAAGTATTCACCAATATTCATAAGCTCTCCTCTCATAGATAATTGCAACATAAGATCAATATCTTGTCCTCCTCCCTTAATTCTATAACCACCTATAGCATCAAAAGCCTCTTTCCTGAACATTAGAGCAGTATGAGCCATTCCTTGCTTTAATTGCACTAATCTTTTCAGAATAAGATCATGAGTTAGAGGAAATGGCTTATAACGTATACATTTTGACTTTGTCTTAAAATAGATTTGAGTCCCAACACAAACTACTTTTGGATTGTTTTCAAGAATATAATGCTGTATTTTTAACCTATTAGAACACATAACATCATCATCATCCAACCTTGCAATATATTTCCCTTTCGCTTTAGATATTCCATAATTTAAAGCAGCTCCTAACCCTGCCGCTTCAATACAATACAAACGGATACGCTTATCCTCCACCTCCTTCATAATATTTTCGATTGGAACATCTGAACCATCATCAACTATAATCAATTCAAAATCAATACAACTCTGATTCAATATCGAATTTACTGCCATTAACAAGGCGGACTTATTCGAATTCCGACAAGCCATAACTACTGATATATCCATAATAATTAATTTAATTTATAAAAAGCAAGACATCTATTTCCCCAATGAGTTGTATCAACAGACACCCAACCAGAGTCCATATTCCACCTTGGATGCAAATCACACCTATAATCATCAAAATATTTCAGAGGAGAATAAAACTCTTTTAGCTTGTACAATTTTCGCAATTCAATATTATATAAAAAGAGCATTTGTCGTCTACAGTTATTGGGATAAGAGTCCGTCAAGATATATTTCTTAGTTAAGTTAAAAGAAGGATGTCCATCCTCAAGAGGCATTTTATCATAAATTTCACTTTCTTCAACCTTATCTATATTAATAGAGAAATACCCCTTTATACCTTTTCTATTTGTTGCATAAATAAACAATTCTTCCTCTGATTTCCAACAAAAATGAGAAACGTGTCCATTATCTAATAAAGTAACAAAATTTTGAGTCATTTTATCAAACAGAAGTAACCTAGATTTAAAAATCCCACCTTTTTTTAGCCATCTATGAATAAAAAGTATTTTCGTATTATACTTACAATACTCGACATGGTTTATATAGTGACACGAATTATCAAAATCCTTTCTGTAAGAAAATCTTTTTAGCATTTCAATACTAAAAAGTAATTTAGAAGAATTATTTTTCATATTAAATTCCCATATTCCATCTTCTGCATCATTCAAATCAGCAGATTTCCTTTTCACATCATACCCATAACCTTTCGCATATAGACTCAATCTTACAAAGTTTACAGATAAATAAATATCATCATTTTTTCCCATTGAATAAATTGGCATAGGAAAGGTTTTATATTCCTTTGTCAGAAAAGAATATACCTTAGCTCCAAAATGCCCTTCTTCCTCCAAATAAGTATTATAAATAATATAATTTTCTTTATCACCAATCCATTGCATCATAGCCCCCTGCTGCCAATTCCAAGCAAAAGTTTGATCTAATTCAAAAGATTGCCTTGTACCCACATCATACACACAAACTTTGGCCGCTGAACTTACATTTCTTTTTATGGGAGCACTCAAATATAAAATCCTTGAATTTGAAACATTCACAGGACTTTTATCATAATATCCAAAAAACACATGGCGCCCTTTATCCTTCAACACAAACAACTCTTGTAATTTGAGTTCTTCCAAGTAATACTCATGAGTATTACTAATAAAAAACTTCCGCAAAATCAGCAATACATACTTACTCACAAAAAAAAGCGGCTTGACATTACGTAGTTTTAAAATTACAAAATTCAAAGATGGCATATCCTAAATATAAAATTATAGCTAAAAAAAATAAAAACAAGTATTGAACATTATATTATTTAATGAATCAAATTCAAACGTCCCATTTTCCAACTTATAGCCAAATCTAAACAACAACAATACAACCCAAACACTCCGCATAAACACTGACAAAAAGCCTACACTTTTTCTATTTATAAGTATAGGAAAGAAAACAAAAAAATATGCATATACATAAAAACCATATCTATATGACAGAGTTTCTTGAATAAATGAAAAACCTAATATAAATACAGGTAGAAACATAAATACATTAAACCAAAAAGCACTCCTTGGCAACATAATGTATCGCTTCATCAACAACAATATGGAAATCAAAAATAAAAGAGTAAAAACTATAGTAACTATCTCCAAATGCGATTCACTATTAAAATCATTAGCTCCTATTCTTTGAAATATATAAATAAATTCAAGATTTCCAGCTAATAATACAACCGCATAAGCAAGTATAAAAACAGCAAAAAAAGTCAAAATTATCGATTTTACACTGAAAGGTTTTCTTATAGGAGGAAAAAACAGTAAAGGAAGAAAAAGAAAAGCAGAAGAATGAATGAATCCCGCACATAAGATCAACAAATGCATTTTTCGATTATACAAAATAAAGTAAACTAAGCCGAGTAACAATACACTCATAGCCAAAAACTGTCGCATTAAATGAGCAGATAAACTAAACAATTCAAAGAAAAAAGAGATAGAAACTAATGCAACAACTACATCTACAACTTTTAAAGATAATTTCTTATAAATCAAAACCACTGAATATAACAAACAAAAATACGATATAAATGTATTAATTAGCGTAAAAGAAGCAAAGTCTAATTTAATACAGGAACTCAAAAAATACATATAACTATAAAAAGCAAATTCTTTTCCAACTAATAGCAGATAAGAAAAAAAGCCAGATTCTTTAGCTAAATCAAATTGAATCAAATAATTCTCCATATCAGATTCAATATATTTAGTCATATTTATTAATCCTAAAAAGAAAGACAATACAAAAACTGTAAGAAGACCATTGTATTTACTTACATTTTTCGAATACAAATAAATATCAAAAAATAAAGAAATCAGTATTCCACTTATAGGATGAATCAGGAAAAATAATAAAACTATAAAAGTACTGCATGCAACATTCTGACTCATTTGTTTGCTAAATTCCAATATTCCACATACTTCATTGCCACTATTCTTGCATCATGAAGTTTATTAAGAAACTCCATCCCTTCTCTTCCTATTAAAGGAATGTTTTCACTATTTAGAATCAACTTCTCAATTTCATTATATATATGTTCACTTGACGGCTCAATATTTATTATCGGACATTTTGTCCCTATAAATTCTTGATTTTGGCTTTCATTACCACTTAGAACAACTTTTCCTTTTGATAAACCCAATAGAGCATTCATCCCATATCCATAGCTACACGCCTGATCTACAAAAATATTACATTGGTCAAATAGCCTCACATATTCATCAAAAGGCCGATTTTCAACGATAGATATCTCAACTTGATCGTGATATTTTTTACTAATTCTTTCAAGAGCATCCAATATGTATCTTGTCCCCTTGAACTGTTTACGACTTATTCCATAAAATATCTTGATTTTACCACAAATCAAATTAGCCTTATTTTTTTTACAATATAAAAAGGCATTGGAATAAATCCAATATAATTACTAAATCTCTTATATCCACAATGATAAGTAAAACTAGAAGAAATAATACCATCAAAAAGAGAAACAATTTTATTTGTTATCTTCAAGCTCCTATTATTGCAATACAGAAATAAATTACGATAATTTCCCTCCCTTATTTCATTACATAATGGCGAATAGTTAAATGTTAACTGCGTTAAAGCATTATATGTATCCATCCCACAGCTATTAAAAAACACCTTAGCATTATTTCTTTTAATAAACTTTATAAAGAAATACCCTAATATATCATAAGGAATAATATGAGGGGCTATAGAAATAAATTGCACCACATCATAGTGCTTTATTCTTTTTAACAATTTAAAACATTGCACTTGATGCAAAAAAAGTCGCAATAATTTATTACTACAAACATTTTTTATAGTGATATCACCTTTTATATTTTTAAAGTCATCTCCAAAGGAAACTACCGTAACCTCATGCCCTAAATCTTCAAGACCTCTCTTTAAATTAACATGTAAACCACTAAACTCCCCAAATAACAATATCCGCATCATATTTTTAAATGAATGGATTAACAAATGAGACTTATTAAATACCCGCTTTATTTATCATTGCTACCACATACTCCAACTCTTCTTCCGTTATCACAGGACTCAAGGGTAAACTAAGTTCTTCATTATGAATTTGCTCTGTTATAGGGAATGAATAATTATTCCATTCTTTATAACATTCTTGTTTATGAGGTGGTATTGGATAATGAATTATAGTCTGCACACCATTATCTGCCAAATATTTCTGTAGTTCATCACGTCGTTTACAACGAATTGGGAAAATATGGAAAACATGAGCATCCCAATCTTTTATGGTAGGAAGTATTATATGAGAGTTAGTAATATTCTCTATATAGTATTTTGCCACTTCTTTGCGGATAGCTATATCTTCATCCAAATACTTCAACTTCACATCAAGAACTGCTGCTTGGATTTCATCCAACCTACTATTCCTTCCACAATATTTGAAAACATATTTCTTTTGGGAACCATAATTAGCCACAGCACGAACGACTTTCGCCAATTCTTCATCATTAGTAGTTACCGCACCAGCGTCACCAAATGCTCCCAAGTTCTTACCCGGATAAAAGCTATGCCCAGCCGCATCTCCTAAAGAGCCTGTCTTTCGACCATTAAACTTACAACCATGAGCCTGCGCATTATCCTCTACCAATTTCAAATTGTACTTTTGACACAGCTCTCCGATCTTATCTGTATAGGCACATTGACCATATAAATGAACAATCAAAACAGCTTTCGTTCTTTCTGTTATGGCTCCTTCTATCTTAGAATCATCTATTTGATAGGTTTCAATGCTGGGTTCTACCAAAACAGGTTTCAAGCCATTCTCTGAAATAGCCAATATAGATGCAATATAGGTATTAGCAGGCACTATCACTTCATCACCAGGATTCATTATCCCCATTTCTACGTAAGCACGTAATATCCAGATGAGGGCATCCAATCCATTAGCACAACCTATAGCATATTTAGTACCTATATATTGTGCATAATTCATTTCAAACGTCTCATTTTCTTTCCCCTGCAAATACCAACCGGAATCAACGACACGATTAACTGCTTCGTGGATTTCATCAGAATACTTCTGAGTAATTGCTTGTAAATCTAAAAATTTCACCATAATCAATCTTCTCTAACACGTTTCATAAATTTAGCTGGTGTACCAACATGTATTTCATAATCTGGAATATCGCGAGTTACTAGACTACCAGCACCTGCTACTGCATAATTTCCAATTTTCCTTTTCTCTATTACTTTTGCTCCTAAAGTTACATCAGAACACTTTCCAATTGTTATATAAGAACTAGTTATAGATCCCACTGAAAAATGACATAAAGGACCGACTACTGTATTATGTCCTATTAAAGAATTTGCCATCATTAAAGAACATTGCCCAATATGAGATTGAGGACCTACATAACAGTTTGACATTACAAATACGCCAGGTTCTAACACCGCACTTTGAGATACGAAAGCCGTCTTATGAATTATAGTAGCAAAACGTTCTTTAGGTATATCTATTTTTCTGAATACTTTTTCTGTCAGAATATTACGACCTATCATATGAATACCCCACATAAAATAATAATCCGGATTATCTAACAACGTCTTTATGCCATCAGTCCCGCTCAATACAGGATAACCACAAATTTCTTTTTCATAGTCATTGACAAACCCTACAACTTCCCATTCTAAATCATTAAATCGAATACGATTGTCTTCTATACATGCAGCTATAACTCCTCCATTACCTTCGCCACCTATGATTACTACTTTTTTACTCATAATCCCAAATTTTCATTTACTACCAATAAATGTGTCCTATCAGAATTAAATTCTACTTCACCACGCATTATAGCAATCTTTCTGCACGCACTCCTAGGATGTGAACAATCAAAACATTTCCCTCTTTGTACACAAGGTAGCTCATTATATCTATTATGATGCTTCAAATTATGCCTTATATAGTTCAGTGGAGCCGCTATATTTCTAATTCGCTTCAAGGCTTCATCCAAATCTAAACATATCTTATTCATTCCTACAATAACAATCACATGCTTAGGCCCGAACATCATTCCTGCAACACGATTTCCACTTCCATCTATTGATACAATCTCACCTTTCAGTGTAATTGCATTGGCACCTATAATAAGAACATCCGATAATAGTGTTTGTCTCATCTGCTCAACAACCAATGCCATCCTACGATAATATTCTTCTCTCGGTAAATCCAGTTTTTCCCCTAATGGTTGATCTTCAAAAACTTTATATTTACCATCGTCAGTCCTTTTAAAAGGATTAATAATATCATAATCCGAAGAAGAAAAATTTTGCTCTACCGTAGAATATATGCCACATTGATGCAGTGACACACTATCAGAAAATGCTATTTTCTTTAGTTTTCTGTCATCGATAAACCGAGTTATGAAAGAGGAAATCTCGCCATGAGAAAAACAAGGGTGAAAATTGATTCTTCTTCTCTCAAAATTATCTTTCATCAAAGCACATTGATGCTCAAAATGGCAGCGATATTCTTCAGACAAATCCTTCTCATTAATCATATTATTCATTATTTACCAGTATTTCGTATCAATTCACTCTTCCGCAAGATGCTATTGGCCATTTTGACCATTGGAGGACCTATAAACTTATTGTCTTTTACAGCTACTCCCTTACCATCGCGGGTAGCTTCATTAGATAAAACTATCATTTCTGTAGCCCATTCAATTTCTTCATCGGTAGGCGAATAATATTTATGCACTAAGGGTAATTCTTTGGGGTTCAATACAAGCATACCTTCAAATCCCATTTTTTTGGAAAGAACCAAATTTGTCTCTAAATCATCTAAATCATGAACCCTTATATGGACTGTATCAATAGGATAAATTCCACATGCACGTGCACTCAATGCTATTAGCGAGCGAGCCACGAAAATGCTATCACCTTCTAAATCATGTTCACCATGCAAATTTGTTACATAGTCTTCACATCCAAAAGCAACAGCAACAATTCTATTGCATGCCGTACAGATATCTTTTATATTCATTACAGCACCAGCCGTTTCTATCAGAGGAATCAATTTAAACGTACCTATCGTATATCCTTTTTCATATTCAACTGTTTCTAATAACTTTCCGATAAAATAAACATCCTCACCTTTCATTGATTTAGGATACATAAAACCTGTTATACCGGGGATAGTCAATTGATAGATATCTTTCAGCAATTCGCCGCTTTCACGGTCATTTATTCTCGGATAGACTGCCCGTCCCTTAAATATACCATTCCCAATATAGTGAATAATATTATCTCTGGCTGATTGTTTATCAATACTTGGAACCGAATCCTCTATATCAAGTAAAAGAACATCCGCATCGCTTCGAGACGCACTATTCAACAACCTCTCATTATGAGCAGGCACAAACATTAAACTTCGAAATAAATGTTCCATATTAACCTCCTTTTTTCACCAAAACATTACGACAAAAACTTATCACTTCTTCGTCTCGTTGGTTACGTCCGATAGTTTCAACATATACAATCCCTCTATCATTTTTAGACTGAGATTCGCGCTTAGAAAGAATTGTCGTTTCCGCATAAAGAGTGTCCCCAATAAAAACTGGTGCTAAATGTTTTATTCCCTCATAACCAAGATTAGCTATAGCCTTACCACTGATATCGGGTACTGTCATCCCAACTACCAACGAAAAAACCAAAGTACCCACTACCAAAATTCTTCCATGCTGATTTTTTGAGGCATAGTCAATATTAGTATGAACGGGGTGATGATTCATTGTCAATAAACTAAAGAAATTATTGTCGCTTTCAAATATCGTCTTAGACAATGAATGCTGAATTTTTCCACCAACTTCAAATTCTTCAAAATACAACCCTAGTTTACTTGCTTCCATTTTCTTTATTTGTTATAAATTCATTATAATCACGCATATAATCCGCTTCATCATAACCATGGGAAGCCAAAACAAGGCAGATAGATCCTGATGAGAATCCTTGCTCGGCGGCCCAAATACCAGGAGGAACATGCAATCCATAAAAAGGACGATTCAACAATACCGTACGCTTATTCACTCCATCATCTAATACCACTTCATAACTGCCACTAGCAGCTACCAAGAACTGATGACATTCTTTATGTGCATGAGCACCGCGAGCTTCCCCTCCAGGAATATCATAAGAATAAAAAACTCGCGCTATATCAAAAGGAATATTTAACTGCCCATGAATAGGAGTTATGTTACCGGCACGATTTTCAATCTTAGGAAGTTCAATTATAGAACAGTCATAAACAGTAGGTTTCTTCATTTTACTTTCTTTTTGTAAAAGGAAACAATAGGTTGCTCATAATATTTAGATATTAAGATGCTTGCTATTAATGCAAACAGTAAATATAAAGGCAATTTATATTCCCACAATATGGTTATGCCAAGTTGAGATAGCAATGCATTAGAAGTATTTATAATCAGTTGATGCAACATATAAAAACTAAAACTGACGCTACCCAAATAGAGCATAGCTTTATTTGTTAACAAGCATGTAATCCCCCCCCATTTTTGTTAAATATAGCAAATAAAAGTATTAAAAAACTCATTGGAAACCAATAATAACAAGCTACATAAATCTTTGGGTCAATCAATGGAAAAAACAGTAATGCCAATATAAGCAATACAATAGGCATACATTCTATCAACGTTTTTTTGGTATATGATAAGCGTTTTAACTTATTAATCCATGCTATTTGATCCACATATTGATGTACATGATATAACAACATGCCTATAATAAAATCAACTAAGCGACTTAAAGGAAATATATAGAAAAAAGCATGAACTTTTCCTGCCGGTGTGAAATATAGAGCGGTAAAATATAAAAGAAACACTCCAAAAAGGAAAAGACACAGTCTCTTTTTACATATAAATACAAAACGAATCAACAGAGGGAAACTGACATAAAAGAAAAGCATATCAGCAAGACACCATGATACAGCATTCCCAGAAAAGTAATATTCAGAATCCGGTATCCAACTTTGAACCAACAATAAATTAGGAATCAATGCCCCCCACTCCGGAGCATGGGATGAAAATAAGCGAATAAAAACAAACAATATCAAACATAACAAATGTAATGGATAAAGGCGAACCAAACGTTTTTCGAGAAAGTCCCAATAAATAAATGATCGTTGCCGACACCTATTCCCGTAACCTGCCGACATTACAAAACCACTTAGTATTATAAAGAAGGAAACACCGCAAGAACCTCCTGCCTTAAACAATCCTGTACCATCTACCGGAAAATGATGCAAAAAAATCATTATGGCAAAAATAAAACGCCATGATTGAAGAGAAGATATCATTTATTAAAGGATAAAAATGTTTGATAATCGTAAATATAATCTTCTGCATTATAAGGAGTAGAGGCCAGAACTAAAGCCAAAGAGTTTGTAGAGAAATTATTCATCTCACGCCATAGACCTCCAGGAATATATAGCCCATAATAAGAACGATTCAAAGAAAAGATCTCTTTGTTTTTCCCGTCATCCAATACTACATCAAAACTACCGGATAAAGCAACAATAAATTCTTCATTTTCTCTATAAGCATGACCACCTCGTTTTTCACCGCCCGGTACATCATATATCCAATAAGTACGAACAATCTTAAAAGGTATGTTTTTATATTGCTCAATGATAGAAAGATTACCTCGTTTATCCAAAATCTTAGGTAAATCAATTATTTGACTATTCCGAATATCCATACTCAATTTATTAAACGTTTTTTTAATTCAAAAAAAGAATAAATACAAACAATGAGAATCACAATACAGCCAATCAGATACCGTAAGAGCACTGTTAAAAAAAACGATTCAGATACAGCATAAAAACATAAGAAGAAACATGTGATTAGAAGCACCTTAAAAAAAGTAGAAGAATAATTTATCTTATATCGCTTAAAAGCAACAAAAGCAACCCAAATAAAATAACTAAAATAGCAAAAAACAAAGGCATAGCCTATACCTAATAATCCACCAAAAGTATAACCCAACAAATAGGAAGGTAAAGTTATGCATTTGATACCTAATTCATTAAATAAATAGACCTTACCAGCCCCCTTAGCCAAAAAGACAAAAGAAATAGCCCAAGAACCGGCTTTCAACATGGAACCGACCAACAGCCATTTAGTCATTGGAACAATATCCATAAAATCGCTAGAATATAACAGATTGATAACAAAAGGCAGAAACACAACCATAGCAATAATCATAGGTGCCAGTATCAAGACTGCAATCTCACCTTGCTGATTAACAGCACTCATCATCTTCTGATTATCATCAGACACTTGAGATAGACGAGGATAATAATCCTTTGACATTGCCGTAAAGACTAAACCTAAATATTGAGCGTTTATCGCCCAACTTGCTTCGTATAAACCTGCATCCGCCAGGCTACCATATTGTGTTATAAATGTTTTGACTATAAATTGCACAAAAAAAACAGAGATATTACTTAAAGCCATCATAAAGCCCAACTTTACCGTTGGCAAACCTATTATAAATGATTCTTTAATGGTTTGATTGACTTTAACTGTCTTTATTTTCCTTGCATAGAGATAGCTGACTAAAGTTATAGATAAAGCTGACGATATTAAAGCATACGCTATACCACTTTCTCTAAAAAAATAAAACATTGGCACTGAACAAAGAAAGCCGATAAGAGCTCCATAGACATTGGCCAATGCCATGAATTTAAGCTTCCTTGTTCCTTGCAGCAAAGCATAATGGTTCGAGTATAATCCGGTAAAAAAAACTACAACAGCCAGTAAAGCAAAAGAAAGAACAAATTTATCTGAATTAAAAATCAGGCGGCTAAGCCAAGGGCTTAAACAAATAGTAACTAAAGCACCGAATAATCCGGTAAACCAGACCCAACGACTAATAGCTTTAATTAAGCGAGAAAACTTCAATATATCACTATCAGCACTGACAGTTGCTATTTCTCTGACTGCGCTACTTTGCAAACCTAAGTTAGTAATAGATGAGATTAAACTAATAGAAGTATTAAACAATCCCATTATGCCAAATCCGGTTGCCCCTAACCAAACAGCAACAAGTTTTGACTTTAAAATACCGATAAGGATAGTAACTACCTGAACACCACCAAATAGGCTAGTAGCTTTAAAAGCTGTTCGATATCCTTTTCTTTCGTTTGAATTACTATTCACGTTCTATGCCTCTTAAAACAAAATAAGCTAGCAGTCTAATGGGAGAACGATTAAGTATCTCCAAGAAGATTCACCCTTCAAATTTCCGATAAGCCACTTCCAACTTCACATTATACCTGTTCTGCACATACCCCAGACCATTATAGCATTTAGCAAACGTAACCCAGTCCTTGGATTGTAAAGCACGAAGCATCGGGGGATTATTTTTAATGAAGTTCGCGAAAAGAAGAAGAAGCTGTTTGTATTCGCTTTCACACATGCTATGCACTGACTAATCTTTCACTTCTTCCCAAGGATAAGGATTATCAATCACATTCAGAAACTCGGCAATAGCTTCCTGCTGTTCTGTTGTGAGCGATGATGAATCCCAAGAAGCGATGATTGCACGGCCTTCGTCAGCCAAAGGTTCGTCAAATACTTCACCATAGCAGGCGGTAAGCAGACGAAGTTTCAATAATGAAGCGGGAAGAACCTCAAGGATGTCCCAACAACGATCTAAAACTTCCTGAACGTGTTTCTGCTTCTCACCATGGTCGATAAATGAAGCACTATAACCCATCAGCAGTGCAAGACAGACATTCGCCTGCTCTTCGACCGTCCTCCCCTTAGTATCGGAATCATACAAGGCAGTAGTCAGGCGATAAACTTCACTGTTACGACGGGAAAGGTCATCGCTATAGATGGGACTCCCGTCAACACCCAAATACATCAGCTCATGTGCTGCACGCTGAAGGGCAGCTGTTTCTTCAGAAAGAGACATAGTTATTTTTATTTATGATTTCAGATTTATGATTTATCAACCGTCAACGATCAATCATTGATTATCAACAGCCAATTACTTGATGACTTCGATCAGGTCCGGATGAATGGTGGCCATGGCTACGGCAATGACGCCTTGTATCTCGACAACCACACGGCGGTCGCGGGCACCCTTCACTTTCAGGAAAATACCCTCCTGTCCCGCAAAGTCACCGCCGATGACACGGACTTTCGTGCCTTTAGACAGATTCAGCTCATCGGGCTGGAAATACAGGAGGTGGTCATTATAGGTACCCGCTACGGCGATGAAACGTTGCATCTCACTGTCGGGGATGATTATCTTCCGTCCACTGCGGGTATCGGTGATGTATTGCAGGTAACTGACTTGGGACTTCACACGCTTCACATCCGAAGGACGGGCATGGACAAAAAGCAGATTGTGGACAACAGGAACCAGGGCTCGAACTTTTCTACCTTTCCTTATGCTTACCTTGTATTGCATAGGGACGAAACAGCCCATTTTCTCTTTTTCAAGAAGACGCATAGCATCAGGCTCTCTACGGTAGGTGGCACGCATAGCATACCATATTTCACTCTCTTTATCCGCTTCCATTTCAGGGATTATTTCAGAAAAGGGTGTTCTCTCGGGGCTTTGAGACCCTCGCATACACTTGAGTTTCAATCACTTGCGAACGCTTTATGTAAGATATGACAAGCTTTGCGTTCCTCTTGTCAACTAATTTTTTATTGCAGTTCATTACCTTGAAGGTAAAAAGCTATAAACTAAAGACTTAAAGAGATAAAATATCTTTTAATCGTTCGTTTAATGGACGTAAATATTTGAGAAAAATAAGCGATTTAAAAAAGACAAAAATGAAAGGATATTAAATATATTTATTTTCAAAAGTGTTGCATTGATTATTAATCGTTTAACCTAAAACAAGAGCTTACTTGAAAATATTTTTATTAAACATCTTGCAAGTTCAAAAAATACCCATTATCTTTGTGCCCATTAAACGAACGTTTTTTAAACACCCCTCACTTCACCCATCAGACACCTGTATATCAATTAAATACGCCTTTTTACAGCACTTTCAAATGAACTTTTCCTATCAACCTCTTCCATTTTCAAGAAGAACGCTATACTTTTGCCATTTTTTTTACATTTTATATGTATTTAAATAATTCACTAAAAGAAAGAAAAATGGAACAAAAGAAAAAGGCTGAAAGCCTGGAAAAAAAGGGTCGGAAAAGGCAAAAAAATCAGTAACAAACAACACTGTATCAGAGACTAAGACTAAACCGGGACACCCTATAAGCATGGCGGTGGAAGGAATACGGTTTGAGGATCGGGAAAAGGGAATGAAAGGGTTACTCGATTGGAGAGAGAAGGGATACTTCGGTAATATAAACGAGATATCCATAAAAGCATTGGCTGACTGGGCAGCAAAAGGTCACATTTTCCTATCCAGACAACATAAACCATTATCAGCTAAAACAATAGAAGAAGAATTAGGAGAAATATGGAGAAGTGAATACCCCCATAAAGCAAGAGAAAAAAGGATAAAAGCAAACGGGAAAACAAAGAAATTAAATGACAATAATTAAATAGTTATATCCTACCTGTAATCCGCTATATCTTTGCCCACGCTTTAGCAAAGATTAAGCCCCGCAAATGAGAAGATGCCGCTTTTTCAAAAAAGTGACATCTTCTCTTTTTTATGCCCGACATAAACACCCGCTAAACAGTTGACAGAACAATTGACAATTGACAATTGACAATTGACAGTTGACAATGAAAAAACACTAAGTTCAAAATTAAAAAAATTAAAGCGCAATGAAAAAGCGAAAAAAGACCGCTTCACTCCACGAAGCACTCAAAAAGAGATGGAAGATACGTATCATGCTCGAAAAGGCTTATACGGAAGACGCAGCACAATGGATGACAGACAGGATCGAAAGCCTCATCGACTACATGCAGTACGGATATGCACTCGTAGCATACTACAAACAGGACGGAACATTCCGATTCGTGAAAGCGACTCTTCTACCCTACGAAAATAGTTTCCATCTGAAATACGACATAAAGCGTATAGAAGGACACATCGTATATTGGGATGTAGACCTGCACGCATGGAGAAGTTTCCAATTGGAGAATTTTCTGGAATGGAGACCGATTAATTGACAGTTGACAATTAAAAAAATCAGGTTCAAAATCAAGTTCAAGTTAAAATTCAATTTCAAATTAAAAGTTATGGCAATGACGTATGGAGGGATACAATATTATCCCATATCAGTGGTACTATTTGACGAGATATACATGGGGCTGATAGAGGCTAAGTTCGGAATGAAAGGCATAGCGATAGCAATGAAACTGCTATGCAAAATATACAAGGAAAACGGTTATTACCTGCAATGGGGTGAAGAGCAATGCACGCTCTTCACCAATAAGGCGGGAAAAGACGTAAACGAAGAGGAAATGCAGGGTATCGTGGATATTCTTGTAGAAAAAGGCTTCTTCGACAAAGAGAGTTACGAGAAACATCAGGTACTGACATCTATTGAGATTCAGAAAGTGTGGTTGGAGGCTACAAAACGTAGGAAAAGGGGGGAGATAACCTCCCTGCCCTACATTTTGGTGAAAACAGAAGATGAAAAGGGTGATAAAGGTGATAGAGGTGATAAGGGTGGCAAAGAAACGGACTGTACGCAAAATACACAGAATTGCATACAGGATGCAGCCGGCACAACCGAAAATGCAGACAATTCCGGACAAAGCAGAGTAGAGTATAGCATAGTAGAGGAAAATAGAGAACTCCCCCCTCTAACTCCCCCGCCGGGGGAGGACGTTGGGATATGGAGGAAATATTCTTTTATCAAATTTCCGGGGTACGTTTACAACAGGAACACCCATAATCTGGAATGCCTGCTGCTTTCACTGGACGAACTGCATATCAAAGACCCGGACGACATAAAAGCAATATTAAAGCTGTCCGATTACGGTCGCTTGGGAAATGAGATATGGAGAATAATACATAACACCAAGTGGACTGTGGTAAACAATAACGGGAAGTATCTCATCGCGGCATTGAGCAAGGCGCGAAAACAGGGGTAAAAAGCCGGAAATCAAGAGTAAAAACAAACACTGATTATCAGCCACTTACAAGAAGTTAACTTCCTGTCGACAAGGAGTTAACTTCTTGTTAACAAACTCCTAACTTCTTGTCGACAAGGAATTGACAACTTGTCGACAGGGTATAAAAATTAAATAAAAAAAGATCATAGTAATAAATGAACTTATTGTGGCATTATTTGTATATATCACAGAATAAACGTAATTTTGCCACAGAAATAAAAGGAGGTATCCATGAAAACAGTTAATCAAATTATCGGAGAAAACCTAAAAAAAATCAGAGAATCATCCGGGTTTACGCAAGAGCAGGTAGCCAAATCAATTGGCATAGAGCGCTCCACTTATAGCAATTATGAAGGAGGGGTAAGAGAAGTACCATATACTATTCTGGAAAATATTTCAAATCTATTTGGATGCGAACCTTATATATTGTTTGAAGATAACATTCAAACGGATAACGAAATATTGGCTACAGCTTTCAGAATCTCTGATTTGGAAGAAAATGATTTGAAGGAAATTGCTAATTTTAAAGATATCGTAAAGTCCTACCTTAAAATGGAACGCATCGCTCAAAATGAAGCCTAATAAATTTATCATAGAAAAACAAGTTTCAGAATTTCGTATGGATAACGGACTTAGTACCTCCGAAGCTATTACCTTAAAGAGTCTGCTTCTGAAACTGAATATCCTTACTGTTTTTAAACCTTTATCAGAAAACTTTTCCGGCATGTGCCTGAAAGATGCTTCCGAACACCGTTTTATGTTGATTAATTCCAACCAGCCACGGGGAAGACAGCATTTTACAATAGCTCATGAGTTATATCATCTCTACATAGAAGAAAGGCCAACACCGCATAAATGCAACCCCGGTTCCGGAAAAGATCCGATAGAACAAAGCGCAGATATGTTCGCTTCTTCCTTATTGATGCCGGAGTCCGGAATATTCCAACTTATTCCGGAAAAAGAACTAAGCACTAGCAATATATCAATTGCAACCATTTTAAAATTAGAGCATTACTTTTCTGTTTCCCGAACAGCTTTATTATATAGACTGCTTAACATGAAATTAATAACAGAAACTACTCGCTCTCATTTAGCTGAAATCGGAGTAAAACATTCGGCCAGATGCTTTGGGTACGATATTGCTTTATATGAACCTGCAAACGAAGGATTAGTTATCGGTGATTTTGGTGAAAAAGCCCGTTGTTTATTTGAACAGGACAAAATTTCAGAAGGCCACTATTTAGAATTACTCCATAAAATCAATATCAATGGGATGCAAGAAAACGAAGATAGTGCTCGATGCTGATGTAATCATTCACTTTATGGAGGCAGAATATTTTTCGTTACTACCGGAAATATTCCCTGAATACGAACTCCTTATATTAGATGTAGTCTACAATGAGATTTCAAGAAACTCAAAAACCAAAGACTTTATAGATAATTACCTCCTTTATATTCCTAAAATAAAGAAAGAGGCATTTTTACCTAAAGGAGAATCTATAAGAGAATACTTTCAGTTGCAAAGAACATTAGGTAAAGGAGAAAGCGCGTGCATGATTTATTGTCGGGAAAATCAAGACGTTTTGGGTAGTAGCAATTTAAAAGATATAAAAGAATATTGTTCCAGAAACAATATAACTTATCTGACAACACTTGATTTTTTATATTATGCGTATTACAGAAAAAAAATGACGATATCAGAATGTATGAACTTTATGCAAGCCGTAAATAAGGCAGGAAGTAAACTTCCGATTATTGACATATCACAATATAAGTGTAATGCAATAATATAATACAAAAAAGGAGAAGCAATAGCCTCTCCTCAGTATGTATTCCTCAGCTTTCAAGACTGTATTACCACTACAAACATTTCATACCCTGCTGTTACAGTGACATCAAGTACTTCTTGAAGTCAGCAAATTCCTTTGTCATCGACAGGCTTTGCTTTTCACCCTGCATAAAAGCTTTCAGTTTCGCAGGAATCTCTACGGTTTCGCCGATTATACCTTCTACGGTTTCGAGGAATTTTGCCGGATGTGCCGTCTCCAGGAAAACGCCAGTTTCACCGGATTTCAATCCTTCTTTCAGTGCACGAAAACCGCAGGCACCATGCGGGTCAAGCAGGTAATGACATTCTTTCCACGTCTCACGCATCGTTTCGGCAATCTGTTCATTGGTATAAGTGGTACCACTGATTTCAGCAGAAATGGCCGCATGACTGCCTCCATAAAGATCGAACACACGCGCAAAGTTACTCGGATCGCCCACATCCATAGCATTGGCAATGGTAGCGATAGAAGGACGTGGAGTATAAACTCCGGTTTGCAAATATTGATAGAAGATATCGTTACGGTTATTGGCAGCAATGAAACGCTTCACAGGCAATCCCATACGTTTACCAAACAATCCGGCAGTGATATTTCCAAAGTTACCGCTCGGAACACAGATAACCGGTGACAAGCTACCAGCTACCAGTGACGAGTGAGCTGCGCTGTCATGCTGCACAGTACTTGTAGCCCGTAGCTTGTCACTCGTAGCTTTCTTCAGTTGAGCATAAGCATAGAAGTAATAGAAAGCCTGCGGTAAGAAGCGTGCTACATTAATGGAATTGGCACTGGTCAGTTGCAGATGCTCATTCAGTTCCTTATCCATAAAGGCAGATTTCACCAACGCCTGGCAATCATCGAATGTACCGTCTATCTCAAGGGCCGTGATATTCTGTCCGAGAGTCGTAAATTGTTTCTCCTGTATTTCGCTGACTTTCCCTTTAGGATAAAGCACATATACATGAATACCCTCCACACCGAGGAAACCATTAGCTACCGCACTTCCCGTATCACCGGAAGTGGCAACCAAGACATTGACTTGTTTCTTACCTTCTTTTCTGATGAAGTATCCTAAAAGACGGGCCATGAAACGTCCGCCCACATCTTTGAAAGCAAGCGTCGGGCCATGGAAAAGTTCGAGTGAATAAATATCTTCCGTCACCTTCACCAAAGGAACATCAAAATTCAATGTATCGTAAACGATTTGTTTCAATGTTTCGGCAGGTACATCTTCCCCAAAGAAAGCATCGGCTACGCGATAGGCAATCTCCTGAAAAGAAAGAGTATCGATACTATCATAAAAATCTTGTGGCAAAGGTTTAATGCTATATGGCATGAAAAGTCCTTTGTCGGCAGCAAGTCCCTTCACTACGGCTTCTTCCAGACTGGCGTCGGGAGCTTGTTTGTTGGTACTGTAATATTTCATAATCAGCTTTTCATAAATTCATTAATAAACTCATCTTCCTTCAATAATCCGTAACTTCCTTCGCAAACAGACGCTTCATCAAAGGTCTGTACACTATCCGGTTCGATACCCGGATACCAGATGAAGAAAGGGATCGGTTCATTGGTATGTGTGCGAAGCTCACATGGAGTAGGATGATCGGGCAATACGGCAATAGCTACCGGTTCCTCCCAATCTTTCACGGCTTCATATATAGGACCTACAGCACGGCTATCCAGATTCTCGATCGTCAGAAGTTTTAAATCCACATTCCCTTCATGTCCGGCCTCATCGCTGGCTTCGATATGCAGATAGACAAAATCATCCGTCTTCAGGGCTTCCAGTGCGGCAGCCACTTTATTTTCATAATTGGTATCATACAGGCCCGTTGCACCTTCCACTGTCAGGCGACGCAAGTCCGCATAATATCCGATACCATTGATCAAGTCTACAGCAGAAATTACTGCCCCCCGTTTCACTTGTGGGAACTTATCAGACAAACGTTCCATTTTAGGACGATATCCGGGACTCCAGGGCCAAATACTATTAGCCGGGTCTTTCCCTTCCGCCATTCGCTTCTGATTCAACGGATGATTTTTCAAAAGCTCCTGCGAACGCAGGATAAGGTCATTAATCAAATCAGCGGTTTGTTGCGGAGTCAGGGGAGCAAGCGACGAGCTGCCAGCTATAGGTGACGAGTGGGCTGCGCTATCATCCTGCATAGCACTTGTAGCTTGTAGCTCGTCACCTGTAGCTGACTCACTTGTAGCTTTCACCAGTAACGGTCGGAAAGGTTTCAACGGCACATCGTGCGGTGGCGTACAATCAATACGCTTATCTCCACCTTTGATCACCAATAAATGACGGTACTGAACACCTGTGTGGAAACACACCCGTTCATTACCCAGATGTTCCTGCAAGTACTTCACCAATACATCGGCTTCTTCCGTTGTGATGTGCCCGGCAGAATGGTTTTTAATATGATCGCCTTCAATGCAAATGATGTTACAACGCATTGCCATCTCGCCCGGTTTCAGATCTACACCGATGCTGGCAGCTTCCAGAGGTCCTCGTCCTTCATAAACTTTCGGCAGGTCATAGCCCAGAACAGACATATTCGCTACCTCACTACCGGGATGGAAACCGTCGGCAACAGTCTTCAACCGTCCTGTACGCCCCATGCTCGCCAGTTTATCCATATAAGGCGTCTTGGCATATTGCATCAGCGTCTTACCGCCCAATGACTCCACAGGCCAATCCGCCATTCCATCGCCTAATATGATTATATGTTTCATTAAATTTATGATTTATGATTTATGATTTATAACCTATGAATGCGGAATAACACTTTACAATAAAATGCAACACGCATAAATTATAAATCATAAATCTTTAAACATTTGCAATACTCATGATATCCGCAAATACACCTGCCGCCGTCACTCCGGCACCGGCACCGTATCCTTGTATCATCATCGGATATTCTTTATAACGTTCCGTAGTCAGCAGAATGATATTGTTGCTACCTTCCAGACCATAGAACGGATGGTTTACACCCACTTCCTGCAGGCCGACTGATGCTTTGCCATTCTCCAGTTTAGCAACAAAACGCCAATGCTTGTTCTCAGCTTCCAGTACCTCGCGACGGGCTTCGAAGTCCGCATCCAGACTCGGCACTTTCTTCCAGAAATCATCCAGTGAACCTTCAAAGAAATCATCGGGCACGAACAGGTTCTTTTCTACATCCGACTGTTCCAGTCTGTAACCGGCTTCACGTGCCAGGATCACCAGTTTACGGATAACGTCCTTGCCACTCAGGTCGATACGCGGATCCGGTTCGGAGTAACGCTCTTCCTGCGCCATCTTGATGGTCTTGCTGAAAGGAATATCCGCACTGATCTTATTAAAGATATAGTTCAGCGTGCCACTCAGTACAGCTTCAATCTTCAATATCTTGTCACCACTATGGATAAGGTCATTGATCGTATTGATAATCGGAAGTCCCGCACCCACATTCGTTTCAAAAAGGTACTTCACACCACGCTGACGGGCGATCTGTTTCAATTCACGGTAGTTCTCATATTCCGAAGAAGCAGCAATTTTATTGGCAGCCACTACAGAAACGTTGTGTAACAACAAGTCTTTATACAAGGAAGCAACTGCCGCACTTGCCGTACAGTCTACAAATACCGAGTTGAAGATATTCATACCGATAATCTCATCACGCAAAGTTTCCAGCGTACTCGGTTTACCCTTCTCTGCCAGTTCTGCACGGAAATCCGTCAGATCGAAGCCTTCACGGCTAAACATAGCCCGGTCAGCGTCAGCGATACCCACAATATGTAGCTTCAATCCATTCTCCATCATCAACTTCTGCTGTTGACAACGGATTTGTTCCACCAGGCTGCCACCCACCGTACCGATACCACAAATAAAGAGGTTCAGTACCTGGTATTCCGACAGGAAGAATGAGTCATGGATAACGTTCAATGATTTACGCAATGATTTGAAATCCACTACAAATGAGATATTCGTTTCCGAAGCACCTTGGGCACAAGCTATTACATTGATACCGTTACGTCCCAACGTACCGAACAGCTTTCCGGCAATACCCGGGGTATGCTTCATATTTTCACCTACAATAGCTACCGTAGCCAGGTTCTTCTCTGCCTGTATCGGTGAGATCTCTCCCATTTCAATCTCTTTGGCAAATTCCTCGTTCAGCACTTCACAAGCCAGGTCGGCATCCGCATTACGCACACCGATAGACGTTGAGTTCTCCGAAGAAGCCTGAGATACAAGGAACACACTGATGCCATTCTTCGCCAACGCCTTGAAGATGCGGTAGTTCACACCAATCACACCTACCATACCTAGACCCTGCACAGTAATCAGACTGGTATCATTGATAGAAGAAATACCTTTAATCGCTTTCGTGCGCGGATCAGATACTTCCTGCTTGATAATCGTTCCCGTTCCTTCGGGATTGAATGTATTCTTTATTAAAATAGGAATATTCTTGTGGCAAACCGGATAAATAGTCGGCGGATATACTACCTTGGCACCGAAATTACAAAGCTCCGTTGCCTCTACATAACTCAGTTCGTTAATGGTATAAGCGGTAGAAATCACACGCGGATCGGCAGTCATGAAACCATCCACATCCGTCCAGATTTCCAATTGGTCAGCATCCAATGCCGCCGCAATAACCGAAGCTGTATAATCGGAACCACCACGCCCCAGGTTCGTAACATCTCCCGTCACCTTATCAGTAGAGATGAACCCCGGCACCAGTGCACGCTTCGGCAAAGTGCTGAATGTTTCACGAATCAGTTCATTCGTCAACTCAGTATCCAATACATACTTGGAGTGCTTCTTTTCAGTTTTGATAAACTTGCGTGAATCAAACCATTTGGCTCCCGTCAACTCTGCAACGATAATGGATGATAAACGCTCGCCATAGCTGACAATCGTATCGGAAGTCTTTTGCGAAAGATCCTTTATCAGATAAATACCCTGGAAAATATCTTTCAGTTCATTGAGCAGTTCACCAATCTGGCGTTGCAGTTCCACTTGCCCCTCACCTGCGGGAATCACTTCTTTAATCATTTCCACATGGCGGTAAACAATTTCACGGAACTCATTTTCGTAAGCAGCATCACCGGCAGCCGCCATTTTCGACGTGTTTATCAGCTTGTCTGTGATGCCCCCCAGTGCGGAAACCACCACAATTACCGGTTCTTCTACTGCTTCTACAATTCTCTTTACGCTCAAAATACTGTTCGCGGAACCTACGGACGTTCCGCCGAATTTTATTACTTTCATATCCTTTATTACTATTGATAAGGTTGATACAATGTGTCGGGAACAGGACGTATATGCCTGTATTGACTTGAATTAAATAAGAAAAACTGCTGAAAAATAGTGTAACACGTAGAAACACAAATACTATCCATTAACCCCTAAGGGTCATGGTCATGCACATGGATGTGACTGTATGTTGATAGTACTTGTTCATACTCTCTGTTTCTTTCATTATTGATAAGTGTCGCAAAAGTAATAATAAAAACATTCAATCTATCACATTTTGCGGTTTTTTTGTAATAAAAATATAGAAAGGCCTCAAAAGAGGCAGAAATATGCAAAAGGACGAAGTGTCATTTTCACACATAACTACACAAAAATCCAGTACCAGCGGCACAGTTTTTATAACATTTTGATATTAAATTCAAGATATATCATTATATTTGCACTAAATTATCGTAAGAGAATGCGTATGAGTCCAAATATAACTTCCATTTTGCTAATCTATACCGGTGGAACCATCGGAATGATAGAAAACCCCGAAACGGGTGCTTTAGAGAATTTCAATCTCGAACAGCTGAAAAAGCACGTACCGGAGCTGCAAAATTTCACATTCCATATCGATACTTACCAGTTCGATCCTCCGATGGACTCTTCGGATATGGACCCGGAAGCTTGGCGCAAACTGGTGCATATCATTAGTGACCATTACGATAGATACACAGGTTTCGTGATCCTGCATGGCACGGATACGATGGCATATACCGCTTCCGCCCTCAGCTTTATGCTGGAAGGATTGAGCAAGCCTGTCATCCTCACCGGATCACAACTCCCTATCGGAGTACTCCGCACGGACGGAAAAGAAAATCTTCTTACCAGTCTTGAAATAGCCAGTGCACGTGATGCCAAAGGCAATCCACTTGTACCCGAAGTCTGCATCTTTTTTGAGAATCACCTGATGCGCGGCAATCGTACCATCAAGATGAATGCGGAGAACTTCAATGCATTCCGTTCATTCAATTATCCCGTATTGGCAGAAGCAGGTATCCATATTAAATATAATAATGTGCAAATCCGCTTTAAGGAAGTGGAACGGGAACTGAAGCCACATTACCTATTAGATACCAATGTTGCTGTCCTAAAGCTCTTTCCGGGTATTCAGGAGAATGTAGTATCGAGTATATTGGGCATTGAGGGATTGAAGGCTGTCGTGCTCGAAACTTACGGTTCGGGAAACGCTCCCCGCAAGGAGTGGTTCATACGCCGCTTGCGGAATGCTTGCGAGCAAGGGATAGTCATCGTCAACGTCACCCAGTGCAGTGCCGGGATCGTAGAGATGGAACGTTATGAAACGGGCTATCAGTTAATGCAGGCGGGAGTAGTTTGCGGATATGACAGTACGACGGAGTCTGCGGTTACTAAACTGATGTTTCTGTTGGGCCACGGTTATACGCCTGAGGAGGTACGAAAGAGAATGCGTACTCCAATGGCGGGAGAAATTACTACCATTTAAAAAGCAACCCGTTAGTGGCAAACAAGACTTTATCCTTGTGCCCGAAAGGGGACAAGAACTCTTACCAATCCATATACACTACCAGAATAAATCCCTTCTAAATCGGACAAGCGAACGGCTAAATTCGTATCTTTGACCATTCATTCAACAACAAGAGTCTCTTATGGCAAAAGATAAAACGGTTTATGTGTGCAGCAACTGCGGGCAAGATTCTCCAAAATGGGTAGGCAAATGTCCATCGTGCGGAGAATGGAACACATATGTGGAAGAAGTGATACGAAAGGAAGTCGTCAACAAACATCCGGTCTCCGGGATAGAGACAGAAAAGCAAAAACCTATTGTTCTTAGTGAAATAGAGGCGGATGATGAGCCGCGTATCGACCTGCACGATGAGGAACTGAACCGGGTATTGGGAGGCGGATTGGTTCCGGGATCTCTGGTACTGATTGGCGGTGAACCGGGAATTGGTAAATCGACTTTGGTACTACAAACTGTACTTCATATCCCTGAAAAGCGCGTTCTCTATGTATCGGGTGAAGAAAGTGCCCGCCAATTAAAATTGCGTGCCGACCGGTTATCGCACAATTCCAGTGATTGCCTTATTGTTTGCGAAACATCATTAGAGCAGATATTCGTACATATCAAGAACACCCGTCCGGAACTAGTAATCATTGATTCTATACAGACCATCTCTACAGAAAGCATAGAATCTTCCCCGGGAAGCATCGCACAAGTACGCGAATGCTCGGCAAGCATCCTGCGCTTTGCCAAAGAAACACATACACCGGTATTGCTTATCGGGCATATCAATAAGGAAGGCAGTATTGCCGGACCAAAAGTTCTGGAACATATCGTAGACACGGTGTTGCAGTTTGAGGGTGACCAGCATTATATGTATCGTATTCTGCGTAGTATCAAGAATCGTTTCGGCAGTACAGCGGAATTGGGTATTTATGAAATGCGTCAGGATGGATTACGGCAAGTCAGTAATCCGTCGGAGTTATTGTTGAGCCAGGATCATGAAGGGATGAGTGGTATAGCGATAGCTTCGGCTATAGAAGGGATACGCCCGTTCCTGATTGAGACACAGGCATTAGTGAGCAGTGCGGTATATGGTAATCCGCAACGTTCGGCCACCGGATTCGACCTTCGAAGGATGAATATGCTGCTGGCGGTACTGGAAAAACGGGTAGGCTTCAAGTTAGCGCAAAAGGATGTATTCCTAAATATTGCAGGAGGATTGAAGGTGAATGATCCGGCAATAGACCTGGCGGTTATCAGTGCCATACTTTCCAGCAATATGGATGCAGCCATCGAACCGGAAGTCTGCATGGCAGGAGAAATCGGATTGTCGGGAGAGATAAGACCTGTGAATCGCATAGAACAACGTATCGGTGAAGCGGAGAAACTGGGATTTAAACGAATTCTGCTTCCGAAATATAATCTGCAAGGAATTGATACGAATAAAATAAAGATAGAACTGATACCGGTGCGGAAGGTAGAGGAGGCGTTCAGGGTACTCTTCGGATGATTCACCACAGAGGACACAGAGGGCACAGAGGATTTAAAATATTATATATGGAAGAAGATATTAATATATTGACGGGGACAACATTAAAATATGCATTTGAAGTACATACTCAATTAGGCCCCGGATTATTGGAGAGCACATACGAAGCTTGCCTATTTTATGAGTTAAGTAAAGCTGATATAAAAGTAGAAAGGCAAAAGAAGTTGCCAATCATTTATAAAGGAATTACATTGGATACTGATTATAGAATTGATTTATTAATTGAAAAGAAATTAATATTAGAACTAAAAAGCGTTGAAAGCTTGCTGCCAGTTCACTCCGCTCAGCTTCTTACTTACATGAAGCTAAGCGGTCTGCAATATGGATTATTACTAAACTTCAATGTTCCAAGTCTAAAATACGGTATTAAACGTTTTATTTTATAACCCTAACCCTCTGTGACCTCTGTGTCCTCTGTGGTGAAAAAATAAATTATGATACAAGAATACCAACTGCGCGTGCTGCCCGAAGTAGCCGCCAATGAGCAACGATTGAAAGAGTACCTCGTACAGGAAAAAGGACTGAATATGCGGGATATCACTGCTACACGAATACTGAAGCGGAGCATTGATGCCCGTCAACGAACTATATTCGTAAACCTGAGCATACGGGTCTACCAGAACGAAATGCCAAAGGATGAGGAATTCCAGCATACTATATATAATAATGTGGAAGAAAAACCACAAGTCATCGTAGTAGGTGCCGGACCCGGTGGATTGTTTGCCGCACTAAAGCTCATTGAACTTGGACTACGTCCCATCATCGTGGAACGTGGAAAGGATGTGCGCGAACGTAAGAAAGACTTGGCACTCATCAGCCGGGAACACACAGTCAACCCGGAATCCAATTACAGCTTTGGTGAAGGTGGAGCCGGTGCTTATTCGGACGGGAAACTCTATACCCGCAGCAAAAAACGTGGAAATGTGGATAAGATATTGAATGTATTTTGTCAACATGGTGCTTCTACAGCCATACTGATAGATGCACATCCTCATATCGGTACGGATAAATTGCCACGTGTGATAGAGAATATGCGAAATACTATCCTCGAATGTGGCGGAGAAGTACACTTTGAAACACGCATGGATGCCTTGATTATAGAAGGCGATGAGATAAAAGGTATCGAAACCAATACAGGGCAGACTATCCTCGGTCCTGTGATTTTGGCAACTGGACATTCCGCACGGGATGTATATCGTTGGTTAGCGGACAATAATGTAGAAATTGAGGCAAAAGGCATTGCAGTAGGCGTACGTCTTGAACACCCTTCAGAACTAATCGACCAGATACAATATCACAATAAGAATGGACGAGGGAAATATCTGCCTGCCGCCGAATACAGTTTTGTGACACAGGTAGACGGACGAGGGGTATATAGTTTCTGTATGTGCCCGGGTGGTTTCGTTGTCCCCGCCGCCAGCGGTCCGCAACAGATTGTAGTAAATGGAATGAGTCCCAGTAACCGCGGATCGCGTTGGAGCAACTCGGGAATGGTAGTAGAACTGAGACCGGAAGACTTGGAGCAATTGACAATTCCAAGCCAGCAACAGCGCAATAGCGCAGCCAATTGTCAATTGAACATGATGTATTTTCAGGAGGCCTTAGAGGCCGCCTGCTGGCAGCAAGGCAATATGCGGCAAACAGCTCCTGCACAACGTATGTTGGACTTTACACGCAAAAAGCTGAGTTACGACCTTCCCGAAAGTTCATACGCTCCGGGATTAATATCTTCTCCGCTTCACTTCTGGATACCTTCGTTTCTGACAGAAAGGCTAAGTAAAGGTTTTCAGCAATTCGGACGATACAGCCATGGATTCCTCACAAACGAGGCCGTCATGATTGGTATAGAAACACGTACATCAGCTCCCGTACGAATCATAAGAGACAAGGATACATTACAGCACATCCGAATAAAAGGACTGTTCCCTTGCGGGGAAGGAGCCGGATATGCAGGCGGAATCGTATCGGCAGGCATCGACGGAGAACGATGTGCAGAAGCGGTAGCCAACTATTTCAATCCATAACAATTGTTTCCTTTCACGGTAACACTGTTTACCCCAAATGGTAACTTCATTTACACGCCGAGGTAAAAGCCGTTACATGTCGAGATAAAGAGCGTTACAATAAGGGGTAAAGGTCGTTACATCCTGCGGTAAACACTTTTACATAAGGGGGGGGGTGTGTCGGTAAATGCAGTTCACTGATAGCTAACGCATTAACAAAATATCATTATAAAAGCAAATGATTTTCCAACAGTGCATAAAGTTATATGGATGTTTATTGCTAACTTTGCTATACCTTTTTAAGGTACATAATGAAAAGCACAACTGACATACCAATGAGCAATGTTATCGTAAATTCTTTTAATGAGATATACACTTCTTATTACAAGAAGTCATTCTTCTTTGCCAAATCATATGTTCATGATAATTTGGCAGCAGAAGATATTGCTTCCGAATCGTTGATTAAATTATGGGAAAAATTAAAAACAGAGAAAATAGATTATATAGAACCGCTCCTACTTACCATATTAAAGAATAAAGCTTTGGACTATCTGAAACACGAAGAAGTCAAACGTACGGCTTTTGAATCTATGGCCGATTGGCAGCAACAGGAACTTTCTATTCGTATTTCTACTTTAGAGTCATGCGATCCCAATGAAATATTCTCGGATGAAGTAGAAAGTATCATCCGGGAAACATTGAAATCACTATCCGACCAAACCCGGCAGGCATTTCTACTAAGTCGGTTCGAAAACAAGTCCAATAAAGAAATTGCCGAACAGATGGGAATTTCCGTAAAAGGAGTGGAATATCATATATCAAAAGCATTAAAGGCATTACGGATAACCTTAAAAGATTATCTTCCTCTATTTTATTTCTTCTTCTATTATTAACTTCAGCCATGTATCTCTGCCTTTTTGAGAGCAAAAATGAAATAAATTCCATTTTTCCCAATTTTCTTTTAGGGTTGTTTCCACTTTAGTCGTTACTATATAAAATAACATAAAGTATGAATTCCGAATTACTCCAAAAATATATATCCGGCAATGCCACCGAAACCGAAAAGCAGCACGTCACCGAGTGGATGCAAGAAAGCTCGGAGAATATGCGTGAATATATGGCACAGCGCAAGCTACATGATATTGCCCTGTGGCGCACAGAACCTACAAAAGCAGAAAATAAGCAATTAAAAAAGAACTTTACATTGCGTACACTTTGGATAGAGACTGCAAAAATAGCAGCAATATTCGCAGTTATTCTATTAGGTACACACTATTGGTCCGAAAAGCAACAAGCAGAACAAAGTGAGTCACTACAATCCATACATGTACCCGCCGGACAACGAGCCGAACTAATATTGGCAGACGGTACTAAAGTATGGCTGAATTCGCTTAGTACGTTAACCTTTCCGGGACATTTCAATGGTGATATCCGGAATGTAAAGCTAAATGGTGAAGGTTACTTTGCTGTCACTAAAAATGAAAAACAACCTTTTATTGTAGAAACAAACAAATGTAATGTCAAGGTATTGGGTACAGAATTCAATGTCATGGCCTACGCAACGGATAGCATCTGGGAAACGGCCTTATTGGAAGGAGCTGTAGAAATCTTAATCCCAGGTACTACAATAAACGGAATGAAGTTGGAACCCAATACAATGGCAAGTCTGAAAGGAAACAAGCTAACAAAAGGACAAATTAAAGAACCTGACCACTTTTTGTGGCGTGAAGGTTTGATTTGTTTCAATAATGTCTCCGTCAAAGACATGCTGGAAAAGCTAAAGCTATATTATGGAGTTAGCATCATTGTCAACAATACCAAAATACTAAACAATCGTTATACAGGTAAATTCAGAACGGGAGATGGAGTAGAACATGTTTTGAGAGTCCTCAGACTGAATAATAAATTTACCTACAAAAAAGATGACGAGAAGAATGTAATCACTATTAATTAATCCTTTAAAATCATTTTGCCTATGAAGTAACACACTCGAATAACAAGAAATGGGACAGTGCTGCAACACCATCCCATGGGTAGTCAATTACGCATTGACAGTTTTCTTTAATAATCTTAAGTAAAAACCTAAAATTAGTAATGCAAATATATGAAAAATATTTTGTATCAGGAATCTATTGTAGAAATTAAACATTTATTCCATATTATGAAAATCACAGCCTTAGCCCTGTTTATATTTGCCGGGACGGCTTTTGCCACGGAATCTTATTCACAGGTAATGAAAGTGACTGTTGTGGCAGATAAAATATCAACAGGTAAAATAATTAATGAGATAGAAAAACAAACTGATTATTTGTTTGTATACAATGTGAACGAAGTTAACCTCAAACGTACTGTTCAAGTAAATGCAGAGAACAAATCGGTAGCTGAAGTTTTGAATACAGTGTTCGCAGGTACTGATATTTATTATGCCATGGAAGGTAAGAATATCATGCTGATGAGCAAAGCGAAGGATATAGCCCAACAGAGCAATAAAATAACAGGTATAATAAAGGACCAAGAGGGTGAGCCGATTATCGGTGCCAATATAACAGTGAAAGGTCAGTCAATAGGTACAATTACAGATATAGATGGACGATTCGTGCTAGAAGCTTCAGCTAATGCGATAATACAAATTTCTTATATCGGATATGTCTCACAAGAAGTAAACATAGAAAACAAAAAAAATCTCAATATCATTCTGAAAGAAGACACTGAGATGCTGGATGAAGTGGTGGTAATAGGATATGGCACCATGAAGAAAAAAGATCTGACCGGTGCTGTGTCTCAGGTCCGCCCCGCAGAACTTTCAAACGAGGCTCCCAAAACGGTACAAGATGTGCTGCGTGGAACAGCCGGACTACGTATAGGCTTCGATGGTTCGGCTAAAGGAGGCGGTTCCATGCAGGTACGTGGACAGCGTTCTGTCTATTCAGATGGAGGACACAACGACCCACTGATTATACTGGACGGCATGATCTTTTATGGTGAACTGTCTGAAATCAACCCTAACGACATCAGCCAGATTGATGTTTTGAAAGACGCTTCTTCAGCCGCTGTATATGGTGCCAAGGCTGCAAATGGCGTAGTTATCGTAACGACAAAAAAGGGTCGTTCTGAGAAGCCTGTTATCAACTTCAGCGCAAATGTAGGTTTCGTCACAATTGGCGATAACCGAAAAGTGTATGATGCAGACGGATACTTGAAATATCGCGAAGATTTTTACATAACAGACACTTATGGTGTAAATCCCCAAACAGGAAAATACGAAGCATATCAGACGGGCAATACGCCGTCAGGATATTACAATCGCCCCACTGAGGCTAATTTGAATAAGCATGGCATCACATTAGATGCCTGGAAAGCTCAAACCAAACAGGACGAATCTATGAGCATAGAGGAAATCTGGGGAAGACGTTTGGGACTGCAAGCCAGTGACATAACACTGAATAATTTTCTATTGGGACGAACCTTCGATTGGTATGACCACTCTTTCCACACGGGCTTGAACCAAGATTATAATGTCAGCGTTTCCGGGAACTCTAAAAAAGTAAATTATTACATCTCATTGGGCTATCTTTCAAACGAAGGTGTAGCAAGAGGTAATGAATATAGTGCAGTACGTTCAAATATCAAACTTGATACCCAAATAACCCCTTGGCTCAGTGTGGGTGCCAACATCAATTTTCAGAATCGTACGGATGGGGATATTGCAACCAACTGGGAAAGCCAAATATTGGATAACAGTCCATTTACTACACCATATGGCGACAACGGAGAGTTAGTACCCCACCCTATGGGAGAAAATGCTTATTGGAAAGGATATAATTTTGACTATGACCGCCAATATATGGATCTTGACCGTGGATACATGGTGCTTAACAGCATACTTAATTCAAAAGTGACATTACCTTTTGGCATTACATACCAATTCAATGTCGCACCCCGATACCAATACTATCACAACCGTTATTATCAATCGTCTCAGCATCCTGACTGGCAAGCCGAAACTCATAATCGCGTTACTCGCAATCAGGGCAAGCGGTTTGACTGGTCGCTTAACAACACCATTACCTGGGATTATACGTGGGCTAAAAAACATCACACGATCCTGACCTTAGTACAAGAAGCGGAAGAGCGGCAATCATGGGCAGACGAAATTATCGCCCGCAACATCTTGCCGTCAGAAGCTTTGGGATTGCACGGCACAGCCAATGGCGACAAGAATCTGAGTTCATTTAGCTCTACAGACACACGTGAAACAGCTTGTGGCTATTTAGCCCGCTTGTTTTATTCATACAATGATACTTATATGGCTACATTCTCCTTCAGGCGCGATGGCTATTCGGCATTCGGAACAACCAATCCTTACGCCAACTTCTTTTCCGGAGCATTAGCATGGACTTTCACTAATGAGAAATTCTGGGCCTGGAAACCATTAAGTTCAGGTAAGTTGCGCCTGTCATTTGGCCAGAATGGTAATCGCAGTTTAGCTGATTCGTATTTGGCATTAGCCAACCTATCTTTGGGCAAATATACACAGGGATACATAAATGCAGCCTCTGGCGCTTTGATGGACTTAAAATATCTTTTCGTGAGCCGACTGGCTAATCCTAATTTACAATGGGAAAAAACCACCTCTTGGAACATCGGTCTCGATTTGGGATTTTTGAATAATCGCATCAATGCAAGTTTGGAATACTACGTGATGCCTACTACCGATATGATTATGAACCAGTCTTTGCCCAGCTTCACAGGATTCAATTCTATTACCACCAATCTAGGTAGAATTGAGAACCGTGGCTTTGAATTATCAATCAATTCGCGTAACATTGAAAAAGAGAACTTTAAATGGGAAACAGGGTTTACCCTGTCTGTCAATAAAAACACTATCAAGAAACTTTATGGGGAGTCTGAAACAATTATAGATGCGGCAGGAAACACAACGACCAAAGAGCGCGACGATGTAACCAACGGTTGGTTCATCGGACATCCTGTCAGTGCTATTTGGGATTATAAGGTTACTGGCATTTGGCAAAAGGACGAAGTAGAAGAGGCAGCCAAATATGGTCAGCGCCCAGGTGACCCGAAAGTGCAAAATATCTATACAGCCGATGACAAAGTAAATGCTGATGGAAGTGTGACTCCGGTTTACAACAATAAAGACAAGCAATTTATGGGTGAAACCACGCCTCCTGTACATTGGTCACTGAGAAATAACTTCACTATTTATAAGAATTGGAGTTTTTCATTCAATATGTATTCATATATGGGGCACAAAAGCCTTGATACCAACTATCTCAACAATGATAACAGCTATTCACAGATAACAAATTGCCGAAATGTATACACCAAGAAATACTGGACTGTGGACAATCCGACTAATACCTATGCACGGCTAAGCGCACAGGGCCCTACCGGCATATCTGCTCCTGCACGCGTTATCGACCGTTCATTTATTCGTTTGGAAAATATCTCAGTAGCTTATAACATACCCCAGGAATTTCTTGAGAAATATAAGATTCTGAATGCCAAAGTATTTGCTACTGTCCGCAACGTAGCAACTTGGAGCAAAGAATGGGAATATGGTGATCCTGAAACCGGCGGTTTAGCCCCACGCACTTATTCACTCGGAATTAACTTAACATTTTAAAAGTATAACGAATTATGAAAAACTATATAAACATATTTAGGATATTAATTGGAATTGTTTGTATTCAATTATCCTCTGTGAGTTGCTCTGACGACTTCCTGAAACCTGATCCGCTTTCACTTTATGAACCTTCGGTAACATTCAGCACAGTAGAAGGGCTCAATTCAGCTTTGGCTTCGGCAGATAAAGCATTACGTGCCTATTGGACTAACACGGAAGCTTGCGACCTGATGCTTCCCTTAATGAGCGAATATTTATTTTCAGACCTAGCTGTAGCATCCAAAACAGATGATGCTCTTATATTCAGTGATATTAACGAACGCTTCACTCCCAATAATGGTTGGTATAACTTCGACCAGAATCGCCTTGTCATCTTTTGGGGAGAGACCTACAATGGCATTAAATACGCCAACACAATCATCAGTTACATTGACAAGGTTGAAGGACTGGATGAAACAACCAAAAGCGAATATTTAGGCCGAGCTTATTTTCACCGTGCATACCGATACTTGAATCTTTGTTTCCAGTTTGGCGATATACCTTTTGTTTCTAAAATCATTGACAAGCCTAAACAAAACTATAAAAGCACAAAGCGTGAGGCCATCATCAAGAAACTGGTACAGGATATGGAATTTGCAGTGCAGCATGTGCCCGAACAGAAGGATATGACTTATATTGGCATGATTAATAAGGGGGCATGCCGACAGTTGCTGATTAAGTGCTATTTGGCTAATGGGGAGTTTCAGAAAGCCAAAGAACAAGCTGATATACTGATAGACAAGTCAGGTTATGCATTAATGACAGAAACTTTCGGTACCTTCTCAACCCCCAATCCAGCTACTTGGAACATTACAAACAATGTGATCTGGAACTTACACCAAGGCAACAACAAGACCATTGCCGCCAATACGGAAGCTATATTGGTAATGCCCAATCGCTACGGGTCCGACTCCGGTATTCGTACACGTACAATGCGTAACATGGTGCCTTGGTGGAATTCGAACTCCATTTCTACTCCTGATAATAAGCTGGCAGTAGATCGTTTTGCCTTGACAAATGCTTCTTATGACGCCACATTAGACTATAACAGGGCTCTCGGACGCGGTGTGGGGGTTGTGCGCCCCACCTATTTTGCCGAGAATTCATTGTGGTATCTGAATAATACACATGATGACGGTGATCTGAGGCATAACTCTCAAGTGGGCAACTGGGTACATATGGAAGATATCAAATACAACAATCCGAACTCAGCATACTATGGCCAGAACCTAAGCTATATCCACATCAATGAAAAAGGAGAAAAACAGATTCTTTGTAGTGACACCATACGTACTTGGTTTGACTGGCCACACTACAAAACATGGTCAGAATCTCCCGAAGATGAAGCTGCTAACCTTAATAATTATCAGGGTAGCGGATACGCTGATTTTTATTTGTACCGATTGGCCGAAACTTATCTGCTACGTGCAGAAGCTAATTACTACTTGGGCAATATTGAAGAAGCTACGGCAGACGTCAATGCCATCCGCAAACGTGCAAAATGCAAAATCCTCTATTCCAAAGTTGATATAGATAACATTGTGGATGAACGTGCTCGCGAACTTTATATGGAAGAATGGAGATTTACTGAACTAAGCCGCATTTCGTATTCCTTGGCCTTGAGTGGGAAACCTGACAACGAAGGAAAGACTTATGATATAAATAAACTTCATGAAGACAGTTTTTGGTGGCATCGCATCTGCAAGTACAACAATTATTATAATAAGCCCGATGCTCCAATAGTAAAAGGGCGTAAATACACTATGGGACGCCACAATATCAACTGGCCCATACCACAAAGCGCCATTGATGCAAATTTATTAGGTGAACTGAGTCAGAATCCTGGTTATGATGGCTATAACCCATCAGTTGAGAAATGGAAAACTTGGGAAGAAGCTGTTGCCGATGAGCAATAATCTGCATAGAAAAATGAATTGGTGCAAGCTCTATTAATAAAGATATAATCGTCAATAGAATTGCATCAATTCATTTTTTAAGTGTAGCTTTTTATGAGATAAGTCTACTATACTATTAATCAACCATTAACCGAAATATGCATTACATAAAATATATATTAGGAATTCTTATATTATTAGTTGCTTCATGCAACAATAAGAAAGAAAGTACTGAAACCGCAGAAGAAGTGTTGGAGATTATCCATCGAGTAAATCAGCAATATCAATCTACCCACAAAGCACAAGTCCGCTCATTTTGGGATGACGCCGTTTATCATACCGGAAATATGGAAGTTTATGCGCTGACCGGAAATAAAAGCTATATGCAATATTCCATTGATTGGGCTGAATACAATCAATGGAAAGGTGCTACTGGCAACAATAAGTCAGAATGGCTAAGCACTTATGGTGAAACACCGGAATATGTGCTTTTTGGAGATTGGCAAATCTGCTTTCAGACCTACGCGGATCTATATAAACTTAATGCAGACACAATGAAAATAGCCCGTGCCCGAGAAGTGATGGAATATCAAATGTCTACACTTAAACTTGATTACTGGCATTGGGTAGATGCCCTTTACATGGTAATGCCAGTCATGGTGAAGATGTATGACATAACACAGAATCCATTGTATCTGGAAAAGTTGTATCAATATTTAGCAACTACAGATAGTATAATGTATGACACCGAAGCCGGACTTTACTATCGGGATGCCAAATATTTATATCCAGTTCATCAGACAATTAATGGTAAAAAGGATTTTTGGGCACGTGGAAATGGATGGGCATTCGCTGCATTAGCTAAAGTATTGAAACAATTGCCGACTAACGACAAATACCGCCCAGAATATATTGCTCGATACCAAGCCATGGCTGAAGCTTTGGCTACCTGCCAGCAACCCGAAGGATATTGGACACGCAGCCTTATTGATCCTGACCAAGCGCCGGGAGCTGAGACAAGCGGAACAGCCCTTTTTACCTACAGTTATCTGTGGGGAATTAATAATGGACTACTTGATGCGAACACCTATTTACCAATAGCAGAAAAATCATGGAAATACCTAAAAACTGTGGCATTACAAGCTGATGGAAAGATAGGATATATTCAACCTATCGGCGAAAAGGCCATCCCTGGACAAATAGTTGATGCAGATTCATATTACAATTTTGGAGTGGGAGTGTTTTTGCTCACCGCTTGCGAACGGGTACGATTTTTAAAATAAAAAAATAATTAGATGAATAAGATTACTTTATATTTGTTTACAATATTATTTTTATTTTCTTCTGCCGACTTATGTGCTAAACAGAAGAAAAAAGGGAAAGAAATATCAGATCGTGAGATGTGGTATAAAATCATGTATCGAATGGCAGCGCCAGTATTAAGCAATATGAGTGAAGGAAAGTTGCAGGAGAATATGCAGCTTGAACTTAGCCCTACTTGGGACGGACGCGATAAACGTGTCTCTTATATGGAATGTTTTGGCCGCCTGATGGCCGGAGTTGCACCCTGGCTTTCGTTGCCCGATGATGATTCAGCAGAAAGCAGGCAAAGAAAGCAATTAAGGATTTGGGCTTTAAAGAGTTATAAAAATGCTGTTGACCCGTCATCTCCAGACTATTTACTATGGAGTGAAAATTTTCAGACCTTAGTTGATGCTGCTTATATTGCAGAAAGCTTTATCCGTGGTTATGATTCACTTTGGATGCCACTTGACAATATCACTAAAGAACGCTATATAACCCAGTTTATTTCCTTGCGGCGTATCAATCCCCTGTACACCAATTGGTTACTCTTCACTTCAACCATAGAAGCTTTTCTTCACAAAGTGGAAGGAAAAGCCGACTACTACCGTATTGACTCTGCTTTGCGCAAAGTTTCAGAATGGTACATTGGCGATGGATGGTATTCGGATGGGCCTTCGTTTGCATTCGACTATTATAATAGTTTTGTCATTCACCCTATGCTATTCGAATGCATGGAAGTACTTACCAATGGCGGAAAAATTAAACGGGAATGGGCAGGGACCACATTTTTGCATGCCACCAAGCGTATGCAGCGTTACAGTGTAATTTTGGAACATCTTATATCTCCTGAAGGTACATTTCCTGTATTTGGGCGCTCCATCACTTATCGAACCGGCGTACTCCAACCTTTAGCCTTGGTAGCTTGGAAAGAGCTATTGCCTAAAGAGCTCAGTAATGGTCAAGTAAGAGCGGCAATGACTGCTGTTATCCAACGAATGTTTGCCGATGAACGAAATTTCAATGAAAATGGATTTCTGACGCTTGGCTTCAACGGCAAGCAACCCGATACTGCCAATGTATATACTAATAATGGAAGCCTTTATTTAGCGTCATTGGCATTCTTGCCATTAGGGCTGCCGGCTGATCATTCATTCTGGACAGCACCAGCTGAATCATGGACATCAAAGAAGGCTTGGGAAGGTGAGGATTTCCCTAAAGATCATACATATTATGAGAAGTTCCACATGAACTATCAATAAAAGAATTTATGAAATTGACCAAAAGCCAAAATTCAAACAATAATAATAATGAAAAGATTATGATAAATAGAATTCTGCTCAAAATAGGAGTGCTTGCCGCAATAACAATGCTTGCCACTGCCACTTTGCAAGCGCAAAGGGAAATGAAAACCATCAATGACAATTGGGAATTCCGTAAACCTATGGACGAGAAATGGGAGTCAGTCAATCTTCCCCATACCTTTAACCAAGATGCCTACAAACAACGGAACTACTACCAGGGAGAAGGACTTTACAGGCGTACACTTGTTTTACCTGACATAGTGAAAGGACGTCGTTATTATCTGAAGGTAGATGCGGCCAGCAAAGCAGCTACGGTTAGTGTGAACGGTAATAAAGCAGGCTGTCATGCAGGTGGATATAACGCCTTCACGATGGATATCACCAATTACATTCAAAAAGAGAATACGATTGAAATCACAGTGGACAATTCAAGGAAAGACATTACGCCGATATCAGCCGATTTTACATTCTGGGGAGGTATCTATAGAGACGTGTGGCTCATCTCGACTCCAGAACAACACTTCAATATGACCAATATGGGCTCTGATGGTATCTTCATCAATGCTTCAATTACTAACAAGCAAAGCGGTGTACTGAAAGTGCGTAGCGAAGTGAGTAATGACGCTCTGAAAACCACAACTCTGGAAGTTAAAAATGCAATCTACAGTCCGGAGGGAGAACTGCTACAAACCATCAATCGAAAGTTAAAATTAAAGGCCGGTGAAACGCGCACTGTCGAATGTATATCGGATGATATTCAAAATCCAAGCCTGTGGACTCCTGAGACACCGTCACTTTATCTGATAAAGACAATATTGACAGACTTAAAAACGGGCAAACTGCTGGACGAGAAAATACATAAAACAGGCTTTCGATGGTTTGCCTTTGATGGCAATAAAGGCTTTAGCCTCAACGGAAAGCCATACAAATTGCGAGGGTTCAATCGACATCAGGATCAAGCCCCGGTGGGCGTAGCATTAGATGACGAAGCACATCGTCGAGACATCGCCTTAATGAAAGAGTTAGGATGCAATTTTATTCGAATTTCACACTATCCGCAAGACGATACTGTTTTAGAGATGTGCGATGAATTAGGATTATTGGCATGGGAAGAAATTCCTATTATAAATATAGTGCCCGACACACCGGGATATGATGATAATTGCGAACAAAATCTGCGCGAAATGATACGTCAACACTACAACCATCCATCTGTTATCGCTTGGGGATATATGAATGAAATACTCTTGACAACACCTGCGGTTGACAAACCCGAATGGCCGGCTTGCAAAGAACGCACCGTTGCGTTGGCCCAACGTTTGGAAACAGTTCTCAAAGAAGAAGACCCCAGCAGAGTAAGTGTGATGGCTTTCAATATGACAAACCTCTACAACGAAATAGGTCTAAACTTAGAAGATGTTGTTGGGTGGAATCTTTATCACGGTTGGTATGTGGGTGAACTAAAAGACTTCAATGCTTGGTGTGAGGACCAACATCGTCGTTATCCAAACCAACCGATAATAATCAGCGAGTGGGGTGCAGGAAGTGACAAACGATTGCATACCACCAATGGACGTGCATTTGATTTCAGCATTGAATATCAACAAACTTACATTGAGCATTATCTTCCATTCATTGAAGAAACGGAATGGATAAGCGGATGCGCATATTGGAACTTTATTGATTTCAACGTGGCAGCGCGTCAGGAATCCATGCCAAGAGTAAACAATAAAGGAGTGGCCTACAACAATCGTACCTTGAAGGATGTGGCTTATTATTTTAAAGCTTTATGGCGCAAAGATGTTCCGATATTAAGAATAGCCAGTCAAGACTGGGACACTCGTGTGGGAGAAACAAACAAGTCACAGGCCATCAAAATTTATTCAAATATGCCGGAAGTAGAGTTGTTTGTTAACGGGCAGTCCGTAGGAAGCCAAAAGATATTCAATTGCCATACCATTTTCAATGTGCTACTGCCCAAAGGCGAATCAACTATTTTAGTGCAAGGTGTGAATGACGGAAAGACAGTTCAGGATGCTATGAAAATATGTTTTCAACCATTCCCTAATATTGCTGCTGGAGATGAATTGGCTATCAATGTAGGAAGTAACTGTTTTTATACTTCAGATATAAGTAGTCTTACCTGGCTTCCCGACCAGCCCTATACTTCTGGTAATTGGGGATATATAGATGGAGAAGAACACAGTACTACCTCAGAGATACACAATACTGTGGACGGACCATTGTATCAAACATGGCGTGAGGGTAACTTTGCGTACAAGATTGATGCGCCTCAGGGAGATTATGAAATAGAATTGCTCATGGCTGATGTCACTAAGCCTGCAACTCAGTTAGCTAATCTTTTGGGTAAGAGCAGTGGAGAAAAACATTCTGGAGAAACGTACTTCAATATTTCTATTTGCGGGAAACAAGTCGAAACAAATTTCTCACCAGTCGACTATGGACACTATCGCACAGCTTTTAAACGTCGTTATATAGTACAAAACAATGATAATTGTATAACAATTAACTTGAATACCATAAAAGGAAAAGCCTTTTTATCAGGTATTAAGGTGAGACGACTTTGACTATAGGAGATTCCAATCAACGAAAGCCTCAAAACCGATAAACCTGAAACAAATAGTTTTCATCTAAATTGATTATTCAACCTGATAACCGTCAATAATGTGATCTGCATGGGAACACAGCTTCGGTTGATACCGGATATCGATTGCTCAAGTTAACTAAACGACATTAATTAAGAATTGTTTGATAAGGATGAGGCTGTCTCAAAATAGTTTTTGAGCTCAGCCTCTTTTGGTTTAAGGGGTACACATCACTATTATGAGTTAAAATTATGATCGAGAACTGCACGGAGATTTAAAACTCGTATTGGATTCGGTCAAACCTTGGAAGCCCCCTCCGTACGCATCCGTTTCGAAGAATCCGTAAGTGGCACCTGTAGCTAGAATGATGGCGGCAAACGGAGAAAGAGATATCCTACAAACAACCATGCCATGCGTGATATGAAAGATTTCAATCTGGACTGGACACATAATGCCGCAAGACTGGATGATTTTGTTCCCAAAGGTAAAAATGATATCCACAAAGACTTCGGTGATTACTGTTATCCCAGTTTCCGGCACAGCTTTTGTCATGGATGGGCCTCCGGACCTACCCCCAGGATGACACAGTACATTTTAGATGTCAAGATAGTGAATGCAGGCTGTAAGACTCTTCGCATTACTCCCCATCTTGGCGATTTGGAATAGGCGGAAAGGACCTTCCCTATTCCATTCGGTGTAGTCTATATCAAGCATGTTAAAGGAACTAATGGAAAAATCTGCAATCAAAGTTCCTGATGGAATCAAAGTAATATAAAATAAGGGGGCCCTCTAACGAGCCCCTCATGTTATTTCAGAATTCCTTCTTCAACTGTTCACACCAGTCCGCTATCCGTTTATCCGTCAGCTTCGACTGGTTCTCTATATCAATCACCAGTCCACACCATTTACCATCCCTCAAAGCTCTTGACCGGTTAAATGAATAACCTTCGGCAGACGTAAATCCGACAAGGACAGCCCCTGCCTTTTCAAAGACATCAGCCAGTATTCCCAGACCGTCAACAAAATTATCGGGATAACCGATTTGGTCACCAAGTCCGAAGAGAGCAACTTTCTTACCTTTCAGATCGAGGCTTTCTATCTCCGGTATCATTTCGTCCCAATAGGTAGGCAATTCACCGTCGAACCAGGTGGAGGCACCTACTATCAGTTTATCATAAGCCTGAAAATCATTTTGCCAAGCCTTTTCTATTATAATCATTTCTACTTCTTTGTGTCCAAGCTTCTCACGTATCTTCTCTGCGATATGAGAAGTCTTGGCAGCATTCATTGCATAAAATAATCCTATCTCTTTCATAATAACTTATTATTAAATTAATATTCCAACAGCTTCTTGGCTGCTTCATAAATTCTATCTGCACCCGGCAAAATAGCACGTTCCAGTATCGGATTAAAACCTACAGGAGTAAAGGTAGAACCTACACGCTGCACCGGTGCATCCAAGTAACGGAACAAGTCTGTACCAATACTGGCTACTATCTCACCACCGAAGCCACCAAATACTTTATCTTCATGAACAATCAGGGCTTTACTGGTCTTCTTCACAGACTCATAAATGGTTTCTTTATCCAACGGTATCAAAGAACGGATATCAATCACTTCCACACTCCAGCCAGCTTCTTTTTCCAAACGTTCGGCAACATTCAAGCAGAAATGCGTTGTGTTACCATAGGTTATAATACTCAGATCACTGCCCTCACGACGAACGCGCGCTTTCCCAAAAGGAACTTCAAAATCATCAGGGACGATGGTGGCTGCTTCTACGGAATTATATAATGATTTCGGTTCAATAAACAGCGTAAACCCACGGGAACGTATACTTGTACGGAGCAGTCCGGCAGCATCATCGGCAAAGGATGGACAAACAATCCGCGCTCCGGGCAAAGTAGCCAAAGCGCCCTCCAGATTTTGCGAGTGATAGAGTCCGCCACCGATATAACCACCGGAAGCCAGACGTAAAGTTACATTAGGAACGAACTGTCCGTTGCTACGCCAATATTCATGGGTACATTCCACATATTGTTCTACGGCAGGCCAGAAATAGTCGGCAAACTCTGCCCCCTCTATCACTACCCGGATTTTAGGATCAAAACGGCTCATACCATTTGCTGTGCCGACAATATAATCTTCGGCAATAGGTGCACTGAACACACGAGCTTCACCGAATTCCTGTTGCATGCCTTTGGTCACATTGAACACTCCTCCTTTATCCCGATTGGCAACATCCTGCCCCCAGATAAAGGTGTTAGGATTATGGCGGAACTCTGCCTTCAGCGTTTCATTGATGGCAGTTACAAAGAATTTCTTCTCTCCTTCTGTCTCACGATGTGTCCCATCTTTATATTTTTCCGGTTCGTAAGGTTCCGGCAATACATAGTCGAAAATGGTTTTAGGATCAGGATCGGGAGCTGTCAGCGCCTTACGATTGGCAGCAGCCAGGTCTTTCTTTGCTTTCTCCTCTATTTCTTTCAGCTCTTCTTCGGTGAGACGCTTGTAACGCAACAGCATCCGGCGGAACTTCAGCAGCGGATCAGCCTCTTTCACATAAGCCAGTTCATTTTCATCCCTGTACAAAGTATCTTTGTCAGAGTTGGAATGGGAACCGATACGGACACAATTGGCATGTACGATTACCGGATTCCGGTTCAACAATGCATACTCACGGGCCTCGGTCATGGCATTCATGGAGTCGAACACATCTTTTCCATTACAATGGATAATCTTCAGATTCTTGAATCCGGAGAAGTTATCCGCCACTTTACGGGCTGCCGTCTGGTCTTTCTTCGGAACAGATATACCATATCCATTATCCTGCCATACAAAAATAACGGGCAGGCGTTCAAGGCTGGCACCATTGACAGCTTCGTAGACAAAGCCTTCGGATGAGGCAGATTCGCCGTGTGAAGTAATAACGACTCCTTTATGGTCATAATATACCATTGCACGTGCCACACCGGCTGCATGAAGATCATGCGTACCTGTAGCCGAGGATATATTCTCGATATGCCATTCGGGTTTGGCAAAATGATTGGACATATGGCGTCCGCCACTTCCCGGATCAGTAGCTTTGGAGATGCCATTCAGTATAAGTTCTTCTGCCGTCATTCCGGCGGAAAGGGCAGTCAACATATCACGGTAGTAAGGGAAAAGAAAGTCTTCTCCTTTGGTAAATACCTGTCCGATGGCCAACTGGATCCCGTCATGTCCGGCATACGGAGCGTGAAAGGACCAGCCAAGGGACTGCAACAGGTAAGCGGGCGCCTTTTCATCGAGCGCACGCCCCAGCGTCATCAGGTAATACCATTTCTTCAGCAGTTCCACATCTGTGGTTTTTATATTGTACTTTTTCATACTTATCAAGGTATTAAGTTATTCTTTCCAGTTTTCCAGATAATCTTTAATAAAATAGAGGAAGTTGCCACCTAATGAACCATCCACGACTCTATGGTCATAAGAAAGGGACAGATACATCTTATGACGGATGGCAATCACATCCCCTTCCGGGGTCTCTATTACGGCAGGCTTCTTCTCGATGTATCCTACTCCCAGTATAGCCACCTGAGGCTGATTGATGATAGGTGTACCGAACAAAGACTTGAATGTACCGAAGTTCGTAATCGTAAAAGTGCCACCGGAAATATCATCGGGCATCAGCTTATTATCACGAGCCTTGAGTGCCAGTGAATCAATGGCTACGGCAAGTCCGTTCAGGTTCAGACGATCGGCATCACGAACCACCGGAACAATCAGATTGCCATCATTCAGAGAAACGGCAATACCGACATTGATATGTTTCTTGAACAAGATATTATATCCCTCTACCGATACATTCACTTGCGGGTAAGCAGCCAGCGCCTTCGCCACAGCTTCTGTGATGGCAGGCATATACGTAAGTTTCACTCCCTCACGACGTAAGAAAGCGTCTTTATTCTTATCACGCCACTTCACAAGTTTCGTTACATCTACTTCCACAATATTGGTTACGTGCGGGGAAGTATGTTTAGACATTACCATGTGGTCGGCTATCACCTTACGTACACGATCCATCTCTTTTACTTCAACACCTTCTGCTGAGAATGTGCCGGAAGCAGGTGTAGTACGTTGTACTTCAGGAGTTGCAGCAGGTTTAGCAGACGACTGGGCAGGTGCTGTAGCTACCGGTTGCGGTGCAACGCTTGCAACAGGTTGCGGACTTGGCTTAACAGCAGGTTGCGCCGTGGTGGTACCACCACTTTGTTTCCGGACAATGTAACTCTTGATGTCCTTCTTGCTCACCCGGCCCTGATATCCGGTACCCGAAATAGTATCCAGTTCTTTAGGCTGAATGCCGGCCTCACGAGCCAACTGAAGAACTACAGGCGAATACCAACGTTCTTCTTCCGATTTTACAGCCTTGATTTGAGGAGTTTCCTCAGAGGCAGTCTTAGAAACAACCGCAACACCCTCATCCTCGGAGTTTTCACCTCCTATATCGACAATAGCCACCACCGTACCCACAGCTACGGTATCTCCTTCCTTAAATAAAATTTCCACGACTTTACCTTCTACCGGAGATGGTATTTCGGCACTAACCTTAGCGGTATTTACTTCAAACAACACATCATCTTCCTTAATGATGTCTCCTACTTGTACCGACCATGAGATGATGGTACCTTCGGTTATACTTTCACCCAATTTGGGCATCTTTATTTCAAATCTTGACATATAGTTAAGTTTTAGGTTCTCGGTTTATTATTATACAACAAACAACTGAGTAGTAAGTTTTTAACTTAAGTAAAAGTTAATGCGGATTTATGATATATCCACTCTTTGCAGGCATACTTTTCCGTTTTCAACCGTTCGATGGCTTCCATATCTCCGGCAGAAAAACGGTAAATCCGGTTATCGTCATCATCTACAAAGGAGTGAAAGAGCAAGTGTATGAAACGCTTGATGGCCATGGGTTCGGACAAAAACTCTTTTATATTAGCAACTTCACTCCGTACGGAAGGTACCGCACGCACAGTACGAGAGCCCGGTATACGGCTTTCCGCATCCGGATCGCCATTCAATGCCGCATTCAATGTATCCAGATCAGTGGAAAACAACAAAGTACAATGATACATCACACGATCTTTGTGTATGCACTGCGCACTACCTGATATTTTCCGTTCATCCACATAAATGCCCAGACGCTGGTCAGCATAAGCTGAGATGCCTACCTTTTCAAGGAAATCAACGACCTGTTGCAGGTAATATACAAAGTCCGGCTGCTTTACGGTTTCAATAAAACTCAGATTAATGTTTCCCCGGTCATGATATACAGCCCCTCCACCGGAGAAACGGCGTGCCAGGGTTATTCCCTTTTCATCCAGAAGCCTCTCGTCCGCTTCCGCTGCCACACTCTGATGTTTCCCTATCACTACGGAAGGTTCCGACTGCCAAAGCATAAAGAAGTTACCTCGCTTCTGCTTCAACAAATATTCTTCTGCTGCCAGATTTAAATAGATATCCGTGCAGCGATTATCAATACAGAACATTATGCAAACAAAGTTTCATGGAAGATTTCACCGACCGTCGGATGCGGAAAAACAGTCTTTTGAAACTCTTCCACCGTATATCCGTGCTGCACGGCAAGTCCGGCAAGAACAATCAATTCGGAAACAGGGTTTCCCAGCATATGGCAGCCTATCACCCGATCATCGTCATCCAATATCAGTTTGCAAAGTCCGTTCACCAATTCATTCTCGGCTACAAAACGACCGGAATAGGCCATCGGTAACTTCTGTACATGATAACTGATACCGGATACTTTCAATTCTTCCTCAGTCTTACCGACTCCCGCTACTTCGGGATTGGTATACACCACACCGGGTACACAATCGTAATTCATACTGTCTTCCACTCCCAAGATATGATTGACAGCAACTTCACTTTCACGAATGGCAGTATGTGCCAGCATAGAACGCCCGGTGATGTCGCCACAGGCATAAACACGAGGATGGGAAGTCTGCATATGCTCATCCACCTTCACACCGTTGCGCAGCTGTTCAATGTTCAGTTTATCCAAACCGACCTGGGACAAGTTAGCTTTCCTACCCACACTGACGAGTACCTTTTCGGCTTCGATAAGTGCAGTCTTACCTTCTTTTTCAATAGTGACACCCTCTTTGCCGACTTCAATTACTTTGGCATTCAAATGGAAATTAACTCCACGATTCTGATATTCTGAACGTAGCATGCCACTGGTTTCCTTATCCATGGCGCCCAATACTTCGGGCATCATTTCAACAACATGCACCTGCACACCCATGCTATTGAAAAAAGAGGCGAATTCCATCCCGATAACACCACCGCCGATAATGACAAGTGAACGGGGCAAAGTTGTGATCTCCAATGCTTCCTTTGATGTCCAATAATCAATTTCAGATAATCCTTTAATGGGAGGGATCAATGTATCGGAACCTGTACATACCAACAGATAGGTTACTTCATATACTTCGCCGGCAGCCGAAAGTTGGAAACGTCCGTCCGCCTCACCCATAATAACGGCTTCCTGCGGCACAATAACAGCACCGTACGAACTGACCGTCATCTTCACACCACCAGTCAGCTTTTTCACAATCTTATCTTTACGGTCGATAATCTTTTTCATATCGAATGACGAACCGTCGGGCACAGAGATGCCATACTTGGACGCACCTTTCATATTGTCCCACAACTTGGCGGAATAGAGTAGAGTTTTGGTAGGGATACACCCCTCATTGAGACAAACACCGCCAATAGCTTTCTTTTCAAACAAAACAGTTTGCAGCCCGTTTGCAGCCGCTCTTTCAGCTGCCGTATATCCGGCAGGGCCACCACCGATGATAGCTATATCATATTTCATAAATCAGTAGTATTAAGTAAATTATATACTTAACAACAAAAGAGAAGAGCGCAAAGTTCTATAGCAACCTATTAAGGAAAGTTACTGTTTTTCAATCACAATAGCCTACATCCTAAAATTTATCTGTACTTTTGCAGAAATTTAAGAAACACTATGGTAGCTCCCGAAATAGCAATTGCTGACTCCAACACCTTATCATGTATGGGATTGCAAAGCCTTCTGGAAGAAATTATCCCGATGGCCGTCATCCGTGTATTCAGTTCGTTCGAGGAACTGATGGACGATACCCCCGATATGTACGCGCATTATTTTGTTTCAGCACAGATATATTTTGAGCATACCGCTTTTTTCCTACCGCGCAAGCCCAAGACCATTGTATTGGCAAACGGTGACAATCAGCCTCAGCTGGCAGGAATACCGACCTTGAATATTTATCAGGACGAGAAAACACTGATCAGAAACATCCTGCAACTGCATCAGTTCGGACACAAAGGCGGACATCCTCATAGCCACCCCCACGGACATCCCCACGGTGCAACAGCGCATCCGTGCGGTAATCCTCATGCCGACAGCGAACATGATCTCTCTCCCCGCGAAATAGAAGTACTGGTACTGATAACCAAAGGACTTATCAATAAAGAAATAGCCGATAAACTGAATATCAGCCTGACTACCGTCATCTCCCACCGAAAGAATATTACGGAGAAGCTGGGCATTAAATCAGTGGCCGGACTAACGATTTATGCTGTAATGCACGGATACGTCGAAGCAGACCGTATCTAAATCCTAATAAATGAGGATTGCGGGTATAAGAGAAATCCTCTTTCTTTGCAAGCGAAATAATAGAAGCAAAAAATGGAGAAGAGTAAATTGTTAGCCTTTGCCCTGGCACTCCTGTCGATAGGGAACGTATGTGCAGAGGAAGTGGATACCCTGAAAATAGTGGACGTTGAAGAAGTCCTGATCATTGCAGCACCTAAAGAAAACCGTAAGTTGCGCGAGCTGCCCAATGCCGTCACCCTGCTTTCGCAACAAGACATGCAGGCTGCACAAGTGAACTCAATCAAAAACCTGACAGCACTGGTCCCCAATATATTTATTCCCGACTACGGTTCGCGACTGACATCTGCCGTCTACATTCGTGGTATCGGTTCTCGCATCAATACTCCCTCCGTAGGGCTCTATGTTGACAATATACCTTATATAGATAAATCCGCATTCGATTTCAATTATTCCGACATCGAGCGTATTGATGTGCTGCGCGGTCCGCAGGGTACACTGTACGGACGAAATGCGATGGGTGGACTTATTAAAGTACATACCAAATCTCCTTTCTCTTATCAAGGTACTGACTTCCGGATAGGGGCAGGTACACACAATCAATACAATACTTCCGTCACTCACTATCACCGGATGAATGATCGCTTTGCATTCTCGGCTGGAGGATTTTATGAATACGAAGGCGGTTTCTTCCGCAATGCAGCGCTCAACAATAAAAAAGTAGATAAAGGGCAGTCTGCCGGTGGACGTATCCGTGCCATCTACTTGCCCAGCGATAATTGGAAGCTCGACTTTAATGTAAGTTATGAATATGGTGACCAGGGCGGTTACCCGTATGGACTCTACAATAAAGAAACCGGAGATGTAGCCAAAACGGCTTACAATGATGAAAGTAGCTATTACCGCAACCTGCTGAATGCCGGACTTAATGTAGAGTACCAGGCACAGAATTTCACACTCAGTGCCGTAACCGGATATCAGCATCTAAAGGATCGTATGTTTCTGGATCAGGATTTCACAGCCTCAGATACGTATACACTGGAACAGAAACAACGCATCAATACCATCAGTGAAGAAATTGTGATGAAGAGCAAGGAAAACCGCCGCTGGCAATGGGCAACGGGCATCTTCGGCTTCTATCAATGGCTGAATACGACTGCACCGGTCACATTTAAGGAAGATGGTATGGCGATGATGAACCAGATGCTGGGTAGCGTAATTCCTCCACTAATAGAAGTACCGATGAGCCCGGTGATGAATATGAATATCATGCCATCATTAAAAGTAACCAGCACACGTTTACCTATCAACGGAGATTTCAAAACACCGCTTCTGAATGGAGCTCTGTTTCACCAATCCACATTCAGAGATTTATTTAGTATCGACGGATTATCATTCACTGCCGGACTTCGCCTGGATTATGAGAAGATGAAGATGGATTACAACTCCGGCACAGCAATGGATTACACCGTAGGCATTACAGGTCAGATGATGCAGAACGGACAGCCTGTTCGTGATCCTATAATAATGATGCCGGAAACAGCCCTGACTGTAGAATCCTGCTACGAAGGTTCCATCAGCAAAGATTATCTGCAACTACTTCCGAAGTTCGCCTTGCAATATGACTTCCGGGATAATGCCGGAAATGTATATGCTACCGTCAGCAAAGGTTATCGCTCGGGAGGATATAACATTCAGATGTTCTCCGACCTTCTACAATCCAGTTTGCGCAACGATATGATGAAGCAATCTAAAGAAGCAATCATGCCCAATGTTCCGGACAACTTCAAAGATTTGGTAGATGGTTTTCTACCCGATGGCGGTAAGAATCCGGATGCCCGGGCTGCCACCGTCTACAAACCTGAACAGACGTGGAACTATGAAGCAGGCACCCACCTGAATCTTTTCCAGAACCGTCTGCGTGCCGATGCCGCCCTCTTCTGGCTCGAAACGCGCGACCAACAAATATCACGCTTTGCCCAAAGCGGCCTCGGACGTGAAACGGTAAATGCAGGAAAGAGTCGCAGCCTCGGAGCTGAAATATCTCTGGCGGGCGCAGTTACCACCAACTTCACGCTGACTGCAAATTATGGCTACACATACGCCACATTCAAAGAGTACGTGACGAATGCGAAAAGCGCAGATAATAAAGTGATTGAAATAAGTAACAATGGCAATTACGTCCCCTTCGTCCCCAAGCACACTCTGAGCCTGGGCGGACAATACATTTTCCGCATCAACCCGGGACATTGGTTGGACCGTATTCAACTTAATGCCAACTACACCGGTGCAGGACGCATCTATTGGACCGAGCAGAATGATGTCAGCCAAGCCTTCTACGGCACATTGAACGGACGCCTCAGCCTGCAAAAAGGTAACGGACAGATTGACTTCTGGGTTCGCAATGCGCTGGATAAAGACTACGCTGCTTTCTACTTTGAAAGCATGGGCAACGGATTCATGCAGAAAGGCCGCCCCATACAGGCGGGAGTCGAACTACGTTGCAGGTTCTGATAGAGATCATTACTTCCGTCCCCATACATCTCCCTGACCCGTTATGCAAAAGATGGCATCTTTTGTCGCAAAAGGTGGCATCTCTAACATCAAAAGATGGCATCTTTCGCAGCAAAAGATGCCATCTTTTACATTACATCTAAGCAGGAAAGAGGGGAAAAGTAAGTATCATAAGCATGAAAGGGTTAAGAGAACTTGCTACACCCTATTATTCATTGATAGCACCACAGCTTGGGCAAGGCCCCTTTTCTTTTAATTTCTGTCCGCAGCGCCCGCAACGATAGCGGTAAATGACAAGTGTAGCACACATTCGCTTTAGGAAAAGCCCAAAGAAAACAACAAGGAAAATATAGCCGATATAGATTTGCGTAGTCAGTATAAAGAAGAAATAACAGAAGATACAACAAGATGCCAATCCCAACAGATAGAATACGGCAGCGGCAGGAGTCAACTGACGGAACAAGTCATCGAGTACTGCCAGCAGTACAATGATAAACAACCAGATGCTCAGCAAAAAGACTGAGAGAATAAACGGCACCTTGAAAGGTGAAAGCGTAGGGTTAAAATAGAAATGTTCCCACGTTTCGGGCACAAAGACTTGCATCGTCTCATACACCGTAGCACTGAATGCCATCAACAGGCAGAGCAAAAGTGGATATACGCTATCAATATCATTGAAATAAACAATCTTCAACTGCTTCTGACGGAACAGACGGAACACCCAGGCACCGATAAACAAGGCGAAAATAATCACGAAGTAAGAAGCATGCGTATCACTGAACAAGTAAATGAATTGTGAGATACTGTCCGTAGGTACAAAAGCTTGCATCATTTCCCGCTCCCCGATCCAGCCTTGTATCTCCTGGGAATGAGCAAGTTTTACCCAAACACTGTCCACGCTATCAGCAGAATGAATGGCAAATTCGGCCACTACTACACGGTCTCCTCTATACAAAGTATTGTAGCAATCCTTCACCGGCAGACAGGCAAGCACCACGGAATCCTGCACCACTTCCAGATTCGTATTCAACGTATAATGCCGGTCGTAAAGGTAGGTCAGAGAGTCCCGGGTTTTATCACTGATACCTTCATCATCCAGATTGGGACGGGAGTAACGGCAGGAAACCAGACTGATAATAATCGCTATCACCACAGAGTAGCACAGAGTTGCACGGAGTCTTTTCTGATATTTAAGAAACTCTGTGTTACTCTGTGCTACTCTGTGGTGATAACGAATATGTTCTCTCTTATTCTGCATATACTTTCATCTGACAATTCTTACAATCAAATTCCAAGCGGAAGCGCTTACCATCAGTTCCTTGCAAACAATAAGGCTCCCGATAAGGTGAACGTCCCTTCTGATAAGTAGGGCACCAACCCATACTATAACGCAAACAATGCTTGCAGAACATTAAAACAGCACCCGGTACAGATTGTTTCTCATAAGCCGGAGCTACGGTAGCAATGCCGTGATCGGTATAGAAAGAGGCGGCACGGGTATTCATTACATTCCCGAGGTACGTTAATGAAGTAGCGGAAGCTGTTGTCTTAGAAGAAGTTCCCGGCAAAGGGAAAGCATGAGTTGTAGGTTTCCAGACTGCCACTTCCTGCCGATAATTAATACGGCGAACGGTAACCAGCTTGTCTACGGCTTGACGACGCCAATCGGCTACTACGGAAGCGGGAAGAAACCAGTTATCTGAAAAGCGGATTTCTATGGCGGAATTTGTTTCAGGCGAACGATTATCCGCTAATATTCCGGCTTCAAAAGGAGTATTTCCCAATTTACTGAGTTGAGTACGCAGATTATCTGCCTGAGGGGTACGGGCAGGTTCTTTCTGATAAGGGAAAGAAAGTGTAACGCTATTATCATCCTCATCCGTGACAGTCAGAGCAAAGCCGAAGGCAGTATCTGCCAAAAGCAAGGAAACGGAAATCTTTCGTTCGGAAGACTTACGTGCCAGCAACTTCTCAAACTCCTGGTCATAGTTACGGTAAAGCACAGTACGCAGACGAATACGAGGCATCTCACCTGCCGGATAGAGTTTATTTCCATCTACACGGTTGATACGGAAGCCTTGCAGGCGTCCTTGCTCATCGATATAACAAACACCGTCACCGTTGTTGAATGATTTCAATCCAGCTACTGTGAGGTAGTTTCCACGTTGTTCCTTCATGGTTCCCATCTCTTCACCGAGGGATTTCGGAGTATCGAAAGAGAAAATTTCTTCACTGCGTCCGTGCAGGAAGTAATGCGTAAATCCACGACTAAAACTTTTATCTAACTGGGGACGGAATGTATAATTGCAAGTACCGGAAGAGGCTCGGGCGTATTCTTTACGGCGTGTAAAGATGGCATCCAGCTTTTGGCGGTAAGCAGCCGTAACATTCTTTACGTAAGAAACATCTTTCAGACGACCTTCTATCTTGAGCGAAGTAGCACCTGCATCAAGTAACTCTTCCAGAATATCACTCTGATTCAAATCTTTGAGAGATAGCAAATGCTTATCACGTACAATTACTTTTCCGTCGGCATCCACCAGACTGAAAGGCAAACGACAGAATTGTGCACATTCTCCCCGGTTGGCACTACGTCCGAAACAAGCCTGGCTGACATAACATTGCCCGCTATAACTAACGCAAAGCGCCCCATGTACAAATACTTCCAACGGCACTTCCGGACAAGCTTTATGAATATGGCTGATTTCCTGAAGGGAAAGCTCACGTGCCAATACTACTTGCCGGAAACCGGCTTCTGCAAGGAAACGTACTTTCTCCGGTGTACGGTTATCCATTTGGGTACTGGCGTGCAAGGGAATAGGTGGTAGGTTTAAGCGAGTGATTCCCATGTCTTGCACAATGAGGGCATCTACTCCCGCACGATACAAATCCCAAATCATTTTCTCCGTCTCTGCCAGTTCTTCTTCCTTTAAGATGGTATTGACAGTCACATAAATCCGGGCATTATATAAATGGGCATGAGCCACCAAAGCAGCTATATCTTCCAACGAATTGCCGGCTGCTGCACGTGCGCCAAACTTAGGTGCACCGATATACACTGCATCCGCACCGTGGTTAATAGCTTCAATGCCACATTCCATGTTCTTGGCAGGGGCCAGTAACTCTATCTTCCGTTGCTTTATCATATCGTTTTAGTTACAAGTTACAGGCTACAAGCTACGAGTGCTACACTATATACCGCAAGGTCTTGTCACTCGCAGCTCGTAGCTTGTAGCTATTTTATATCATTAATATTGTACGGAGTTTCCTGATAAACGAAATAGTTCAACCAATTAGAGAACAGCAGATTGGCATGGGCACGCCAACGTACCATCACACCTTTGTCCGGATCATTATCCACATAATAATTACGAGGTATTTCAATAGGTAGACCTTTATCCACATCCCTGCGATATTCCGTATCCAGCGTCAGTGGAGAGTATTCCGAATGTCCGGTAACAAAGAACTCACGTCCGCCACGTGCCACAACAAGATGCACGCCTGCATCTTCCGATTCCGAAAGTAAAGTAAGCTCCGGCACTTTCAAGATATCTTCTTTCCGTACTTCCGTATGGCGGCTATGGGGTACATAGAACATATCATCGAAACCACGGAAAATAGCGTGCAGCGGATCTAAAGGACGATGCTCGAATATGCCGAACATTTTCTTATCCAACGCATACTTGGGTACTCCATAATGATGATAAAGTCCGGCCTGTGCAGCCCAGCATATATAAAGGGTAGATGTGACATGCGTACGCGCCCAATCGAATATTTCCATTATTTCATCCCAGTAAGTCACCTCTTCGAAATCTAATTGTTCTACAGGTGCACCGGTGATAATCATACCGTCGTACTTCTCGCCACGCATCTTTTCAAAGTCAGTATAGAATGTCTGCATGTGTTCTACAGGCGTATTCTTTGATGTATGACTCTTGATTTTCATGAACGAGATTTCCACTTGAAGCGGTGTATTGGAGAGCAAACGCACAAGATCTGTCTCCGTGGTAATCTTCAAAGGCATCAAGTTCAGGATAACGATGCGCAACGGACGGATGTCCTGTTGCGTGGCGCGGGAGTTGTCAATAACAAATATGTTCTCTTCTTTCAGCAACTCTATCGCCGGCAGCTTATCAGGTAAATTTAATGGCATAAGTTATCAGATTATCTTTAATTTAGAGTACAAAGGTACTGATAATTTTGAAATCTCCCGCGAAAGAATGAAAATGTAGGGACATTTCAAGTTATTTATCCTGTTCATACAAAGCATAATAAGTAAATAATTGGTATAAAGTTATTCTTTTCTTTCTGTTTTTTAAAAGTTTATTTTACCTTTGACATCCATTAGGTTAATAAACGTTGAAAAACATAAAGATGGAACAGAACCGGAATTCAAGCGCGAATTCAACTAATTAGCATTCCAAAGCAACAGTCTTTTCTATACCAATTATGGTCCCGACCACCCCAGATACTCCAATGTTTTGATTAACAACTATTAATTGGGAATTCGATCATCGTATTCCACAAAACAACAACATTATATGAACAAAACAACTATCAAGAAAAACAGACTGATCCTATTATCACTCTGCCTCATCCACTTATTTACCGCTTGCGTCAATAAAATTGACTCAGAAACACCTTCTGGAACAGTACCGATCACATTTACCACAAAAGTCAGTAAAACCAATACGCGAGTAACCAATACGGCCTTTGAAAAAGGAGATAAAGTGGGATTGTACGCAATGCTGTCTTCTACTTCCATTGCAAAAGAACGATACATTAACAATTTGCTGTTAGAATGCGGAGAAGACGCTAAACTTATCCCCGAAAAAACTGTTTTCTACCCAGTGGGAGATGCAATGCTAGACTTCATCAGCTATTCTCCATATCAGTCGGCAGAGATAGCGGCCAACTCTTCCATCATCCCAGTTTCCGTACAGTCCGATCAAAGCAATGCCAAAAAGCGATCTCTATCTGACTTTCTAATTGCCACACAAGCAAAGATAGCAAGCAGCGAAAAGGCCGTTGAACTGAAGTTCCATCATAAATTGGTGAAATTCAACATCACACTCACACCGAAAGGAGATGAAAACGTTGAAGCTTTATTAAAAGCCAATCCACGCATCATTGCCACAGGATTCTACAATAAAGCCGACTACGATCTAAGCACAGAAGAATTTACAATTCATAAAGAAGAAGACGCGGATATCATTCCTTACGGAACATGGAGTATAAAAGAGGGGAAATTAATAGGAAAAGAGATTATTATTATCCCGCAAGAAATTAATCCCGATACGCAATCATTCGTTATGGATTGGAATGGACAACTATACACATGCCCAATGCCGGAATTAACAATGACCGGAAGCACACAATGCAACCTGGACATCGCTGCCATGCAGACCACCAGTCATGTGCTGACAGGGATAGCCAGCAGTATAGAAGACTGGACAACCGTAGAAGGTAAGGATACGGACAATAGCGGCAAGACGACAGCCATACACATTGCCGCCCTGTCTTTCACCCAATCAAATGTTTATAGAGTATACAACAGCGGAAAACCTATCGTGGAAATCTGCAAAGAGTATCTTAAATCAGATGATATCGATTCACAAGCAATCACGATTTATCCTATCGGCGTAGATGAACAAAGTGATTTGAACAACGGGACAGTACTTCAACTGTTGGATGATGACAGAGACATCAATGGAGGACAAATAAGTTGGAACACAGAGAATAATTCTTTCACGTACACTCAGGGAACCTCAGGAGCAATCGATAAATTCTATTTGGATGAAACAGGAAAAGTAACACTGGCAAAGCCCGAAAAATCATCGGATGTTAATGTAATCCGACACACGATTCGAGATATCAGAAACGGAGCACTGAAAGAACACCCGATAATAAAGATAGGGACACAATATTGGATGCGGAAAGATCTGTGCGAAACTACATACAGAACTGGAACTCCCCTTACAAAACGAGTTGAATTGGGCATCGGGGCAGGCTACTTCAAACCAGACAAATTTGAAATATACTTCTACAACGGAGAAGCCATACTGGCCGGTGACTTAGCACCGGAAGGATGGAAAATACCCAACAGCAAAGACTGGGAAGGCTTGAAGAATTATACAGGTAATGAAGCATCACTGATTAAGGCAGGAGAATGGCAAGGATTAAAAGAGAATGACCATGTATATCCCGCCTCCAACCTGACCGATTTCGGTGCATATCCGATAGGCATGTGGTACGAACAGGCACATGCACAAGTCTATAAAATGACCGGATATTGGACTCTTGAAGATAACGGCAAGACCATACCCGAGCAAACCATATTCCTCACAGGAAGTGATGAACATTTTATTTCAAATGGAACTTTAGTAACCAATAAGACATTCTATAAAGCCCTTTCCATACGTTGTATAAAAGAATAGCCGGATAAATAAAAGCATATCTCATTTCTTTTTCGTATTTTTGTTCCCAATGTACAAATAAGTTTTGTTCACCGAACAAAGACAACGAAAAAGAAATGAGAATTATCGACCTGATACACAGCAACGAAAAGACAGCTTTCTCTTTTGAAATACTGCCACCGCTGAAAGGCACAGGCATCGAAAAGCTGTACGAAACCATAGATACTTTGCGGGAATTTGACCCGAAATACATCAATATCACTACACATCGCAGCGAATATGTGTACAAAGATCTGGGAAACGGTTTGTTTCAGCGCAATCGCTTGCGCCGCCGCCCAGGGACTGTTGCAGTAGCTGCCGCTATCCAAAACAGATATAATATTACTGTAGTTCCGCATCTTCTTTGCAGTGGTTTCACCCGCGAAGAGACGGAATATGTACTGCTCGATCTGCAATTCCTGGGTATTACCGACTTACTGGTGTTACGTGGGGATAAAGCAAAACATGAGTCCGTCTTCACTCCCGAAGGCGATGGCTACCACCATGCTACTGAATTGCAAGAACAAATCAATAACTTCAATAAAGGCATCTTCGTAGATGGCTCGGAAATGAAAGTGACCAATACACCATTTTCCTATGGTGTGGCGTGTTATCCCGAAAAACACGAAGAAGCTCCCAATATTGACACTGATATCTACTGGCTGAAAAAGAAAATGGAAGCCGGTGCAGAATATGCCGTTACACAACTTTTCTATGATAACCGGAAATACTTCGACTTCGTAGAACGTGCCCGGAAAGCCGGAGTCACCATTCCCATCATTCCAGGTATCAAACCGTTCAAGAAGATATCTCAAATCAGTATGATACCCAAGACATTCAAAGTGGACTTGCCCGAAGAACTGACATGCGAAGCAATGAAATGCAAAATGGATGAAGAAGCCAAACAAGTAGGCATCGAATGGTGTGTTAAGCAATGTAAGGAATTAGTGGAACATGGAGTACCCAGTATTCACTTCTACTCCATCGGTGCAGTGGACAGTATAAAAGAAGTTGCAAAGCTGGTATACTAAGGCCGAAATCAAGTAACATTAGTTGTAAATTATAAAACCATATATAATATCGTGTTTTTCAAAGAGGTAATAGGACAAGAAGCAGCCAAACAGCGGCTCCGGCAGGAAGTGCAAGAGGGGCGTATTCCTCATGCTCAGCTCTTCTGCGGTCCATCGGGAGTGGGAAAACTTCCGTTGGCAATGGCTTATGCCCGTTACATCTGTTGCCCGAACCGTACAGATACAGACGCCTGTGGCACTTGTCCCTCCTGCATAAAATGGAATAAGCTGGTACATCCGGATGTACATTTCGTCTTTCCCATCGTAAAAAAAGGAAAGAAAGAAGTGTGCGACGATTACATAGCTGACTGGCGCCATCTGGCGCTGAACAGCCCTTATTTCAGTCTCAACCACTGGCTAAACGAGATGGATGCTGAAAACGGGCAAGCCATCATCTATGCAAAGGAGAGTGACGAGATAGTGCGCAAGCTCAGCCTGAAATCGAGCGAAGGTGGCTACAAGGTTACTATCGTCTGGCTACCGGAGAAAATGCACGTAGTTTGCGCCAACAAGTTATTGAAGCTTCTGGAAGAGCCTCCCGAAAAGACAGTATTCTTATTGATATCCGAAACTCCAGACATGATACTGCCGACAATCCTGAGCCGTACGCAACGTTTCAACATCCGTAAAATAGAAGAAGCGGATATTGCCAACGCCTTGCAACAGAAATACGGTGTACGCCCTAATGATAGTTTCACCTTGGCGCATCTTGCCAACGGTGACTTTATCAAAGCATTGGAAACCATCCACCTGAACGAAGAAAACGAACTGTTCTTTGAACTCTTTGTCAGTCTCATGCGTCTTTCCTATCAACGGAAGATACGTGAAATGAAGCAATGGAGTGAGCAACTGGCAGGCATGGGACGCGAACGACAGAAGAACTTCCTGACATACGCCCAGCGTATGATACGTGAGAATTTCATCTATAACCTGCATTGCAAAGAAATGAATTACATGACTTTGCCCGAACAAAATTTTGCCACCCGTTTTTCCCCTTTTATCAACGAACGGAATGTAATGGGAATGATGGATGAATTGAGCGAAGCGCAAATACATATTGAGCAAAATGTAAATGCAAGGATGGTCTTTTTTGATTTTTCATTGAAAATGATAGTTCTACTGAAACAGTAGAAATCAGATATATAGTAGTAATCTCAATCATAAATAAAAAAATGGATTTTAAACTACATAACGGAAGCGGAGGTCTCCGCTGCAAAAGTTGCGGCAAGCAAGACAAGCAACTGAATACCTACGACTGGCTGGCCGACATTCCCGGAAACGGGGAAGAAAGCGACCTGGTAGAAGTTCAGTTCAAGAATACCCGCAAAGGATATTTCCGCAATAGTAACCATATACCTCTTGAAAAGGGCGACATCGTGGCCGTAGAAGCAACGCCGGGACATGACATCGGTGTAGTGACCCTAACCGGACGCCTTGTTCCGCTACAAATGCGAAAAGCTAACATCAAGTCTGAGGCTGATATCAAGCGCATCTATCGCAAAGCCAAGCAGGTAGATATGGACAAATATAATGAAGCCAAGGGACGCGAGCATGACACCATGATACGTGCCCGGCAGATTGCCCTCAACCTGAATCTCAACATGAAAATCGGTGATGTGGAATATCAGGGAGACGGCAACAAAGCTATTTTCTATTATATTGCCGATGAGCGTGTGGACTTCCGCCAGCTGATCAAAGTATTGGCAGATACTTTCCATGTCCGCATTGAAATGAAGCAAATTGGCGCACGTCAGGAAGCCGGACGAATCGGCGGTATCGGCCCTTGCGGACGCGAGCTCTGCTGTGCCACTTGGATGACTTCCTTCGTGTCAGTATCCACAAGTGCCGCCCGTTATCAGGATATTTCTCTCAATCCGCAAAAACTGGCTGGACAATGTGCCAAACTGAAATGCTGTCTCAACTATGAAGTGGACTGCTATGTGGAAGCTCAGAAACGTCTTCCTTCCAGGGAGATCGAGTTGGAAACCAAAGACGGTACTTTCTATTTCTTTAAGGCAGATATTCTAAGCAATCAGATAACCTACTCTACCGACAAAAACATTCCTGCCAATCTGGTAACAATCAGTGGTAAGCGTGCATTTGAAATCATCGGTATGAACAAACGGGGCACTAAGCCAGAAAGTCTTGTAGAAGAAGCACGCCAAGTGGAACCCAAGAAGCCGATAGATTTGTTGGAACAGGAAAGCTTAACCCGCTTCGACCGTAGTCGTAAAGGTAAAAATGGCGGAGAAAATAACGGTGGCGGAAATGGAAACGGCGGTAATAACAACCGCAAGAAAAAGAAAAAAGGAAATCCGAATCAACCTGGAGATCAACAATCCAGACCACGCCCACAAGGTGAACCACGCCCACAAGGTGCCCCCAGACCACAAGGCGAGCAGCCAAGGCAACAGGGGAACCAACCCAGACAACAAGGCGATCAGGTCAGACGCAACAAGCAAAAAAACCGTGAACGAGGAGATGGACAACGTGTTGATAGAGGTCCCAGACCCAACAATCCACCCAGACCACAAGGAGAGAAACCAGCCGGAAATGAAAAACCAGCTCAAGAATAAAACATCTCTCCTGAAGAGTTTAATACTGCTGTTCATCGCAAGCTTCTATACAGCCTGCGATGAACAGACTGTATATCATTCTTTTCAATCCCTGCCAACGGAAGGCTGGCAGCGGAATGACACACTATTCTTCAATGTTTCGGTTGCAGACTCCGCTACACTCTACAATGTATCCGTAGAAGTGAGAAACCGGAACAATTATCCGTATCAGAATCTGCCCTTACTCATCTACTACGACAGTCCGGAAGTCCCAAATATCAAGCGGGATACATTGGAACTGCGACTTGCTGACAATGCAGGTATTTGGTTAGGAGATGGCTGGGGTGGGTTATATCAATCAACTCTTCCAGCAGGTTTCATCCGTATTGGAAAAGCCGGGGAATACCGCTTCAAAATTATACACCTTCTACCAGACGAAGTTCTTCCAGGTATCAATGATGTAGGAATCAAATTAAAACGCTGACAGTCTCTTTTTGCGTCCTGCATCAATCCGCAGGAAGATGAACAGCAGGATGGTGAATCCCCAAAGCGAAGAACCGCCATAACTAAAGAATGGCAGCGGAATACCAATCACAGGTGTTAATCCCAGCACCATACCTACATTAATAAATAGGTGGAACAGGAATATACTAACGACTGAGTACCCATAGACTCGACCAAAAGTAGACGGTTGCCGCTCCGCCACAGCAATCAGACGGAGTATTAATATAAGGAATAAGAGTAGCACGGCAGTAGAACCTATAAATCCTTCTTCTTCACCTACCGTACAGAAAATAAAGTCCGTATCTTGTTCGGGTACATATTTCAACTTAGTCTGAGTACCGTTCAGGAAACCCTTTCCTGTCAGACCACCGGAACCGATAGCTATCTTCGACTGGTTGACATTGTATCCGGCACCAGCCAAATCTTCTTCCATACCTAATACCACCTTGATACGTATCTGCTGGTGAGGCTCCAATACTTTATTAAAGAAGTAATCACTGGAATATAAGAAACCGATAGAACCGATAGCAAACATACCTATCAGGAAATAACTAAGATGGCGTTCACTTAACGAAAGGAAAATAAGGTACCCAACTACCAGCACACACAGTCCCCATTGCACCCAAACCAAATTAAACGGAATCACATATTCCGATATAAAATAAGCGATTAACAACACTCCAATGGTAACTAACAATATATTGCGTACCGGTTCCCATTTCTTCTTATAAACCCACACCATTCCTGCCGCAGACAGCAAGACCATCGAAAGTACAGCAAACTCCCCTATCGGCGTCGGCGTATCGGCAATAAACACCTGGTCAAAACGAATACCTACCACAAAATAAACGACCGCGCACACTCCGGAAAACAGTACCACACCCGGCATCCCCTCCCGATACAGAACCAAAAAGAAAGCAATATATACCAACGCTGAGCCAGTCTCCCGCTGCAAAATAATAAGCATCATCGGGAACAGAATAAGAAAGACCATCATCAAGATATTCTTCCAGTTCTTCATGGTGAACGAATAGGAATTCATATACTTGGCAAGAGCCAGCGCCGTAGCAAACTTGGCAAACTCAGCCGGCTGCAAACTTACCGGCCCCATGACCAGCCACGACCTCGACCCCTTCGTATCAGGGGCTATAAAGATAGTGACCACAAGTAAGATGGCAAGTGCTATATAAATCAGATAGGCAAACATATCATAAATATCATCTTCAAGCATCAACAGCACAAACCCTAATCCGAAAGAGCAGATAATCCAAACCAGTTGCTTACCTGCACGAGTGGAGAAATCCCAGAAGTCACGGTCGCCATAATCATAGCTTGCCCCGCAAACGCTAAACCAACCGAATACAATCAGAATCAAGTAAACACAGATCGTTACCCAATCCAGTGATTTCCATATACTATCTCTCCTCGTCACCATACATTATCACACGATTACTCATTTCTTCCGCTCTTTCTTCGCTGGCAGGCGAAAGTTTTCCATTCAAATACTGTTCCATCATTAAAGCACCATAAGGTACTCCGTAGGTTGCACCCCAACCACCATTCTCCACATAAACAGCAATTGCAATCTTCGGCTTATCCATTGGGGCAAAACCTATAAATGCAGAGTGGTCATGTCCGCGATTCTGTGCCGTACCCGTCTTTCCACAGACTTCTACACCCGGCAGTATGGTTCCGGCTATACGGCAAGTAGCACTTCCGGTAACTCCCGTAACGGCAGCCCGCATACCTTCTACAATTTCTTCATAATAAGAGCGGTCGATAGAAGTGTAACGACGTTCCCGGTAGGTACTATCCAATTCTGCATCCTGAATATCCTTCACGATATGCGGAGTCACAAAATAACCACGATTGGCAATGGTAGCCGCTAAATTTGCCATTTGCAAAGGTGTACTTAAAACTTCACCCTGACCGATAGAAATACTGATTACCGTCAATCCATTCCATGATCCACGATAGGCCTTATCATAAACACCCGCATTGGGAATAAATCCGCGTTTCTCACCCGGCAAGTCCGTTCCCAGCTTATAACCAAATCCTTGAGAAACCATGTGATCTTTCCATACAGTAAGCGCATTCTGTGGTGAACCGTATTTCTTATCACCAAACATGCGATAAAGCCCCCAACAGAAATAAGCATTACACGAAGTGGCAATAGCAGGTATCAGCGGAAGAGGTGATCCATGCCCGTGACATCCCACACGCAGACCTCCATAAATGAATCCGTGAGAACAAGGAAACGATGTGGATGGCTGTATAATACCTTCCTGTAAGAATGTCAGCGCCTGCGCTGTTTTGAAAGTAGACCCCGGAGGATAAACACCCATAATAGCACGATTCAGCAAAGGTTTCTGCTTATCTCTCTGCAACATATTATGATTTTTACCACGTTGGCGGCCAATCATCAAGTGCGGATCAAAGTTCGGAGCAGATACCAAACAAAGGATCTCCCCCGTTTCCGGCTCAATAGCCACAATTGCACCGATTTTATTCTTCATCAGACGCTCACCCAACATCTGCAAATCAATATCCAACCCTAATTTCAGATTCTTACCCGGTACGGATGGTCGATCCAGTTTCCCATCCATATAGTGGCCCTGAATACGTCCGTGCGCATCACGAAGCAAAACCTCCACTCCTTTTTCGCCACGCAGGTATTTCTCGTATGACTTTTCTATACCTTGCTTACCCACATAATCACCGCGAATGTAGTAATCGTCAGCCTCAATATCTCTCATTGAAACCTCACCGATATCCCCCAAAGCATGTCCGGCAGAATTATAAGTGTATTGCCGGATAGTACGTCTCTGAATATAAAAGCCCGGGAATTTAAAGAGTTTTTCCTGGAATACACCGCACTCTTCCGCCGAGAGCTGCGTCATAAACACCTGATGCGTATATCTGGAATAACCGGGATTCATCCAGCGGTTCTTCACATCTTTCATTCGCTTCAGCAGCTGTTCTTTCGTAATATTCAGTGTGCGGCAAAAATCGAGAGTATCCAGTTCCGTCACCTCTCGCGGCACGAATGTGATATCATACGCAGGTTGATTGAACACCAGTAATTTTCCATTGCGGTCATAAATCGCACCGCGCGAAGGATACTGGATTTTATTGAGGAAAGCGTTACTGTCCGCGTTCTTCTTGTAAGTATCAGTCATGATCTGCAACACAAAAAGACGCATGATATAAATGATAACAATCACAATTGCTACCCCACCTATCACTAATTTCCGCTTTTCGAGTGTATAATCTTTTGCCATCTTACTTCTTCTTCACTCCTTCTATAGCCATGATACAGGTTATAGTCAGCAACGCACTTGCCACAATTCTCAGCAGCAACGTTCCGATATGGGCGAACGAAAAGAATTCTATGGTAAGTAATATTGCATGATGAATAAAAACGCTAACAACCAAATACTTCAGGAAAGGTACAATTCCCATCGACTTGATCGAAGGAACTATATTCTCAAACGCATCCCTCGGCACAAACAGGCGTAGGAATGTAGGACGCAGAAAAGCCAGTGCCACCGTAGCCGCAGCATTCATACCCGGCGTATCCGAAAAGATATCCACCGTCAGTCCCAGAAAAAACGCCCACAGCATCAAAGTATTCCGTGGCGTTTCCGACTCGAATTTCAGTATGAGATAAATATATAGAAAAGGAGTGGCATATCCGGCAATATGCACATTATTCAGTATCAGTACCTGCAATAGTACCAAACCGATAAACCAACCTATTTTATGCAGATAATTGATGACCAATTTGATTTACGATTTTATAATTTACGATTTACGATTGAGGTCCCCCCCCTATCATTTATCACTCCTATCACTCTATCACCTTATCACTCCCATCACTTCTCCTCTTCCTTCTCCAGCGCTTTCTGCTCTTCTTGTCCGGTACGGGCAATTACCCGCACGTTGCTCACCTTTCCGAAGTCCGTAGCCAGTTTTATCTTCAACAGATAAGAGAGACCGTCGTGAGAATCAGACATATCATCCACCGTTCCCACCATGATGCCTGCAGGAAATACTGTAGAATATCCACTTGTCACCACCGTATCACCCAGGTTAAACTCTGCGTGGCGAGGTAAATCTTTCAGATAAGCATAACGAGAGTCTCCATATTCCCACTTCAAGTAACCGAAATATTCACTGCCCACAATCTTGCAACTGATGCTCGATTTACTGTTCAGCAATGGGATAACGGTAGAGTAATGTGGAGAAGTCTTATAGACAATGCCCACTACTCCGTTGGCATCTACCACTCCCATTTCCGGACGGATACCCGCAGAGGTTCCTTCATCAAGGGTGATATAATTATCCACCCGGTTCAGACTATTCTTGATGACATTCGCTTTGAAAATATGGTATTCGTCCGGTTCGAGCCGTTCCAGGCTATACAACCGAACAGAGTCCATTCCTTTATTTTTCAGCGTTTTCTCCAGGAAAGCCACCCGCTGCTCCAACCACATATTACGGTCGAGCAAGTCTTCATTGACAGATTTCAGATGGAAATAAGAAGTAATAGTTCCCGAAACATCGTAAACTTTCCCCGCCACACTGTTGGCAGATGTGAAGAACACACTCTGCTGATAGTAGTTGAAACGAAACAATAAAACAAAACTGGCTGCCTCTAACAGTAGAAAGAGGAACCAGTAGTTGTATTTAATAAGAAAGTTCAGTAAATTTCGCATATGGCTTTATCATCTCATCAGGAATGAGAAACGATCCACATTCTTCAGCGCCACACCCGTACCTTTGGCAACAGCATGCAGGGGATCCTCAGCAATATGGAACGGAATATTAATCTTATCAGTCAAACGCTTATCGAGTCCGCGGAGCAATGCACCACCACCTGCCAGATAAATACCATTGTGCACAATATCGGCATACAGTTCGGGAGGTGTATTTTCCAGCGCATTCAAGATAGCGGTTTCAATCTTCGAGATTGATTTCTCCAAACAGTGCGCCACTTCCTGATAGCATACAGGCACTTCCATAGGCAGAGCCGTGATACGGTTCGGTCCGTGAACGATATAATCTTCGGGGGCGTCTTCACCAAGTTCGGTCAGGGCGGCACCCGCATTGATCTTAATACGTTCGGCCATACGCTCGCTGACTTTCACATTGTGCTGGCGGCTCATATACTCCTGAATGTCTGCAGTAAAGTCATCGCCCGCTATGCGTATGGAATTGTTGGCTACGATACCACCCAAAGAGATAACGGCAATTTCCGTAGAACCACCACCTATATCTACAATCATGTTTCCTTCCGGAGCTTCCACATCGATACCGATACCAATAGCGGCAGCCATAGGTTCGAAAATCAGGTAGACGTCACGTCCGCCGGCATGCTCCGCAGAGTCGCGCACGGCACGCAGCTCCACTTCAGTACTACCCGAGGGGACACCGATAACCATACGGAGCGAAGGAGAGAACAGACGGTTGCGATTATTCACCATCTTTATCAAACCGCGTATCATCTGCTCACAAGCATAGAAATCGGCAATTACACCGTCGCGAAGCGGACGGATGGTACGTATATTTTCGTGGGTCTTTTCGTGCATCATCTTCGCCTTATCACCCACGGCAATCATCTTATCGGTGCGACGGTCGAGAGCTACCACCGAAGGCTCATCCACCACAATCTTACCATTGGTTGTAATAATGGTATTGGCGGTACCAAGGTCCATCGCTATTTCTTGCGTAAAAGAGAATAATCCCATCTGTGTATTTACTATTTTACTATTTACTATTTACTATTTAAGAATTCACTATTTACTATTGATCTGACGATTTATCATGACGATGCCGCATGGCAAATCGTAAATAGTAAATCACCAAATCGTAAATATCCTTAGTGTTTGAAATGACGAATTCCTGTGGTCACCATCGCGATACCATGTTCGTTGCAATAGTCGAACGAAAGCTGATCCTTGATGGAACCACCCGGCTGAATAACTGCGGTCACACCTTCATTTCCGGCAATCTCCACACAGTCGGGGAAGGGGAAGAAAGCGTCGGATGCCATCACGGCACCTTTCAGGTCGAAGCCGAAATTCTTGGCTTTTTCGATGGCCTGCTTCAAAGCATCCACACGTGAAGTCTGTCCCACACCGCTTGCCAGCAATTGCTTGCCTTTAGCCAGTACGATAGCGTTGGACTTACTATTCTTCACAATCTTGTTAGCAAAGAGCATGTCTTCTATTTCCTGTGCGGTAGGTGCTTTCGTGGTTGCAGTTTTCAAATCTTCAGGCTTCTCGGTATTCAGGTCGCGGTCCTGTACCAACACACCATTCAAGAGAGAACGGAACTGCTTCTTAGGCAGTGCGGCAGGCTTGCGAACCAGAATAATACGGTTTTTCTTCTGTCCCAGGATTTCCAATGCGTCTACATCGTAATCAGGAGCGATAATTACCTCGAAAAAGATTTTATTGATTTCCTCAGCAGCGTCCTTATCGATCACTCCGTTTGTGATGAGCACACCACCGAAAGCGGAAACCGGGTCACCGGCCAATGCATCGTTCCATGCTTCGAGCACCGTGGGGCGTGAAGCCAGGCCGCAAGCATTGTTATGCTTCAATACGGCAAACGTAGTCTCCTCAAATTCATCGATCAGGTCAACAGCTGCATTGATATCGAGCAGGTTGTTGTAAGAGATTTCCTTTCCGTGAATCTGGTCGAACATAGCTTCCAGATTTCCGTAGAAGTAACCCTTCTGATGCGGGTTCTCGCCATAGCGCAAAGTCTTCTGATTATTGGCAGAGCAACGGAATGCGGAACCTTCTTCGCCATCGAAGTAGTTGAAGATGGCTGAATCGTAATGGGAAGAAACGGAAAACGCCTCTTTGGCAAACCAACGGCGTTCTTCCAGCGAAGTGGTAGCTCCATGTTCCATCAGCATATCGCGGAACGGCTGGTATTGTGCCTGAGAAGCAATGATAACCACGTCATTGTAATTCTTGGCAGCAGCACGGATCAGTGAGATACCGCCTATATCTATTTTCTCGATGATAGTCGGCTCGTCGGCACCGGAAGCTACGGTAGCTTCAAACGGATACAAATCGACGATAACGAGGTCTATTTCGGGAATTTCATATTTTTCTATCTGTTGCATATCCTGTTCCAGTCCGCGACGGCAGAGAATACCACCGAACACTTTCGGATGCAGGGTCTTCACACGTCCACCCAGGATAGAGGGATACGTGGTCAAGTCTTCCACTGCTTTACAGGGATAACCCAGTGATTCTATAAACTGACGAGTTCCGCCTGTTGACAGAAACTCAACTCCTTCTTCATGCAGTTTGGTGATGATTTCGTCCAAACCTTCCTTATGATAAACCGATACTAAAGCGGTTTTAATTCTTTTTGTTTCAGACATGGAATTGCGTATATAAGTATTTGATGCGCAAAGGTACTAAAAATGTTTATTTGCACACATACTCAAACACAATAAATTAGGTATAATTAAAAAAGGCAGCAATCCTGTTTAGGATTTACTGCCTTTATCTTTCTTTTTTGCTAAACGGAGAGAATACCGCCCCATTATGCCAGAGCTGTGCCACAGCTGTGGCACAGTTTTGCCATCGCCTTGGCAAGGCTATGCCATCGCCTTGGCACAACTGTGCCAAAACGATGGCAAGACTTACCAGATAGAGATGCGTTCTGCCACCGGTACGAACATCGGATCTTTTTCTGTAATGCCGAATGCCTCATACCATGCAGCAATGTGTGGCAATGCAGCGTCTACACGCCATTTACCCAGAGAGTGTACATCGATCTTCGTCAATTGCAGGATGGCTTCGGGACGGGTATTGTTAGCCCAAACATTGGCATAAGCCAAGAAGAAGCGTTGTTCGGGAGTGAAACCGTCTTTTACTTCCAGCGGAGCGGCAGCGGTAGCCTTCTTGAATGCCTGGTAAGATACTTGCAAACCTCCGTGGTCGGCAATGTTCTCACCCAGTGTCATACGACCGTTGGCATGTACCCCCGGTGCAACTTCTATGCTGTCAAAGAAAGCAACCATTACATCGGCACGTTTCTCGAAGTTCCTAGCATCTTCTTCCGTCCACCAGTCTTTCAGATTACCGTCTTTGTCGTACTGGCGACCTTGGTCGTCGAAGCCGTGTGTCATCTCATGACCGATTACAACACCGATTGCACCGTAATTGAAGGCATCGTCAGCATTCATATCGAAGAACGGATATTGCAGGATACCGGCAGGAAAACAGATTTCGTTCGTTGTCGGGTTGTAATAAGCGTTTACGGTCTGCGGAGTCATCAACCACTCATCCTTGTCTACCGGTTTGCCGGCTTTGGCAATCATTTCAGCATAGTTCCACAGGCTGGCACGCTTGAAGTTGTTCCAGTAAGAGTCGTCTTTGATTTCCAACGTAGAGTAGTCTTTCCACTTATCAGGATAACCGATCTTCACGTGGAAAGTAGCCAGTTTCTCCTGTGCTTTCAGCTTGGTTTCGTCGCTCATCCAGGCAAGGTTGTTGATGCGTTCGCCCAAGCTGGTCTGAAGGTTCTTCACCAAAGATACCATACGTTCCTTGGCAGCGGCAGGGAAGTATTTCTCTACATACATCTGTCCTACGGCTTCACCCAGTGCGGAGCTTACTACAGAAACGGCAGTCTTCCAGCGGGGTTGCATTTCCTGCGTTCCGGACATGGTACGTTCGTAGAAGTCGAAGTTCTGTTGAGCCATCTCGTCATTCAAATAACCGGCAGCAGAATCAATCAGTTTCCATTGCAGGTAAAGAGCTTGCTGATCAACAGGTAAGGTGTTCAGGATATTGGCAGCTTCAGCTACCGAAGCAGGCTGGCCGACAATGATTTCCTTCACATCTGTCAGTCCAAGACCTGAAAGGTAAGCGTCCCAGTTGAAAGTAGGATAATTCTTCTTCACCTCTTCCATGCTCATCTTATTGTAGTTGGCATGCGGGTCACGCAGTTCGGTACGAGAACGGAAAGCTTTAGCAAGACGGGTTTCCACGTCCATAACCACTTCCATACCTTTCTTGGCTGTAGCTTCATCGAAGCCGGCCAACTGATACATTTTCTGTACATGAGTACGGAAGGCATCACGGATAGCGGTAGTAGAAGGATCAGTAGCCAGATAGTAATCGCGTTCGCCCATGCTCAAGCCGCTTTGATAAAGCTGCACGGCATTCTCGTTACTGTTCATTTCATCGGCAGCCACATAGAGGCCGAGGTAAGCACCGATGCCCTGTTTGCGCAGATCGGCGAGCAAAGCATAAACAGCTTCTTTATCTTTCAGGGAAGCAATCTGTTCCAGATCGGCTTTGATAGGAGCAACCCCTTCCTTGTTCAGCTTCACGCTGTCCATAACAATCTTGTAGAGGTCGCCTACCTTTTGCGCTACACTACCTGCTTCGTGCTGAGTGGCAGCCAGTTCTTCAATCAGACCTTGTATCTGCTTACGATTATTCTCGGCAAGTTCTGTAAAAGAACCGTACTGTGAATACTCAGGTGAAAGTGGATGGCTTTCAATCCAACCGCCACAGGCGTACTGATAGAAACTACTCCCCGGAAGGGCAGTTGTGTCAAGATTGGCAAGCTGGATACCGGCTGTCATTTCAGCTTTCTGCTTGCCCGTACCACATCCCACCATCATAAGGCAAGCTGCGGCTAAAGGTAAATAATGAGTTACTTTCATAAGATATAAAATAATGTTATAAGTAGATATTCAAAATTGTTTCGTACTATAAATGGGAATTTATCGGTGAAATACTCGGACTATCTAAATTCCCCTCCTCCTCGGAGGAGGGGTGCCCAAAGGGCGGGGTGGTAGGTAGGAAAGAATACCTTAATATTCTTATTAATAGGTATTTATTATTTTACCTACCACCTCCCCCTACGGGTACTCCTCCTCCCGGGAGGAGGAGAATTGAGATAGTTCTGCCTATTCATTCTCACCGCTAAATTATCATTTAATTATGATACAGTACTTAAGTTTTATTGTTCTTTCCGTACTTCTTCCAGTTCGGTAGAGACGGCATCCCACTCTTCCATCACAGAGTCGAGTTGTTGCTTCAGTTTCTGGTGCTGCTCGTAAAGGGCCATATCCGAAGCTCCCTCAGGAGTTGCCATCCGGGCTTCGAGAATGGCGATGGCAGACTCGGTCTGCTCTATCTCCGATTCACAGTCGGCAACGCGACGTTCCAGTTTTTTGAGCTTCTTGTTCAGTTCCTTCTGCTCTTCATAAGAAAGCTTAGCACCGGAAGATTGAGTGGCGGTATCCGTATTCTCTTTTCCACCGGAGGGTGAGGTAGAAAGTGCGGGTGCTTTCTGTAATTCGTTCAGGCTTTCTATCTGCTTCTTTTGCAGGAAGTCGTAGATGCCACCGAGGTGTTCTTTCACAATTCCACCACCGAACTCATATACTTTAGTCGCAAGTCCGTCCAGGAAATCACGGTCGTGGCTTACTAAAATGACTGTACCGTCAAATTCGCGGATGGCATCTTTCAGTACATCCTTCGAACGCATATCGAGGTGGTTAGTCGGTTCGTCCAGTATCAAGAAGTTCACGGGTTCCAGCAAGAGCTTGATCATTGCGAGGCGAGTACGCTCTCCACCGGACAGCACTTTCACCTTCTTATCAGAAGCTTCGCCGCCGAACATGAAGGCACCGAGAATATCGCGTATCTTCAGGCGGATATCGCCTACGGCTACACGGTCGATGGTATCGAATACCGTCAAACTTTCATCCAGAAGTTGTGCCTGGTTCTGGGCGAAGTAACCGATCTGTACATTATGACCGAGGGTGAGTTTACCGGTATAGTCGGTGATTTCTCCCATGATACACTTTACCAGAGTGGATTTACCTTCACCGTTCTTACCTACGAACGCCACTTTCTCACCACGGTTTATGGTCAGGTTGACATCGTGGAAGATGACATGGTCGCCATAGGCCTTCCGGACATCCTCACAGACGACAGGGTAACTTCCGCTACGGCTGCTGCAAGCAAACTTCAGGCGCAATGCCGAGTTGTCTTCCTCGTCTACTTCGATGCGTTCTATCTTTTCCAGTTGTTTGATGCGGCTCTGTACCTGCACAGCCTTCGTGGCTTTATAGCGGAAGCGCTCGATGAAGGCTTCGGTATCTTCTATCTGTTTCTGCTGATTCTCATAGGCACGGAGTTGCTGTTCACGACGTTCCTTCCGCAGTACGACGAATTCGTCATACTTCACTTTGTAGTCGTAAATCTGTCCACAAGTAATTTCAATGGTACGTGTGGTGACGTTATTGAGAAATGCACGGTCGTGACTCACCAATACCACGGCATTGGCACGTGTGGAAAGGAAGTTTTCAAGCCATTGGATACTCTCAATATCCAGGTGGTTGGTAGGCTCGTCGAGCAACAGCACATCGGGACGTCGAAGCAGGAGTTTGGCAAGCTCGATACGCATACGCCAACCACCGGAAAACTCACTGGTGGAGCGGTCGAAGTCTTCGCGGCTGAAACCCAAACCTTGCAAGGTTCGTTCTATTTCAGCACGGAAGTTGGTGCCGCCCATCATCAGGAAACGTTCGTTCTCGTGAGTGAAACGGTCGATGAGTTTATGGTATTCTTCGCTGTCATAATCGGTGCGTTCGGCAAGTTGCTGGTTCATGCGTTCGATGTCCGCTTGCATCTCGAAGATGTGTTCGAAAGCCAGTTCCGCCTCTTGCATCACGGTACGCTTATCACTGAGAATCATCACCTGTGGCAGGTAACCGATAGTACATTCGCGGGGAATGGCAACGACACCGGAAGTGGGCTGCTGTAGTCCGGCCAATATCTTGAGCATGGTAGACTTACCCGCACCATTCTTGCCCACCAGGGCGATGCGGTCTTTTTTGTTGATTACGTAAGAGACGTCTTCGAACAGAGGGGTTGCATTAAATTCTACCTTCAGTCCTTCTACTGATATCATAGTGTCAATGAATTTATCGTTCAGGACTGCAAAGGTAACGATTTCCAGCGGGATATGACATCGTAAGCCTATATTATTGTAACTCGCTGGCGGAATTCATTACTTTCTGATGGGTTATGAGTAAAATAGGTACGCGGATAAAACGGACGGACTGCCTATCTCATTCAATACCCGATGGAGGGAAACACTGCAAAAACTAAACTCCATGGTGTTCGACTCTATTTTGGAGAGGTCCAGGATGTCGGAGATCAGAACCATCAACAGCTGGCTGTTCTTTTCAATCAGAGAGGTAAATTCGATGATATCATCTTTGGTCAGCTCTGATTCCCCATAGGCTAGCAAGGAGGAAAAACCTACGATAGCATTGAGCGAGGTGCGTATTTCGTGGCTCATATTGGCAAGGAAGATACTTTTCAGTTTATCACTGTGCCGGGCTTTACGCAGAGCTTCGTTCAGACGGTCCTCGGTATCCTTATACTTCTGAGTACTCATGCAGATGCCAACAATCCGAAAAGGAGTATCTTTCAACTGACCTACGTAGGTGGACTGGACTTCAATCACAGATTGGCGGTCATCAGGATGTATCAGATAGGCAAATTCTTCGGAGGTGAGGGTATAGTCGCGGGTGGGGATACCCAAGTGTTCAAAGTAACGGGGTTACAGAAGAAGAACGATTGTTTCTGCATTCCCAGCAAGTGAAGATATTTATTTCATCTTACGCTGCTTTGCCTTACGAAGCAGACGGCGGGCAGGAATGGCTTTTATTTCACCATCAGGTGTACCCACTATCACAGTTTCGTTCCGCTGTGCCTTTTTCTCAAGCATGCGTTGCTCGGCCAGTGCCAACCCATAGTGCAATTTCTCGCTTAATTCCTTCCACTCATCGTTTGACATAACTTTCTATGGTTTTAAAGAGTTCTACCTCATACATCCGTGTCGAAAGAGTAGGACCACCTTCAGCAACAATAACGCGGTTCTCCCGACTATTATCCGCCAACAGCCAATAGTCTACACAGGACATATAGATGTCGAACAGATTATTTATCCCAGCCTGATAGCGCCGGCGTATAACTTCTTCCGGTATACCATGGCCGCCTTCACTGACACGCTGACGTACACGATTGATTGCCAGTTCCGGTGAATTCAGCCAAAAGTAAATAAGGCTAACCCGATACCCTTTCTTCTGCGCCTGCCGCACAAGCCGGGCATAAGAACGTGTAGCAAGCGTTGTTTCAATCGAGAAATTCTCTCCTTCCCGCATCAGTTCTTCAATACGCCTCAGCATCAGACGCCCCGCATCAATCGCCACTCCCTCAGGATTGAAGGGAGACAAGCCACGGGCAATCTCATCAGCGTTCACAAATTCCTTACATTGCAACACCTCGGGCAAAACAGTATAAGATGCCGTTGTTTTGCCGGCACCATTACAACCACTGATAATATAAAGCTGTTTCTCCTTCAGCATATTCTTAGTAAGAATTTAGAGTTGCTAGCATTTTCACTGTAACAGTTGCGACAAAGATAAAGAAACTCCCCCAAATCCATGCAGCACAAGCCATAATTTTCGATTCATCCGGAGAATAATTGGTACGCGGACAACGCGGATGGAACGGACGAACGCATACCAAACCCCTCCCTTTTGTGAACCTTTTATGCTGCAAACGAGTTAATTAAGAAGTTATAGAGACTTTTTACGAAAAATACAACTACGTGCATTTAATAAAAATCCCTAAGTTTGCGTCATGAAAAAGTTACTGCTGACTCTGCTCACTTTCCTGATAGCCGTTAATGTGGCTTATCCGCAACTCGCCATTCGCCACCGTTTAGCCACTCCCCGACCTGCCGACTCGCTCGATATAGACTATTACTCCCACAAAAGAGGGCTTCAGGCGGGCACCATGGTCTTCTGCATCAATATGGGAGTCTGGGCCTTCGACCGCTATATCCGTAAGGCTGACTTTGCCTACATCAACGGGCGTACTATCAAGGACAACCTCAAGCATGGCTTCGTGTGGGACAATGACGCCATGGGCACCAATATGTTCATGCACCCCTACCACGGCAGTCTGTACTTCAACTCAGCCCGATCCAACGGATACAATTTCTGGCAGTCCGGGCTCTTCGCTTTCGGCGGCAGCTTCATGTGGGAGATGTTTATGGAGAACGAATATCCCTCTACCAACGACATCATTGCCACCCCCATTGGCGGTATGGCCCTGGGTGAAGTGACTTACAGGGTTTCCGACCTCATCCTCGACGACCGGAAAACCGGTTGGTCACGCTTCGGACTGGAGTTTGCCGGATTCCTGGTGTCCCCCATGCGCGGCTTGACCCGTATTATCAACGGAGATGCCTGGAAGCGGCGTTCCACTTCGGGCAAGCAATTCGGTGTACCCGATGTAAGCGTGGATGTGTCTCTGGGCATACGTACCCTGGAACTGAAAGACGAGATTCTGGACAAAGGTGTGGGCCTGGCCTCCGAAATCAACGTCGAATACGGTGACCGCTTCGATGCGGAAGATACCAGACCCTACGACTATTTCTCCATCCAGGCGAACCTGAACTGGCAGAAAGATCAACCAGTCCTGGGACAGATAAACATCGTTGGCCGACTGGTAGCCAAAGAGTTGGTGAACAATGAAAAGCACTACCTCAGCCTTGGGCTGTACCAGCACTTCGATTACTACGATTCGGACACGATATCGGCAGTATCGGCAAAAGTACCTTATAAATTCTGTACACCCGCTTCCGTGGGCGGCGGCCTCATCTACAAAAGAAACCTCAAACGGAACTGGGGAATAGATGGTTACGCCTACCTCAACGCCATCCTTCTGGGAGGTGCCCTCAGCGACTATTATCAAGTGGACGAACGCATCTACAACCTGGCCAGCGGCTACAGTAGCAAGCTCAACTTTAACTTTACCTACAAGGACCGTCTTGCTATATCCACCATCTACGAAGTCTACCACATGTTCACCTGGAAAGGGTATCCCCAAGACATCAACTGGGATGAAGTGGAACCGAAGACGCTCAATGCACAGGGCGACCGTTCGAGGGCCATTCTCCATGCAGTCGGCCTCCGGCTGGACCTGAAATTGCGGAAGCAACTATACCTCACCGGCACGTTTATGAACTACACCCGCGATACTAAATACAGGTATCACGCCAATGTATTTTCCAATACTTCGGAAGGGCGCATTATGTTAACTTATAAATATTGATGGAGAGGCATCACCATTGCCTTACTCATATATTTTCCATTCCCACAACCCCGCATCTCCCCGCAGGATATGCAATCGGAAATAATGGGTGCCTGGCAGATACTCGGATCACGCATCAGTTTATCTTTCCCCACGGCAGGGGGCAGGTAAGACTTGCCACCGTTCAGGGCAGTCCAGTTCAGGCCATCGTAACTATAAGCCAGATGCAATCCGTCTCTGCTGTCATTGATGAAATAGGAAAAAAGGTAAGCCGTTCCATTGGCACAAAAACATTCATCTTCATCACACACCATCAGGCAGTAGCCGAGGCTTGCGAAGCAACTATACAACTTTAAGCATCCATCTTGCATTCATCTCGCCTTCATCACTTATACCCCTCATGTAAAAGATGCCACCTTTTGCATCACCCCTCGTAATGAACCGGATCATATCAAAGCATCAAACAGGTGATAAGACTATATGCTTCAGCCGTCCGGTCTCTATCTTCGGTCAGAAAGACGCATTGCCATGAAATTAAAAAAGGGAACCATCTCACGATGACTCCCTTTCATTCCTAATTTTAAATTTGCTTTCGCAAAGTTCTCCAGACTTAAAATAGTTTGGCAGGATATTCACCCGCATCCACTAAAGCCTGGATTTTATCTACAACACTTTGACGATCCTCAGGATAAGTCACGCCAAACCATTTGCTTGTAGTATCGAGGACCTCGCATGTAGCGACACCGTCCTGAATCAATTTATCTACCATCAACGGAATGAAGAATTCACTCTTCAGGTTCTCCATATTCTTCGGATCGCTCAGGAAGCTCTTGAAGAAATCGCAGCTGTATGCGAAGTAATCGGGAGTAAAGCCCCAGAAATTCATACTTACCGGAGTAGTTTCGGGAGTAGCCGTCCATTCGCCATTATCGTCAATGTATTTCACTTCTCCGTCCATACGTTGTATCTTAGTGCGTTCTACAACAGAAGTCAGCAGATTGTTGGCATCCGTACCGCAAAGACCGCGAGATACAGTACCGCTATCGCTCAGTGTATTACCAATGCGGAAACCTACCATTGAATATACATTCTTTGAATCTTCGGGCAGTGCAGAAAGGAATTTACCCATTACCTGGAAAGAATCGCGACCATAGAAGTCGTCGCAGTTGATAACGGCAAACGGTTCCTGAATTACATCAGCGCCCATCATTACGGCGTGGTTGGTTCCCCAGGGTTTCGTACGACCTTCGGGGCAAGTGAAGCCTTCGGGCAGATCGTCGATAGACTGGAACACCAATTCGCACGGGATATGACCTTCGTATTTGGAAATAATTTTATCACGGAAGTCTTTCTCAAAATCCTTACGGATTACGAAAACGAGCTTACCAAATCCGGCGTTAATGGCGTCATAAATTGAATAGTCCATAATAGTTTCGCCATTCGGACCCAGTCCGTCCAATTGCTTTAAGCCACCGTAACGGCTGCCCATTCCGGCTGCCAATAAGAATAAAGTTGGTTTCATACTTAGTTATTATTTAAAAAGGTTAGTGTATCCTTGTTTTGATTACGGGGCAAAATTACAAAAAATAAAGTCAAGAAAGGTAGACAATTGGTTCATATTTTAGCTCTATCGTACAAAACCCGCCATTAGAACGGATAACCGATAGCAAAATGCCATGCCATGCCATCTTTAAACTTCGGAATATTATAATATCCCTTCTTACCTGTATCATACGGATCATGCAGTGCCACTCCCCAGTCGAAACGGAATACAAGGAAGTCCAGGTCGTAACGCAGACCGGCACCTGTACCCAAAGCAACCTGTTTCGGGAAATTCTTCAACGTCAGCTGTCCATCGGGACGGGTTTCATCCTTACGCATCAGCCAGACATTACCTGCATCGAGGAAGATAGCTCCGTGCAGGTCGCCGAGAATACGGAAGCGGTATTCCACGTTTGCTTCCATACGGATATCGCCCACGTGGTTGATATAGGAATATTTTTTCTCTTTATCGGGTGGATAGCCACCGGGACCGATGCTGCGGGCAGAATAGGCACGGATACTGTTGGCACCACCAATATAGAACTGTTCGGTATAAGGCGCAGTCGTTGCATTTCCGTAGGACCAGATTACTCCTCCTGCAATACGGGAAGCAATCATCTGGTTCTTGTCTATCCTGTAGTGATAGCGGAACTCCGAATTCAGCTTCAGGAATTGTGCGAAAGGCACTCCCAGCAATTTCTTGTCTTCCTTGCTGAAAGACTGTCCGAATGCCTTGTAAATCAAAGAGGTCAGATTACCGGCAGAGCCGACCGTCGTTTGCCACCAGATGGGATTACGTACATTGCGAAGAGAAGCGTTATCATAGGTGTAGGTATATTCCATCTTGGGAATAAACTGATTACGGAGGCTGATATAAAGGGCCGGGTTCTGAGCCTGTATTTCCTCAAAAGCCGCAGTCGGATTGCGCAGCACATTAAATGTCAGTTGGAAGGGCGTGATACTATGTTTCCGGGTAGGCACAGGCTGAAAGTCATACGTGACGTTTCCACCGAAAGCAAGCAGTTTGTAGTACTTGGCACGGTTCATCTGGTCTATGTAGACACGGAAGGTGGTGGAAGCCGGGAAGTCATATTCCTTGGTACCCATCCGGGGGAAGACGATACGTGGGAAGGTAAGTGCAGAAGATAAGCCTAACTCGTAGCTATTCATCAGTGAGCTGCTGTTCTTACCCGTCTGCCATTCATAAGAGCCGTTCACTTTCACATTCCAGGTTTCACCACCACCGAAGACGTTGTTCTTCGTTACGGTGAAGGCGGCACCGGGACCGGTCTGGTTATTGCTCTTCATGGTGACATTAAAGTCCAATTCGGCATCATACGGTTTATCCAACATGGCACGGATATTCACATCCAGCGTATCGGAAACGAGTGCCGTATCGCGGGGTGTGTACTGCATCTCCAGATAACGGAAGATGCCCACACTTGCCAGACGCTCCTGGATACGGGTTTGCCGGTATTGGCTATATAGCTTTTCCGGACGACGGCGCATACCTCCCTTGTCCAGTTCCTGGCGTTTCCGTTGGTAACCTTGGTAGTTCAGCCAACGGTGGAGCATATTGGGACGTATCTTCAGTTTATCGTAATAGTGTATCCAGAAAGTCTTGTAGTAAAGACTGTCATTGGGCGTTTGTCCTTGCGGGCCGTGGAGGTAGAAATTAGTTTTACCTACAAAGAAAGGGCGTTCGGCGTCCTTCGGCATACCGGGAACAGGGATCATGCGCAGGCTGACGTGCCCACCGGGAACGAGAGTTGTATCGGCTTGGTAAGTCAGGTAGTCAGGGCGAAAATAGTAATACCCCATATTACGCAGCAAACCGCTGATGCGGGTACGCTCACCATCAAGATCAGTAACATTGAACTGTTCACCCGGACTGATCAGGGAGCGACGGCGGCCAAGGTTGATAATCTGCATCGTCGTACTATTGAATCCCCGATAATATACGGTATCAATGAAGTACGGGTTACGCATATCGACCGTGTATTGCAATTTAGCTTTCAGACTGTCCCTAGGATTAACAAAAGTTTGATAACTTACCGTGCCATTGAAGTACCCATAATCGTGCAGGATATTCGTCGCTACTTTCTGCCGGATGTCCGGATTAACGGAAGATATGAGCACGGGAGTAGCGGCAAAGCGATTGAATATCCACTTACCAAAACCTTTTTTGTACTTCGCAAAACCATTGTACACCCACAGTCCGAATGGGAAAGGGATGCGGTATTCGGAACTACCGAGCAGGGAGTTATTGGGAGCTTTGGCAAGGGCGGCTTCCACTTCTTCCATAGCAGTCTCGCCTACCTTGGTATCAGAGCGGTTCTCTACAAGCATAGGCTTCTGACCGATATAGAGCACTTCGCCTTCGGGCAGGTGCTTAGTAGTGGAGCAGGCTGCCAGAAGCAGGGTTGCAAGGAGGATGTATACGAGTTTCTTCATTTTAATTCTTATTTCTTTTACACTATTCGCTCACAGGTTCTACTTTCTTCTTTCTCTTGAATATGAACAGCTCACTCAGGCGGTCCATCTTACGGCGAAGCACAAGGCCGACACCTGTCTCGGTTATCTCACCATCGAGCACACTTTCATAGTTTTTGTTATGGAACACGCGGACATAGCGTGTACCACTATTATCCAAACGATATTCCAAAGAAATATTATCGATGAATGATTCTACGTCATTCGTTGCATTAGCGCCACTGGATACTTTTCCACCGATTACAATCTGTATACGATCATTGAAGAAACGCTGAGAGTAGCGGAAACTATAGTCCGTCTGTTTATCACCCGTTTCAGCAGCGGTACGGTCTTCAATGCCGACACTGAGAGAAGCGTTCTTCAGATTTCCAGTCAGCGCATTAATCTGACTTTGCAGCACGCTGTTCAGTGCGGACCCCATAGTTAAACCACCACCTTTTCCGCTGTTATAAAGATACATACCTGTGGCAAGCATGGTAATGGCTTGTTTGCTTCGTTCATCGGCACTCATTCCTGCCAGTTCACCCTGTACGGTGGCATCATCGGGAGCACTCAGATTAAAGCACAAATCAGGGTTCTCCAAACGGTTCTTGATGCTGATGGAAACGTCGAAGTTCACCATGCGCGAACCGCCGTCATCGCCATCGGATACAGAAGCGCGGACACGTTCCGTAGCAGTCAGGTTGAGTGAAGGGTTCATCGGATTACCCGTCCAGTCCACATAACTTCCATTGACAAACTGGAACTCTTTCAACGGGATAACGGGCAGGGCATATTTCATCATACCACCTATCAACGTATAGCGACCGGACAATGTGAGATCGCCTTGCGGAGTATATTGCAAATTCAGGTCACCTCCACCTTCCAGCTCCACACGGCTACTGCGGTCGGGGCTAAGATCAGCACGCAAACGTACGGCATCATCGATGTGCACAGACATCAACATGTCCATACCGCCGAGCGACATGGTGGGGACCTCAGCTGCCTGTACCGAAGTAGTATCCGTAAAGGAAGTGAACGTGACAAGTTCACCCAAACGGTCTTCTACAGTCAGAGGAGAGTCAGTCAACACATAGGTCACATCTGTGTTACCCAGCAGATTCATGTTTCCACGCATGGTCAGTCCATCCAGCGGACCACGTACAGTGGCATTCAAATCTACGAAGATTTTGCCGTAAATCATACTTTCCTTGGTACGGGGAGCATCAAGCAAAGTGTAGTTCTGTGCACGCAGGTTCAACTTCGCCGTCGGGTTTTCCATATTGCGGAAGTCTACGTTCCCGTCTATCGTAAAGGGATTCCGGCTGGTGGTGTATATGGCAAACTTATTAAAGATAAGTTGATTATTCTCTATCTTCAACGGACGATTGTCAAACCAGTAACGTGCACCTGCCTGACGGGCATAGACGGATACACTGTCCAGTGAGAGGTCACCGCTCAGTTTAGGCTTCTCCATGGCACCGCTGATATAGAGTCCGCCGTCGATGTCACCGGTAAAGGCAACTACCTGATCGGGCATGAAAGCATTGGCAAGCGAGAGTGGGAAATGCTCAAAAGTAGTGTTGACTTCAACCGAATCGCGCCCGTTCTTCTGGGTCAAGACGGCATCAGCGGTCATTACCTCCTGATCTCCCGAACGGAAGTAGGCATTCAGATAGTGCGTACCTTTATCACCCGGAAGCCAGGTGGCACCCAATCCGATGTTACCTACCGGCTGGCGTTCGTAAGTCAGTTTTTCCACGCCGGCCTCAGCGGAAACTTGCAATGAGGTTGCGGTCTGTATATAGTTGGCTTCTGCCGAGAAAAGTCCCGTGATGCGGGGCATATATGGCAGAATACCGCTCAGTTTATCCAGGCGGAAACGTATGAGTTCCAAATTGATATTCTGCAAGGAAACGGTGTCGGAACGGTCGGACTGCATGCGGAAGCAAAGTCCATCGTCGCTGTCCATATCCACATTGGCATAAACGCGCATATTCTTATGCAAGTAAATCCAGTCGCTGTTATCCACAAAGCGGAACTTCTGGAAAGCGATAATAGGCTCGGCAGGTGTCAAGCGGAAAGCAATACCATTACCCCTACCCCGGCCCTCTATCAAAGGACGGGCATTGATACCCAGATCGAGTCCGGTATCTCCCTTCGCATCCACATAATTCAAAGTCAGTTCGGCATCTTCATTACGGATTTCACCCGTCAGCGTACTGCGGAAGACAAACTGCGGGTTCTTCGGACCATTAATGACACCACCCTGCAACTTCATACGTGCAGTATCCTGGCTGATAGCGAAGAAAATAGTATCCAGTTGCAGGGAGTCCATACGCAAACCATGTATAGCAGTACGCCCATTGATACCTCGCCGGGGGGTAGTGCCGAAACGCAACACAAAATCATCAAAAGAAATATCCTTAGTTGCCAGGAAATAGCCGACAGGGTTCTGTTTGCCGGCTTTCAGTTGCATACCGGCTGAGGGCAGCGCTTTCCGTAATTCTGCATGATCGAGTTGCCTCAATTCTATCTGCCTGGTAAGAAGCGTAGAAAAGGCAGTACCTTGTTCCAGCAATTTCTTCAATGTGCTGCGGGCACGGAACTGGAAGTCGAGATCGCCTGCATTCATGCTCATCTTGATAGAGTCATGGCGTGCTTCGGCACCGAGAGTGAAAGCGAAAGGATGCTTCAATGGCTTGGGAGAGATTCCTAACTCATGTAAACCGACATTCTCCACATTCATAGCCACCTTGCCATCCAGGTATTTACGGTCAAGACGCATATCGGCATCCGCCCGCATCTTCAGCAGGGCATTGTCGCTCGTCATGCGTACAGTGGCAAGAGCGGATTTCAATCCGGCTGTCAGGTCAATACCGGAAATATTCCTGTGCCCGTATTGTAATTCGCCGAGAGAAGCTTGTACAGCCGCCACGGTACGGTGGTTGGCGGGATCGAATCCTTTTCCTTTAGCGGCAACCTTAGCCGAAAGGGTATAGATAGAATCTTTAGGTAGGAAGTGGTGTACTTGCAGGGCATCCACATGAAGGTCTGCCTGATAGGCTTCAGTGGCAGTGTTATAGTGCGCCAACAAGCTCAATAGCCCTTCACGTTCTTTCAGCTTAAGCGTAGCGTCATACTTAGGTCCATCCATGCCAAGACGTGCTGCCAAATGCATACTATCCGGCACTACTATGGAGCCATCCGGGGTGACGCCTGTCAGTCCGGTAAGGAAATTCAGATTTTGTGTCCGGATATCGAAGTCAATGCTTCCGTTGCGCGTCAGACTGTCGGTAAGATTCCAAATCTCGCCTCCTCCATTTAAGGTGAAAGCACCCGGCAGATCGATGTTGAAGCGGGAAATCTGCATCTGCTTGAAGTTACCTTCCGTACCGGCACGGATAGTAAGGGGGCGGAAAGGATATGCATCCTTGAATGTATCAGGCAAATCACCTGCAAAGAGCATCACATCCTGCTTGCCGATGCGGGCATTGAAACGGGCGGAGAGTCGTCCGGAAGTGGGAATTTCCACCAGTTCCCAATAAGTCTGGGCCGTGAAATCCATTTCACTGTGTGGGGTAAGCAATTTTAAGGAAGGCACCTGAATGACTGTGGAATCAGCATATACCCGTCCCGTCAGTGAAGTGACGCTCAGACCGGAACGCTCGTTCATGGAGAATTCCCGGATAACGGCATTGATATTCCGTCCATGATAAAGCACGGAGTCCACCCCAATACGAATATCCCGCAAGGCGATGTGCGAAGCATCAAATCCGGAAGCAGGTTTCACACCGGTGCTATCAGTAACTGCAAGACTACCGGTATCTATCAGGCTATTAATGGCACTGAGCAATTGGCTGCCCGTGTCATAGTTCACCGTAGTACCGCTCAATTCAAATTTCTTCAGACCGTACATCTGTCCGCCCAGGTCAGCAACCGCATCATCTACCTCCGCATCGTCCAGACGGGCAGCAAGACGCATGGAATCCAGCGGCATTTGCAAATCAACGGAAACGTTTTTCAGTGCCAACTTGTGCAGGGCTACTTTCCAATTAAGGGCGGTAGTCGCGGTGTCCGGTTCGGCAGTGGTAGTATCGTTCATCACAACGAGCATGTGGGTATCACTCAATTCCACACGATTGATGACGGCATCCTCTTTCTTCAGGTCCATGCCATGGCTTTCAAGGAAGAAACGTCCCAGTACACCACGTATGCGGATACCCTCTATCAGATCGGCAGAGTTCAGGAAAACTCCGTTCACGGTTACCTCGTCCACTTCTACTTGTCCGCGTATCAACGGCCATGCCTGCACGCGCACGTTCAGGCTTTCCAGGGCCAGCAGAGTATCAGGAGTTTGAATGACCTGCACACCACGTACCAAAAGGTTCAGCGGAAAGCGGAGGTCGATGCGTTCCACAGATATATCCATACCTGTTGCCTCAGATGCGATGGCAGTAGCTTGCTTCCGTATCAGGTTCTGTACGGGAGGGATATAAAGCAATACCATCAGTATTGCAAATAATAGGATAGGGGTCAGTAGTATCCACACTACCCATTTTAACCATTTTCTTCTCATTAGGACGTCAATCGATAGTCAGTGTTTAAATCGTTACAAAGTAAACAAATTCTAACGACATTTAGTTGATGCAAAAGATAAAAAGGCTATTTATTCCACTATCCGGCACTCTATACAGTGGGGGTTCGCTATGCGAATCAGTAGTTGGAATAGATTCATGAGGGAAAAGAAGCGGGTTTGAATCAAATGGGTACGCATCGTCCGCGTATCTATTGATTCATTACTGAGCAGATATGAAACTTTTATTGCGGTTACCCTAATCGACATGTAAATGTCGCATTTTTTCATCTCTGCATCCTTTTACCCAAAGCCGGAGCATCAACGCCCCAAATCACCTCTACAGCACCTTCTGAGAGGGGGGGTAAGGAAAGGTAACGACTTTGGGGTAGGAAAGGTAACGACTGAGGCACCCAAAGGTAACGACTGAGGCTGGCAAAGGTAACGACTTTCCCTAACACAGGTTTTCGGAAGGTTTCAAAGCAAGTGAAGCACTCTCTTTTGTACTATTTAATCATTAAGAAATAAAGCTGTTTTTAATAGATTGATCCTTTTCAGACATTTATTCATTTTTGTATGGTTATGAACTAAATGATAATTTAGCGAAATGAAGAACTAAGAATGAAGAATGAAGAATTACCTTGCGGCATGCTTGCATAGCGCAGCCAAATTCTTCATTCATCATTCATCATTCTTCATTAAATTATCATTTACCTCATTTCTATACCGTTATAAATAGAGCACAAAATACCCCTTTGCATATATTTTTCAACATTTACCCTTGCCGTTTATCAATAAATCCCTTACCTTTGCTTCTATCAAATAGATATGACAAGTATGTTCCGGCAATCAACAAACAGGCTCACGGTATGGCTATTCGTCCTCTGCCTCCTTTTTCCTTTCTGCAAATTGTCTTCCGCATGGCGTAATGCCGCCACGCAGGATAAGGCTTTTTCAACTTCAGCTGTATCAAAAGCATCTCCTGACAGCATAATGCCTGAACGCCTTACGTTTCCCGATTCCGTGGCACTTGCAGCACCCGAAGCTGCCGGAAGGAGCGTTTCTTCTCTTGTGGCTTACCTGAAACAGTATCTCAGCACAGACGACCAACTGGCACGCGCCATCTATACCTGGGTTTCAAGCAATATTAAATACAATGTGTACATAACTTATACCTCGCGCAGCGAGGAAGCAAACGAAACGAAAGAAATACAAAAGATACTATCCGAACGCAAAGGTATCTGTCAGGATTACGCATTGCTTTTTAAAGCACTGGTGAAGGAAGCGGGAATGGACGCTTATGCTATTGATGGCTATAACCGCAGAGACGGTGCCTTATTGCCCGACCCACATGAATGGTGCGCAGCCAAAGTAAGCGGGAAATGGTATATGTTCGACCCTACATGGGGCGCGGGATTTGTGGAAAACTACCAGTTCATTCCTTCCCCGAATCATCGTTTCTGCAAGCTGTTGCCGGATACATTGCTGAAAACACACATGCCTTTCGATCCGATGTTCCAGTTCCGCGAACGTCCACTGAGCTATGAAGAGTTTGATACAGGAGTTGTAGATGAACAACACTCCGTACCGGTGTTCTATTGGGCGGATACATTGGCGCTATATGCACGGCAGGATACACTGGAAAGGCTGGTAAGTGTCAGACAGCGCATGTTATCGAACGGACGAAGCAATGATTTGGTCTATTATATGCTGGAACTTACGAGTAACAACATCCGCATCGCCGGCTACCAGAAGATTCTGAATGCTTACAATATGGCAATGGATTTACAGGGAAAAGCTACGGATGCCATCAATGAATTCGTCCGTTACCGGAATAAGGCGTTTGAGCCCCTGAAACCGGATGCGGAAATTCAGGCGATGGTAGATGTCCCCGAGGAATTGATAAACCGGGCAGATAGCGCAATCAATAGTATCCACACCGCACCGGAAAGATATAGGGAACCCATCCTGAAGTTACGGGATCAGATAATGGAAGTGGCAACAACCATATATAAACATAAACTTTTTCTGAGGCAGTACTTTAAGCTACCGGCCAAGCAGAGGAAAGGGATGTTTAAGCAGACGAAATAAAAAGGAAGGCTTGTTCAAGTATATCTCCTATCAATCTTAGGGCAGCAAGCGATTTCTCTTTTATATTTTCATCAAAAGGTACTCCACGTGAGGCTTCAAGCTCTTTCAATAAAGTAACAAGATCATTGGCTCCCAACAAAGTAAACAAAGGAAGCATCTTGTGGCCCATAGCGGCAATGCCATCTGTGTCTTCTGTTTCCAATGCCTGTCGCAAGCGATCAACATTCAGGCGTGTTTCTGTGACGAAACTTTCCAGTATGGATTTTGCCGCGTCCGGATCATCACCGGAAAAAGCGGTAAGGGCGGAAAAATTCAAGGTAGAAGAAGGGGCGGCATCAACAGTAGCAATATCCGCTTGCAGCACACCAATCTCTGCAAGCAATTCATTCACCGTAAACGGCTTATGCAGACTTCCGGCAAAACCATGTTGCAGAAACTCCTCACGCTTCATATCACTACGGGCGGTAACGGCAATCACCGGAATAGTCTTGGCTTGCGGGATATTCGAAGCACGCAGCAGTCTCAGCAAATCGAAACCATTCATGGCAGGCATTTGCACATCGGTCAGCAGCACATCGAAAGTATCAGTACGGAGGGCTTCCAAAAGTTCATCCAGTTGCAGGCAGGTTACGGAAGTAATACCACTCTGTGCAAGCATGGCGGCAGTGAGAGTAAGCTGAATGCGGTCATCATCAATCAAGAGAATATGCAATGCGGGTATCTGAGTTTGTGAGTCCTCACTTGATTGTTCATTCAAGGCGGAAGTATCATTATCCAATGCCACCGGATACAAAGGTACCCGTAACGTGAATGTGCTCCCCTTTCCGAGCACGCTGTCCACCTCAATACGTCCCTCCAGCAGTTGTACCAGCATACGAACAATGGACAGTCCCAGTCCGAAGCCCTCCTCTCCCTGTGCTCCGGGCAGACGGGTGAATTCCTGGAAAATACGCTCACGGTCACCAGGCTCCATACCCTTTCCCGTATCGATAACAGAGAGTTTCAAATGGTTACCGGGAAAAACGGAATCGCCTTTCGGCACAAAAGAGGCAGTCAGCGTAATGCCACCCTCCGAAGTAAACTTCACTGCATTAGAGAGCAGGTTATTGACAATCTGGCGTAAGCGCAATGGATCACTGATAAAAGCTCCTTTCAGTTCCGGATCTATCTCACACTTCAAAGACAATCCTTTGGCAGAAGTCAGTGGTTCGAAGCTGACATAGATTTCTTCCAGCAAGCGTGCAGGATGGAAAGTAACACGATTTATCTCAGCTTTATTCAAGTCGAGGCGATGAAAGTCGAGCAAATCGGTAACGAGCTTCAGCAGGTGTTCCGAAGAAGTTTTCATGTTGTCGAGATAGAAGCGTTGCCTCCCGTCAACGGTGAGCCGGGAAAGCAAGTCGGCATATCCCATGATGGAACCCAAGGGAGCCTTGAAATCGTGGGTAATAGCAAGCATCAACTTTTCGCGGGAGGCAAGCAACTCTTCGGCAAAACGATTGGCTTCTTCCAATTGATGCCGATAACGGTTACTACGGGTGACATCCCTCCAGATCATGACAAGAAAGATAACGGACAGCACAACAGCCCCGGCAGCAATACCCGAAATAATCGTTGCAGAACGATGCCGGACAGCTTTCTGATACTCAGCTTCTTCGCGGGCACGCATCAGGGTTTCCTGTTCATATCCTTTCAAAAGACTATCAATACGAGCACTCAGTGCATGATCAAGACGTTGCAAAGTTCGCTTACGACGCTGCATCACACTATTGGTAGCCTTCTTCTGTCGGGCAACAGTGCGCAGCTTCGCATGCAGGGAATCAACCGGATTATAAGCATCGAGTACAGTATCCGTAGCAACTTCAAGGGTTGTTTGCACCTGCACAGCAGAATCTTTGCGTGGTGGGACGAAGACTTCTCCCAAACGGCGGAAGAAGCCTTTCTTCTTAGGTTGTGTCACAACCGTATCGCGGCGGGCAATAACCCGGCGTTGTACACGTTGCTGGGTAATAATAGTATCCTGTTCGGCAATAATCTGTTCCACCTCGCGGGCGGAAATCATGCTGTCATTGGCTTCGCTCAGTGTGCGCAGCAGGCGGACGGTATTAGCATCCTTTTCCCTCAAAAGCCCTATCAGACTGTCCGTACGCAGAATATCACTATTATCCGAACTCATAAGATTCTCCATTTCCCGGTGCACGAAGAACAGGGAATAAAGCAGGACTGCCAGCAGGACAGCATAACCGGCAGCTATCTTCTTCTTGGAGACATTATTCATTTATCTTTCGTTTTATAGCGGAAACGCAACCAAAGCATAATACCCGCACTAGTCAGTCCGAACGGGAAGGCCATCCATACACCGACCGTACCCCAGCCCAGCACGAAACCGCATAAGTATCCTACAGGCAAAGATATAACAAAATAAGAAATAAATGCAATGAACATCATCGGTTTTACGTCTGCAATACCACGCAGGGCATTGGCAAAGCTGATTTGCAGTCCGTCACCAAACTGATAAACCAGGAATGGCAGGAACAGAGAAGATACCATGGCAGAAACCTCCACGCTATCCGTAAACCAGCCCCCGACCTGATTGCGCAACAGAAACACAATACTCAGAAGCACCACCGCCATTGCCATGATCAGGTGATAACCGGCATATGCCGAACGGCGGACATTCACCATATCGTTCTGGCCCTTGAAGTTACTGACACGAACGGCAATCGCCGCCCCCATTCCATAGAACATCATAAAGGTAAACTGAGAAATAGTAAGCATAATCTGATGCGATGCCAAAGCAATGGTTCCCAGCCAACCGACCATAATCGTGCTGAGGCTGAATGAAGCCGTCTCCATGCCCATCTGCAAACCGACAGGCCACCCAAGTCCATTCAATTTCCTGAACATCTGTTTCGACCATCCCAAGCGGAAGAACCCTACTTTATATCTCAGGAACCTCCGACTACGAAAAACAATCCATGCAAAAGCAATAACCATGACGATGCGTGAGAACAGGGTACTGATACCCGCACCGAGCAATCCCCATTCCGGGAAACCGAACTTTCCGTAAATCAGCACATAATTGCCGACAATATTCAGCGCATTTCCACCAAGAAGCACCCACATGGCAGTCTGCGTTTGAGTAATGCCATCCGTAAATTGCTTAAAGCCATTGAACAGCATGACAAATACCAGGGATGCAAGTAGAACCAGAAAATAAGGTTTTATCAAGGGAATCAGTTCCTCGGGTTGTCCCATGTATTCCACACAGAAATAGACGACAGTCATGATAAGCGTCAGCAACAGTGCTACCAACACATTGGCAAGCAGACTTGAACGCAAAGCTTGTCCGGCCTCCATGAAACGACGGTTACCATAGAACTCGCCCACCACAGGCGTCAGCCCATAAGAGAATCCGGTACTGAAAATAATGCAAAGTGTAAAAAGATTGTTGGTGAAAGAAGCTGCAGCCAACTCGACCGTACTGTGATGTCCCACCATCAGAGTATCGGCAAATCCGAGAACAATGACCCCCATCTGGCCGATAACAATGGGAAGTCCTAAGTAAAAGAGGGCTTTATAGTGCCCCTTGTATGTAGCGATTAATCTATTCATTTATCTTTCTCATAATATAACACCACCGAGTTTTCCTCACGGAAAGTCTCTTGTGCAACTGCCTTCAACTGCTCTGCCGTCACTGTACGATACCGTTCTACCTCATGGTCTATATCCTCCGCCTGTCCGGTCAATTCGAACCATGCCAGATTTGTAGCTACATTCAGGTAATTGATATTCCCGAATATCTGGGTGGATTCAAACTTATTCTTTACTTTCTCCAGTTCCTGTTCTTCTATCGCCACTTGCTGCAACTCCTGCAACTCTTTGCGTACAGCGGCCTCAGCCTGTTCCAGTGACACTCCGGCTGACGGTTTTCCGCTAATATGCAGCAATCCCGCATCACGCGTTCCCGAAATATAAGCATCTATGCCGGAGAACAATTTCTGTTCCTGCACCAACCGACGGTTCAAGCGACTGGAACGTCCGTTACTAAGGATATCTGAAAGGATGTCAAAAGCATAATAGTCAGGATGCTCGCGACTACACATGTGATAAGCCATAAACAGCGCATCCAGGGGAACAGGACGTTTCACCACCTGCCTGCGTTCCGCTGTTTGTACGGGTTCCTGCGGCAATTGTCGCACAGGCACATTCCTGCGGGGAATCGGACCGAACCATTTTTCTGTCAATCGAACAGCTTCTTCCCACGATATATTTCCGGTAACGGCAAGCACGGCATTATTAGGTGCATAAAAACGGTAGAAGAATGATTTCACTTCCTCCAGTGTAGCGTGTTCGATGTGCGATAAATCCTTCCCGATGGTAGGCCAGCGATACGGATGCACCTCGTAAGCCAACGGACGGATAAGATGCCCCACATCTCCGTAAGGCTGGTTCAGACAACGCTGTTTGAACTCCTCCATGACCACACCGCGCTGCACTTCAAGGCTTTGTTCACTGAATGCCAGTTCCATCATACGGTCGGACTCCAGCCAGAAGCCAATCTCTACATTCGACTTGGGAACGGCGAGGTAATAGTTCGTAATGTCATTGTTCGTCCAGGCATTGTTTTCGCCACCTGCCGACTGCAAAGGAGCATCATAGTCGGGTATATTCACAGAACCGCCAAACATCAGATGTTCAAACAGATGGGCAAAGCCGGTATGTTCGGGATCTTCGTCCCGGGCACCTACATCATAGACGATGTTCAGTGCTACCATCTGAGTACTGAGATCCTGGTAATGCACCAGTCGCAGACCATTAGGGAGAATATGTTTATTGATTTTCATAAAATAGAGATTGTAACTTATCGGAGAAAGGAATTTCTTTCTGTAGGGTTATGAGCTGAATGATCATTCCAATATTTAAGTAAATAGAGTATCTCGATATTGAGTAAATAGAGTATCTCAATTCCCCTCCTCCAGTTGGAGGAGGGGTGCCCGAAGGGCGGGGTGGTAGGTAAAGCAAGAAATACCTATGAACCATATACCTAAGGAATTCTTTGCTCACCTACCACCTCCCCCTTCGGGTACTCCTCCTCCCAAGAGGAGGAGAATTGAGGTAGTATTACTTGACCATTTGGCTCATTTCTTTTCCGCTTTGAACTAATTTCACCAACAGTTAGTCCAATACTACCACCTTTTTAATCTTCACATCCTCTTCCGGGCGGTCGCTACGATCCGTTTTTACCTGCTGTATTTTATCTACTATATCCATGCCTTCGATCACTTCGCCGAACACAGTATATTCACCATCCAAGTGCGGAGTACCACCTACCGTAGTATAAGCCTTCACCTGCTCCGGTGTGAAGTGGAATTCCGGTTGCTTGGCAACTTCCGCCTCAGCCTGTGCAAACAAGCTATCCTGCAAGTTCATCAGACCATCCTGGTCATTTTCCTTACGCATCTTATAGATTTCCTTCATGTGCTTCTGTGCCAAAGCATTGAACACAGTAGTCAGACGATTCTGGTTCATCTGGTTCTCCATCCCCAGCAACGTAGTATCATTATACACTTTACCCGTCACAATGTAGAACTGGCAACCCGATGATTCCTTCTTCGGATTCACATTGTCACCCTGACGCGCAGCCGACAATGCACCTTTCTTATGGAAATACTTCGGATAAACAAACTCAGCCGGAATAGTATAACCTACATCACCTGCACCCAGCATCTTTCCTTTCGGAGCATTCTTTGACTCAGGGTCGCCTGCCTGTATCATAAAATCCTTGATGACACGGTGGAACAATGTACCTTCGTATGTACCCTCTTCCACCAGTTTGATGAAGTTATCACGATGTTGCGGTGTCTCATTATACAGTTTCACGATAATGTCACCCGCAGTTGTTTCAATCTTCAATTTAGTTTCCTGATCCATGTTTCTATCTTTCTTTTGTCCCGATTGGCAGGCTGTAACGCTGCAAATCAGTATGGTTAATAATACGATGAAATTTCTCTTCATAACGCTTTTTATTTAAATTAAGTTTGCAAATATACGATTTTCAGACAAATCGGTTTACCTTTGTGTCTTAAAAGAGACAAAAGATAAGGCAATGAAATCTATACTCATCGTTGAAGACGACATTACTTACGGTATGATGCTGAAGACCTGGTTAGGCAAAAAAGGCTTTCAGGTAGCTTCCGTCAGCAGTATCGCCCGCGCCCAGAAACATTTGGAAACAGAGGGTGCCGACTTGATTTTGTCCGACCTGCGTCTGCCCGACAAGGACGGCATCGATCTGTTGAAGTGGTTGGGAGAACAAGGCCTGTCCGTTCCGCTCATCATGATGACAAGCTATGCTGATATACAATCGGCGGTGCAAGCCATGAAATTAGGTGCCAGCGACTACGTTGCCAAGCCTGTAAATCCGGACGAGCTTCTGAAGAAAATCAGTGAGGCTGTGAAACAACCCGCTGCTTCCCCCAAACAAACCATCAGTTCCGGAAAAGGAGAAAGTACCCATCAGAAAAATGCAGGCGGCGCTCCGTCTTCCGACTATCTGGAAGGAGAAAGTGATGCTGCCAAGCAACTTTATAATTATGTAAGACTGGTTGCCCCCACCACAATGTCGGTATTGATCAATGGTGCCAGCGGAACGGGTAAAGAGTATGTAGCCCACCGTATCCATCAACTCAGCAAGCGTGCCGGACAGCCCTTCGTCGCCATCGACTGTGGCTCCATCCCTAAAGAACTTGCCGCATCGGAGTTCTTCGGACACGTGAAAGGTTCATTCACCGGAGCATTGACAGACAAAACAGGAGCCTTTGTTGCAGCCAACGGAGGAACCATCTTCCTCGATGAAATAGGTAATCTCAGCTACGAAGTCCAGATACAACTACTACGTGCCTTGCAGGAACGAAAAATACGTCCGGTAGGTTCCAATAAAGAAATCACTGTAGATGTTCGTTTGGTTTCCGCAACAAATGAAGATTTGGAACAAGCCATTGAGAAAGGAACTTTCCGTCAGGATCTGTTCCACCGTATCAATGAATTCACCCTGCGCATGCCCGAACTCAAGGACCGGAGGGAAGACATCCTTCTCTTTGCCAACTTCTTCCTCGACCAAGCCAACCGGGAACTGGACAAACAGTTAATCGGATTCGATGATGCAGCATCCAGAGCATTGCTGGAATATCACTGGCCGGGAAATCTGCGACAGATGAAGAATGTGGTACGACGCGCCACCCTATTGGCACAAGACCAACTTATCACGCTGAAAGAACTAACCGAATTGCAGCAAGTCGCTCATCCCCATGTAGGTTTGCCATTGCGTAATGAAGAGACAGAAAAGCATCAGATTATCGAAGCACTGCGGCAAACGGGAAATAATAAAAGCCGGGCGGCACAACTGCTGGGCATAGATCGTAAAACATTATACAATAAGCTGAAACTTTACAATATAGAGAATTAACAAACCGGCTTTTCAGCTTGCAGTTCTTTCAGCCTCTCCGAATCCCGTTATTCATCGGGTTTCCGGCTGAAACTACTTTTCTCTTTTCGCCACTTCATACACATTTCCGTATTCCGTATGTTTCCTTTTCAGTCCTGCCCAATCCCTCTATTTTTTCTTCTTTCAAAAGGTATAGTCAACCGGTGACAGGGAAAAGAGAAAACTTAGTCAACCCGAGATAGGAATAATGAAGAAGAAGGTCAAACGCTGCTAGGGTTAGTAAACTTTCAAGTCAACCTGTAGCAGTCATTAGAAACAAACAAGTCAACCAGTATCAGGGAAGTACAATCAGTATTTGTCCGAAGCGCAACCTCATAAGTGAACGAATGGAGTTGTTCGATTGAATGACTCTAGTAGTTCATGTGAACAACTGGAGTAGTTCGATTAAACAACTGGAGTAGTTCACTTACAAATAAGCACCTTTGACACAATAACCAAGGATATTAAACACATTAAGTAATAGGATGAGCGTAAGGCTGCATGCGGACTCTATCTACCACCCATACCACGCGACACGTAGAAGTGAAGTGGTGAAAAGGAAAAAGTTGTTTCAGCCGGAATACCGATGAACAGGGAATTTCGGAAGAGGCTGAAAGAACGGAATCTTCTTATTGTTACCTCAGATACTCAAATCCAAAGCGGCAATGCAAGCGATCTTTCTGAAGGACTTTCCTTGAATATCATCATAAAGCAATTATTACAATCTTATTTCAGAGAATTTAGTTCAGTAATGCTTCATATACTGACATCATTTTCTTTTTAAACACTTCAAGAGCATAATTTTCTAAAAAACGTTTTCTGGCCTTTCTCCCTAATTGTAGTGCAAGCGTCTTAGAATCCAGTAGCTTTATAATTTGCTCTGAAAGCACTTTAACATCCGGACTACGTTTTCTTTTAATACGCCTTATCGGAGACTTTAGACCGGAAACACCATCAATAACAAGTTCGCTAAGTCCACTGGTATCAGTAACAACCAATGGTAAAGCATGCATCATCATTTCAATAGCCACCAATCCGAATTCCTCATGAATAGAACAAACTACGCCAACATTAGCAATTGTATAAAGTCCATATAACTGCTTTTTATCAATTCTCCCCGTGAATGTGATTCTTGACCAACATTTTTTTGTTCCCCTGAGGCATTCATTAAAATCACCATCCCCTGCAATAATCAACCGACTTTTAGGATAATCAACCAATACACGTTCAAAAGCTTTAATAAGAAAAGGAACTCCTTTTATTTCATCAAGCCTCCCAGCAAATATAATGACTTGCTCATCATCCTCTATATGATATTTTTGCCGTAAAGTCTTCTCTTTCCCTCTTTTAAGATAACAATCCGCTATTCCATTGTTGATTACACAAGCCTTAGAAGTACCAATACAATTTAACTCCTGTAATGCTTTTAATGTATGTTGCGCAACACAAATAATCAGATCACACCGCTTCATCATCATCTTATACTCCTTTATTTCATCTACTATTTGTTTCTCCAACTGAGTAAGTTTACTTCTCTTTTTATCCATTATGCGCTTCAATAAAACAAAATCGCCTAACAGACTGAAACTCCAGTTAGTATAGTGTACAGTCAATACAATATGGCATTTAAAAAGGTGCTTCAAATATTTTACAAGATTATTATCAGGCAGAAAATTCAAATGGAAAATAATTCTGGTATCGCTGTCCTCTGTTATAAGTGTTTTGAGTAAGTAAGCTACATTACGCGAATAATATTGTAAGCATGCAGCAATATTACTATAAGGTGTAGGTATTGATATTTGTTGATATCCACCTTTCTCTATAATCGTCGTTTCCAAACAATCAGCATAAAGATGTATCACACAAAAGTCCATTTTAAAAGACAACAAGCAATCCACCAGCTGCTTCACATAAGTTCCGATTCCATAAGCCATTGCTCTACTGGCCTTCTCTAATATATATATTTTACTTTTCATGATTCTCTAATATCAATTTGAGTGCAATGCCTGTATATCCATTTTTGCGAATACCTATTTCTCTATGAGTATTGAACAATGTTTTTGAAGTATAAGTCGTTTTATCTACTATTATCTCTAATATTGTGTCCCGATCATCTATAACTTCTCCATCCCATATTTTAGACAACTTATTTACCAGCATCCCTGCTTCTTCATCTCCTTTATTCTGCTTCAATGCGCAAATCAAACTATTGATATATTCTTTGCTTATGAGTTCATGGGAATTTATTCTTTTATAATATCTACTCATTACATAATAAGCAATTCCTTTCAGTCCATCTTCCAATGAAAAATCCTTAATACGAGTAACATCCTTCTCTAAAATTTTTAAATCAAGTTCCCCCAAAACTTCATCCCTATCAGCCTTCACAAAATCATTTTGTATCAGATATTCAATTCCCCAGGCAATTCCACACAGTCCCCTAGCAAAACCGATTGAAGCCGATTGAGCAATCTCTTTATAAATCTCATCCAGAAGATATCCTCCCAATTCTTCATATAACTTGCTACCCGTCTGTCTCGCATAAAGATAGAAAAAGATACAGATTCCCATTTTTCCATCTAACAGTCCTAAATTTCTAGTAAAACTAGCATTCAATATTAAATGATAAATAATTCGATTCAATATTTCCGGTTTTTGGCTCATAAATTTTCTTTTAATACTTTTTTTATCGGTAAGAGAAATCTCTCTAAAAGAGACAAATCATCCGTTATTATTTCTGCTTTTCCTTCCATTTCCAATAAATATGGTAATTCCTTATTATAAGATGTAATAAGTCCTTTGGGTAATAGAATCTCAACTATATATATTTTTTTCTTTTCTATTTCTGACGGTACTAAAGAAATATTTTTCACCATCCCTTTAACAATTCCAAATTCAGTGTTAGGAAAATTATCAAAACCAATATTTACAGTTTGTCCTATTTTCACTTTACCGGAACGTTCTGCAGGCAGTAGCGCCTTCCCCATTAAAAAGCCTTTTTCATCTGGTACAATATTGAAGATTGGCTCTCCGGAAGTAATGTTCTGATTTATACTCCAATATTGTGTAAAAGTGATTTTTCCAGATATGGGTGCCATTATAACATAACTTAATTCCCAATTTTGAATTTCAGTGATTAACTGTGTGATGTAGTTATTCACTTGGGTCTCTAAATTATTTTTCTTTTCTGAATATTGAAATTCCATATCTGACAAAGACTCACACATCTGCATTGTTTGCAATTGCATATTGTTTAAAGTTGCATATATATTTTCTAAAGACAGTTTTCTTTGTAGATAATTATTATAACTATTCTCTAAATTTTCTTCTGACAACAATCTCTGTACAAACAAAGTGGAATCCCTTCTATATTGTTTTTGTCCTATTTCAAATTGCTCTTCGACAAGTATCTTCTGACGTAGTATATCTTGATATGATACTTTATATTGCTCTATTTTTTCTTGCACCCATTTAATTTTTAGAAAATAATATTGTTCCCTTTTAAATCGTATATATTCTGAAAGAGTAAGATAAAACGAGGAATAAAGAGCCTGTAAGTTACCAACTTCCAACCCTTTAGTAGGCAAAAAATTAATAGTATCCAATGAATTGATTGACAAAAGATACTTTTTCAAATACAATACGTCATGAGGTTTTGCACTATTTTCAATAACAGCCAAATAGCTTCCCTCATCGATATGCTGATTATCATTAATATATAAATGTTGTATTCTTCCAGAGGATTTCGCAACTATACTTATTGCAGGATTTGTGCTCGTTAAAACTACTGAAGATGTAATAACATCTGGATATTTAAAAAATGCACTGCCTGATAGGATAACAACCACAATTATAGCGGTTAAAATAATGCCGCGACGCAAAATCCAGGCAGGCACCTCTCCAAGAATATCCTGTACTTCTTCACTTCTTAATTCTATATTATCAGTATCTTCAGACATTACACACCTAATTCTAATTGATTTTTTATCAAAGTATAGTAGCTCCCCTTCAAACTGATGAGTTGTTTGTGTGTACCTTGTTCTACTATTTTTCCTTTGTTAAGAACTATTATATGATCTGCATTTTGCACAGTACTAAGTCTATGTGCAACTACAACCACCGTCTTTCCGACATAGAAATTCATTAAATTATCAAGAATCACACGTTCATTATTGGCGTCCAAAGAATTAGTAGCCTCATCAAAGAAAAGATATTCCGGATTCTTATAAACCGCACGGGCAATTAACAAACGTTGCTTTTGCCCCTGACTAATTCCATTTCCTTCCATACCTATTTTAGTATTATATTTAAGCGGAAGTGATTCTATAAATTCTCTAATATTAGCAATTTCCACAGCTTGTAGCAGCCTCTTCTTGTCAATACTTTCTTCTCCAATTGCTATATTATTGGCAATAGTATCTGAAAAGATAAAACTATCTTGCAGAACGGCTCCCAAACGTGCACGCCAAAGATGCGGATTTATGTCATCAAGGGAAATATCCTGTATTTTTATATTTCCTTTCAGTGGCGAATAGAAACCTAACAAAAGTTTTATAATGGTTGTTTTTCCACTACCACTAGCACCAACAATTGCCGTAACTTTGTTTTGAGGAATTTCAAGAGTCACATTATCCAACACATAATCTCTATCTGCTCCATCATATGTGAAACTGACATTTTCCAGTTTTATACTCTTATTATCCGGTAATTGGTTTATTTTTTCGGTGATATTGAACTCCTCGTCTTCCTTATTATGCACCTCATTTAAACGTTCAAGACTTATTTTGGCATCTTGCAGAGATTGGGTAAAACCTATGACTTCGCCAATAGGAGCAGAAAGCTGACCAATAATATAACTGATTGACATCATCATTCCTAATGTGATATCCCCATCAATAACAGCTTTCGCCGCTAAAAAAGAAATAAGCAAAGAAGTTATTTGGTTAAAAAAAAGCGAGCCTACTTGTTGATACTGCCCTAATGCTACCCCCTTCATGCTGATTCTAAACAATTTAACCTGTATCCTTTCCCATTTCCAACGCTGTTGCCTTTCACAATTATTCAGTTTTATATCTTGCATACCCGTTATCATATGATACAGATTCCCCTGTTCTGCAGCAGCTTGTGCAAAACGATTACTATCCAGAATCCTACGATAACGAAGGAAGAGCATAATCCACGCAATATAAAGTGAATTACCTAAAATAAATACACCTAATATAGGTAAGTTATAATATGCCAAAATAAATGCAAAGATAAAAAAGTTTGCAAATGAGAATAGAGTAGACAAAGTTGAACCAGTCAGAAAAGATTCAATCCTTCCGTGGTCGCCAATACGTTGCATTATATCGCCGATGTTTTTTGTATCGAAATAGCGTATGGGTAGCTTCATTAATTTCGACAAAAAATCGGAGATAAGCGTTATATTAATACGAGTATTTACATGGAGAGTTATCCAACTTCGAATAAAATTTACGCCAAGTTGAGTTACAGACAGTATAAGTTGCGCTATGAGCGTCAGGGTTACAAAGCTCAAATTAGCATTTCCAATACCTTGATCTACCATTGCCTGAGTAAGAAAAGGAAATATCAGTTGAAAGAGGCTTCCAAGTAACATTCCAATTATCAATTGTGCAATCTGTGATTTATAAGGTATTAGATATTTCACATAATAATAGAGATTCTTTTTACCCTGTTGATAGTCATCTTCATGCTGATAGAATTCCGGCGAAGGAGTCAACAAAAGTACAGTTCCGATATTTTTTCCATCCACTTTAGTACTAAGCCAATGTTTTAAAAAAACATCTTCACTGATTACCATCTTATCTCTGGCCGGATCAGAGATTTTAATTTTATATTCGCCCTTCTGAGTTCTTTTTATGCCATAACAAACCACAAAATGATTCTGATTCCAATGTAAAATGCAGGGAAGGGGAGTCTCCCTGCTTAATTGTTCAAAATCAGTCTTTACACCTAAAGTACGAAAGCCTATACTTTCCGCCGCATCACTAATTCCCAACATAGAAACACCCATACGCGTAATATAACATCTTTCACGTAAGGTCTGCAATGAATATTTACGGCCATAATACTGAGCTATCATCCGCAAACAAGAGGGACCACAATCCATTGCATCCAATTGGGAGTAATGTGGAAAAGCTTTTCTCATTCTTACATACTAATTTTACTTCACTTTTAGCAATGCTTCCAGAATTACATCCAAGAGGAATCCCATCACTGAACTTTGCACTATCTTCCCATCCTGATCTATTAGAATACCATGGGGAATTCCTTTAAAGGCATACAATTCTGTGGCTTTAGAATTAGCCGGTAATACAAATTGCTTCCATGGCATATCCGCCTTATCCATTGCAAGATTCCAACTCTCATTACTTGTATCCATAGATATACTCAATATCTCCAAGCCCTTATCTTTATATTTCTCGTATGTCCGCTTTATCTTAGGAATATCCGCTATGCACGGACCGCACCATGAAGCCCAGAAATCAATAAAAAGAAATTTGGAATGTCCGACATATTCAGATAACCACTTTCGTTCTCCCTCAGGGGTTATTAATTCGATATCTATGAATTTTTCCTGCTGCATGTGTCTTCTTCGCTCATCTTCGTCTTTCGCTCTTTTTGCCCGGAACAAATCCTGATCAGTCAACCATGGGTTGTGTTTATACCGCTTCTCAATATAATCATGGACACTTACAATTAAATCATAGTTAGAAATTTCTGATTTATATTCAAGAATAAGCTTCTGTCCGGCAACATTCAAACAATTATCTTTCATCATCTCATACAAAAGAGAATCTGCTTGTTCAAAATACCGTGTTGACAAAACATAATTCCCCTCATCTTGAGTAGTCCAAGCCAAATGTGCCACTTTCCTATACGCCTGCACCAAGGAATTATATAAATCATTATAAGTACTATGAGCAACTGAAGTGGTATCCATAACGACTTCAATAGTACCACGCTCTAAAACTAATTCAAGGGACAGAATATCCAAACTATCATTACCGATTGTAAGTACCGCAAAGTCTTTAAGGTTCTCAGCACCATCAAAATGAAACTTGCCATTTTCTACCTTCACCGAATCTACGGAAAGAAGTAAAGTATCACCTTGCAAATGAAATAATTTAATATATTCATTATTATATCTATCAGTTATATTTCCTTCTATACAATACATTCCTTTTTCCGGAGATTCTTGCGAAGAAGCAAACGCGCTTATAAAGGAAAGAAATAAGACTAACAACTGTTTCATTTATCCTCCGCCTTTCTTGTACGACAAACGACTGTCGGAACTCTATATTTTCCACCGGAGCGAAGAATAGCATCCCTTACTGATTCATACCTTGCAACAGCTTCAATATCTTCAAGATGGTCTATCACATATTGCCTACTGACTATTTTATTATCTACAATATAAGTATATCCATCAGGATTTTCAATCTTCTTAGTTTCAGTTGAATCAGTAGGAATAGCGGCATAGCAGAGACTTGAAAGGCAACACAATGCGATAAAAAAGAATGTTCTCATAAGCTATATCCGTTTTCTACTTCATCTCTTGTTCACTCATTTCACTGAAATTATTCAGCTTTAGTTTTCCTAACTTTTTCATAACTTCTCTTTTTAAAATCAACAATTATAAATTACATTTCAATACGCAAATCTTTAAAGAAGATCAAATCTTCTATTTTATACACATCAGGTAATTCGTAACCACTGATTAGGATGGTTGGGGTTGCCATAAGTTTTGTCTCTTTTTTCCATTCCTCGTGCAACCTAAACTCTCGATCTACAGCAGGCGCATTAATATCATATTGATATTTATTAAAAAAATCAGTTGTATTATACTTCCCGCCATTAAACCATAAGTCATAAATTTCTTCCGAATTTTCTATTGTATTATTTTGGTAAGCACTTATCAGAAATTTATTACTTGGATTCAAATCCTCACCAAACGAACTGAAAATATATTGAATGCAAACCTTGTCCTTCATTTTTTTTGTAATTCTCGTAATCGTTTGTGCATTCTCCCACAAGGTTCACAATGAGGATTACTAAATACACTAATAAGTAAATCTGCATTAGGATTACCAAATATAATTTGCGATGTAGATTTACTTACCGGAAACTTCGCTTGCTTTTTTAACAAAGTAGCAAAAACCTCTTCTTGCATTTTCAAACTTTCCAGTTCATATTTAGCACCTCTTTTTTTATTAAAATCAGAAATAGCAGACATAGCCAGATGGATGCACATAAAAGGTATCACATAAATAGCCGCAACATATACTATTTCATTCAAGCGGATTACCGGTATGAATATATATCCACAGACAACATCCACAATTAGTATCCCTAAAAACAATGCCTGAACTAACAAACAAAGAGGACACCATTGCTTTACTTTCATTTTTTGAAACCAGATACTCCAAAAGGCATAAGGTATAGTACACAAATTCAACAAAGCTACATGTACTACATATTGAGGAGTAAAAAGCAATATAAACATATTCGAGATAAAATAGCCTAAGCCAATTTCACTCCAACTAATTAGTCCCCATAGCCTTGCAGCCTTAGAATCCAAAACATTATTACAGTCACTCTTACTAAACAGAGAACATAATTTATCAGCATACCTGCTATTAAAGTCCAATTGTTTCTTTGCAAGCAAATGTCCTATATATATTCCAACAATATTCAGCAAAAAAAGTAAATTAGCGCCTACACTATAGGATACATTCTGCCAATAAAACAATAAACATAGCATCATGACAGAATATCCCAACACTATTTGTACCCCTGTATGCCATAAATCTTTCCTCTTATTCTCTCCATAATTAGGTTCTCCGGAAGTCTCGTCAGGTTCTGCAATCAATGCAATACCATCCCATACTTTGACAAATTCATTATAGGTTGATTTTATATCCACTCCTCGCCATATATAGAATATTTTCTCGTCTGTCTTTCCGTAAACATTTACAAAATCATGATTTATATGAGCGATATAAGGAGGCACTAATTCTTTAACAGCCTCATCCTTTGTCTGGGTACGAACACCTTTATTAGCAATTCCATAATCATTCAACATCATGGATAATCCCAACATACTATATTTATAGGGATGTTCTTCGTAATATTTATAAGAAAAGCCTGTATATTTAAGTTTGGCATTATCTAAAAAGACAGTAAATATATTAGACTTCATATTTATTTCAAGCCTTCTTTTAACAAAAATTCCTCTAAACTTTGAGCATGGAGTCCAACTGCTATAATCGTTCCTTCTGAATCTAATAGTATACCATAAGGTATACCATATATTTGATAAGCTTTCGCTAAATCCGAATTGGTGCCATTCACTTCTATAAGCTGTTCCCAAGGCATTTTCAGTTTCTTCAACGCACTTTTCCATGCCGTTTTATTACCATCAAATGAAATTGCCAAAACATTTAACTTATCCTTATACTTTTCGTACACCTTTTTAAGATGAGGTATATCTGCACGGCAGGGACCACACCAAGATGCCCAGAAATCAATAAAAAGCAAACGTGATTTTCCTACATATTCAGATATTGACCTTTTCACAGCAAGCGTGTCTTGTAATATAAAATCAAGATATTGAGTATTAACCATATTCCCTTGTTTCTTCGTAGATGCAGTCTGTTTATCCAAAAGTTCCTTAAACTTCTTGATATCAGCTTGTGTTACCAAAGAATTATTTTTTTGTAAGGCTTCTAATTGTTCATAGAGTTTAACTAGGTTTTCAAGTGGCCAAATCGCTGATTTATTATCTGCAATAAATCTTCGCCCCACTAAATTCAATCTATTTTCTACCGTCGCATTATATATGAATTTCTGATAATCGTCGTGCGCTTTATCTCTTTCAATGTCTATCGTATCACTTTTTATCATTAAGTCATACCATACTCTACAAAGCCGTGTTACTTCACTATTCAATGAATTGCGCAAATCATTAAGAGGTGTTCCGGATGCAACAAAAGCAGTATCCATATATACACGTATATCTCCCTCTTCCAGAACAACTTCCACTGATTTTATGTATGGATATTTCCCTATAGTAACAATGGCAAACTCGTCAACATTAGCTTTACCCTTAAAAGTGAATTTACCCTTTTGAACTTTTGCAGAGTCAATAGAAGTGATCAAAGTATCTCCTTGAAATTGGAACAATTTGACATATTTTCCATTATAGTCATTATTTAGGATTCCGTTTATATGGTATTTTCCCTGTGAGCATACCAAGATAAAAGGGAAAAGAAACATCGTTAAAATTATTATTCTTTTCATTCGTTTCCTCCCTCCTCTTTACGAGTGCGAAACATGTAAAATGGGGTTCTATATTCTCCCGCTGTTGTAAATACAGCTTCACGCACTGTATCAGCAGTAGTAACCCATTCTATTTCATTCCAATGGTCAAACATATATTTTGCAGTAATAACTTTATCGTCCAGAATAAATATATATTTAGTAGTATCAACAACATTTTCAGAGTTATCTGCATAACATTTCACCGAAAATACGGCAAACAGTAATATGACAAAAATTGATTTCATTTTATACATGCAATTATGTTTTACAAAGCCGTATCTTTCTTTTCTAAAAGAAATACGGCTCTAATTTAAATGAGAATATGCAAAATGCTACTACATTAAGAGCAGAAGCACGCTACAATTTTTTTTGTCATAAAATCTTTTTGGGGTGTACAAGTTTGAGAGATCAACGTTGATGTTCCATATGAAGTTCCATATTTAGGAGGACACACTCCATCACATGCATATAAACTCTCCTCACACTTTTTTTTAGCACTTGGATCGAATTGTCCACCTACCACAAACTTCATTTCCTGTTCACTCATTTCACTGAAATTGTTCAGCTTTAATTTTCCTAATTTTCTCATGGATTCATAAATTAATGAA
>NZ_CBVI010000047.1 GCF_000513195.1 Bacteroides timonensis | reverse complement strand
GAATAATAATTTTTCTATATCAGCAAATATAAGTCTTATCATCAGTTACCCAGCACATGCAAACTACAAATATGCAATTCGGTCAGTTTTTAGATACTATTCGGTTACAACCCATTCCACTTCCGACAACTTGTAAACGAATCTCCATTTACCTTTCAGCGTATTTCTACATCTTCTTGAAACTTTGAACTCATGGCCAGTAATCAGCCGTATCCAATACTCTTCTTTTCTTTTCTGCCATACAGTCAAACAATCAACATTTACAATAGTCGATTGATTGCAAATACAAAAGTTGTCAGGAAGAATATCAATCATTTGTTTAATGGGAAATTGCAACAAATGGCTCTTTACTTTCTCTTTAGTAACAATAACAAGATACGGTCTATCCGTATAGACGCAAACAATATCCTCAAATTTAATCATTTGCATATAGGAATATCGTATAATCATTATCCCATCAGAGTTAGATTGTATTTCTCTAAATATTTCCATAAAATTACATTTATTTTATCGTGTACATACTCCATGTTTTAAGAAGGCTAAGAGCGTATAAATAACTTTTATCCGTTAAGCCTAATTGCTCTCTAATATTATAGGCCAAAACAGTAAATCCATCTGCAACTCCCAATGTAGAATAAATAGACTCTCTCTCTTTCTGCCAAAGACAAAATATCGTCATATCAGATAAAAATTCGTCAGCGGGATTACTTTCCCAATAGAAACTAATAAGCTCCATTTCTTCTTCTACATTTTCTGTACAATCCGGAACATGAAGTGAATGAAGATAATCATGGAGAGAAACAAACCGGGAAGATCTGCACAATTGAATATACAGATATAGCGCTACAGACGTACGGCTCTCTTCGCTGCAATCATCCGCCAATAGACGTATAATGAGTAACGACGTCAAATTAAGGAACGCGCTATATGGAATGCAATATACTTGATATCGGGAAATCTCAAATGCATTTCTCACTACGGCGTTAGCAGGATGATGCGCCCACAATTCTTTTCCATAAAAAGTAGGTACTACATCACAGGACGGATGATTCTCCACAATCTTCTTCAAAGCTTGATAAACCTCCCCCTGCAAGGTCGCTCCATTTAGGGTATAAGAAGAGAACATCAACCTAATATGTTCTCCCCTCTCATACGACAAGAAAAACATATATTGATGTATATCAGGACTTAACATCATATAAGAATGCAGCAAAGGCAAAATTCTTCCCCACTCATCCTGAGCATAAAAGATGGAAAAGCAATGCCAGGTCTTATTCCCCTCCCGAATAAATTCTGTGTTCATAATTACTTTAAAAATATAGGATGATCGTAATCAAAGTTCTTATAGGCAATGCCTTGACCAAAGCCATTGGGATTAACAGATAATCCGCCACACTCATATCTTTCAATTTCCCAAAAGTTTTGTGTTTCTGATAAATATACGAGTATTTCCGATTGCAAATCCACATTATCCACTCTATAGAAAGAAGACAAACAACCTTCAATATCTTTCCACTGTCCCCCTTCCGGATTTTTGCCACCGATTATTCTATTCTTTTCATCCAGAAAATATTGATTGATATTCTCGTAATGGGACGAACAGTTGTAGTTACAATAAATATTATCCTTCAAAATAGTTTTAGAGTAACTACCGTCTTGATATCGTAGCAATACTTGTGTCTGATACGGATTTATATAAGATAAATACATATCAGTGATATATCTTCCCATATACTCTTGCGAAACACGCTCTTCATGAGAATGATGAATCGCTTTACAGAATCGATTTTCTGAAATAAATCCCTGCTCTATTCCAGATTTCCATAACCGGTAATACAACTCAATATCCTCTAAACCATATCCGGGAAGTGCCTCATTATAGCCATTAACAGACAAGAAATGTTTGCGCCATAAACAAAGACGGCCAATAACATCTCTCTCTGAATACCTTGGAGTATAAAATACTTTTTCAGCAGACATACAGAAAAGATTCAATATGTATGTGGCAAATCCTTCACCTAAATAGTTGTCAGCATCCAAATTACAAACAATATCTCCTGTTGACAGGCGGAATGCCATATTCCGGCTATGAGTTCGATGATAACAAATAGGGGTGATCGTTTTGTAATAGTTGAATATGCCTGTATCAAACAAATCATCCTGTTGTTTTATCCATCCCTCTAATCCATCTTTTGAATTATAATCCAAAAGATTAAATTCCACCTGCTCAGATAAGAAATTATCCCGGATATTCTGTTGCAATGTCTGTTTAATATGATGAAGGCGATTCATGCAAGTAATATTGAAAGAGATTTTATGGGCGTATTTCAAAGAATCGACCTCTTTCGGCACATTTCCTTCTATATCAAAAATATTCTTTCTGATACCGAAGCTCCCTCCATTAGCGATAAGTTTGCCGGCAAGAATATTAGATTGGGAAATTTTTGCATTATGCTCATCCATTTCATGCCATGTTTTGAACGATGAATGAGTAAATGCAATTCCTTCTTCTTTAGTATTCCTGATTGCTCTATTATATCTGGAATCTTTCACTTCGATACGTCTGTAACCTTTCGCCATCAATCTATTGATTAAATCTAAATCTTGATAGCCAGCAGGTTCTAAACTTTCATTATATCCTCCAATGGATAGAAAATCATTCCGCTTAATTGATATACGTCCAAATGAACCGTCAAAACCATCATCAGAGCATTGGTGCAAAAATATATGTCCATCATTCTTTATAAATTGCAAGATAACAAACCAACCACCATTACTCCCTGTATAATTATCACAATCCAGATTTACTAAAATATCATTTTGCGCCAACATATGCGCAGTATTTTTTGCTATAGAAGCATGCCAATAAACCATCTCTTCTGTATAAAAGTACTTTAGATATCCAGACCGTATTTCATGTTTAAAGTTATCAGATATCCATTTACGAAGTCCGTCCGTACTTCCGAAATCTACGAGCACAAATTCTACTATTTCTTGCAATCCGCGATTATCCTCTAGATTTTGAGGAAGAGTCTTTTTAATCTGATAAAGTCTATTCTTACAAGTAATGCAGAATGAAATTTTAGGGATCTGAGAATTATCAATCATTATAGTTTTATATATGTTTTATTATAAATGCAAAGTAATCAAATCCAACACAGAAAACGGTTTATTATTTATCATAAAAGGTTTGTTATCTATCATTATAGATCTATTATCCATCTTACAGGTTTATATTCTATCATTCTCCACACCCGTACATTTCCAAAATATCAACCGATTCATAACTCCTCTATTAAATAATGGTGTCCCATTTGCAACCTTGTTATGGTCTTGGTACGGAGCAGAGCCCCCAGTGTGGAATTTTTCCACACCCCATTCCACACTTTCCACACAAATCCACACTGTGCCACACTTCCCCACTCACTTCTCATCATTAATTATCAACCATTTACCTAAAATTCATATCTTCTGGCACGTGCTTTGCAACTATAATTTATGTAAGCGCAAAGCTTCCTAAAGCAAAAAGGAAACCTAAACTTTCAACTGTAAAATATATTTAGTATAATTCTAAAAAAGCAAATGATTATGAAAAAGTTAGTATTAGTAGCAGCCCTGTTTATGTTTGTTTGTGGTGGTTCTTTCGTGGCAAACGCTCAGGACCCGGTGAAAACTCAACAGCAACAACCGGCAACGGAAAAAACTGAAGAGCCTAAAGCCACTGAGCCTGCCAAGGAAGAACCCAAAGCAGAAGAACCGAAAGCTGAAGAGCCCAAAGCTGAAGCTCCTGCCAACGGTACTCCTGCAACGGAAACACCTGCACAGCCTGCTGAATAATAGTAAGCACACTGACAACAAAAGCCGTCCCCTACTTGTCTATTCTGGGGGATGGCTTTTGTCGTTTTCAGACACAAGAACATCATCTTATTATAATGACGAATCTAATCAGCAAGCACAAAATACCTAAACATAGGTATTGTTCAAAAGGGAAATATAGCGGTACTTTGCAAGTAATAAATTATAGTTCGAATTTACTATGGAGTCTTTATAAAAACACACATGAAAACAAAATCATTCATCATACCCTTTTTGCTATTCCAAGCTCTTCTCTTTACAAGAAGCAATCTGCTATATGCCATCCCTGCCCGGCCGGGAGTTATCACCGTAACCCAAAGTGACGGTACCCGTCTCAAAATACGCATTTATGGAGACGAATATTACCATTACACTATATCTGAAGAAGGCTATACGCTGACTTCCGGATCTGATGGAGATTATTATTATGCAACCCTTTCACCCAACGGGCAGCTGGCCTCTACCGGTGTCAAAGCACGTCCGATGAGTAAATTAAGCAATTCCGAAAGGCAACAGTTAGGACAAGGATTCACGCAAGGACTTCGCCCCCTATCTCCCACAGCCCACAAACAGCAGATGATGCGCACTGTCCAGAACAAAAGCAACTCTTCCAACACGCGAACAATAAACGGATTCACTCCGCCGGAACGTTTTATAGATAATGGATTTGCCACCACAGGTAAGCAAAAAGGACTTGTATTATTGGCCGAATTTCCGGATGTGCCCTTTACTATAGGTAGCAAAGGACACTTCGAAGATATGCTGAACAGCAAAAATTACAGTGAGAACGGTGCAACAGGCAGTGCATGGCAATACTATTATGACAACAGTAACGGACGCTTCGACCCGGAATTTGTAGTTGTAGGTCCTTATACACTGCCACACGAACGTAGCTACTACACCGCCAATGATGACGAACTTGCCTACGAAATGGTAGTGGACGTCTGCCGGATGGCCTACGCCAACGGCATTGACTTTGGTCCTTATTCCGAAGCAGGCGTCATGCGTGACGTATTCGTCTTTTACTCCGGTGGCGGTGAAGCGGACGGAAGCGATCCTGAAGGAATCTGGCCCCACCGCTACAGCGTAGAATATAAGGGCACTTACACTTTCGGAGGCAACCGGCTCGCTGGTTACGCCTGTGCCGGAGAACTCTCCAAGTACGAAGATGGAAACAACAAATTCACTTCCATCGGCACGTTCTGTCATGAGTTCGGACACGTTCTGGGATGGCCTGACCTTTATGATACGAATTACAGCACCAACGGGCAGGCTGCCGGCCCCGGCACCTATTCGCTGATGGCCAGTGGCAGCTACAACAACGACAGTCGCACTCCACCGGCACTGAGCATTCTGGAACGTTGGATGATAGGCTGGGCAGAGCCTGAAGTTCTGAATACCTCAGGAGAATTCCGCCTGGCTCCCGTCCATCAGGATAAAGGTTACCTGATAGGAACCGATACAGACAATGATTATTTCCTGCTGGAATACCGGGGTACAGGCGACAATGTATGGGATATTCCAGATTATTACAGTTATTACGAAAACCAGGGCACATCGGGGCTTTTAGTCTATCACATAGATTATACCACACCCTCCAAATGGCTGACGTACAATTCAGTAAATACCACAGCAGGCCACGAGTGCATGAAAGTAGTCTGTTCTTATCCCAATGCGACAAATGCTGTGTATTACTCCCGATACAGCTTCTTTCCCGGCGTATACAAAGTGACCAGCCTTATGTCCGCCAAACAAAAAGATTTCCGCTCCTGGAAAGGGGGGAACACAAAGGTGAATATATTGGAGATCGCCACGGCCGACGGCTATATCTTGCTAACCGTGGATGATACTTACTTCGGTATGTCTGACTATCATGTGCAAGCATACCAATACGATGCCCTTGTGACATGGCAAGACAACATCGGAAAGAAATGGACAGTAACCTGGAAACCGACAGGCAGTACAGAGATGGCAGGTTCGCAAACAACTACATCAACAGAATGTCACATAAACGGCTTGCAACCCGGCAAGCAATACGAAGTCACCATCCTAAATTCCAACGAAATAGAACATACACTCTCAGTTACTACCCAACGGAAAGGACTCTACTACCCACGCATCGAGCAGTCGACTCTAGTCAACAGTTCGGAGAATCCCATATTGTTCCATCTGGCGGACTGCGAGGATATAAAGGCCGAAAAATGGTATATAGATGGAAAGGAAAGTAAAAACTACATCAGACTCGAAACCGGAGAACATAGTATCCAGGCAGAAATCACCCGCTCGGACGGCAACAAAGAGTATATTATGCAATATATCACTATCCAATAATAGAAATACTTATGAAAACATTCAAATATATCCTGTTACTGATCAGCGTCTCTTTACTATACGCCTGCTCAAAAGACGAAAATGACTTTTACAAAGAAGAGCGTAACAGTCTGCTATCTTCCACGCAAATAGGAATCTACCAGAACGGGAAAGCGTTATTGCTCTTCGACAAGCAGGCACATCAATACTATTGTAATCCCTCACAAAAGCTCTTTCGCATACAGGATGCGCAGGGGAAGCAATACACGGCTCTTCAACTGAATGCCCTTCCCTCGAGGCATGAAAGGACAGACGGGAAAGTGGAAGGAAACATGGGTATCAAACTCGACGGGATAACACAGTTATATATTCTCCAATCAGACGAACAGTTTGTATGGCTATGGTCGGATGATACATGCATCGGATTCATTTTACCCAACATTGGTCTTTCAGGTTTATAGAAACCGCACTTTTGAAATACCTATATATTGTTATCGTTCACGTTATTTAAAGAAAATATACCGACTTTTAGCGATTGCTGATCGTGCACAGATCCAATAACTTTGCAACTCCAAAAAGTGCATAAATCAATGTCGCGTAAAGTCATATACATAATACTAAGTTACCTCTTGTTCTTCACTACCTGGTGTTCCGCACAATCGTTTTACAAATTTAGCGGACAAATACTTGACGCCCAAGAGAAAGAGCCCCTTCCTTTCGCCACTATCCGCATGAAATCCGATGAAGGCAAATTCTACGGAAGTACGAGCGACGAGAACGGCAGGTTCAATATCACCCATATAGAGAGCGGACACTACCATATCACGGTCTCCTATATAGGATATGAGAAACAGGAAAGATCCATCGACCTGACTAATAACATGTCATTGATATTCTCGCTGAAACCGTCTTCCACTGCATTGCGCGAAGTGGTAGTGACAGCTTCTGAGTCAAAAGGAATAACTAGCGCCTCAAAGATAGACCGCACGGCAATGGAACATCTGCAACCTACAAGTTTCTCTGACTTGCTGGCACTATTACCGGGAGGAAAGACCAGCGATCCCAAGATGAACGGCGCCAAAAACATTACCTTGCGCGAGGTAGGCACCAGCAGTTCCAACTACAATACCTCTTCTTTAGGAACTAAGTTTATCATTGATGGTGCTCCCATCAGTACAGATGCCAATATGCAGCGGTTGCTCACTGACCCCAACACGACGTTTGACGCATATAACGCCGTGAATGCCGGCGTAGACATGCGCAACATTTCCACCGATAACATCGAAAGCGTGGAAATCATCCGCGGTATTCCTTCCGTGGAATACAACGACCTGACCAGTGGTGTAGTCATTATCAAGCAAAAGCAGAAAGCCACCCCGGTGGAGGCACGCATCAAAGCAGATCAATACGGTAAACTGTTTTCCATAGGCAAAGGTGTGGAATGGAAGGATCAAAGAACCGTTCTGTCAGCAGATGCAGGGTTTCTTGACTCGTACAATGATCCGCGGGACCGCCTCAACAACTTCAAGCGCATCAATGCATCCGTACGCCTCAACAAAAAGTGGCTGCTTGGAAATGAACATCGCTTGAACTGGACCTCCGGCATCAGTTATTCAGGCAATATAGATAATGTAAAAACCGACCCGGACATACAAACACAACAAGAAGACAATTACAAATCGAGCTATCACTACGGCCGATGGAACAGTTCGTTAAATTGGATTGCCCCACAGGACAAAGCTTTCAAAGGGGTGACACTGGATTTGTCTGCCAACATGTCGTGGGATAAGATAGAACGAAGTAAGTTCATCCAACTGGATCGCGACCGCACCGTACCCACCCATATGGAAGAAGGTGAATATGACGCTGAAATACTACCTTATAAATATATTGCTCACGTAACTGTAGATGGAAGGCCTCTAAATTTATATGCCAAGGTAAAAACAAAGTTCGAGTTACAAACGTGGAACGCTACACACCGAATCCAAGTAGGTGCTTCATGGACTTATGCCAAAAATCTAGGAGACGGGCAAGTGTACGACCTAAGCCGCCCACTTAACCCGGGCAGCTCTTATACACGTCCCCGCAAGTACAGTGACATTCCGGCGAGCGAGCAAATTGCACTATTCGTGGAAGATCAGATAGGTATTCCCGTAGGTAAGCATCACCTGGAAGTCCAGGCCGGAATAGGTAGCAGCATGCTGCTGAACCTGAACAGCCGGTATGCCCTCAGCGGTAAGCCTTATTTCGATCCGCGCATTAATGCTCAATGGAGTTTCCCTGCAATAGGCATTGGCAATAACGACTTGAATATAAACGTTTCAGGCGGCTTCGGATGGTTGACCAAAACGCCTACGTTGGCGCAATTGTACCCCAACAAGTTGTATATGGACTTCGTACAACTGAATTATTGGAACGCCAATCCGGACTATAAGCGCATGAATCTGCGTACTTATATCGTAGATCCGGTGAACTATAACCTAAAGGCAGCACGTAACTTCAAATGGGAAGTGCGCCTGGGCATGGAATTTCACAGGAACGATTTCTCCATCACTTATTTTCGCGAGCGCATGAGTTCCGGTTTCCGTTCGATGGCGAATTATTCCCCTTATTCTTATAAAAAATACGATGCCAGCGGCATAGACGGTTCAGAACTGACAGGACCTCCCTCACTGGAAGGTATGCCTTACTCAGAGGTAAGCGTACTGAACGGATACTCTTACACCGGAAACGGTAGTCTGACGCTGAAAGAAGGTATCGAGTTCCAGTTCGCCTCGGAACGATTCAAAAAAATCAATTCAAAACTGACCATTAACGGCGCCTGGCTGCGTACCAACTACGAGAACAGTCTGCCTATACAGAAATCTGTGTCGAAAGTCATCGGCAATGTCGCCTTGAGCGATATGTATATAGGTCTTTACGAATCGGACGACCGTTATTCCTACGAACAGTTCAACAGTAACTTCATAGTAGATACCTGGTTGGACAAATTGGGAATAAAACTTTCGGCCACCGTAGAGTGCACCTGGTTCTACAGCAAACAAACTAAAGAGAGAAGCGGTGTGCCCATCTCGTACATAGATGCCACAGGAACCGTGTCGCCATACACGGATGCGGACAAGACAGATACTTATAAACAGCATCTGACACTGAGCTATAATCAGGAACAGTTCGAAAAGAGTACCGACCCGTTCTACATGTATGTCAATTTCAAGGCAACTAAAGACTTCGGCAAGAATCTGTCAATAGCCCTCTTTGCCGACCGCATTCTGGACTATGTGCCCGATTATACCCAAAAAGGATACCTCATCAGAAGAACAGCAGCCAGCCCTTACTTCGGGATGGAACTTAATATAAAACTTTAATATGATAACAAAGAAAATGAAAATGAAACATTACCTTTACGTAGCCTGCATGTTTATTGCAGCCTTGGCATTCACCGCCTGTAGTGACGATGATGACAACAGTGTAAAACTGGCCAATGTAACATTGCATTTCAACGCACCGTCTGAATTGCAGAGTTATAACCCTACAATCGGTATTCAGGAGTTGACCCTGAAGAATATCAATACCGGAGAAACAACTTCCGTTGTGAAACCCGGCACCCGTGCAACTACATCCAATGCCAGCATCACGGTAAGTGTACCCGAGGGCTTATATACCATCAGTATGGAAGGTTCCCTGAGCTATAAGCTGAATGATGAAATGGTATACACAAAAATGCGCGCATACCAGGAATCGGTAACCTTCACCGAAACTACAGGCACAGCTCCCCTCGACGTAACCGGTTATGTATATAACTCCAGCGAAGAAGGAAGCAATTTCGTTATCGCCGAAATTTTCTTCACCGGCACCGTTACTCCGGAAGAGGAACAATATACCGGTGACAAATACTTCCGTATTTACAACAACTCCGGCGACACGCTTTGCGCAGACGGGTTGACAATTGCCGAATCAGCCTTCATGACTACAAGCAAATATGACTATACACCTGATATCATGAATGAGGCATTCTCCACAAAAGCCATTTATCGTATCCCGTTAGGCGGAAAGATCATGGTTCCTCCCGGCGAATCCTTGCTGTTATGCGATATAGGCATGGATCACACAGTTGCCAACAGTAACTCATTCGACTTGACAAAGGCTGACTTTGAATGGTACGATGTATCCTCAAATCCAAGTTTTGAAGACACGGACACTGAAGTTCCGAACTTGGAAAAGATATACTGTTATACAGCAACCATCTGGGGACCACATAACCGTGGCTTTACCTCATTTGCACTGGCACGTTTGGGAGATGACGAAAACAACCAACTCAGTAAGGAGGATTATCTGAAAGACTATGCTTACACCTACGAATATAACATGATTATCGGTGGTAACGTCTATCCTATGAGCGGTGACGCCTACAAGATTCCTAACAAATGGATTCTGGATGCTGTGAATCTCAGTGTGGAAAGCGAATACGTATGGAATGTAACATCTCCTGCACTGGATAGAGGCTGGACGTATTGTGGAAAGGTAAATCAGGACAAGACGCGTTATGGCAAAAGTGTACGCCGTAAGGTACTTTCCGGTAAAACATTGCAGGATACAAACGACTCCAGCGTAGATTTCCTGCCTGAACAGCCTGCCGATCCGTATTACAAGTTTCACGAGTAATCACAATTCCTCACTAACAAGATGATCTTACGATTTATATCTTCATTCATCCTCGTTGTAGCGACCGTATCCTCCTTTGCACAAAAGGGGGACACGGTCTTGATTCAGAAACGGGCTTATGAGCGCTCAGCAGTAAGGCAAAATTTCATAATAACGCCTTATCTGAACCCTGCTCTTAACTATTACCGCTATTCCGACTCATACTCTTCACTTTCCATTTCGGGAGACTGGGACAATGAGAGCTGCGCCCTGAACGCGCAGGAAGGTGACGGTTGGAGTGGATTCAAGGTAGCAGCCGACTCATATGTCCGCATGTCGGATGCCTCACGCATCTGGGGCAACGCTTACTACCACAACGGAGAGCGGAAGAACGTACAGTGGAACGAGAGTGCAGACTACGAGCTCATCTACCCGTACGTAATGGCAGACACCATAGGAGGAGATATAAAATCGGAAACCTACTTCTTCGAAGGCGGATATGCTGCTTCTCACGGACGATGGACATTTGGCGGGGAATTCTCATACCGTGCCCTGCTTGAATACAGGGATGTAGACCCGCGTCCGCGTAATTCCATTGCCGATTTGCAGGGAAAAGCTGGTGCTTCTTATCAATTCAATAAACGATATGCCGTGGCTTTGTCCGCTGAAGCCCATAAGTACAAACAAAATGGGGATATCACATATTATGATGAACTGGGAGTATCGAAAACGTTCCATCTCTCCGGCCTGGGAACAAGCTATACGCGTTTCGACGGTACCCGCAATACGGTGAGGTATCAGGGCCACATCTTCGGAGCAGGATTAGATTTGCTGCCAGTAAAAAGTGATGGAGGCTGGACAAGTTCGGTTTCCTACCAGCACGCTTTCTATGAAAAGATTCTGCCTGGCGCAAACGATCTCACGCTGAACGAGCTGGACGAAGATCGCTATCAGGGAGAAATAGCCTGGACTTCTGCCACTACCCGGAATCATAGTTGGGAAATAAAGGCAAATGCTGAATTCCGTGACCGGAAAGGTACAGAAATTCTTTATGGAGATGCTGTGAATAGCATTTATCCGCAGATTGCAACCGCTCAACAATTCGGAAGCGAACGGCTCTGGAGTAACTTATCGGCTTTTTACGAGCAGGAGCAGACTAAAGTATGGCGCTGGAGCCTGCAACCAGCCGTAGGTTATCACTACAGAAAAGATACTTACAAAAGTCCTTCTAAAAAGATGGAATACAGTCTGTTCGATGCTTCTTTAGCTTTCGCTTCTACCTGGAGATGGAAACAGGATATGCTCTTTGTACGTATTTGGGGAACGCATCAGGAAAAATTAGATGCAACCCTGGATATCGGACAAGTGACACACCCTTATGCAATGACCATCCTGCAACAGAATTTCGATATGCAAAGTTCTGGAAATACCAGTTATGGAATTTCATTACGCTGGTCAAAAAATGTATTCAAAAACATGCTGGCTCACTTAGAAGCGGGTTGGCAACAAGCCAGATATACCAACAGTGAGAAAGGAACCTCCCTTTGGGTAAATGTCGGTGTATCTCTCTAAAAAAATTACTA
>NZ_CBVI010000046.1 GCF_000513195.1 Bacteroides timonensis | reverse complement strand
CTAACTAATTAATAAACATCGCAATGAAAACAAGAGTTCTTTTATTCGCAGCCATTGCTGCAACAACATTCACGTTCGTGGCCTGCGGCAACAAGCAAGCTAAAACTAATGAAACAGCCGCCGTAGAACAGTCCGGCGCTATGGAAATAGACAGCCTGCTCGCCAATGCAGAAATACTGGCTGACCAAGCCGTTACCGTAGAAGGTGTATGTACGCACGCCTGCAAGCATGGTGCCACAAAAATATTCTTAATGGGTAGCGACGACACGCAGACGATTCGTGTGGAAGCTGGTAAATTAGGTTCTTTCGACACCAAATGTGTTAACAGCATTGTCCGCGTAAACGGCACACTGAAAGAACAACGCGTAGACGAAGCCTACCTGCAACAATGGGAAGCCCAACTAAAAGCTGCCAATGCGGAGAAACATGGTGAAAGCGAAGGTGGATGTAGCAGCGAGAAGAAAGCCCGCGGTGAAACCGCCAATACACCGGAAAAACGTATCGCCGACTTCCGCGCCCAGATAGCCAAAAGACAAGCCGAAAGCGGAAAACCTTATTTGTCATTCTATTATCTGGAAGCCACGGATTATGAAATTCAATAAGGCCGGAATCACTTTACGCAAGTGGAGCCGTGTCATTCATCGTGATCTTTCATTTTTCTTTTCCGGAATGGTATTGATTTATGCCATTTCCGGAATTGTCATGAATCACCGGAACACCATTAATCCGAATTATTCAGTGGAAAGGCAGGAATATGCTATTACTGAAACACTTCCGGCGCAATCTGACTTCAAGAAGGAAGATGTACTGAAATTGCTGGTACCGCTAGGCGAAGAGGGCAATTACACCAAACATTACTTTCCACAGGAAAACCTGATGAAGGTATTTTTGAAAGGTGGGTCCAGTTTAGTGGTAGAGTTATCTACCCGGCATGCTGTTTATGAGAAGCTGACACGACGCCCGCTACTGAGCGCGCTCACAAAGCTGCATTACAACCCCGGTAGTTGGTGGACTCATTTTGCCGACTTGTTTGCCGCAGGGCTCATTATTATCACCGTCTCCGGTATAATTATGATAAAAGGTCCGAAAGGATTATGGGGACGGGGAGGCATAGAATTAGCAGCAGGCATTATTATCCCCCTTCTTTTTCTTTTTTATAACCATAACAACAAAAATCAATGGAGAACATCATTGAATGTAATAACCTGACGCATTATTATGGCAAACGGTTAATTTACGAGAACCTCAGTTTCACTGTACCCAAAGGACGTATTCTGGGACTGTTAGGAAAAAATGGTACAGGAAAAACCACTACCATCAATATATTGAGTGGTTATCTCAAACCACGTTCCGGCCAATGTGCCATTTTCGGTCAGGATATTCAGACTATGCCCCCCTCTCTCCGCCGAAATATAGGTCTGCTCATCGAAGGACACGTGCAATATCAGTTCATGACTATTCAGCAAATAGAAAAATTCTATTCGGCTTTTTACCCCAAACAATGGAAAAAAGAAGCTTACTACGAGTTAATGAACAAACTGAAAGTGGCGCCGAAACAGCGTATTTCGAGAATGTCCTGCGGACAACGCTCGCAGGTAGCTTTAGGACTAATCCTGGCGCAGAATCCAGAACTACTGGTACTGGATGATTTTTCTCTGGGCTTAGACCCGGGATACCGCCGCCTGTTTGTGGACTACCTGCGCGACTATGCCCGTTCCGAAAACAAAACTGTATTCTTGACTTCACACATCATACAGGATATGGAACGTCTAATAGACGACTGCATCATCATGGATTATGGAAAAATACTGATTCAACAGCCCATAAAAGAATTGCTGGACAACGTACGCCGATATACATGCACGGTTCCCGAAGGATATAAATTGCCGGAAACAGACGTTTTCTACTATCCGTCCGTGATACGCAATACGCTGGAAACTTACTCATTCCTGCAACAACCGGAAGCGGAAACACATCTGAAATCGCTGCAAACACCCTACAGCAACCTCAAATGCGAGACTGTAAATCTGGAAGACGCCTTCATCGGCCTAACTGGAAAATACTAAATTCACCTAAAAAGATATTGAAGATAAAATGAATGCTATATTTTTTAAAGAATGGATCAAGACACGCTGGTACCTGCTGCTTGCCTGCATTGTAACTCTAGGCTTTGCAGGATATTCGATGTTACGCATCAACCGGGTAGTGGAACTGAAAGGAGCCGCCCATGTCTGGGAAGTCATGCTTTCACGTGATGCTGTGTTTGTGAACCTGCTGGAATATGTGCCTCTGCTGGTCGGTATTCTTCTTGCACTAGTACAGTTCATTCCCGAGATGTACCATAAGTGCCTGAAACTGACCCTGCATTTACCCTATCCGCAACTAAAAATGATTAACCTCATGCTTCTTTACGGTTTGCTGACATTAGTAATATGCTTTGCTACCAATTATATCCTAATGTTTGTGTATCTACAGGGTATACTCGCTCCTGAATTATATTCACGCATACTACTGACGGCTCTTCCGTGGTATATAGCCGGAATATGCGCCTATCTGCTCATTGCCTGGGTATGTCTGGAACCTACCTGGAAACGCAGAGTACTCAACCTCGTGATAAGCGTTCTGCTACTTCGGGTATTCTTCCTTTCATCCGATCCGGAAGCTTACAACGGTTTCCTTCCATGGTTGACAATTTATAGTCTGCTGACAATCAGCTTTTCTTGGCTTTCTGTTCTGCGCTTCAAAGCCGGTAAGCAGGATTAAAATGATGTACATATAATAATAAAGAAAGAAAAATGAAACGTTTTAGTATAATATTCCTCTGTATTACACTGGTGTTACTGCTCCTGTGGCAGTTACCCTGGTGTTACACCTTTTTTGCAGCTAAACCTTCACGCACGCCTTTTTCCATGTACAGTTGCGTTATAGGTGATTTCTTGTCCATGGGGTATGAAGAAAGTGTCGGACTGATACGCCGGGATCAGTCGGGCAATAATTACACTCAAGAGCAGACAGACAGTATTCTGCCCTTATTCTACGTGCGCCAATTAATGGCCGACGAACGCTTTCCAGACAGTCTCATGGGGGTTCCCGTAAGTCCGCGTCAAGTACAAATCACGAACTTTAACTTCCGTGTTTCCGCTGCGGATATCAACGCTCCTTCCGTTCCCCTCTACCCTTTACTGGAAAGTATGTCAGGAAGAGTAGACCTGAAGATGCCGGATGACGTATTCCGCATCACCCCCCACGGAATTGAATTTATCGTAATGGAAAATAATACAATAGATCAGGAGAAAAGTAAAGTCTTCACAGAAGTTTTAAAGAAAAAAGAGTTTCGCTTTCCGGCACAGTATATAGCAGGTAATCCTAGCACCCGCAAAGAGTATGATGAAGGGTATCTGATACTGGATACCGAAGGAAAACTGTTTCATATGAAGCAAACCCAAGGACGTCCTTATGTACGTGCTATTCCCCTGCCTGAAGGATTAAACGCCAAATATCTATTTATTACAGAGTTTCAGGACCGCAAGACGTTAGGATATATAACGGACGTGAACAACAACTTCTACGTACTGAAAAATAAAACCTATGAAGTAATAAAGACCGGCCTTCCTTCTTATAATCCGGAAACAGACAATTTTTCCATTTTCGGTAATATGTTTGACTGGACCGTACGCGTCACTACGGATACAGCAGAAGAGTATTATGCACTGGATGCGGATGATTATTCACTCATCAAGTCTGTCAGCTTCCCTACTTCAAGCAATGGAATGTCAGGACTTCGTTTCACATCTTATAAAGATAAATTCGTAAAACCACGTTTTTTCTGATAAGAGAGTAAAGTTATAAATAGAAATGCGTCAAAAGGCTAAGTAGTCTTTTGACGCATTTCTATTTTATGGTAAGCTCTTTTCTTATATCATCTGAAAGCCTTGCCAGAGATTCGTCGGTGGTACAGGTGCCTCCACTTCAATCATTTCTTTAGATACCGGATGCACAAAACTGATATGGCGTGCATGCAGGCAAATACTTCCATCCGGATTGGAACGGGCAAAGCCATACTTCAAATCTCCCTTGATAGGACATCCTATCTTTGCCAACTGGCATCGTATCTGATGATGCCGTCCGGTCTTCAGATCCACTTCCAGCAGAAAGTAATTATCCGACTTACCTATCAGCCGATAGTGCAGGATAGCCTTTTTACTCTTCGGCACTTCCTTATCATAAGCATAACTCTTATTCTGCTTCTCATTGCGCACCAGATAGTTCACCAATTCTCCTTCCAGCTCCTTCGGGGCATTCTTTACGATAGCCCAGTAAGTCTTCTTCACCTCACTGGTTTTGAACATTTCATTGAGGCGGGATAATGCCTTGCTGGTCTTGGCAAATACAACAAGACCGCTCACGGGGCGATCCAGCCGATGGGTAACACCGATGAAGACATTACCGGGTTTCTGGTATTTCTCCTTCAGATACTGCTTTACGGTTTCCGAAAGCGGCGTATCCCCCGTCTTGTCTCCCTGAACGATCTCGGAAGCGGTCTTGTTGACTATAATGATATGATTGTCCTCGTATACGACAGTCATACGCTTTCTTACATATTCATACCACCATCTACCTGAATCACCTGTCCTGATACATAAGAAGACATATCAGAAGCCAGGAAGGTAGCAATGTTTGCCACGTCTTCGGGAGTACCGCCGCGACGCAAAGGAATCTTCTTTGCCCATTCGGCTCTTACCTCGTCAGACAATGCAGCAGTCATATCGGTCAGGATAAAGCCCGGAGCGATAGCGTTGGCACGGATACCGCGAGAACCTAATTCCTGTGCGATAGATTTAGCCAGAGCAATCATACCAGCTTTGGAAGCTGCGTAGTTGGCTTGTCCGGCATTACCGTGAACACCTACTACAGAAGCCATATTAATAATGCTACCCCCCTTCTGGCGCATCATGATCGGGGTACAAGCGTGAACGAAATTGAAAGCGGATTTCAAGTTAACGTTGATAACCATATCCCATTGTTGCTCGCTCATACGCATCATCAGACCGTCACGGGTGATACCTGCATTGTTTACCAAAATATCGATGCGGCCAAAGTCTGCATGAATAGCTTCTACCACCTTAGCAGTATCTTCAAAATTAGCAGCATTTGAAGCATAACCTTTAGCTTTCACGCCCATTGCTTCAATTTCTTTTGCCGTATTCTCTGCATTTTCATCGATCACCAGGTCAGTGAATGCGATATTTGCTCCTTCAGAAGCGAACTTTAATGCGATAGCCTTACCGATACCGCGTGCAGCACCAGTTACAATGGCTGTTTTTCCATCTAATAATCCCATACTTTTTTAATTATTGATTAAAGTTATTCTTTTCTACGCAGTGCCCCGAACACGATGTTCTCAACGTATTGTCCACGTGTTTCATCGGTCAATTTAGCACCTATATGCCCACGTATGTAAGGCACTTCAATACCTTTCACACTATAATGCACCAATTCGGCAGTCATGTCGATATCGTCAACCTGAAACACCCCTTTCTCCACGCCTTCACGAAGCACATCCTTGAAAAGCTGTATTTCTTTGGCATCAAAACGTTTGCGCACCTTCTCTACCCGCCATATATCACGGAAAAAGGTAGCACGGAGTGTTCCGTTCCGGTACACTACCTCTTTCACGGCATCCAGGCGGGTATAAATCATTTCGATAATCTTCTGATCGGGCGAGATGTCTTTCTCTACTACCCGCTTCATTATATCCGAAAGGATGTCCAGCTCCGATTCGACAACAGCCATATAGATATCTTCCTTACTTTTAAAATAGGTATAAAGCGTTCTTCTACCTTTTTTAGAAGCAAGAGCGATATCGTTCATTGTGGTATTCTCAACACCCATCTTCGCAAATAGTTGACGGGCTACATCCACTAATTTAGCTTTTGTCTTCGATACGGCCATATTAATAATTGCACATTGCTTAATAATTTGAGCAAAAGTAAAACTTTTCTGCATACCACACAAGAAAACGCACATTTTATTAACATTTGGTCACAGGGAGAGGATAAAAAAAGTATATCTGTTATAACACTACTTATCAACAAGTTAGTCCGCTTATTACATTTTTTAGCAAAAATAATATGCCTTTTATTTGTTTGTTCCATAAAAAGCCGTACCTTTGCACCCGTTAAATATCGCGGAGTGGAGCAGTTGGTAGCTCGTTGGGCTCATAACCCAAAGGTCATTCGTTCGAGTCGGATCTCCGCAACTAAATAAAAAAGACCGTTTTTCAACGGTCTTTTTTCGTATCCTAAGCTTTCCGATTGTTATTCCATAACGATTTTTGCGGCTTCTCTCAGGTTTATATTCAGCGTGGCCCCACTTGATTGAGGCATCCAAATTACTTGGCGACACTCTCCTTTTTCTATTGTACATCTTGGATTACCATGTGCATAGAGATACTCAGTATCAATACTAAAAGATTCTTTATTTACATGCCAGGAGTGTATGTTATCCAGCCGAAGATGTAAGTCTTTCACTTCTCCACTGTCAAAATTCAAATTTCCATTAATCACATGTAAGGCTCTAAATCGACAATTTTCTATAGTGGCACGATTTTCTACAGCAAAAGATAATGTGTCACAATCAAGATTTTCAAAGCTCACCTGCTGACTTGTCAGATTGGAAGTTATCCTTTGTATATCAGCGGGCAAGGCCAAAATCATCTCTTTGGAGCGCACATTAAGCCAAGACATATCCTGGAACTTCTTCTCTAGTTTTTCTTTGGAGAAATTGAATACAATATGCAATGTATCTCCTGACGTACTCATCGTCATATACTTATCCATATCAGAAGTATAGGTAAAAGTACCATTTGTCGTTTGGATCGGACGAACACTCAACGATAATTCATTGAATGCAACCATTCTTATTTCTTTTGTTTCCCCATCATTGCTTGTAGCAATGACGTCTCTGTCCGCTGTCAGTTGCACCACCCTACATTCCGGCAACTGCACAGTTTTCTGCTCCCCGGCGATGTTCATAAAGCCATCATTCCAGTCAGTAAATAACGTAGAGGTATAGAATATGCCACCACATATCACCACCAATCCGGCAAGCAGCATTCCCAATATTATATAAGTTGTTCGTTTCATAATCTTCTTTTTTATTTTTGTTTCTTACTATATTCTTGATACATATCCGACATATCTTTTGCGGAAATACCGAGTATATGCATCTGCTTGAAGAAGTAATCCACCTCTTCTTTCAGAAAATATTCTTTTCGCAATGAGAGAATCAATTCACGGGCACCGAATGATACAAAATAGCCAATGCCCCGCTTGTTATAAATGACTCCTTGCGATTGCAGATAATCGTATGAGCGCATCACCGTATTGGCATTTACCTCTACCACAGCTGCATATTCTCTGACGGATGGTATGCGTTCTTCTTCCCGATATTGCCCGAGAAGCACTTCGTCACAAATGCGATCTGCTATTTGAAGATAGATGGCTTTACTTTCTTTAAAATTCATACTTACCAGCGGTTAATGATTTCAGATTCTTTAAAGCGGAAATAAGCAACTATCCAATTGATGATAGCCATACCCAAAAAGATGATTGTAGTCCAAAGTGTCATAGATTCATCAGATATATCCTGGTTCACTCCACGTACACCACGCGCTTCAAACAATATTTTTCCCAGCACCGATCCTATGGCTATATAAATAATAGCAACGACCACAATGGCTGAGAAAGTCTTCACAAATGAGTTCTTCGGCCAAATGGAACTACCTAGAACAAACAAAGACTGTACAAAGAAATAAGCACTTACTCCTAACATAAAATAATTGCAATCATCAAAAACCGTCCAAAATTGTCCTTTTCCTACCAGATGGGAAAGCGGAGTGGAGGAGATGATATCTTTTAACTCAGGATAGCTAACCATGTAAACCGCTACACGTGTCCAATCCGCTAATTTAAAAGCTATCAGGAACACAATGAGGAAACCGAAGGTAAATACCAGCCAACGGGAAAAAAACTTCTCAAACATCGTAGCAGGCGTCATCAACATAGCTATCCGGTTCGTTTTAGATTTCATGCGTTCCATAATGAACGAAGCGCTCAGAAGTCCCATAATCACAAGTGCCCAGATGAAAGCTCCCAATTCGAATGTCCATATAGGATCCTGAGTTATCCCTCTATTAATCAAACCTTCCAGATGATTATATTGAAAATATCCGTTCCATACGAAAGCAATTGCCATTATACCGTACATCATTACGAAGCGGAGCAAATTTGCCTTCCAACTCTCCACCATTTCTTTGCGACATAAGTTCACAAAACGGGGTGCACTAAAAAAGGTATCGCGTATCATTGTTCATTCTGTTTAAGGTGAAACATTCCTTTTATCTTCTCAGGGTCCGTAAGCGCAGCACCGAACAACAATTCAAGATTGATCTCCGACTCTTCATCATCCGTATTCGGCAACATCAGAAAATTGCCCTGTATGGAAGGAAGCGTGTAAATCGCCGCTTCTGCCAATTCGCGGTCATCACTTTCAACGAAAAGAAACTTACTACAGATGTTGGTAGTGGATGCGTCAAGCAAAACATGACTGTTATCCATAATCACCACATGATCCAGTATCTTATCAATATCCCGCACCTGGTGGGTAGAGATAATAATAGTTCTGTCGTCCGACATGCCCGAAGCTATAAATTTACGGAACTGGCTCTTACCCGGAATATCAAGACCATTGGTCGGTTCGTCCATAATCAGCAGTGAGGTGTGGGTAGCCAATGCAAAGCTCATAAAGACTTTCTTCTTCTGCCCCATAGACAAGGCTCCCAGGTCAATATCCTGCTCCATTTCGAAGTAATGCAGGTATTTCACCATGTCTTCCTTGCTGAAACGGGGATAGAACTGGCTGTTCAACTCCACGTAGCTGACTAAAGATATAGGAGGTAATTCAAATTCTTCGGGAACCAGGAACATGTCCTGTAGTGTGATAGGCAACCGACGTCGTACATCGGTATCATGGTACATTATTTTCCCACTCTTGGGAGTAAGCAAACCGCTCATCAGATAAAGCAGTGTAGATTTGCCGGCACCGTTCTTTCCCAGTAACCCGTATACCCTACCCCTCTCTAACGAGAGCGAAAAATCGTGCAGGACTTCTTTTTTACCCCGACGATAACTGAACGAAATGTTTTCTACCTGTAGCATACTTATATGTTTTTATAGGTGGCAAGGAAACAAGATACAAGGAGAAGGCCTTGTCAACTGGTATCTGATACCTTGTTAATTCCAATATTAGTGTATTAGTTTATTAGTACACCGCAAAGGTAGGGAATGTTTTTAATAATCCAAGCGTTTACAGAAAAAACATAAAAAAAGGAGGAGCTAAGAATCACTCTCCACTCCTCCCGACACGACAAACAACTAAAATTGTTGCTATTTGATGCCTTCCAACGCCTTTTTGGCAGTAGCATTGGCGGGGTCTATAGCCAGAATTTTATTCCAGAACTCTTTCGAAGCAGGATAGTCGCTCTTCAACAGATAGTAGTAGCCCAGATAACTGTAGCACTCTATCAACGCAGAGTTATACTTCGGTTCGTTTTTACTCAGCAGCATGTCCATTACCTTTTCATAATAAGGTTTCGCCAACCCGTCAGTAGTTTCGGGGTCCATAGCAGAATTGGTTCGGGCACGCCACATTTCTCCCAGATAACTGTCGGGAGCTTGTTCGGAAACAAGTGCGAACACAGAGTCAGCAGACTGCAACGCCAGTTTACGGTCAGCAGGCTGCACGGCGAGCGAATCCGAAGATGTGCCCTGTCCGTAATAAAGACGTCCTAACTGGAATAATGTTTCAGGAGTCTTCTTGTCTTTAGCTAATGCATCGTAATATTTGCGGTAAGTCGCAATAGCCTCTGCATAATTATTGTTCATTTCATGGGCATCGGATATTTCACGCCACAAGTCCACCTGTGTATTATCCTTATCCAATGCCTTGCCATATTCTACAATAGCTTTATCATATTTCTTCAATGCACTCAGTAAAGCGCCATAATAGCGGTAATCTAAATAAGAATAGTCTGCATGGTCCGAAGCATTGAAGAAAGCATCAGCAGCCTTCTCGGCATCTTCATAGCGTTTCAGGTCCGTATTGTTATACATGACAAGGCGGTTGAAAGCAGCGTGGCGTGCATTCTTCTGCAAACCCTTCTGTGCAACCTGTAATGATTTCTCGAAATCATGATTCAGGAATAGGGCAAAAGCATATTTCAGCATATCATCTTCCGTAGCAAGAGGCGTGTCGATGAATTTCGCATACATCTCGGCAGCTTTTCCAAAACGGTTGCCGGAATAATATACCTCAGCCAGTTCCCTGTCAGCTTCCAGACAGTTCGGATCTACAGCTTTGAGCTGCTCCAACTTTTCAATGGCCTGTGTAGGGCTGGCAGACTTATAAGCCTGCGCATACTTCAGGTAGGCTTCCTTGCAATTCGGATCAAAATAGATGGCTTGCTCATAAAGTTGGCAAGCTTGTCCAATATTCTTTTGTGCAAAGGCAATATCACCCTCCAATACAGACACCTTGGGATCTTTGTTATTGGCTTTCTTTGCCATAGCCAGATATTCCTGAGCTTCGGTGATCTTTCCGGCGTCCAGATAAACATGGGCTACGGAAGTCACAAGATCCACATTCTTTTTATTCTTCCCTTTCAATAACTCCCCAGCCTCCTCGGAAGCTTGTGCGGGATTGGACTGAATCAAGTTTTTTACTTTATCTACCCCAGCCTGCCATTCGGGTACAGGCGTTTGTGCGGAAAGTGTGCCGGCCAACAGCAACGCTCCCATACTAAGAACTAACATCGTTTTCATAATAGCACTCATTTTAGTTATTTATCTTTTATATTCACCACCCGTACCTGTTGGGTAGCGGGTACTAATCCCGACTTTAAAATAATCCGCTGTCCCCGGTCGGAAGCGAGGAAGGAGGCAAATCCCCACGGAAGCGCGCTCCGCGGATCGTTTAACAGGGCATAGATGCTGCGTGCCAACGGATAATCACCGTAAAACAAATATGCCTGATAAGGTTTGAAACTGTTTTCCGGCGTCGCCTTGTCGGCAGCGCTGACGGACATCACACGTACTTCTTTGCTGAAGGAGAGCCCTGTGCTGTCATTACGGTCGCTCAGCCAATTCACGCCGATAATACCGATAGCATCAGGAGTCTTTGACACAAAGTCGATGACCTCTCTGTTGGTTTTCAATGCTTTCACCTGGTCCGATAACGGAGCACCCTTACAAATGGAATCCACCGCAAAACGCACGGTACTGGAGTTTTTATTGTCAAACACCAGACGGATATCCTTCAGTTGGGATGCCGGGTAAATTTCCTTCCATTGTGTAACTTTTCCCGTCAGGATGCTGCGAATTTCGTTCACGGTAATCAACGTATCAGGATTCTCCCTGTTCGTAATCAGCGCTAACCCATCCGTAGCAATCTTTATCTCCTGCGGGAAGAACTTCCGGCTATTGAAAGAGTTCACCTCCTCCGGTGTCAGCCTGCGACTGGTTATAGCCAATCGCAGACTGTCCTTGAGCAATAGATTGACGGCTTCCACTTCCGTCACATAACGGGGCACAATTCCTGCCAGAGGAAACAGTCCTTCAAATACATCCACCTCTTCCTGTACGATAGGCTGGAAACTTTCGTCCGCAGCAATTGCTATCACACCCGAAGTGTACGTATCCGTCAGCCCGTCCTTAGGCTTACTTTGGCAGGCAGACACTGCAAGCAGCATCACTGCCAAACTCAAAAGTTGAAGTTGTTTCACCGTTTTCATGACACACACATTATTATTGTAACCTAAACACTACCGGAATTGTATACTTCACCGAAACAGCTTTACCATTCTGTTTACCGGGAATCCACTTAGGCATGGACATAATCACACGGACAGCTTCTTTGTCCAGGTAAGGGTCTACACCTCTCAGCACATTCACATCACGTACACGACCATCCGCACCTACTACAAACTGGCAAGTCACACGTCCCTGCGTTCCGTTTTCCTGAGCGATAGTCGGATACTTCATGTTCTTACTGATGAACTGCATCATCTCAGCCTGTCCACCAGGGAACTGAGGCATTTGCTCTACCATATCGAAAACCTTTTCAGGTTCCGGTTCAGCCTGGGTAACCACTTGTTTCAGGTCGGCAATATCCTTACCATGCTCTTCATCGTTACCTTTCACGTCAGCGATAGAGATAGCTACCTTGGTTTCTGTCAATTCTTGCTGACTCTTAATTTCATCCTCATCTCTCACTTCTTCATCTTTCTTGATGACAGGAGCGGTAAATTTGATAGAACTCTTCAGTGCAGGAGGCGGGGGAGCAACCGGCTCCACTCTTTTCATTTCTTCCTGCTTAATTTCCGGTTCTTCCAATTGAGATAAGGTAGTCACCTCGGTCATCACTTCTTTCTGTTTCGGTGTAGCCATTTTAATCAAGGTAGGGATACTAAATCCTACCAATGCGATGACGATCACCAGTATCACAGCAATGTTATGACGCTTCGGAGATTTCTCTCTTAACTGATAAGCACCATAGGCTTTATTCTTGCCACTGAATATCAGGTCACACCATTCCGAAGAACTTAAATCTACTTTAGCCATATTCTTACCTTTTTTAGGTGTTACACATTATTCGGCAATGTTCTGCGACAATTCTCCCTTGCTATCATAGTTCTTCATCAGGAACTGGTCGGCTTCGGCGATATCCGTAATCACATACTTACCTATATTACATATCTGCATTTCATCGAGTGCATCAATCAGATTCTTGTACGAAGCATCATCTGTAGCTTTGATAATTACGGTCGGGGTATCCTTTCCGCTCTTAATTTCACCCAGTTTCTTCGTAAATTCTGCCTCTGATATCTTAAGATCCAGTTTCTGCTGTTTCAGTTCGTTCACTTCATTTACAGCAGCTCTATTACGTTGCAAAAGCATTGCTCTCAGACCATCCGCCTTATAGGTTGTTTCCTTCAGCGAACCATAATCCTTATAGTTGGGCTCTCCATCGTAATAATACAATTTATCGTCACCTCCTAACAGCAATGTGATAGCCTGTGAAGCCTTCACTTTGGACTGCTGCTCTTCGGTAACATTCTTGTCATTGCTCGGCATGCTTATCTCCATTGTCTGAGGTTTGCTCAGTGAAGTACAAAGCATAAAGAAGGTAATCAGCAACATATTCATGTCCACCATCGGTGTAAAGTCCACCCTGACGGTCATTTTCTTCTGCTTATTTTTTCCGCCTTTATTCTTATTGCCGTTTTCTTGTATTTCAGCCATAATATTTCCTTTCTGTTAGTCTTCAGAAGTAGTCTTCAGAGAAGTAATCAGGTTATACCGGTTCTCTCTGAGGTCCTGAAGTGAGTTCATCACATTCTTGATTACGGAATAAGGAGTATTGGCATCCGCCTTGATGGCGATACGTAAATCTTTGTTCGCGGCACGGGCATTGCGTACCCAGGCTTTGAACTGATTATCGATACTGTCGGTAGGTATCCCCTCATTCTTTAACACAGCGTCTTGCTGATCCTGCGGCAAATCGAGGTACTTCTTCATACTCTTCATCGGTACCCCGAAAGTAGATGCCAATGAGAATTTTTTAGTTTCCTCCGGAGTGAAAGTCACTCCATATTCTTGCCCCATTGCTTCCAGCACATCTTTCAAGTCAGACTGTTTGTCCAGACTCATAAATACTTTTCCCTCCGGATCGACCAATATTTGTAGGATATTCGTTTCCGGGATCTTAATCTCGGATACGGACCCCGGAGTGGTAACCTGTACCGGCTCTTTCTTCACAAACGTAGACGTCAACATGAAGAATGTCAGCAGCAATACAGTCACGTCACTCATCGCGGTCATGTCGATGAACGTACTTTTCTTTTTTATTTTCGCTCTACCCATAATTGTAGTATTTTAAAAGGGTTCGACCGATTTATTTATGCGTAGCTGCAAATGTCTGCACGATAGAGAAACCAACCTCGTCAAGGCTGTAAGTTAACTTATCAATCTTATTGGTATAATAGTTATAGGAGATAACGGCCAATGCACCGGTTAAGATACCGAAGGCAGTATTAATCAAAGCCTCTGAAATACCTTGTGACAATGCCATAGAGTCAGCAGAACCTCCGGCAGCCAGAGCGGCAAACGAGCGGATCATACCGATAACCGTACCGAGCAATCCCATCAATGTACCCAGAGTAGTGATAGTACCGATAATAGGCAGGTTCTGTTCCATCATCGGCAGTTCCAATGCGGTAGCTTCTTCCAACTCTTTCTGGATGGCAAGTAACTTCTGGTCTTTAGCAAGAGTCGTATCATTCTCCATTTCAGCATACTTCTTCAGAGTAGCATTTACTACATTGGCTACAGAGCCACGTTGATTGTCACAAAGTTCCTGAGCCTTCTTCATATCACCGGCAGCCAAAGCAGCTTTAATGTTAGCAACGAATTTAGCCAATGAACCTTTACCGAAAGCAGCACCAATAGCGATGTAGCGTTCAATACTCAGTGCAATAACGGTCAGCAAGAGAGTCTGAATAACCGGAACGATGAATCCACCTTTGTAGATAGTACCGAGGAAGTTCCCTGGCAGCGGATGGTTGTTCGGGTCATTGTTCATGAAGTTAGAGGGGTTTCCCAACACAAAGTGAAAAATAAGCACGGCAACGATAAAGCAAATTACGATTACCCAACCAGCGGACTTGATGCCTTTAAAAGAGGCGGATTTCTTTTGAATAGTTTCCATGATGAAAAAATTAAATGGGTTTGTATTAAATTGATTTTTAAAATTAAGCGCATGGATACAGTTCTCCCCTTCACAGCATAGACATGCCGCTAACGCCCGTATAACCTACCCCAAGACATAGGGTTGTAAAAGGTCACCTGCTTTCAGCCATATTTAGGGAAAGAAGTAAAGGGAAAAAAGGGAAAACTAAATAAAAAGGAAGTTTAAATCACAATCCGCCGCAAAGTATAGATGTAGTATTCACTACTGAAGGATGTGTAATGCGGGTCTTTATCTGAATAATACAATTTGGATTGGTCGTGTACCAACAAGTTGTGGTGAGAAGAAATCATCAAAAAGCCTCTCATTACAGACGCTGTTTCAATAGCTCTACGAAAACGATAAGGATTAAAAGAATATCTTTCAGAGATAGGTTTGCTTCCAAGTTCGGCATCTGTGGTCCACATAAACTTGGAATTTGTAAATAAGTTGCTTCTTGTATTATTAGCGACATTATCCGAAGAAGCATTCTTTAATGATGATGAAGAAGCACTCACCTCACAAGTAGATGCAGCTTTTTCAACCATCCCCGTAAAGTTGACGGCTCTGCTACCAAGACTACACGTCACCATAAGTAGCACAAATACCAAAAATGTCTTTACAGTTGTTCTCATGTCGCTTTCAATTCTATAGTAACAACAGCGAATGGCTGTTTTTTGTTTTATTAAAATCGAATTTTCTTTTAATAAAAAAATAATGTTCAGTAAATAAAGGAATTATAGTACCTTTTAATACGAAGTAAAGGTACGAATAAAGCACTAAATACGAAAGCAAAAATATGATATAATTCCCTGGTTTTAAGTAGTTTTAATCATTGGTTTATTACTTAGGGGAGACCATATTACATTGATAATACAACAGTATATATTTTATCATAAACATGCAATTATAATGCAAAGAGTAGGATTACTTTAAGTCTTCTCTGATAAGGAAATTACGCTTCCGCTTGATAATAGGAAGGCCGAGAGGAATTTATTTCCCATCTACCACCTCTCTCTTTCGGGTACTCCTCCTGGGAGGGGGAGAATTAAGATAGAAGAGAGTAAACTGGGGAGGATATTGAACTGCAAGAAGACGTGTACCGGGGAGGGTATATAAACGTAAAAGCAAAGGGATATTATACCTATAAACACAAAAAGCCTCCATATCA
>NZ_CBVI010000045.1 GCF_000513195.1 Bacteroides timonensis | reverse complement strand
ATCCAAACTTTTGGATAATTTAGCGGAAAATAGTATCCGACCGTTAGCCTTGGGAAGAAAGAATTATTTATTCTGTGGAAATGATGATGCAGCAGAAAACGCTGCGGTAATTTATTCATTGATGGGATGCTGCAAGGCAAGCGAAGTTAACTTCCGAGGATGGCTCGTGTACGTCTTGGAGAATATACATGCCTATGACAACGATTATAGCAAAGACTTAGCTGAACTACTACCTCAAAACTGGAAAGAGGAAAACTCTTAAAAACTCTAAACCGTCTCTGAATGTTTTGCGAGTTTTTAAGAGAAAACCAGAAAAACTCGCAAAGGTAGAGATTAAGGAGTATAAAAAAAGACGGAGTTTACCGAATGCTTACAATGAAACTCGAAGAGCCGGAAAATAGCGAGAGATCCAAAATGATGAAAAGTTGACCCCAAACATAAGAAATAATATGAGAAGAATTGGAAAATTAATTAGCTTGATGTGGGCGCTGAACGTTTGCATTGGCTGCCATGAGAAGCATGATGACAGCCTGTTTTTTCATGGAGAAATACAAACGATTAAAGACAGTGGCAAAGAAGCGAAGAAAGTGGCCTTAAAGCCGGTTTTTTTAGATGGGGCGAATTTCGGATATATTGCCGTATATGATTCTCTCATGTTTTTTATGAATCCTAAATTGCCGGATCGCTTCTACAATATATTCAATATAAATACGGGAGAAGAGATCGGTACTTTTTGTAACAAGGGAGGCGGTCCTGAAGAGGCCGCCGCAGTTGGTCCTATTTCTCAATTTTTTGAGCGGGAAAATGAACTGAAGACTTTGCTGTTCGCTCCTAATGAAGGAAAATTATTTGTTTGGAATATAACTCAATCCATCGTACGGGGTACTACGATTATGGATAGAGTGATTCCGTTTGCCTGGAGGGATGAGAATAGGGGAGCGTGCTATAATGAGATGTATCTTCAGGATGATAACACCCTGCTTGCCAGAGTGGACCCCGTGCCTTTAAGTGATGATGAGGCCACTTTGCTGTTTTATCAAAAGCGGACGCTGGATACAAATGAGGCATTGAAGAATTATTCTATTTATAAGCAGGCGATAAAAGAAGGAGAAGCGTCTCTTATCTCAGAGGCTTACTTTGCTTCGGCCGATGCCTTTAAGCCTGATGGGACTAAAGTGGCGCAAGTGATGGGGCATCTTCCACAATTGAATATACTGGACTTTGAAACAGGACAGGTTGTAGGATATCGTATGGAAGGCGGAGAAAGCTTTTCGGCTCTCCGGGAAAAGAAAAATATAAAGAACTATTATGTAGAAGTACAGGCTGACGATAATTATATATATGCGTTGTATTGGGGAAAGAATAGGTGGGGAATGTCTGAAATTCCATATATTAATACGATTCATGTTTTTGACTGGCATGGCAGATTGGTGCAGAAGGTGGAAACGGATTATGACATTGATAAAATGTTTTTGGATACGGTAAGAAACAGGCTGTACGTAACAAGGCCGAAAGCTGACGATATATTCTATCTGAACTTAGACGAGGTTGTCCCTTGAGTTCAATGTGGCTTGGGGATAAATCAATGCGAAGAAAACCTTTTATATCAGTCACCGGTGATAAGCTTGAATGATAAAGTTAAATTCGAACGTTTTGAATTAATTAAATAATATGAACCGTATTTGTATTTTTGTATCGTTTTTGTCTGTTTCCTTTCTGTTGGAAGGATGCACTTCGAGAAAGGAACCATCCACGGGGTTGCCCTCGTTGAAAGAATTAAGAGCGGACAGCATTTCTATTCCTCCGGTATTACTGTCCGTTACACGGCTGTTTGTTACAAACAATATGTTGGTAGCCTATGAACAGAGAAAGGACACCATGTTCTCATTTTGGAAATTACCGGAATGTAACTATTTGTTCAGTGCAGGCTGTAGAGGCGACGGACCTAGCGACTTTCTGATGCTTGACAGAACCTTTCAGGCAACCCCACATGGATTTAAGACGTTTGAACTATCTTCAAGCAAAATAAAGGAAGTGGCAATAGACTCTATGGGCCTTTTCAAAGTGTTTTCGAATAAACAGTTAGAAGTAGAACAGGGAGGACTGAATCGTTTTCTCTTTCTGGAAGATGACAGTTATTGCTTTATTTCTGACAAGGAGGAATATGAATATACTTTGCTTGATAAACATAAAGGTGTATGCGACTTTAGCAGTTATCCTGGGGGCTTATTGAGAAAAGAGCAAGATGAGTTGAACCGCTTTGTTTATAATAAGTTGACCGTTGCCAGTCCTAAAGGAGATAAATTTGCGGCTTTTTATGCATATATAAAACTCTGTAGAATTTATAACTCCAAAGGAGAACTTTTAGAAGAACAGATGTTGCAGCAGCCATATGAAAATATATCTGAGGAAAAACATATTTATTACTCGTCTTATCCTTATGTGGATGAGAATTATATTTATATCTTGACAGATGAAGAAGAGGGAAAGATTCTGGAAATCTGGAACTGGGAAGGAGCTCTGGTGAGTCGTTATTTATTAGATAAACCAGTAGATTGTCTGGCGGCTTCTTCCGCGAACGGTAAGGTGTATGCTGTCTGTCAAGAACGGGAAGATGTGATCTATACTTACAATATACCTTAATTTAGAATCTTTTTAATATGAAACTAATATGAACATAAGTCGGATGTCATATAGTCTAATAGTAGCAGTCATAATTCTTATGTCGTCCTGCCTCCAGCAACCGTCGCTAAATGGTTTAGAGGCAATCAATATAATAAATAAAGACCGCCCTATTGAATTGGATATATACGATATAGTGGATAGCATTAGTTATATTCCTTTAGAAACTTCGGAGAAGTGCTTGCTGGGCGAACTCCAAAGGACTAAGAGGGATGGTGATTTTTATTTTGTCGAAGATGCTAAAGGGCTATTTGTCTTTGGTAAAGACGGACGTTTCCTGAATGAAATCGGTCATAAAGGAAATGCCCCCGAGGAATATCTCTATATGGATAATTTCTATTTGGACCGTAAGAATAAGCAAGTCTGCATTATCAACAATGTGCAAAAGCGAATATTAAGATATGCGTATGATGGCACTTACATATCTATGAGCTACCTTGAGGATAAAGATGCCAATATAGAGTCGGCAATGTTGTGTGATGGAGGAGAACTTTTAGCATTTTATCCTTTGCCTAATGATCTTTTTCATGCGGATAGTGAGTATCGCGTCTTTAGAGAGAAAGGAGATACATTAGTTTCGGAAAGGATAATGGATGCAAAGGCGTTGACAACTAAAGATGCTTTTTACCCTTTCTTATACTTTCCAATGGTGACCTTCAACAATAAGCATTTCTTGGCATCTGTGTTTTCTAATGAACTTTATCAATATGAGAATGGCAGGGCTTTTCCGGTTTATCATGTCGATACCTCCGCTACCATTCCTAATGAGGCTTTCCTGGATGAGCACAAAGAGCTGGACTTTTTTGAACTGTTAAAGATAATGAGTCAGCAGAATATAAGCACGGGAATAACCGCTTTAGAGGCTTCTTCCGATTATTTGTTTGCATTGATTGATAACAGAAGAACGTTGGTCTGGGATGGAGAAAAGGGAATCTTGATTTCCACTACCTATAATTCGGACTTAAACCTCTATTCGTCACTTTTGACGGGAGGGAGTTCCGACGAGCACGTAGGTTATCTATCTGCAGAATTCTTTTGTGAAAAGAAGGAGGATTCAACGGGAAGTAAGACTTTATCAGAGTTGGCTGATTCCTTATCTGAGGATGATAATCCCGTGCTCTTTCAGTATCACTTTAAAAAAGATGCAGTGAAGTCACTGATGGAGAAATATAAGTTGTGATCGGATGTTTTTTATTCTTTCTCTTCAAGCCTCCGCATACTGAACTCGCAACCGCAATATTGTTGATTGTAGAAGTCATGCTCTTTAAGAAGTTGATTTCGGCGGTCCTGTAATCCTCCTTTTCGCCAGTTCTGCTCCCAGAAGATGGTGCCGGGATAGAGAGCGGTGGCATGACGTCCTGCCAGATTAATCTGGTCGAGACTTTTCCAACGGGAAGAGGCAAGGGTAGTAGTGAATAGCGTGAAACCATGCTCTGCGGCATAGCGGGCTGTTTCCGTCAGGCGAAGAGTAAAACATTGCAGACAACGACTCCCACGTTCAGGTTCATCTTCCATCCCTGACATGGAACTGCGCCAAAGCTGATAATCGTAATCTCCATCCATGAAATCAAGCCCGAGAGCTTGTACATAGCGGATGGCTTCAGCTTTTCGGATATCGTATTCTGCCTGAGGATAGATGTTGGGATTATAATAAAATACGGTGGGACGAATGTTGTTGGCGAGCAGACATTCGATAATAGCAGAAGAACAAGGTGCGCAACAGGAATGAAGCAGCACCTTGTTTTCGTTGTTGGGAGTTTGTAACTTTAACATAAATCTTAAAAGTTATACCTTCAGTTTTATTTTAACCTTCACCAACAGTCCGGTCAATTGGACAATGATAAGGGAGAATATAAGCGATCTTAATAAGCCCGGAGTACCGGCGTTCAATAGCTCTGGATAATGCAAACCCAGCAATTGCTGCACAGCATACCATACGTAAGGAATGATATAGCATGTCAGTGTAGCTGTTCCGGCAGGTTTGATAATATCGAACCAGGGCGTTTTGCCTTTCACATCCGTCAACCAATAGAACAAGCCGAACAGCGGGAAGAATGCAGCCAGGCAATAGAACAACCAACTCGGGGTAGCCTGTATCTTGGAAATAATCCAGTGAGGATGCGAGCAGAGTGCAGCAACAAGCATGACAGCACCCAATACACAAAGAATCGTGATAAATCTACGCGGATGTTCACGGTCGGCATATTTCTGCATCAACAGCGAAGTGAGTACGCCCGACATACCGAATGCATGCAGTGTCCAGTCGCTGGGGATGAAAGGCAACAGTATGACGCGTAAACCGTATTCTTGCGGTATCAGACTGGAATGACTGATTACTGCAAGCAGCATAACTACCAGCCATGCTATTACATTCTTGCGCAGACTTTCGCGGGTAAACAGATAAATACCGGCACATACGACATAAGTCCAACCGATAAGTCCCAGAATGCCCCACCAACCCTGATGGAAAGGTTTTCCGTTTAAGTCTTTATATAATACGAGGAATGCCAGCAGGGCCACACCAAGCACCTTCATTGCGATGAATAGGTACTTTTTTGAACCTTCGGCCTTGGGATAGACCGCCCAGACCAGAAAGAAACCTATAACCATCAGTATGCAAAACCATTGATGGGAGATGCCGCCCTCTATGCCGCCGGAGTTGAGTGAGAACAGCCCCATGGCAATCAGAGCCACCGTGCGCCAGAAAATATGAGCGATCACTTGCAAGGTAGTGTCTCCCTTTCGATAGCGGTTCTGGATAGCAAAGGAAACGGACATGCCCATACAGAAGAGGAATGCGGGAAAGATTGTGTCGGAAAAACCCAGCATATCTTCGTTCATTTCGGCATGTTTAAGCCAGTGGGGGATGTTTTTCAGACCGGGAATATCATTCACAAAGAGCATTAGGAACATAGTAAGCGCACGGAATACATCGACCGCCGCCACTCGTTGAGGTGTTAAGTTTTTCATTATAGAATACATTTGGGGGTTAATGCTGCAAATATAGGAAACAAATTTTTTATATTTGTCCCCTATGAAGATAAAACTGCTGATATTTCTAGGTCTGACTTTAGTTGGCATTGCAGGAATGTCGGCTTCGGCCGATATTCCTGCAATGGATGGCTGGACTGATGCTTTGGACGTAGCCATCGGTAAGCACAAAGAATATGTGGCAGTGCGTGAAGCCCGTATTGAGGCGTTGAGGCAGCAATTGGTACAGACCGGTTCGGAAACTCCGGAGCTCTTCCGGCTGAATGCGGAAATGTATCAGGAATACAAAGCATACATCTGCGACTCTGCCCTTTACTATCTGAGCCGTAACCTGCGCTGGGCGCAACAGCACGGTGAGCAGGATGCGGCTGATGAAACCCGTATCCGGAGGGCGCATCTGATGTCAGCGGCAGGTATGTATAAAGAAGCTTCCGAAGATCTGGAAAAGATAAATCCCTCTAAGCTTTCTCCCCGTTTGTTACCCGATTATTATGAATGTTACCGTCATTTATACAATGAATTGGGGACGTATACGCAGGATACCTTCCGGCGCAGCCGTTATTACGGCTTGTCCGCCGCATATGGAGACTCTCTGATGCAGGTGCTTTCTCCTGCCTCCGCCCTCTACCTGGAACGTAAAGAGATGAAAGCCGCCGGCTCCGGTCAATTGGAGGAGGCTTTGAAGATAAATGATAGCCGTTTGGCGGGCATACGTCCTGATACCCCGGAATATGCGTTGGTCACTTACCACCGTTCCCTGCTTTACCGTAGGTTGGGAGACAGACAGCAGGAAAAGTATTATCTGGCTTTGTCGGCTTTGACAGATGTCCGGCTGGCAATTACCGATCATGCTTCCTTGTGGACTTTGGCGCAACTGCTTTATGAAGAAGGAGACATTGAACGTGCTTACCGCTACATTCGCTTCTCGTGGGATGAAACCAACCACTACAATGCCCGTAGCCGCAGCTTGCAGACGGCGGGCATCCTGTCTCTGATAGACCTTACCTATCAGGCCATGCAGGAGAAGCAGAACGACCGTCTGCGCTTTTATCTTTGGATGATCAGTATCCTGTCCCTGTTGCTGGTTATGGCTATCATCTGGATATATCGGCAGATGAAGCATCTTTCCATAGCCCGCGGTCATCTGGAACAGGCCAATGAACAGTTGCAGATGTCCAATCATATAAAAGAGGAATATATCGGCCGTTTCCTGAAACTGTGTTCTACCTATATCGACCGTCTGGATGCTTACCGACGCATGGTCAACAAAAAACTTTCCGGCGGACAGACGGAGGAACTACTGAAGATGGTGCGTTCAAGAGATGTGCTTGACACTGACCTGAAAGAACTGTACGAGAACTTCGATACTGCCTTCCTCCATCTTTTCCCTGACTTTGTAGAAAAGTTCAATCAGTTGTTGCAGCCTGAAGAACGGATTATACTCCGCAAGGGCGAACTGCTGAATACAGAATTGCGTATTTTTGCCTTGATCCGTCTGGGTATTGACGATAGTTCGCAGATTGCCGAGTTCCTTCGTTATTCCGTCAATACAATCTATAATTACCGCGCTAAAGTGAAAAATAAAGCGTGCGTCTCGCGGGATGACTTTGAAATGTGCGTTATGAAGATACGCTAAACATACGTCATTTCTTTCCTGCTCATCCACTTTTTTACTTTCTCATCCCAAACTTATTGTCTTGTTATTTAGTCTGTTATCGTTCTGTGTGCTTTCATCATATCCACATCTTGATAAACCGGAGGTGCATACTGTCTCTATCTTGCCTACCTTTGTGGAAGATTAATTAACCCTTGAAAAACATACCATGAACTTGAAACTACCTCTTTTATTAGGATGCTGTTTATTCGCTGCCATTACAGCTTGTGCCGAGACTTCCGCTTCATTGGATGAAAATGCGGCCGGAAAGAAGAAAACCGATGTATACATCACTACTGCCGACCGTCAGCAAAGCTTTAATCACACTACTCAGAAGCTCTCTAAAACTCCTGCGTTTGAATCCGTAGTCACCCTGAATCCGAAGGTGAAATTTCAGGAGATGGACGGTTTCGGTGCTGCCGTGACCGGTTCTACCTGCTACAATCTGATGCAAATGACACCTGCTGACCGTGCGAAGTTTCTTACCGAAACCTTTTCGGATAAAGATGGACTGGGCTTCAGCTATATCCGCATTTCCATAGGCTGCTCCGATTTTTCACTGAGCGAATATACTTGCTGCGATACGAAAGGCATTGAAAACTTTGCCTTACAGACGGAAGAGAAAGAATACGTGATACCTATCTTAAAAGATATTCTCGCTATTAATCCTGCCATCAAGATACTGGGCTCTCCGTGGACATGCCCCAAATGGATGAAGGTGAATAACCTGGAGGAAAAGAAGCCCTTCGACTCCTGGACAAGCGGACAACTGAATCCGGATTACTATCGGGATTATGCCACTTACTTCGTGAAATGGATTGAGGCATTTCGCAAAGAAGGTATTGATATTTATTCTGTTACTCCACAGAATGAACCGCTGAATAGGGGAAATTCCGCATCTTTGTTCATGGGTTGGAAGGAAGAACTGACATTTGTGCGCGACGCTCTTGGCCCTGCTTTCAAGACTGCCGGGCTGGATACGAAGATTTATGCTTTCGACCATAACTACAACTACGATAACATGGCCGATCAGCAACAATACCCCGTTAAGATGTATGATGATGAAGTAGCCGCCTCTTTCCTGACCGGAGCCGCTTATCACAATTATGGTGGCAGGCGCGAAGAACTGAACAATATCCAACAGAAGCGTCCTGACAAGGAACTGATTTTCACCGAAACCTCCATCGGCATGTGGAATGACGGGCGCAATCTTGAAAAACGACTGATGGAAGATATGCGTGAAGTAGCCCTCGGAACGGTAAACAACTGGTGTAAAGGCGTTATTGTCTGGAATCTGATGCTGGATAATGAGCGTGGTCCCTGGCGTGAAGGAGGATGTAAGACCTGCTACGGTGCGGTCGATATCAGTCGTGAAGACTACAGGACGATGACTTATAATTCTCATTATTACATCATCGGCCACCTGTCGTCTGTGGTGAAACCGGGTGCAGTCCGTATCGAAAGCAAAGGCGTGGCAGAGAAAGGCTTGATGTACTCTGCGTTCGAAAATCCCGATGGAACCGTGGCTTTTGTGCTGTTGAATGAAGGAACCTCTGAAGCCCGCCTGACAGTAACGGACGGAAAGAATTGCGTGGATTGTGTAGTGCCTGCCAAGGCTGTGGCATCTTATCGCTGGAAGAAATAATCTTATATTTATAATACCATGTTCAAATCAATTTTAGTGGGTACATCCCTCCTTGCCGCCTCCCTGATGTTAGGCAGTTGCGGTGAAAAGGCAGAAAAAGCACAGGAACCTGCCGCGTTTGTAACAATTCAAGGGCAAGATCTGATAAAGCCCGACGGTACGAAACTCTTTATCATGGGTACCAACCTGGGCAACTGGCTGAACCCGGAAGGGTATATGTTTAAGTTCAGCAAAACCAACTCGCCCCGTTTCATCAATGAAATGTTCAGCCAGCTGGTGGGGCCTGACTTTACCGCCGAATTTTGGAAAGCATTTAAAGACAATTACATTACCCGTGAGGACGTACAGTTCATCAAGAACACAGGTGCGAACACTATCCGCCTCCCGTTCCATTATAAACTCTTCACCGATGAGGACTTTATGGGACTGACCACCGCTCAGGACGGCTTTGCCCGTGTGGACAGTGTAGTGGAATGGTGTCGTGAAGCCGGTCTTTATCTGATTCTCGATATGCACGATGCTCCGGGCGGACAGACTGGTGATAATATCGATGATAGTTACGGATATCCCTGGCTGTTTGAAAGCGAAACGAGTCAGCAATTGTATTGCGACATTTGGCGCAAGATTGCAGACCGTTATAAGAATGAGCCGGTTATCCTCGGTTATGAGCTTTTCAATGAGCCCATTGCCCCGTACTTCCCCAATATGGAAGAACTGAACGGCAAACTGGAAGATATCTATAAGATGGGTGTAGCTGCTATCCGTGAGGTGGACACTAACCATATTATCCTGTTGGGTGGTGCACAATGGAACGGTAACTTCAAGCCGTTCAAGGATTCTAAGTTTGATGATAAGATCATGTATACCTGTCACCGCTATGGGGGCGATCCTACAAAAGAAGCTATCCAGAGTATTATTGATTTCCGTGACAAAGTGAATCTGCCGATGTATATGGGCGAAATAGGCCATAACACGGATGAATGGCAGGCCGCTTTCTGCCAGACTATGCGTGAAAATAATATCGGTTATACTTTCTGGCCGTATAAGAAGATGGATGGTTCCAGTTTCGTAGGTATCACTCCACCCGAGAACTGGGCGAATATCGTCTATTTCTCTGAAGCTCCGCGTACTTCCTACAAGGAAATCCGCGATGCACGTCCCGATCAGGTGATGGCACGCAAGGCGATGATGGATTTCATCGAGGCTTGCAAGCTGAAAAACTGTGTGGTGCAGGAAGGATATATACAATCGTTAGGTATGAAATAATGGAGATACCCCGTAAACCACACCGCTAAATTATCATTTATATTACGGATTAATTTTGATTGAGTACTTATTAATAAATATCAATATGAAGAAAGTATTGTTCGGTTTGGCGTTTGCTGTTGCTCTCCCGCTTTTTGCACAGCAGAAACCAGCATATCTGGATGCGACCAAGCCTATTGAAGAAAGGGTAGAAGATGCGTTGAAAAGGCTGACTATCGAAGAAAAGGTGGCTATGCTGCATGCGCAAAGTAAATTCAGCAGTCCGGGCGTGCCCCGTTTGGGTATTCCTGAATTCTGGATGACGGACGGACCTCACGGTATCCGCCCTGAGGTTCTTTGGGATGAATGGGATCAGGCAGGATGGACCAACGACTCCTGTGTGGCTTTTCCGGCTTTGACCTGCCTGGCAGCTACCTGGAATCCCGATATGTCCATGCTTTATGGAAAAAGCATCGGTGAGGAAGCGCGTTATCGCAACAAGACCGTCCTTTTAGGCCCCGGAGTCAACATCTACCGTACACCGCTGAACGGACGTAACTTTGAGTACATGGGCGAAGATCCATATCTGGCTTCCCGCATGGTAGTTCCCTACGTGCAAGGCGTGCAGCAGAATGGCGTAGCTGCCTGTGTGAAGCACTATGCGCTGAACAATCAGGAAATCAACCGCCACACCACCAACGTCATCGTAGACGACCGTGCCCTTTATGAAATCTACCTGCCTGCTTTCAAGGCAGCCGTTCTGGAAGGCAAAACGTGGTCTATTATGGGTGCTTACAATCTGTATAAAGGCCAGCATGCCTGCCACAACCAATATCTGCTGAACGATATTCTGAAAGGCGAATGGGGCTTTGATGGCGTAGTCGTTTCCGACTGGGGCGGCACGCACGATACCGACCAGTCTATCACGAACGGCCTCGATATGGAGTTCGGCAGCTGGACGGATGGCCTTTCCAACGGGCATAGCAATGCTTACGATAATTATTATCTGGCCATGCCTTATCTCGAACGCATTAAGTCCGGTAAGGTAGGTACGAAAGAACTGGACGACAAGGTGCGCCGTATCCTGCGTCTGGCATTCCGCACCACGATGGATGCGAACCGTCCTTTAGGTTCCATACTTTCTCCCGAACATTATGAGGCGGCACGCCGCATTGGTGAAGAGGGCATTGTGTTGTTGCAAAACAACGGTGGCGTATTGCCTATCGACCTGAACAAAGCGAAAAAGATTGCCGTTATCGGTGAGAATGCCGTGAAGATGATGACCGTAGGCGGTGGCAGTTCCTCTTTGAAAGTGCAACGTGAACTTTCACCGTTGGATGGCATCCGGAACCGTGTGGGCGATAAGGCGGAAGTGGTTTACGCCCGTGGTTATGTGGGTGATGCGACAGGTGAGTATAATGGTGTGGTAACAGGGCAGAACCTGAAGGACGACCGTACGCCCGAGGAATTGATAGCCGAAGCCGTAAAAGTAGCTGCGGATGCTGATTATGTTATCTTTATTGGCGGACTGAATAAGAGCAACAATCAGGATTGCGAAGACTCCGACCGTAAAGCCCTTGGCCTGCCTTATGCACAGGATGATGTCATCTCCGCTTTGGCAAAAGCCAATAAGAATCTGATTGTTGTGAATGTTTCCGGCAATGCCGTGGCGATGCCCTGGATTGCGGAAGTTCCTTCGGTATTGCAAGCCTGGTTCCTGGGCTCTGAAGCCGGAAATTCGATTGCCGCTGTATTGATGGGGGATGCCAATCCTTCCGGTAAGCTGCCTTTCACTTTCCCCGCCCGTCTGGAAGATGTGCCGGCCCACAGCCTTGGCGAGTACTTTGGCGACCGTAGCAAGGAAGTGGTGGATATGAAATATAACGAAGGTATCTTCGTAGGTTATCGTTGGGCTGATAAACAAAAGAAGGTGAAGCCCTTATTCCCCTTCGGACACGGACTTTCTTATACGACATTTGCGTATGGCAAACCTGCCGCTGACAAGAAAGTGATGTCTGCCGCTGATCAGATTTCCTTTACCGTAACCGTAAAGAATACGGGTGACCGCGAGGGTCAGGAAGTTGTGCAGTTGTATATCAGCGATAAGAAGTCCAGTCTGCCCCGTCCCGTTAAGGAGCTGAAAGGCTTCAAGAAAGTGAAACTGGCTCCGGGCGAAGAGAAAGAAGTTACCTTCACCATCGACAAAGAAGCCTTGAGTTTCTTCGACGACGCCCAACATGCCTGGATAGCCGAACCGGGTAAGTTTGAAGCCGTCATTGCAGCTTCGGCAGCGGACGTCAAAGGCATTGTTCCTTTTGAATTAAAGTAGGAAAAGTACCCCTTATTTGTTTCATTTTGTTTCACTCAATTGGAACAAGATTTTCTTGCCTGAGAAACAAGATTTCCATCGAATAGAAACGACCGTTCCATAGGACTGGAACGGTCGTTTCTATTCGATGGAACAATATACGCCCTTTTACCACTCGTACTGTTCTACGTATTCGTCATATACAGGCTCTTCGTTTATTCCCCATTTGAGGAATATCTGGCGGATACGTTCTTGTTCTCCGGGTTTGATGAGCCGTTCCTTACGCCAACAGCGATAATAAGTGGCACGTTGCAGTTCTGCTATCATTTCGCGTTTAATACTGACAGCTTGGCTGTGTGGTATCTTGTCCAACAGATGAGTGATACCGAGTGCGAACCGTTTCTTCTCGTCCGGCATGAAGTATGGGCAGGCGTCTTTGCAAGAGGCTATGAAGTTCGGATTTACGGTACTGATGGCGGGATATTTGGCCGGGACATAGGCTGTTACCATATATCTCAGGCATTTGGAAGCTTTTTTGCATTGCTTGTTGAGGCAATGGAGGAAAGTAAGCGGCACCTCGTTGTAGTTAAAGTCGGGACTCATGATTGTTTTACGAATATATAGATTTATTAATTTAAGTTTCGCATGCTGCTCAACTTGAGTGATTAAATTGTTCGGCAAAGGTAATGCTTATTGAGGTGATAGCAATTTACTGCGAATCAAATTCATAAATTGTGGTCTAATTTATATGATAGATGCTTTTTTGCATTTGCTTTATTTGCAATAATTCATTAGATTTGTCCTTCTTTAAAATCCGTTGACGTATGAAGCGTTTTAGATTTGTTTTGTTCTATATATCGCTTATTGTAGCCTTGTTTTATTTCGTTATATTTGGCGAGATTATATTTTTGCACGATGAGCCGTATATGATTCTGGATAGTCTCTATTTGTTTTTAATAGTAATGATGGGGGTTAACTTCATATTTATTATATTCTATGATCTGGGAAAAGAAGATAAGAAGGAAATCCGTTATGTGCAGTTTAAGTCTGCTTTTAACTCTCCCGACAAATCCTCTCAAGATACGTTTCTGACAAAATGTCGCCATATTTTCTTGGGGAATCGGAAAACTCTGTGTCAGCGGTTGGCTTCGCTGAAAGAGCAGAACCAGGCCCTTGCCGATAAGCTGGAAAAAAGAGAAAATTGTGTGCGAGAGGATGCTAAACGGGAGTTGAAGACGCTCTTCAGAGACCGTTGTAATATGAATCATCTGAAACTGAAAGTTCTTGTCCGCATCATTCAGGAAGCCGACAATCATGTTCGTCCTCTGAATTTGGACGATGTGACAGACCTGCTGCGCCATAATAAGATCTCTGCTAATGAACAGTATTCTTATAGGGCGGCTTTTCACAAGGCATTCCCCGGAGCCTTAGCGCGCATTGAGGAGCTTTGCAATTTAAGTAGAAAAGAAGAATTATACGTCATGCTTGTGGCTCTTGAATATTCAGACCTGGGGATAATGGGAGTTTTAAGTATGGGATCGGACAGTATGGAAAAATTGCGATGCGCGCTGTGCCGTAAACTCCAATTGTCCGATTCCGATACTGTGTTGATAGATCAACATGTCAGGCGTGTGATGTTGCCGGATGAGAATCAGCAAGAGACATAGACTTTGCGATACTCATGTATGGAAGAAGCTCTTATCCCTATCTTTCCTATAAAATTATCGCGATTTATTGATTTTGTAATGATGGGTAAAGGAGATAAAGATGTTATTGACATTTGATAATTGCATAGATTGTAAAGTATGTCTACAATGTGCCGATGATTTCCCGTTGTTGCTTAAAGAATTGGATGCGCTGCATTTCGCCGCTTTCCGATATCAGCGTAGAAAACTTCTTCAATGACTGAATCCACTCTTTCAGGCCCCGGAACATCTCACTGTCCTGTGTGGTAATGGAGTTGATGGAATATATCCGGATCATACTGAGCTGTATGATGCTTGTATCCAGATAGCTGTAGGTAGCCTCAAAGTTGATGTTTGAGATATAGATCCTGATGTTGTTGCCCGCCTTGCTTTTCCCGCAGGTAGCCAACTCTTCCATATCATCTACCACTTGGAGTAGTTCTGCTTTAAGCAGACCTTTATCTTCGTCGGAGATGAGATGGACATCGCAGAAGTACTGGATGTCATTAATCAGATGGCTGAAAATCATATTATCCCAGATGTAATCTACGGAATGGATGTGGTTTATTGCGCTGGCATACTCTTTTTGCTTGTCCACTATCTTCTGTGGGATTTCCATTTCTTCAAAGTGTTTGCACTTTATGTTTTCATTCTGGTACATCCATTTGAATAGCCTGAATTTGGAGAGCATATTATAGTTCAATGAAAGAGTCAGCGGAATGATATTGGATGAAGTTCCAACTTCCGAGTATTCGTCTTCTTTTATTTTCCGGAATAGCTCCACCTGCTTTTCCAGGATGGAATAGTAAGTTTCGTAAGGCTGGCTGCTATCCACTATGTTCATGTCGAAAACGGCATTGTCGCGGAAGCTCACGCCTATCATTTTGTCCAGCGATATACCCAGTTTACGGGATATAACGGCTGCTTCGGCCAGGGTGAAAGGTACTTCACCCCGAAGCCGGCGGTAAATAGCTTCTTTGCCTATATAAAGAATGTCCATTAAAGTATTGGCAAGATTTTCTTTGGATGGGAGTTTCTCTTTGACGGCATTAACTAATCCTGTATTTAACTCGTTTGTTATCATAATCTTCTGTCTGAGTTAGAGGTTTGTCTATTGTCTATTTAACACTTTTGGGGGCTTCCTTGTTTCGAAATTCGTAACATTTCTTTCGAAGGGGGATGTCTTTTCCGAAAAATGAGTCTGGCAAACCTTGCGTAGCCATATATAGAAAGTCGGATTGGCTGATATTTCTTATTACTGGCACGGAAGTGTATGCGTTGTGATGTAATTTTGTGAAGCAGTTTGATAGACTGTTATTACT
>NZ_CBVI010000044.1 GCF_000513195.1 Bacteroides timonensis | reverse complement strand
TTAATAACTAATTGATGGATATTATATGATGAAAGATAAGAAAAAAATAGTGGCTGAGTTACACCATAAGACGCAGGAAAAGAACGAAATCCCAACGCTTTTTGGGAAGAAGATTCCTGTTATCAATAGTGTGTACGACCCGCTGACGGGCATGCGCGACGGTACCATTACCTCGAACGCTCCTGTTGTCATCACAGGTGAGAATCTGTGCTTATCTTCACTCGGAACCATATACCTGGGGTTATCTCCCGTCTCCGATAAGGGCACATTGATACATGTAAAAAGAGTGTTTAAGTATACCGACACAGAGGTGTTGGTGATCCTGCCTGAGTTGGAGCCGGGAGAATACTCCCCGGTTATGATGATTCACACGGGGGGGGGGGAAGATAGACTTCACCTATACCTTGCCGGTGTCATGGAGAGTGCTCGACGAAAGATATACGGCCCTCTTTGTAAGGAGGAGTTGCAGCGACTTAATTTGATGTTTTTTTAAGCCGGAAGTAAAAAACATAGAGGTATTTTGTTATTGAATATGAAAAAAACGTATCTTTGCAGGTGAACAAGTGACATATAGTATTGTGTATACGTATATGTCCTCTTCCGGTTAGAGAAAAATGTGGGAGTTTTTATCTAGCAATCGGATGAGCGTAGCCTGTATCAGTTCTTGGTACGGGCTTACTCTTCCTTTTGCTAGGGGTACCCACATACCTTCTCTAGGGGAAGACGTAATGCCCCGTACCTCTTGTAATAACCAGTTATAGCCGTATAGGGTTGATTTGAAACTTATTAATCAAACACTCTATATGGCTAATTGGCTTTCTGTAAGTTTGGCCGCTGAGAAATACGGCATATCCGAAGAGCAGATCCGCGAATGGATAAGGCTCGGTTATCTGAGATGTTCATCTCCGGATAAAGACCCTTACGAGGACCCCGATCCGATGGTGGATGCGGAGGACCTTGAGAAATCTCTTGAGTTTAATTCAACGAAGTCTTACCCGGAAGATGACGCGACTATCGAGCGGGTTCCGAAAGAGCATTTAAACTGGCTTTATAAGGAGAATGCACGCTTGACAAAAGCTTATGATGATTTGCTGGAGGAGAACTACCGGCGTGCTCAACGGGAGGCAAGACTACAGGAGGGGTTTGAGAAGATGTCGGACCTCACCCATAGAATTCTTTCATTAAACGAAAAGGTACTGAATAATGATAGGAAAATGAAAGGAGGGAAAACAACTGCCTGGTCTTTCCTGTGCCGACTATTCCGAAAAGAATCATAATAGGTAATTTCTCATCTAACCAATATATACCCTGTTTTTTTCAATCCTTTTTTATCTCGTGAATGCGGAGTTCCTTCAGGGGCTTCGCATTCTTTTTAACTTATGTGATAACTTAGGAGGGTGTGCTAAAAGTCAGACATCATACTTTATTCCGGACAAAAAGTAATCAGAGTGGGCCTTTTGCTGATAAGTGCTTCTGGCAAAACGTTCGAAATAGAATCTGCTTGGATAATGTATGGAATATAAATACATGGTTTCTGCATAAACATATAGCATGTGTGGATGGTTATGCAAGGAACTGTGCTTCTTTCGCAAGGGAACTATAGATGTAACGTAAACAATCTATAGATGTAACGCAAACGATCTATATATGGGCGACAGATGATGTGTTTTTAGTACACAGACCATCTGTTTTTCTTTTTTTAGAGTTGTCCTTATTTATGTATTCTTCTTTCAATCAGTAAGATGCTGGTTTTCGTTCGTTTCTTTTCGCTCTTCCCTGCACCGGGACGGAAATATCGCGTTCTCGTTATGCATAAAAAGCAAAGTGTCATAACGTCACTATTGAATAGTTAGAATTATATCCCGCTTTTAGGTATAAACAGGAAAGTTAGAGAAATAAGCCTAAGTTGAATTGGAATTACATGATATATTTTTATCTTTGTAATTGGATATTAGTAAAGAAGATACGATGTATTCTAAAACAAAAATATTGCAGCAAATCAAGGATACCTTGCAGAATGTGCTTCCCACAGGAGGGAGGGTGCTTTTGTTCGGCTCTCAGGCACGCGGAGATGCCCGTGAAGATTCTGATTGGGACATTCTTATTTTGATTGATAAGGAGCGGATTAATAATGATGACTTTGATAATGTTGCTTACCCTTTGATGGAATTGGGCTGGAAGATAGGGGCTATGATAAATCCTTTGCTTTACACTTATAGTGATTGGCAAAAGAGGAATTTTACTCCTTTTTATAAGAATGTGGAACAAGAAAGTATTGAGATATGTCGTTGACAATTGATGAGAAAAAAGCTATAATTTCGTATCGGATACAGAAATCTGAGACTGCGATGATTGAAGCGAGGGATAATGCGTTGTTGAATCATTGGAGTTTGGTAGCGAACCGCCTGTATTATGCAGTATTTCACATGGCTTCAGCTCTAATGGTGGATAAGGGGTTTGCTTCAAAAACTCATAGTGGATTGATTTGTATGTTGGGACAGGAATTTGTAACGAGAGGTTTGCTGAGCAGGGAAGATGCTCGTTTAGCTTCCCGATTGCTTAATATGCGTCAGGCAGGTGATTATGATGATATGTTTGATTGGGCAGAAATAGATGTTGCCCCATTGTTTCCACAGACAGAAATATTGCTTGAAAAAATGAAAGAACTGATTTCTATTAAGCAGGATTGATATGCTTTGAGTCGGTAAATTCACCGATAAAATGGTTCATAATTAGTTACGGGCTACAGGCACGAATGATAAGTGCTTTGTAGCCCGTAATTAATTGTATGGATGCATCAGATGGACTGATGCTGCCTACAGAGATTACTTAAAGATAGACTTTGCGATGCCCATTTCCAGTCCGCGCAATTCTGCCAGTCCGCGCAGGCGGCCGATGCAGGAATATCCCGGATTGGTTTTCTTCTTCAGGTCATCCACCATCTGATGCCCGTGGTCGGGACGCATGGGGATAGATACTCCGCGACGTTGTTGCAGTTCGAGGAAGGCCTTCATGACGTGATACATATCTACGTCACCTTCCAGGTGGTTAGCTTCGTAGAAGTTGCCTTCTGCGTCGCGCTGCGTGCTGCGCAGGTGAACGAAGTTGATGCGGTCGGCAAATTGCTGCATGATGGCGGCACAGTCGTTGGCGCTGCTTACGCCGAGTGAACCGGTGCAAAGGCAAAGGCCGTTACTCTTGTTGGGAACAGCGTCAATCAAAGCCTGGAAATCGGCGGCGCTGCTCATGATGCGCGGCAGGCCGAGGATGGAGTAGGGAGGATCGTCCGGGTGGATGACCAACTCTACGCCGGCTTCGTCGGCAACCGGAGCGATTTCCTGCAGGAAGTAAATCAGGTTAGCACGCAGCTTCTCCGGAGTGATGTCCTTGTAGCGGTCCAGTTCCTGCTGGAATTGTTCCAGAGTGAAACTCTCTTCCGAACCGGGCAGGCCGGCAATCATGTTGCGGACAAGCAGTTGCTTGTCGGCTTCCGTCATTTGCTCGAAGCGGGCTTTTGCCTTGGCTTTCTCCTCGTCGGTGTAGTCGTTCTCGGCACCGGGGCGTTTCAATAGGAAGAGGTCGAAAGCAACGAAAGCGGCACGTTCGAAGCGCAGGGCGCGGCTTCCGTCGGGCAGTTCGTAGGCAAGGTCGGTACGCGTCCAGTCCAATACAGGCATGAAGTTGTACGTCACGATGTTTACGCCGCACTGGCCGAGGTTGCGCAGGCTTTCCTTATAGTTATCGATGTATTTCTGGAAATCTCCCGTCTGGGTCTTGATATGTTCGTGCACAGGCACGCTTTCCACTACCGACCAGCGCAGGCCGACAGCTTCAATCATTTCCTTACGTTTCATGATTTCTTCTACCGTCCACACCTCACCGTTGGGGATGTGGTGCAGGGCGTTCACGATGCCGGTTGCTCCGGCTTGCTTGATGTCCCACAGGCTGACCGGATCGTTAGGGCCGTACCAGCGCCAGGTTTGTTCGCATAATACCATACTTGAATTATTATTATCAATTATTAAATATGAATCGGCTTAGATGGAGAAAGCGTCAAAACCGCCGTCTACTACCGACAGGGCACCTGTCACGAAGCTGGAAGCATCGCTGATGAGGTAGTGGATGGTTCCGAACAGTTCTTCCGGTTCGGCGAAACGTCCGCACGGAGTGTGGGCGATGATGGTCTTTGCGCGGTCGGTATATGAGCCGTCCGGGTTGGTCAGCAGCGCACGGTTCTGGTTCGTCAGCAGGAAGCCCGGAACGATGGCGTTTACGCGAAGTTCGGGGCTGAATTTGGTGGCCAGTTCCGTTGCCATATAGCGGGTATAGTTGGCAATGGCAGCTTTGGCAGAGCCGTAACCTACCACGCGGGTCAGCGGACGCAGGGCGGATTCGGAGCAGAAGTTTACGATAACACCTTTCTTATTCTTAGCCATTACGTCCACAAATGCCATTGTGGGCAGCACCGTGCCGAAGAGGTTCAGGTCCACTACCTTTCTGAAAGCGTCCACTTCCAGGTCGAGGATGGTCTTATCCGGAGCGATGGTGGCGCCGGCCATGTTTCCGCCGGCAGCGTTCAGCAACACGTCGATGGTTCCGAAGCGTTCCAGTATGGCTTTCTTGTTCTCTTCCAGCACTTCTTTGTTCAGCACGTCCGTCATCAGGAACAGGGCTTCCGTCTTCTGGCTGAGTTCGGCTTCCAGTTCTTTACCGATTTCCTCCACACGGTCCAGGATAACGATTTTGGCACCTTGTTCGGCGAGGTAATTGGCGATACTCTTTCCTAAGATACCGCAACCGCCGGTCACGATAATCACTTTGTCTTTAATGTCGAATAAGTTTTTCATGTCTTTTTCTTTTATAAAATGATTCTAAATCTCTATGCTACAAAAATAGTGGAAAAGTAGTTTGCTCACCATACAAAACGTCTCAAAAAGATGAACTACTGTCTCAAAAAGTACTAATTACTGCTCAAGAGCAGCTTTTCTTGCCAATGCTTCCAGATAATAATAGTCGGCATAGTTGATTGGGACATCAATTTCGTCCCCTCCCGGATGGTGTCCGGTGGAGTGGAGCAGGAGGAAGCCGTAGGTTGTTTCAGGTTCGGCACGGTAATGCTGGTTGAGGCTGTCCACTATCTTGTCGGCGATGTCCTGATAACGTTTGCCGTCTTCTGCCGAAACGTAGCCACGGAGTTCATACAAGGCTGATGCCATGATGGCGCCGGCAGAAGCGTCACGGGGAACGTTGGGGATGCCGGGAGCTTTCATATCCCAATAAGGGATTAGGTCTTCGGGCAGGTTGGGCAGGCCGAAAAAGAAGTCTGCGATGTGGCGTGCCTGTTGCAGGTAGGCAGGGTTCTTGGTGAAGCGGTAACACATGGTGTAACCGTAGAGCCCCCATGCCTGTCCGCGGCTCCAGAAAGAGTCGTCGGCATAGCCTTGCGCGGTTTGCCGGGCACGGACTTCGCCGGTTTCGGGGTCATAGTCCACTACATGGAAAGAAGAGTAATCCGGGCGGAAATGGTTCTTCATTGTTGTATTGGCGTGGTTGACGGCAATCTTCCAGTAGATGGAGTCGCCAGTCTCCTGAGTGGCCCAGAACAGCATCTCCAGGTTCATCAGATTGTCGATGATGACGGGGAACTTCCATTTGTCGCGGTTGTGGTCCCATGAACGGATGCTCTTTACCTTCTTGTTGTAGCGGGTTATCAGTGTCCGGGCACTTTGCAGCACTATATCTTTGTAGGAGCGTTCGCCGGTCAGCTGATAGGCTTTGCCGAAGCTGTTGTTCATCATGAAACCGAGGTCGTGGGTGCCTTTGTGCCATTTGGCTTCTTCTATCATCCAGGTGTTGCTGATGGCTTGCTGACGCCAGAAGTCATCGTTCGTGTAGGCATACATCTGCCACAGTGAACCGGGGAAGAAGCCTGAACACCAGTCGTGGGGATGTATCATCCTCAGTGAGCCGTCTTTGTTGAGGCTGCGGGGCGTGACGCGGTGCTTGCACTGGTTGTCCCCTTCTTTTCTGGCTTTATCGGCGCACTTCAGGGCAAACTGGAGTTGTCCGCAGGCGAAAGCGTAGGCGTTGTCCACATCGTCGGCTTCTACCCATAGCAGGTTGAAGCGGTCTTTCCAGTTGATGATGCGGTGGGCTTTATAGAGTTCCAGATAGTCTTTCCGTGCAGGGTTGAACAAGCTGGTGCGGTATAAATCTTTGCAGAACTCCTGCTGTTTATGCTCCCACTCGCTGATTTGACGGTAGGGCCAGTCTTTCACTTCTTTTCCCACATAGGGAACCAGGAAGTCCATAGCCTTGTAGAAGTTGCGCCCGTCTGCCGAGGTGGCGTTGTCAATGGAGATTCCAATCTTCCGTGCCATCATGAAGATGTCGATGAAGTGGGACAGATTGAATTGCGAGTAACCGAAGGCAAGAGTGCGGCGCAGTTCGTGCGGTTGCTTTCCGTCCGGTTCTATCTGGGTGAAGATGCGCTTCTGGGGAATGGCATTGATGACTTCCTGCGCTACTTTCGTATTTCCTGCGTACAAGGCGAAGGCAATGACCTGTGCGTCGTGCGCCGTACTGTGGTTATTGGCCTGGCGTGCCTCTTCCTGTCCCTGCGGACTGTTCAGTATCCAAGTCAGCAACTTGCCGAACCATGCTTTCAGTTGTTTGGAATCTTTCGGGGTGAAGGCTTTTGACCCCTCCAGCAGTTGCACGGCATCCAGCATCTCGACGAAGGAATAGGTATCGATGACCCCATAGCAACGCCCTTTATTGTTGTTGTGTCCCGGTATCATCTGGGCATATTCCAGGTTGGGATTCATGCGCGTATCTTTATTAAAGAACCATACGCGTATCAGTTCCGTAGCTTTCCGGGCATACTTCTCGTCACCGCTGAAGTACCAGGCAAGGGCAAGGGTGGTGACGCGTTGGGCGGTTGCTCCGAGGCGGTTACGGTCCAGCTTATTCAATTCCGGATTCGATTCACCGTCACGGCTGATGTAGGGTAGTCCGTCCGGTTTGGCCGGGTCGGGCCAGAAATAGCGTGCCTGACTCATGTAGTCATGCTTGTCTCCGCTGCCGGGTGTCTTCTCTTTCATCATGACGGACAAGGGCTGTGCGTCAAGCGTTCTTTCAGCATCCGTTATCAGTTCCTGATAAGCAGCCGAAAAGTACGGTTGATGTAATGATTGTTTTACTTTCTCCAGGTGTGCCTTGTCCCAGATGGACTGTGCATGTATGCTGCTTGCCGCAAGCATCAGACTGGTGATAATTAAGCAAATTTTAGCTCTCATGGCGTTTTTATTTTGAAGTTAATAAAGTTTTCTGAGTTTTATACCGTTCAGAAAGCTTTTTCCATTCCGAACAGGGAAGCGTATTTCAATTTTATTCCGAAAGTTTGTAATATTGTATCTTTTCCGCAAAGCATGGAAGTAGCCGCTCTCCCGGCAAGGAGAAAAGTCTTCTTCTACAGTTTCATCATTAACGATTATGCTGAAGCAGTTCTCGCGGCTTTCTACATCGGAATTCCGTCCCAACTGGTAGGCGGTGGCTGCATTCTCCCGGAATATATCTGTAAAAAGAAATTCTATCTCGTAAACTCCGTTGGGAACATCGAAACAATAGCCTTCAATGTCGTTGCGAAGGGTTTGGAACAACGGCCCGTCATTGGTATTCTCAACCTGTGTCTGACTGTTTTTGCTTTCTCCGCCAATATATCCCCAACTGTTTTCAGTGTAGGGCTGATCGGGTAGCCATGTGAGCCGGCTTTCATCGGAAGTATAGAAGCAATTGCTGCCTACATTCACGGCAAGTTCCAGATTCCGTAAGTTTGTTTCATTCAACTTTGCAGGGGCAGGGGTGAAGCTGAGGTGGATGCCGTCTTCAATGGTACGGGGATTACGGGCAGCTTCTTTGCTTTCAGCTTTGGCGGAAATGAAGTGTTCTTTCCGGCTGAACGGTACTTCAAATATAACGGTGTAATTCTCAGTCTTTTGCTTGCCCAAAGACTTGCCGTCAATGAAAAGTTCCACTTCCGGAAGGTTGGTGTATACTTTGACCGGCAGCAGAACCGGAGTCTCTCCATGTTGCACACCGCTGCGGTGAGTCCAGTCGCGGCTGGCAATATGTAACACGGGAATGTCTTGTCGCCAGGCTGCCTTGTAGTAATAGTACACGTCTTTTGGGGTACGATCCGAATATACCAGTCCTTTGTTGTTGATGCGCGGCATAGATTCATCACGCAGGGCGGAGGAAAAATCGATGAAGTTCCAGTGCGTTCCGCCACAGACGTAGGACGTTTCTTCCAGTACGGGCAGGTAATGCTCCAGGTACTTCTGCTGATACTCGATGCTGAAATCGAAGGCGTTCGGTTGCAGCGAATGTATGCGCTTGTCAGAACCTGCACCGTATTCGCTGACAATCATGGGGTGCGAAGGAAACTTTTTGTGTTGTTCTGCCAGGAAGCGTTCGAAGCCTGTAAGGTTGCCTCCATACCAGCCTTGATACAGGTTCCAGCCGACAATATCGGTAATATTGCCCAATCCTACCTCGTTATAACTGTTGCTGCCATGAAAGGCCATAGTGCTGACACGAGTGGAGTCTTCTTCTTTCAAAACTTTCTCCAGACGATTGGCGAGTGCCAGTGTCCGTTCCAGCACGGGCTTCAGTTCTTCTTTTTTATAGCGGCGCTGGGTGACGAGTAATATCTCATTCATGTATCCCCAGGTGATGATGGAGGGGTGGTTATAGTGTTGGCGTATCATTTCTCGCAGATTGCTTTCGCAGTTTTCTGCGTAACCCGGAGTGTCGGGCACAATGTCGATGATGGGTATTTCTTCCCAGGCCAGCATACCGAGTTTGTCGCACATTTCCAACAGGGCATCATCTTGCGGATAATGGGAGATGCGGATAAAGTTGGCGCCCATCTCTTTCATCAGCATCATGTCGCGGCGGTGCATCTCGTCCGTCAGTGCGACTCCGATGGGCTTTTGGTCCTGGTGGCGGCAAATGCCGCGTAATTTATAAGGCTTTCCGTTGAGGGAGAAGCCTGTCTTGCCATCGAAGCTAAACCAGCGGAAACCTGTATGATGATTACTGCGGTCGAGGATGTCTTTTGTTTTTTTATCGCGCAGAATGCTTTCTACCCTGTAGAGATGAGGTGTCTCGGGTGTCCATAATCGGGGGGACAGGATAGGGGCGGTTTCGGTATGAAAAGAGTATAATTCTCCACCTTTTATCTGGATAGACTGTTTCTGGGTTTGGGCAATACTTCCGTCGGGATTGTATACGATATGCTCCAGTTCAAGAGATGCTTTCTGTTCTGCATCGTTCTTGATCTCTCCGCGAATAAGTATCGTGCCTTTTTCTTCGGATACTTGCGGGGTACTGATAAATATCCCGTCCGAGCCGTGGTTGGTCAGATGGAAATGCTGTTTGGAGACTGCCGTGAGCCATACATCCCGGTAGATACCGCCAAAGAATGTAAAGTCGGCGGAGATAGGGGGGATATCCTGCCGGGCGTTGTCTACACGGATAGCGAGAGAGTTGGGAGAGTTGAACGAACAGAACGAAGTGATATCGAATGTGCAGGCGGTATATCCGCCGTTATGTTCGCCTACTTCTTTACCGTTGATGTAGATGGTAGCGGCCTTGCTGGCTGCATCCAGTTTCAGGAATACCTGTTTGCCTTGCCAATGTTGCGGCAACGTCAGTGTACGGCGATACCAGCCTGTTCCCTGGTAATACTTTTTTTCGGTATATGCATCCGTATTCCATGTGTGCGGGAGATGTATGCTGTTCCACGCACTGTCGTCGTAAGCCGGAGAGGCTGCGGCCTCGCACTCACCTTTATGGAATTTCCAACCGTCGTTGATTGTCTTATTTTCATGCTGTGCGCAAACTGTTTGGGACAGGAACAGAATCATGGGTATCAGTATCCGGAGTTTCCGGGCTGGAAATGTTTTCTCTTTACTCATGGTATATTTATTGTTGATTTGTTAGCTGAGAAAGAAAGGAGGCAGTAACCAGGCCGGTTATGCCAGTTGCTGCCTCCAAACCTTCATTCAATCTTTCTACTTATATCCTTTGAAAACCAATCAAAAAACTGTCTTTTCTTTACCAACCATAGTTCTGCGGAATACGTCCTTCGGCCAGTTCTATCACATTCTGATGAATAGGATAGAGATAGAGCTTGTCTGTCCATTGGCGGTTTTCCAGCTTCGTACGCGTATAGTAGGAGGTAGGTTCGCCCGGAGCTTTATCTTTCGAGCCCTTCATATTCATTCCGTAGAAGCGTGTCTGGTCGCAACCTATTCTGCCTTCGTCACCGCAGACCATCCAGCGGCGAACGTCAAAGTAGCGTTGTCCTTCACAATAGAGTTCTACGTAGCGCTCGTGTTGGATGGCATCGAACTGTTTGTCGTAATTGCCTATTACACCGGTCTTTATGCCGTTATCGTTCATAGTCTGGTAGCCTGGGATACCTGCACGTTCGCGTACTATGTCGATATACTTGATGATGTCCGCATTGCCCGGATCTATTTCATTGAGTGCTTCGGCATAGAACAGGTAGAACTCGGCCAAACGGTAGATGATGGAAACACGTTTCCAACTCTGTGTATCACCGCTGGCATGGTTCACAGTACGGTTCTTGAATTTGCCCAGCATATAGCCGCTTTTCACGTTGTCACCGTTGGAGAGGTCGTTTCCGCCACCTGCCGAGAAGTCTACGGTGTAGTTAGGATTACCGTTCATCCATTTCTTGAACCAGCTTCTTCCCTGGTATACCACGCTTGCGTAGAAACGCGGTTCACGGTTGGCGTACATATTGGAGACATTCTGATCCGTCTTCTTATCTTTATAGTCGGGGTCATAGCAACGGTTTTCTACAGCGCTGAATCCGGTTTCATCGTAACCACTGTTCGGATCATCGATATCGAGTCCATTGCCCATGAAGAACATATCTACAGCGTCTTGAGACGGGCCGATAGTGCCATAGCATGAGTTTACATCACGCGGGTTGGTACGTTTCTCCATCTTGTACTGGTCAGAGTAACTGTTGTTGGTACTGCACCACAGGATTTCTTCATTATACACCTGGAAGAGGTTGTATACCGAACGGTCGGGTTGCTCCACTCCGTTTGCCATCACGCGGTAGAGGGCGTGGTGTTGTGCTTCGGCATAATCTATCAAGTCCTTAACACGGTCTCTGGCAGTCACCCATTTCTGCGGGTCCTTGCTCTGCGGGAAGATGTACTCGCCTTTGGAGTTTTGCAGTTTCTGCAATCCCTGGTAGTATTCGGAACCGTCGCCGCCGTTGAACAGTTTGGAGGCGGCATACATCCACAACTTGGCACGCAGTGCTTTGGCCACTACGATGGTGGGGCGTACCACTTCATTGGTGTTGAAATTGTATGCACCGTCTGCGTATGACGTGATGACTGATTCGGGCAGTTTGGACTGTGCGGGGTCGCAGAGAGGGGCCAATATGCCGTCAATGTAGTTCACCATTTCGTCCACCGTGGCACGGTCATAATCCGTCACGTGCGGTTCGGCAGCATCGTCTATCTCCGTCACGATACAGGCAGGGCCGTAAAGCTCGAACATAGAGAAGTAATAATAGGCAATCATGAACCGACATTCATCCTTCATGCGGGCTATTTCCTCGGCTGTCAGCTTGTTGGTACTGCTGGGGTCACCTACACCTCCGTCGTGGGCGCGTTCAATGAAAATCATGGCTTGGCGTATGTCTTTGTAGAAAGTGGCCCAACGGTGATAACTTCCGCTGGCTGCCGTAAAGCCTGCCATCATGACGTCGCGTGAACTGGCTTTTTCCGATGCGATTTCACCGCAGAGGTTTGACCATGGGTTTTTGAAAGCGTTGACTTCCGAACCGGTTTCTGAATATTCCATCAGATTGCGGTAGATGACTCCGTACCAGTTTCGGGTATAGGTTGCATTGTCCCAAACTTGATCGACTCCCAGGCTGGCGTTGAATTCGCCTGATATGTCGAGATAGTCTGAACAAGATGCTGTGCTGAATGCAAGGACGGCAGAGCCGACGGTTGCGTATAGTAAATTTTTCAGTTTCATATCGTTTATTAATTAGATGTTTAGAATGTAACTTCTGCTCCAAAGGTCCAAGTGCTGGAGATAGGATATTTGGCACCTGAGTTTGCATCACCCAGTTCCGGATCCCAATATTTCACGTCGTCCCAGGTTTTCAGGTTGGCACCTTGTACGTAGAGACGAAGGTTGGTGAGGCGCAGTGACTTCAGTTGCTTCTTGTTGAACTGGTAACCGAATTCTACGTTCTTTAGGCGGAGGAAACTTGCGTCACGATACCACCAGGTGCTCGGTTGCAGGTTGTGTGCAAAGGTATTGTTGCGCAGGCGTGGGTAAAGCACGTTGTCGTTGTAGGGGTCGGATGCCTTCCAGCGGCTCATAGCCTCCATACGTGCCGAAGAAGCGTCCTTGCCTTGATTGAACGGCATGAAGTTGGATGCCTTGCTCATCAGGTTGATGGAACAACCCGTTACACCTTGGAAGAAGATACCGGCGAAGAATCCTTTCCATTCAGCGTTCAGCGAAAGACCATATACGCTGCGCGGGGTCTTGTCCAGATGACCGTTATGGTAGGTTTTGTCATCGTCGTTGATGACACCGTCATTGTTCAAGTCGCGGTACTTGATGTCACCGGGTGCTACGGCTGCTCCCGGATCGGCTACACCGGATTTCAGTTGGTAGCTTTCGGCACCGCTCACAGGATCTATAGTGATGTTGAAATCATCGGGTGTATAGAGCCCGTCGGCGATGTAGAGGAAAGGAGTCCACAATGACATACCCGTGAGATCCTGGTAGCTGTATTTATGTCTGATTTCATCCGTTTCCACAATCTTGTTCTTCGCATACGTGTAGTTGGCACGGAACGTCAGATTCAGATTGCCTACATGTTGCTTGAAAGTCAAACTTCCGTCAACACCCTTGTTGCTTACGATACCATAGTTCTGGGTAGGGTTGGATTGCAGACCGCTCATTGAGGGAACCGTGTTACGGGTAATCAGGATGTCCTTACGACGGTTGGAGAAGTAGTCCATAGAGAGGTCTAACTGTCCGTTCAACAGACCGAGGTCGAAACCGAAGTTGGTTTTGTCCTCAATCTCCCAACGCAGGTTGGCGTAGTAGGCGCGGTTTTCGCTCAATCCGCCGAACCAGTTCTGTGCATTACCGTTTGATATGCCTGATATACCCAGGTTGAGGCCGCCGGCATCGGTGTTCATTGCTTCCTGGTAGGGGAAACGGGTATTGCCCAACTGGTCGTTACCGGTACGTCCATAGGATGCACGCAGTTTCAAGGTACTGATTACTTTCTGTACAGGTTCAAAGAACTTTTCGTGGCTTACATACCAGGCTCCACCCACAGCGGGGAAGATACCCCAACGGTGACCCGGGGCGAAGTTCTCACTACCTGTCATACCGAAGCTACCTTCGATGGTGTAACGGTTGTCGTAAGTATAAGAACCACGACCTACGATGCTCTGTTTACGATAAGGAAGCAGGTTGAGGCCACCAGCGTTCTGGTTCTGGGTTTCCTTTTGGTTGTATAGCAGTAAGCCTGTAACATCGTGCTTGTCGTTAAAGTTACGCTTGTAGTTGAGGGATGCCTCAATGTAGATCTTTTTGTTACCGCCGGATGAACCACTTGAGGGGTTACTCAATGCAGAACCTGCTTCCAATGACTTGAATATCAGGTTGCCATCGGCATCGCGTCCGGTAGCAGTAAAGGTAGCGGGGGACATTGTACGGTTGACATACTGGTTGGAGTTGGCATCGAAACTGACGCTACCTCTTATAGAGAGTCCCTTCGTGATGAAGTCCAGGTCTTGTTCCAACAATACCTTGCTTTGGAATGTGGCATCCCAACTCTTACTGTATCCACTGAAGTAGAGGAAGTTGTAAGGATTCTGACGGAGGCCTGAATTGTCATAGTTGGGGTGTTGTGCGGCTGAACCGTCCGAGTAGATCTGCGGATAGAGGTGCACAGGTTGCAATGTCATACCACCGAAGATGTCACCGGCCGTTTTGGAGGGAGCCGTACGGTTGATGTACTGTCCGGACATATCCACAGACATACGGGTGGTTTTACTCAGTTCGAAGTCGATATTGGAACGCAGGTTGTAGCGGTCGAAGCTGATGTTTGAATCGTAGTCGGCGTTCTTCTTCTCCTTGTACACACCGTCTTGCGTATAGTAGGCACCCGATACGAAGAAGCGTACGCGGTCGCCGCCACCACGGAAGTTGATGGTATAACGTTGGCTGCTGGTGTGGTCGCGCAACATGCTCATCCAGTCTGCATCCGGATAGAGGTCGGGGTCTACGCCGTTGCGGTATTTTTCTAGGTCAGCGTCGCTCACCGGTGCTGTGTAGTTGGCGCGCGGGTTGCCGTTGCTGTTCCAGTCTGCTTCGTTGTATAAGCTCAAATAGTCGTAAGAACTCATGAGGTTGGGCAAGCGGAGCGGTGTGGAGTAGCCGTATTCGGCCGACATGCTGACAACAGTCTTCTGTGATTTACCACGTTTGGAAGTAATCAATACTACACCGTTAGCACCTTCGGCACCATATACGGCTGTTGCGGCGGCATCCTTCAGAATAGAGAATGTCTCGATTTCATCTACGTCAATGTCATTCATTTTACGGGGCACACCGTCTACCAGTACCAGCGGGTCTGTTCCACCGGCATACGAGCTGATACCGCGGATAAAGAACTGAGCATCGTCCCAACCCGGTTCACCCGAACGCTGTACGGCAATCAGACCGGATAGCTTACCAGCGATGTTGTTGGTAAGGTTGGCGCTCTTTACGCTCAATTGAGCCGGTCCTACGGTTGACATGGAGCTTACTACACTCTCTTTCTTTTGCTTACCGTAACCCACAACCACTACTTCTTCCGTAGCGATGGCATCCATCTCCATTCGGAGGTTAAAAGTGGTTTCATCGGCTTTCACTCTGTGATCTACACTAACGAATCCGATATAGCTGAATTCCAGTACTTCGCCGGGAGCTGCTTCGATGGAGTATCGCCCCTCGACGTCACTGATGACACCGCGGTTGGTGGTACCTTGCACCCTGACGGTGGCACCAATAATGGGGTCACCATTGGAATCGGTCAACAAACCGCTGATGCGTTGTTTTTGTTGCTGTACGGCTTCAATACCGTTGGCTTCGTCAGCAGCGCTGGCACGTAGAGTGGCAGGTTGTGCTACCAAACCAAGGGCAAACATAGCTGCTATATAATATCTTTTTTTCATATATCTATACTTAATTGTTTATCTATACTTTAAGAAAGTTGGTCATTCGCCCATTTCGTATAAGGGGAGTTCGTCTAAGGCTTTTATCCAGAGTCCGTTCGGATTGGTGCTGGTTTCTACAGTCATCACCATGTATTTGCCGGATGGCCAAGTATCGTTGGCGTTGAAGTTACCGTCACTGGCGTATTTGATATAGTTGCCACCTTCTTTTGCACTATATGCTCCGGGGCCTTTCCATTCCAATCCCCATCCTTTCTGTCCGAAGAACTTGAAGTTGACGCCATTTACGTTTTGTCCTACAAGCATTATCAGTTCATACTTGGTGTCGGTGAGCGGAACCAGGTTGAATGCTTTGCCCGTGTTCCAGTTAATGTTGTTCTGAGCGTATGATGGGAATCCTATCTTATCGTTACCAATCACCCACATGGCAGTGGCATTCTGTGTGCTTGATGAAGAAGCGTTTTCCAACTGTTCCATCATGATTGCTTTCATACCTTTATCCAGCGTGAGTTTGTACTTACCGTCTCTTCCGCGGAAGTGGAGCAGAGTTTCGTCTCCATCTACGAGGTCGAACCAGGTGGGGTTCTTCCAAAGTTCGGCATACTCTTCTTTGATGCCGCTGATTTTGATGATGTCGTCCTTCTTGAATTCGGTTTCAACATAGAATACATTGCCCGATCCGTCGAATTCCATAAACTTGTTCTGTGTGTCGAAGCGTATACCGAATTTCGGGAATGGGGCACCTTCAAAAGTCAGGGTGTTGAATGTGATTTCATACTTGCCGTCTTCATCATAGCCTGTGGTTTCGAAGCCAATACCTTTGGGGGCATTGAGGGCTATCTTGCCATTGTCCATACCGAATTGCAATTTGTTGCCTTGCAGGTAGGGGTTGTCTGTCCCGTCAGAATAGGCCGGTGCTATGATAGATGCTTCCATGTCGGCCGGGAAAGCTTCACGTGCTTTGTATTCATACTCTTTGCCGGGAACAGGAGTCATGGTGTATTCTTTGCCATTGGCAGCCACCAACTTTAATGTTTGGTACTTGGGTCGTTCGATGGCAACGGTCATTTCTTTGCTGTCGTTGCTGAAACGCTCGTTCTGGATGCGCAAGATAACCTTTGCATCTCCGTCGGGTGTGTTTCTCTGGTAGGGGGCCAGTACTTTTCCGCTGTACTTTCCATCAGCTTTCAGGCTGTAGAAGGCTTCGGATACCATTTCTTCTCCATAGTAGAGTTGAACCTTGGCCTGGTTGATTTTCACGCCTCCGCTTTTCACCTCGAAGTCGAAGGTGATGCTATCGCCCATGTAAGCTTTTTCACTGCCTACAAAGGATACGATAGTCGAGCTGCCGTGATCATCGAACTGGTCAATCTCATCTTTGCACGATGTCATGCCGATAAGGCTGAGTGCCATCATGCCGAGCAAAAATCGATTTCTCATAATCTATAAATTTAAAATTAAAAAAAAGTGATGTATTATATTTAAGTCTCTGTTATTTCCATTTGAAAGAGTTTACCGAGCGTGGCTGCAAGTTGCAGTTTGCCGAGTGCTTCTTGCCTGCGGCGTCGGGGGCGGTGAGCACGATACTCTTGGCCGAACTGCTTTTGTTGATGATGACAAAGGCATAGCTTCCATCTGTATTCTTGAAGGCGCTGTAGGCAATGTCATTGTCGGTATATCCGCTTGTCCCGATTCGTACAGCATCGGGCTTTACCACTGCTGAGAGGTGACAGATCATGTAGTAGTGCGAATTCATGTAAATGGTCTTCAAGTCGCTCATGTTCAGGTCTACGGCTCCGAAGCAGATTTGGCATCCGCCGGGACGGTTGGGTTGCCCGCCGTTGTTGCTGGGTACGGCTCCGTTGAAGTCTGTCTCCAGCATCAGGTTCCAGATGGTCACTGCGCTGCAATAATTGTTGATGGTGCCTATACCGATGCTTTCCATATTGGAAAGGAGGGTTTTGGTCAGGTCGTGGCCGTTATTCCAAGTGCCGATGGAAGATTCTGTAAAGATCAGGTCTTTCTCGGGGGCACGCTGGTAGACGTTGAGCAGTTCGCTGCGGTTGCCTCCATAGTCATGGTAGGCGGCTCCGGCCAGATACTTGGCAGCTTCGGGATCGTTGTATATCTGGTAGGGATAACCGTTCTGGTCGCCTTTGTTGTCGTAGTTGTAGTTGTGGTCGTAGGCGTAGATTCTGGTGGAAAGTCCGGCTGCCTGGAATGCTTGTACCCACTTCACGAAGTAGGTGGCATAGTCGGCGTAGTATTCGGGTTTCAACTGCCCGGCGGTGTATTCCCGGTTTTGGTAGACAGGGTATTTCTGATAGTCTTTCATCCATAGGGGGCAGGTCCAGGGTGAAGCCAGTATGCGGATATTCGGATTGATGGCTATGATTTCCTTTAATATAGGTATCACGTAATCTGTTTCTTCCGAAGTCAGGGCGAAGTTCTCTATACCCGGTGTGTCGCAGCAGGTATATTCTCTTAAGGAGAAGTCGGAGCAGCCGATGGCAATGCGCACATAGCTACTTCCGTAGCCTTCGGTCTGCGAATAGGTCTTTTTAAGGAAGGCTGTCCGGTCTTCCTGTTTCATCAGTTTTAGGCAGAAAGCTGACGAGCCTGTGAGTGCAGCTCCGAATCCCTGCATGGTCTGGTAGGTCTGCTCTGGATTCAGCAGAATGTTTTTGGGTGACATACTGGCTTGGGGTTCGAATTCCACCCTAGATTCCTTTAGATCATAGGTACGAGTGTCAGTGGTGGTAAGCATATAGGCTTGTAGACCGACAGGGGGCTCCGGATTTTCACCACCGGGTGTTTCGGGGGGATTTGCTTCGTCGTTGTCCGACCCGCATGCACTGCCGCTGATGAGCAGACCGAATAGGAACACGCACGTGAATAGATAAGATGCTTTTTTCATGTTAGTATGACTTAATTAGGTTTAACAAAATGTTTTTTTCCGCTGCAAATATATGCGTGTAATGAGGTCGTTTCCTAAAAAAACGCTACTTCAAAACTTTCTCATTGATTAGTTTTGACTACATCAGAACTTTCTCTTGACTTAATTATTTAATTGATAATTAAATGTTTATTATAATAAATCAGCTACATCTAAAAATAATTCTTTTATTTATAGATAAAATACTCTATCTTTGTTTTTATAAGAATGAAACGTTAACTGCTATGAAACAAAAGCTCTCTTGTTTTTATATTCTTCTCATCTTTATATCTATTCCTGTAAGTGCTGGATGGCAACGTCCCGTGAGCAACTATACCCGCCATACTTATAAAGCCGGTAATCAGAATTGGAATATTCAGCAGCATGATAATGGCTGGATATATGCAGCAAATAATAAAGGACTATTGGAGTTTGATGGTGTAGAGTGGAATATTTACCCGATTCATAATGCTAAAACGCGTGCGGTAAAGGTGGGGTATGACGGACGGATTTATATCGGTGGAATGGAGCAATTTGGTTATTTTACGCCAAATCGTCTTGGCGGGTTGGAGTATACTTGCCTTTCTGATAGCTTATCTCCCAATGTGAATGTGGGAGTCATTTGGAATATTCTGCTGGATAGAGACCGGGTATATTTTCAATCGGATCGTCGTTTCTTTTATATAGAGAAAGATGTGGTGAATAGAATAGATTATTCTTCGGAGATCTATACTTCATTGATTGTACAGAACAAGCTATATATTGTTTCCGCTGAAGGGTTGTTGGTGTTAAACGGGACAGAATTCAGACGGGTATCGGATTCTTCGACAATAGGCGCTACGGTTAAGATTGGAGGACTATTACCCTATCAGGACAGCCTGCTGGTAGTGACCCGGGATAATGGTCTTTTCATTCATGATGGCACTTCTTTCACTAAATATCCCACCGTAGCCGAAGAGTTTTGCCGTAAAAACCGGATCTTTTGTGCGGCGTTGCAAGATTCATTGCTGGCATTGGGCAGCATTCAAGGTGGAGTTTGTCTTTTAAATCTGAAGACGAATGAAATGGAGGTGATATCTACGGAGAATGGTTTGCAAAACAAAACGGTGTTAAGTATGATGTTTGATAAGGCTGGTAGTCTCTGGTTAGGTTTGGATAATGGTATCGATTGCATTCATTTAAATGCACGGCTTGCTTCACTCTATGGGGGTAAACCGGTGATCGGTTCGGGGTATGCCTCATGTAGTTATCGCGATAAATTCTATTTTGCAACGAATCAAGGTTTGTATTGCTCTACTCTCCCGGAGCAGTTGAGTCAGAGAAATCCTATTAACTTTGTACCGGGTACGGGTGGTCAGATGTGGTCGCTTCACCAGTACGACGATAAGCTTTTCTGTTGTTCGGATAATGGCATCTTTATAATAGACGGAGATTGTATGGAGTATCTTAATAATCCTAAAGGTGTATGGGGGGTAGTTCCGGTAGATGCTCGGAAAGACGTGCTGATTGCGGGAACTTATAGCGGGTTGTATTTGCTTACAAAAAAAGGAGCAGATTGGACGGTAGAAAGTTATATAGAAGGTTTCAGCCGTTCATGTAAGGATATGCTGATGGAAAATTCTACCCATATTCTATGGATAGGAAATAAAGAGAATGGAGTTTCCCGTTTGACTTTGACAGACGACTTACGAAAGGTAGAAAAGATTAAGGATTACAATAATATAAACTTTCCACGTGGTTATGATGCATGCTTGCTGCGGGTGAAGGATGAAGTAACTATAGCTTCCCATTATGGTTTATGGCACTATGACCAGAGTCGTGACTGTCTGGAAGCATGTACCTGGCTTGAGCAATTATTGGAGGGCAAGGCAGCATATACCTATATGAAGATAGATTCATTGCAGAATATCTGGTACGTAGTGGATGGTGCATTGAAAGTGTTGCATTATGATGCCGTTAAGCGGGAATATCGTCGGGTGAATAATGAATTGTTTTTAAAGGGGGCATTGATAGAGAACTTTGAAGATGTGCATCTTTATAAAGCTAATCAGGCAATTGTCGGAACAGAAGAGGGCTTTTCATTGATAAAAATGGATAGTTCGCAGACGCAGCGCTCACCGTTGACTTTGCAAATCAGAAAAGTGTATCTGACGGGATTACGTGATTCTCTTATTTATGGTCGCAGTTATTTGTATGATACGGCTCCAATAGTGATTCCTTATTCTCAGAATTCGATGAGGATAAAATATAGTGTGAATAATTATAATAAGGCACAGACGGTCTTATATTCATATCAGTTAAGTGTAGGCGGTGAGAAAGAAGCCTGGAGCGAATACAGTGAGAATAATGTGAAAGAATTCACTGGTTTGCATGAAGGCAAGTATGTGTTTAGTGTGAAGTTGTTGACTGATGGGGACCAGGAACCGGTGGAGACTTCTTTTGCTTTTGAAATCCTGCCGCCCTGGTATCGTACATGGTGGAGCTATCTGGTGTATTCGGTAGTTGTAGTATTGTTGTTTTACTATATGTATTATCGTATTTCAGAAGGTCGTAAGCGTTTGTTGATGCAAAAAGAACTGGAACTTTACCGGCAAGAACAGAAATTCCAGAAGGAGAGTGATTTGAAAGATAAGAAGATTGATATACTGAAGGAAGAAAATTTGCAGTCAGAGTTACGCCATAAATCAGAAGAATTGATTCGTACTACACTCAATATCGTGCGTAAGAATGAAATCCTGTTGGATATCAAGAAAGAGGTGCTGGGCATTTCCCATTCCATCAGTGAAGAGAATCTTGTCTCCCTTCGCCGGAAGACGCTCCGGCTGTTGGGACAGATTGATACGAACATTGAGCATGATGACGATTTGCAGGCTTTTCAGAGTACTTTTGATTCGGTTCATCATGATTTCTTCAAAAAACTGGAAGAGACATTCCCCGAACTGAATAATAAAGAAAAATTGCTTTGTGCTTATATCAAGATGAACCTGCTTTCTAAGGAGATTGCTCCGCTGCTGAATATCTCTTTGCGCGGAGTCGAAATCAGCCGTTACCGTCTGCGCAAAAAGTTAGGTATAGAAGAAGGGGGAAATCTTGCGGAGTTCCTGCAAAAATTCTCAAAATGACACCTGAAAGTTCTGGTGGTTACAATTTTATCTGTTGCAAATAGATTGTTGTAACACCAGCAGGCTTTCCGGACCCATATTGAATAATAAGTCAACGATGCTGAGATTGGGCAGGAAACCGAGACGTTCCTGAAAAACCTGATAATAAGGTTGTGCCGTGAACTCCGGATCTTCCTTACGGAAATCTTTCTTCGGATGGATGCGATCACGGAAATCGTCTTCATTGACGGTGAAAGTGGTCTTATATTCTGTGGTGCGCTCCATGTCAGGCTGTATGTCTATCAGCGAACAGATGAGGCGGCACAATTCCTCGTTGAAATCGGCTAAGAACTCATACTTCTTTTCATAGAAAGGACGGAAGTCATCTTTGTAATATTCAAAAAAGGGGGTGTGGTTGTAGGAAGAAGACAAGGCATTCCAGTGAAGGTGCCGCCAGTTTCCGTGGTCGGAGATGCGGATATCGCGGAAGGGACATTTCAGGGTATCGGGCTTTACAGTGGGGATGGAAAGAGCTAACTCACCGTCGGGTGCTGCAATGGTGCAACGGTTGCGGTAGGTTTGTTTCACATAGTGGTCATGCTGTTCGATAAAAACTTTATCATATGCCAATAGTTTGGCGTAATATTCTACAGGTGCCAGATAGGCGGAAGAAAGATATATTGTTTTCATTTCATTCAATACTTTTAGTGATTGTTCCTCCCTTATTTTATGTGATTGAAAAAGCGCTTCCAACGGTAACCTCTGAACCATCTGGTTCCTTTTTCTTTGGAGAACCAGATGAGAGAGGCTTTGCCGATGACATGGTCTTTCGGTACGAAGCCGAACAACCGGGAGTCGGAGAGGTTGATGGAATTATTGGCGCCTACCCAATAATAATCTTTGGAAAAATAGCAATGCTGCACAGGCTTGCCTTCTATGTACAGGGTATCATTCTTGATTTCAGCCTGTTTGTTTTCATGTAATACAAGTGTGTTGCGCAACAATGTCCGGTTCCATGGATATACGCGTATCGCTTTGCCTTTGCCGGGAATAATGAGTGGCCGCAGGGCTTCTACAGAATCTTCTTTGTTTAGTAATTCTATCCAGCAGTTTCCGTTCATGGCCTGTTCCAACAGATAAAATTCATAACGGCTGAAACTGCGTACATTTCTGATACTGTCCTGTCCCATCAGACGATTGTTTTGTATGGATAGGAGAGCGAGTAATGAATCGAGTTGCTTCTCTTTCTCCCGGGGATAGGTGTACAGGAACTTCTGGTCGGGTGCATTCTTTTCCGATGGAATGACGGAAAACAGAGAGTCTATCAGCAACGTATCTCCCGGTACACCGATGCAACGGCTGATAAAGACTTCACGCCGGTCTATGGCGGACTCTGAAAGATTGGCGGGATTATTAAAAACGATGATATCCTCCTTTTGCACAGGACTGTCTCCCCAACGATGGTAATTCCATAGAGACATGAAAGGAAGACGCAGTCCGTAGCTCCATTTGTTCACCAGAATGCGTTCTCCCTGAAACAAGGAATTCTCCATGCCCGAAGAGGGGATAAGATAGGAAGTTACGACACAGCCCCGGAGTAATACTATAACGAGTATTATTCCAATGACTGTTCCCGCTATCTTCCAATTATTCATTCTTTCATTTGGCATCATCCGACCCACTTGAATAGGCGGTTCCATCGAATTTTGCCGTCAAACCAACCACGGTCCTTGTCAAGTGACAACCATACGACGAGCGGTTTACCTACCACGTGGTCTTCCGGTACAAATCCCCACGAACGGGCATCGGCCGAGTTGTGACGGTTGTCACCCATCATCCAGTAATAATCCATTTTGAAGGTATATTCGTCGGTCTTCTTGTCATTGATGTAAATGCCGTCTTCTTTTACTTCCAGTTTGTTACCCTCATAGGCTCTGATGGGGCGTTCGTAGATGGGCAGGTTATCTTCGGTCAGCTTGATGGTAGCGCCCTTTTTCGGTATCCAGATAGGTCCATAGTTGTTGCGGTCCCATTTGGTATAAAGGTTCAGCGGATACATTTGACCGGAGAATATTTCCGGTTCCATGACGATATGGCTGACGAGCTTTTTATTAGCTGAGAGAGTTTCGTACATTTTCTTTGTTAATGGCAAATCGTAGGTAGGGGCGAGGCGGCCTTGCGCATCACGTTGGGTTAATCCCATTTCCATTAACAGGCCTTCGTTGCTTATGAGTGCCTGGTCGTCTTTGCTGATGCCGAGTTCGCGGAACATATCTTCGGTGATGTATGGGCCGGTGGTCTGTACCAGATAGTTGAGCTGCATCTCTTCGGGGTTCTCGATGGGTTTACCGTCAATATAAACCTGGGTATCTCTGATTTCCAACGTGTCACCCGGCAATCCGACACAACGCTTCACGTAGTTTTCGCGACGGTCTACGGGGCGGACGACGATATCGCCGTACATCTTCGGATTGGAACGTATCAGGTTTCTTCCGGCATTATAGTACAGGTCGTAAACAGCGCGTTGTTGCTTGCGTGTCAGGCTGTCCATATTCACGGGGTTCGGATACAGGCGTTGTCCTTCGTTGTAAGCAAGGGTATAGAAGTCTGTCTGCTGGAAGTTGGTGGCTACGGTATCTCCGGCGGGGAAGTTGAATACGACGATATCATTCCGTTTCACTTTTCCCAGACCCGGAACCCGTTTGTAGTCCCATTGGGGCCATTCGATGTATGATTTGGTGTTTACCAGCGGCAAAGTGTGTTGGGCCAGCGGCATGGACAAAGGTGTGTTCGGCACGCGCGGACCGTAGCTCAGTTTGCTTACGTAGAGGTAATCGCCTACCAGCAAAGATTTCTCTAAAGAAGAGGACGGTATCTGATAGTTCTGAAATACATAGATGTTGACGAAATAAACGGCTACCAGTGCAAACACGATAGCATCTACCCAACTCATAACACTGCGTACAGCCGGATTCTCTGATTTCTTCCAGAAGCCCCAGGGAATTTTCTTGCTGATGTAGATGTCGAAGATGAAAGGTACGACAATCAGTCCCAACCAGCTTTTTACCCATACCAGGAAAGCGAGGTAAAGTACGGTGACGATTGCGAATTTAACCCATTGGGCGCGAGTTGCTTTTCTCATTTTAGTTTGATATTTATAGTTTGTTTGCCAGACTATCTCAGTTCTCCTCCTCCCAGGAGGAGAACTGAGATAGTCCGTGTTTCTTATTTTAAGAACGGGAACAAATCGCTCATTCCCAGATAACCTTCCTTATCAGCTGTATATTCGGCGGCAAGAACAGCACCCAGCGCAAAACCTTTACGGTTCTTGGCATCATGGGTCAGGATGATGCTGTCGGCTTCTGATTCGTAGCGGATGACATGAATACCCGGCACTTCACCTTCGCGGATAGAACTTACCGGCAGTTCGTCTGCGGCACATTCTGTAGTACCGGAAACGGTTCCGTCTGGTGCCTGCAAAGTTCCTTTCACCCAGCGGTCTTTACGGTCCAGGTTTTCCAGGATCTCTTCGGCAAGCGTGATGGCGGTGCCGCTTGGCGCATCCAGTTTATGGATGTGATGTGTTTCGCTCATTGTCACGTCGTAGGCGGGGAATTGGTTCATTATCTTTGCCAGGTACTTGTTCACAGCGGAGAAGATGGTGACACCCAGACTGAAATTAGATGCCCAGAATAAAGTCTTTCCTCCTGTGGTGCAGAGTTCTTTAATCTCGTCTCCGTGTTCATTCATCCAGCCCGTACTGCCGGAAACTACCTTCACGCCAGCCTTGAAAGCTTTCATGTAGTTGTCATACGCTACCATAGGGTTCGTGAATTCTATTGCCACGTCAGCGCTTTTGAACGCATCCGAGTTGAAATCTTCCTGGTTATTGACGTCGATGATGCTTACAATCTCATGTCCGCGGCTGAGGGCGATCTTCTCAATTTCCTTGCCCATCTTTCCGTAGCCGATTAGTGCTATTTTCATTGTTTCTTTTGTTTTTTATTCAGTTTATCAACAAACTATAGGTCGCAAAGGTAATGTTTTTCTTACATTTGCGGGCAATATTAACGTCTTGTTAACATGGAACAACTACTGCACTACGTTTGGAAACATAAAATATTCCCTTTAAAGATGCTCCAAACCACCACCGGCGAACCGGTTGAAGTGATAGATGCCGGACTACCGAACACAAACGCAGGCCCCGACTTCTTCAATGCCAAACTGAAAATAGGCGGTACCCACTGGGTGGGGAACGTCGAGATACATACGCTGTCGTCCGACTGGCTGAAGCATGGGCATGATAAGGATGAAGCTTATAACAACGTCATCCTGCACGTGGCGGAAACGATAGACTGCGAAGTATTCCGCCTCAACGGAGAAAAGGTATTGCAATTACAACTTTCCTGTCCCGAAACAGTTCTCCGGCATTATGAGGAATTGCGTCATGCGGAGATTTATCCTCCTTGTTATTCCATATTATCTTCTCTTCCGAAACTGACCGTTCATTCCTGGCTTTCCGCCTTGCAGGTGGAGCGCTTCGAACAGAAAGCCCGTGCCATTACCGCCCGGTTGGAACGGTTCAATCGCAATTGGGAAGATGTATTCTTTATCACCCTGTCCCGCAACTTCGGCTTCGGGCTGAATGGGGATGCTTTTGAGGCGTGGGCCAGTCATCTGCCTTTCCGTGCGGTAGACAAGCATCGGGATGATCTTTTCCAAATAGAAGCTTTCTTTTTCGGCCAGGCGGGATTGTTGGACGAGGAGTTGCCGGATGCGGATGAGTATTATCTGAAGTTGCAGAAAGAATTCCGCTATTTGCAGCATAAGTTTGAATTGGCTGCTCCGATGGCTGTCGGCCAATGGCGTTTTCTTCGTTTGCGTCCCGGCAATTTTCCCCATGTCCGGCTGGCACAGTTGGCGAATCTTTATCATAAAGAACACTCCCTCTTTTCCCGCATTATGGAAGCGGAAACCCTGGAAGCTGTTCAGAAGATACTGGCTGTCGCAGCTTCTCCTTATTGGAAGGAACACTTCAATTTTAGCAAAGCTTCTCCCTCACAGGAAAAGCAGGTGGGAAAGAATGCTCTGAATCTGATTGTTATCAACACTGTTATTCCTTTTCTTTATGCCTACGGGCTGCACAAAGCGGATGAGATGCTCTGTGACCGTGCCACGCGTTTCCTCGAAGGCTTGAAAGCGGAAGACAATCACATCATCCGGCATTGGAGTGGGGCAGGGCTGCATGTTTCTACGGCTGCTGATTCCCAGGCTTTGTTGCAACTGCAAAAAGAGTATTGTGATAGGAAAGATTGTCTGCGTTGCCGCTTCGGGTTTGAGTATCTGAGGCAGAAGTGAAATACATGATAAAATGTTACATGAAAAGATATTGGTAAAGTTCTATATTTCATTCTGATCCCTGCCTGGAGTACTTCCGAGGGCTATTTCGCAGGGCTACACCTTATTTGTCGGATGGCTACACCCTTTGCATGTGATGGCTACACCATCCGGGGGAAAGGGTGTAGCCCTGCAAGATGGATGTTTTATATGTTTAGATATGAATTATTATTATTTGACATATGCATCCTATAGAAGATTAGCCATATTTTGGCATTAAAAATAAGCCCGCTTATTTTGTATTACCTTCGGTTTGCATTATCTTTGCCGCTGATTTATAAACCCTTTGACATTGTAAATAGATGAAGGCAATTCACTTTGTATTTTGTCTTTTCGCGGTGCTTATGCTGACAACCACCGGTGGTCAGGCTGCCGCAGCTAATGAGGACTTCCAGGCATTCCTCAAGAAATTCACTTCCAGTGCCTCTTTCCAGTATTCCCGTATTAAGTTTCCGTTGAAAACTCCCATTGCTCTGTTAGAGGAAGATGGCGAGACGGAAAAGACTTTTCCGTTTACACGCGAAAAGTGGGCATTGCTGGGCGAAGACGTATTTAAGGAAGAACGTATAACGGACGAAGAGGGTGGTGTCTATGTCTCCCGCTTCACGGTGAACAATCCCAAGCACAAAGAATTTGAAGCCGGTTATGATGAATCGGAGGCTTCCCTTCGCGTGGTGTTCGAACAGATTGACGGGAAGTGGTATGTCACCGATTGCTATACCGATTGGTATAACTTCGACCTTCCTATCAGTGAACTGCCGGAAACCATCAGCACGATAGCGGAAGAAAATAAGGCGTTTGAGGAGATGCATCCTTAGTGAACGTTTTCCTGCCGGTCAATTACTAAAATATACCTTTTTTGTACGATTTATGTGCCATTTCCTCTAAAAAGTGCCGTTTCTTTGCAGTGTGGAAATATTGTGAACGAAACTAATACCGGAAATGACACATTCATCTTTCATACAAATTCTGTGGAAATTCCTTTTCCTTTTCTTACCCTGCACTTTGCTGGCGCAGGAGCGTACGTCATTGGGTCATTGGGTAGCTGAAGATCAGTCGGGACTGATGGACTTTACTATCCGTGAAGATACCCTGGAACTCATCGTCCCCGAGGGACTTACCCTATGGTATAAAGATCGTCTGACAGGTGATTACGAAATCAGTTACCACATTTGTACCGTAATGAACGGTGGTAAACACGACCGCCTCAGCGATATGAACTGTTTTTGGGCGGCAAATGACCCGAAGCATCCCGGTAAGCTCTTTGCCCGTGCCACCTGGCGCAACGGAATCTTTCGCAACTACAATACCCTGAATCTTTTTTATGTAGGATATGGAGGTAATGATAATACCACCACCCGTTTCCGCCGCTACTACGGAGAATTTTACGAAGTGGATGAGGCACGCGTCAAACCCCTTATTAGAGAATATACCGATCCGGTTCATCTGCTGAATCCTAACCAATGGTATCATATCCAAATCCGCGTTCAGAATAACTGTACTACCTTCAGTGTAGACGGTGAAGAACTCTTTCGCCTGTCCATTGAACCCGGTGCAGGCGACGGACATTTCGGTCTCCGTCTTCTGCAAAATCATGTCCGTTTCACGGGCTTCCGTATCGAACACTTAAATTCAACCTATTAATACCCATACCATGATAACGAAACCTAAGTTAATGAAACCTATCCTTGCCACTGCATGTGTCTTGCTGTTCTCGTTCAGTCTGTCGGCACAAGTCGTGAAAAACGAACGGTTACTTTCTTTTGAAGGCCCGGAACTACCTGTCGGACTGGACGTAACGAGAGCCACCCTTGGCATTAGTGATCAACATTATAAAGACGGTACACATAGCTTGCGCTGGACCTTTGAACCCGGCTCCGTGCTTTCCCTCCGCCGCGATCTGCAATTTGAACAAAAAGACCCTACGGGAAAAGATACTTATCTTTCCGCTTTTATCGTATGGGTGTATAATGCACAGGCACAGGACACCACCATTCAATTTGAGTTTTTGAAAGATGGCAAGAAATGTACTTCTTTTCCTTTCGGTATCAACTTCACCGGTTGGCGTGCCGCCTGGGTATGTTACGAGCGTGATATGCAAGGCACTCCCGAACTCGGAATGAACGAACTGCGTATCGTGGCTCCGGATGTGAAAGGTGAATTGTTCATTGACCATCTGATAACTGCCAGCAAAGTAGATGCCCGCCAGCAAACAGCTGATGTGCAGGTGCCTTTCGTCAATAAAGGAACCACCAACCACTGGCTTGTGATTTATGAGCACTCCTTGTGGAAACCGGAAATCGCTCTGACTCCGGTTACTGAAAAGAACAAGGAAGATATGAAACTGATGGAAAAACGTTTCCGTGATATGCTCTATACTCCTTCCAAACTATCGGAAAAGGAACTGGAAACCATCCGTAAGAAGTATGACTTCTATGGAATAACGTATAAAAATGGAGTTGTAAGCGGTTTGCCCATCTTTATGGTGCGGCAGGCGGAAGCCTACGAACGTATGTACCCCAATTGGGATAAAGGTATGTTCACCAAACTGGGCATGGAAATGAACGAGTACTTCAACCTGATGCGCCGGATAGCTTATGCTTACAATAATGCCTCGGAGGCAACAGTGAAGGACGAACTGAAACAGAAGTTTCTGGCGATGTACGACCATATCACCGATCAGGGTGTGGCATACGGCAGTTGCTGGGGAAATATTCATCATTACGGATATAGTATGCGCGGCCTGTATGTGGCGTATTTTCTGATGAAAGACGTTTTGCGTGAAACGGGTAAACTGGATGAGGCTGAGCGCACCTTGCGTTGGTATGCCATCACCAATGAGGTTTATCCCAAACCTACGGTCAACGGTATTGACATCGACTCCTTCAATACGCAGACGCAGGGCCGCATGGCAAGCATCCTGATTATGGAAGATACTCCCGAGAAGCTGCAATACCTCCGTTCTTTCTCCCGCTGGATAGACTACGGTTGCCGTCCGGCATTGGGACTGGCAGGTTCTTTCAAGAAAGACGGAGCTTGTTTCCATCACCGTAATAACTATCCGGCTTATGCTGTAGGCGGCCTGGATGGTGCTACGAATATGATTTATCTGTTGAGCGGAACGGAATTCAAAGTTTCCGAACTGGCGCACGAGGCAGTGAAGAAGGTGTTGCTCACCATGCGTTTCTACTGCAACTTCAAGCAATGGGCGCTCTCCATGTCGGGACGTCATCCTAACGGGAAGGGACAATTGATTCCCGTGCAATACGCTACTCTGGCCTTGGCGGGTACTCCTGACGGGAAACAAAAGTATGATCCGGAACTGGCTGCGGCCTATCTGCGCCTGGTTTCTCGTACGGAAACTCCAGATAAAAATGCTCCGGATTATCTTCCGAAGTCGTCCACTACCCGCGAACTGGAATTGAAGAAACTGTTTGAGGCGCAAGGCTTCCGTCCTGAATCCGATCCACAAGGTAATCTGGCTTTAGGTTACGGCTGCGTTTCAGTGCAGCGCCGGGATAACTGGGCAGCTGTGGTGCGTGGACATTCCCGTTACCTTTGGGCAGCGGAACACTATCTGGACGCCAACTTTTACGGCCGTTATCTTGCCCACGGAAGTATGCAGATATTAACCGGGAAGCCCGATGAAATGGTCACTTTCGCAACCAGTGGCTGGCAGGAAGCCGGTTTTGACTGGAATCGTTTCCCCGGTACGACAACCATTCATTTACCCTACGATCAACTCCGCGCAAAAGTGATGAACGTGGATACTTTCTCCGGTATGGAAGAGATGCTCTATTCTGATGAAGCATTTGCCGGAGGTTTGTCGCAGGCACGGCTGAACGGTAACTTCGGGATGAAGCTGCACGAACATGATAAGTACAATGGCTCACATCGCGCCCGTAAGTCCTATCACTTCTTGAACGGAACAATTGTTTGTCTGGGCACGGATATTGAGAATACGAACGAAAAGTTCCCCACGGAGACTACCGTCTTCCAATTGGCTGCCATCACTCCCGAAATGCATAAGTACTGGGAGGCTTATAAAAGCGATGGTCAAACGTATATAGACCCTAATGGCGTAGGCTATTATCTATCGAAAAACTCGATGAAAACGGCGAAATATGAGAAAAACTTTCCACAGGTTTCCGTAGGAGAGCGTAATCCGAAGCCTACTTCCGGCGACTGGGTTTCGTTGGTGCTGGAACATGGAAAGGCTCCGAAGGGTGCTTCTTATGAATATGCTGTCCTGCCGCGTACGGATGAGGCGGCTCTGAAAGCGTTTGCCCGTAAACCTACTTATAAAGTCTTGCAGCAAGACGGCAATGCGCATATTGTCCGTTCCCTGACGGATAACTTAACGTCTTATGTACTCTTTGAAACTCCGCAGGTGTTGCCGAAAGAGGGTTTGTTGCAGAAGGCCGATACTTCCTGTCTTGTGATGATACGCGAGGATAAAGGGAAACTCTTGTTGACCGTTTCCCAACCGGACCTGGCCCTTTATCGGGGTCCGAGCGATGAAGCCTTTGATAAGGATGGCAAGCGCAAGGAACGTAGTATCTATTCCCGTCCCTGGATTGACAATGATAGTGGTGAGATACCTGTGACGGTTACGCTGAGAGGCGAATGGAAGGTTGCTGAGACTCCTTATTGCAAGGTAATTTCTAAGGATAAGCATCAGACGGTTTTGCGTTTTGAATGTAAGGATGCTGCCAGCTTTGATGTGGAGTTGAAGAAATAGATGAAGTTAATCCTTAAAATAAAACTGTGATGAAAGTAAAGAATTTAATGTTGTGTGCAACGGCTGTCGCTCCTTCCTTGGTTTGGGCAAAAGAGTTGCCTAATATCATCTACATTGTAACCGATCAGCAGACTGCCTCTGCGATGAGTTGTATGGGAAATGATGACTTGCATACTCCCAATATGGATAAACTGGCACAGTCAGGTGTCCTGTTTCATAATGCCTATTGCTCTACGCCTTTGAGTGGACCTGCCAGGGCAGCTATGTTTACAGGCTATACTTCGCACGAAGTAGGACTTGCCCGAAACGGTACACCGATACCGGACTCATTGCGTACCCGGACTTTGGGAACATTGATGCAGGATGCCGGTTATGATTGTATTTATGCCGGTAAATGGCATGTACATACAGCCTCCATGCCGGATAAAGAGTTCGGTTTTACTACTATCCATCCGCATAGTGATAATGGGTTGGCAGAAGCCTGTGTCGATTTTCTGGAACAAGAACATACCAACCCCTTTTTCCTTGTGGCAGGGTTCGATAATCCGCATAATATCTGTGAGTACGCACGTAGCCAGAATTTGCCTTGGGGAAATCTAAAAGACTTGCCGCAGAGTGAGTGGCCGGGACTACCTCTTAATTTCGCTAAGAATCCCTATGACGCTGATGTTATCAGTTATGAGCAGAGCCTGAATTATTCGGCTTATCCTACCCGTAACTACACTCCGGATGATTGGCGTCGTTACCGGAGCCTCTATTATCGTCTGGTTGAAAAGGTGGATGCAGAAATCGGTAAGATTCTGAATGCTATGGACAAACAGGATTTATGGAAGAATACAGTCGTGATATTTACCAGTGATCATGGCGACGGAGTGGGAGCACACCACTGGAACCAGAAATCGGCTTTATATGAAGAGGTGGTAAATATACCTTTTATTGTAACTCTGCCGGGGAAAAAGAATGCCGGCAAGGAGATGCCTCAACTCGTGAATAATGGTGTGGATTTCTTTGCAGCAGTTTGCGACTGGGCAGACATCCGGCTTCCTGAAGGGCTGCATGGGGTCTCTTTCAGACCGTTGGTAGAGAAAGCTGATCCGTCATTGAAGCATCAAGACTACATTGTGACCGAAACCACATTCGATAAAGGCGAGAACACACGTGGCTGGGCTTTACGTACTTCTCGATATAAGTATGTGCTGTATGACAAAGGCCGTTACCGTGAGCAACTCTTTGATATGGAAAAAGACCGTGGTGAAATGCGGAACCTCGCCATTGAGGAGAAATACAAAGAAATCCTACTACAACACCGTGAGTATCTGCACAATTGGATGAAACTGCATCATGTAGCGCAGATACGTAAAGATGTACATACAATTCCGGAAGTAAATCCGGAATAAGATCAATGATTATCCCAACAAGCTGCGGACTGCCGCCTGGTAAGTTTCCAGCTTGTTGGACTTATGAATCGCTTTTTTTGCCTTCCGGTCTCCGTCCGGCATCAGATATTCCCAGAAGTTTTTCATTTTCGTCAGCAGTTGTTTGTCTCCCCCTTCCAGAAGATTGCCATACTGGGCAAATATGTCAGCATGGAACAATTTGAGTCTTTCCTGCATATCCTTTTCGGAAAGCGGATGTCCCTGTTGATACTCTAAAGCTAAGGCGGGATTGGCAAGCAGTCCACGACCTATCATGATACCTGCCAGCTGTGGAAAGCGTTCGCTGATAGTCTGTATATCTTCTACTGTAAGTAAATCACCGTTATAAATAAGCGGATGACGGCATTCGTTGTAGAAGGCTTCAAAACCTTTAAAATCCACTTCCCCCTTATATTGCTGTTTTCCCAATCGGGGATGCATAATGATATGTGTCAGTGGCAGCTCATTCAGAAAGGGTAGCAAAACCAGACTTTCTTCCGGGTTCTCCCAACCCAACCTCATCTTGACAGAGAACTGAAGGTCGGGGTGATTCTTTATGGCAGCAGTGAGCAACTCCCGTACCTCTTCGGGATGAGGAAGCATTCCTGAACCGTTGTGCCGTTTAGCCAAAAGAGGGAAAGGACATCCCAGGTTTATGTTCACATTCTTATATCCTTTTTCGATGAATAGGGCAATTATTTGCTCCATTTTGTCCACATCGGGAGCAATGAGTTGCGGAATAAGTTGCACGCCACGATTGTTCTCCAGAGTAATCTCTCGCATGTCTTTTTTTCGGATTTCTCCGTGCTCCACACGTACAAAAGGGGTATAATAGCTCTCTACACCGCCGAATATGCGGGCATGCGCTTGTCGGTAAATAGCCTCGGTGTAACCTTGCAGCGGGGCAAAATGAATGGGGAGGGTACTCTGCATATCAATCAGTTATTCAATATTTCTGCAAAGGTAACTATTTTAGCGGAATAACCATGTTCCAGGAACGCGTCCCGTTTTCAAATTCGCCCGGACCATCCATCGTTGCAAAGAATATGAATGTCGGCTTGCCATCCTCAAAAAGGATGAATGGACGTTCCAATTGTCCTTGTTTGGCTATTGTGCCGTTTTCCCACTCTACTGTTTTTGAGTATGCTTTCGGGTCTTTATCAACGGTCCAGTTAATGCCATCTTTAGAATGTGCCATAACACCACCTCCTTTTTCACCTGTAAATTTAGCTACATGATCTTTGAAGATGGCATGGTATCCTTTGTCGTCTTTCCAAAGAAAAGGATCTTCTGCTTCTCCTTGCCCGTTTACTTGGAAAATGGGCTGCTCATTGTTTAATACTTGGTAAGGACCTTCGATGGTCGGAGCATGGGCGATTCCTAAAGCCATATTTGAATACTTACCGTCTTCCAGATGCCTGCGACCTTTAAAAATCATCATGATAGAGCCATCTTCCTGTACGACTGGTGAGGGATTGGAGGTCAGAAAACTAAAGAAAGTATTGGGTTTTGTTTTCAGGATAGGTTCATCTAGGCGCTTCCATGGTCCGTATGGTGAATCGGCAACAGCGAGTCCGATGCGCTTGTTGGAACGCGCTACCGTACACCAAGGACTGTCGAGCGTCAACTGGTCATACGTTGGATCTGCGAAGGGGTGGGTGGAACCCATATAAATCAGATAGTATTTATGATTGTATTTCACTATTCGTGGATTATGTGTAGAACGTCCGTCCCAATACTGTGCACCACGTGCGGGCAGGGCTATTTCACTGAACCGATAAGGTCCTTGCGGCGTGTCTGATACAGCGTGGACGATCTCCGAAGCCACCATCCAACCCGGATGGAAAGGCAGTGACTTCGGAAAGCGGGATACGAACATATGATACTTGCCATCGTCTCCTTTTACCACGGAACTTCCCCAACTCCAATAACCTTCGCTTTCAAAGGCAGGTATTTCTATTGCTTTGCCTAACCGATGGAATAATGGGTTCTGTGATTTCTGCTTTAACTCTGTCAGGTTATCAATCTTCTGTGCACGAAGTAGGCTGATTGAAGAGAAAAGTACCAGCGCGAATAAGAAATAACTCTTTTTCATGGTTGTATGCTTGTTTAATATTATAATTTAAGTTCTATTACTCTCTTGAATATCTGTTGACTGGTCTCATAGTCTCTTTAACCCCCTTTGGAAGGTATGGTTTCGGGTATGGAGCAGATATACTGCAGAAGCAGAATCTACTGTATGAAAACCGGAAAAAGATAACCAATGCTTTTTATGAATGTGGCAAAGATAATCTTTATATTATTTCGTGATACTCTTCTTATAAGCTCTTGTACAATAATATACGCTTTATTGTATAATTTATATCGTTTCTTCTTTCTCTTTTTCTCTACTTTTGTTTAACTAACCTTTATTGATAAAACTGAATAAGTAACCATGAAAAAAGAATTATTTTGCATTATGTTGATCACATGTACCGGATTTTTGCTCCGTGCACAAGAGACGGAAAGAAAATATGCTTTTGACAATTATCAACGCTACTATCAGGATGGACAACGAGTTCATAACCAGGAGAAGGAGAAAGCCTTGGAGCGTCTGCGGCATTCATTTGCAGAACATCCGTATCGTTATCATTCATTGAAGACTTCATTCAGTGGCAAAGAATGCTTGGAACAATTGACAGATAATGGTATATTTATCCCCTTGCAGGCGCAGGAAGTAGAATTTCGGAAAGATAATGGTTTCCAAAAGCCTTACTCCACAGTACAGGGGGAGATCGGTATCTTTTTGACCGATGCATTCAATTGTATCTGGAAAATAGCTGATGCCTATCGCAAGAAAGAGCTTCCGCTGAAGAAGGCTTTGAGTGATAAAGTGCTGAAAGCGATATTACACTATGGAAATATAGAGTTGGGACGTCCTAATGATGGACCGCGTTTTCATGCTTCTTGTTTTGCCATCCCAACGGCGGCTGTTAATATCTATTATGCTTATCTCGTTCAAATGGAGGAAGCGGAGATTGGGCAGGGAAAAGCATTGTTGAGAGAGGCTTGTGATATGTTGAAAGCCTTGGGGCTTCAAGCTTGGACACAGCCCCTTCGACACGATGAAACGGATGAAAATGTCGTTTCTATTTCGCGTTTCCGTAATCATGTGTGGTGGGTTGGAGGAAATGCTTTGGCTTATCGTTCCCTGCTTCCGGTGGCAGCCATGTATCGCTCTATTCCTATGGTTGACTTGCTGGCTGAAGTTTGCCAACGGGGCGTCAGTATGACTTCGCAGAAAACTTATTCGGAAGCTTTCTGGACAGAGGGGTTTACGGCCGACGGAGCCGGATGGGGACATGGTAAACAATGTCTGATATGGGGCTATCCTATTGATGGAACATCCAATGCACTTAGTATCTTGAATTTGTTGAAAGGTACTCCCTGGTCGAAAGCACTGAATCGTGGTAATGCTGAGGCTATCTTGAATTTCTTACGTGGTGGTAGTTGGTATTACTATAAAGGTTATCGTTTGCCTTGTCTCGACCGTGGATCGTATGTATATAATTCTACGGAGCAATCTATTCCTTATGCAAAGATGCTCGATAATATTGTAACGAATTGGATAGACTCTTTTACTCTCGAAGAACAGAAAGAATTGCAGCTCTTACAGGCGGAAGTCAAGAAGAACCGCATAAATATGGATAGTTATGCGCCAGGGGTATACAATGGTACCCGATGGTTCTTTAATAACGATGATTTGATCAAGAAAACTTCCGATTATCACATAACCGTAAATATGGCTTCTGTCCGTTGTGACGGTCTGGAAAGTGCGGTGAATATGGCGGATGAATATAATTTCTATCCTACGGACGGATTGACCCTCTTTCAGCGTACAGGCGATGAATACTTTCGTATAATGGGAGGCTGGGATGTCACAGCCTCTCCGGGTGTTACGGCACGTGAAGGGATGAACAAGCTTACACCTGTGACTAATTGGCGTGGATATTGCAGTAAATATAACTATGCGGTAGGCACTACCGATGGAGGCGAGAATGCTGTAACCGGTTATATCTTTGAAAAAATGAATGCATCTGATAAAGATGATGTGAATGATCGTGGTAACAGTAAGGGACTGAATGCGCTACTTTATGACTTTAAGGCCTATAAGGCAAATTTTATTTTGGGAGATTATTTTGTAGCATTGGGTGCAGGCATCACTAATGCGAAACCGGCTATGGAAGGAGGCATTCGTACGACTATAGACCAAACAGCTCACATCGGAGCAGTTACTGTGATGGAAAAGGGAAAAGAGAAGCCTTTACAGGAAGGTTCTCAATCTTTGTTGACTTCTGAAGGACAATCTGTATGGGTAATGCAGGAAGGTAAGTTTGCTTATTGTGTGTTGCCTGAATTTACCCATAAGGCTTTTGTTCTGACGGAGACTTGTCCAACTAATTGGATAAAGCGAAATAAAGGAAATGCAAAGAAGGGAGATTTGCCTCAGACGGTTGATATTTTGCGTTTGTGGGTTGATCATGGACAAGTACCGGTAAATGATACTTATGGTTATGTGGTCTATACAGGTAAGGGACGGCCTGCTGATACTTTGCCTTTTCAAGTTTTGCGGAACGATACATTGGTACAGGCTGTACGTTCTGTAGATGGTAAACTGACCGAAGTTGTATTTTATCCCGGCAATAAGGGTATAGACGTTAATAATTTGTCTCTCTCCGCTTCTTCTCCTTGTGCAGTGTTGATTCAAAAGGAAAAGGGTAAATACAAACTATCCGTAACGGATGCCTGTATGAATCCCGCATTAAACGAAATAACTCTCGTAATTAATGGACGAACCGTAATTGTTCCAATGGAACAGGGAGTGCTTAGCGGGAAACCATCTGTTATAGAAATTGAAATAAGTCCTAATTGAAATGTCTGTAAAAAGGGGAGGGAAGGACCGTAAAATTCTTCCCCCCCCCCTGTATACGTATCAAATTGATTAAGGCTTATTTTAGTTAGATAGTGTTTGGAGTTATTTTTATGATTTCTCCTGATTGGGTTTGCCTCTCCTCTATTTGACCGGTGAACGGATTTAGTACTTTCAGTATTCCTCCTTTCTCGGATTGTATTGTTATACTCTGTACTTTACCATTTTGATAATTGGCACTGACTAGAAATCCTCCTATAGCTCTCATTTTATCAAAACTAGCTTCTCTCCACCCTTCAGGGATAGCAGGGAAGACACGTATGATTCCTGTATGGCTCTGCATAAGCATTTCTTGTATAGCCGAGGCGAATGCAAAGTTTCCTTCTAAAGTGAAAGGGCGATAAGTGAAAGAAGTATATCCTTTTTTTAACTGGTCACCGTTAAGATGAAAGCTGTTAGGTGAACAGAATGCTTTAATGAAAATGTGCAGATTACGTGCGGCGGCATCTCCATCGAATATACGAGCTTGCATATTGGCCAACCAGGTATAGGTATAGCCAATCCAGAATTCATTGCCCAATTCTTCCACATGATGTATGGAACGTTTGATCAAACTTTCAACCTCTTTACCTTGTGATATATCGAGTAGTCCGAAGGGATGAAAAGCTAACATATGTGAGAGATGTCGGTGAGATTCTGCCAATGGGTATCCGGGGGCGATAGTCAGCCCTGTACTGTCTGAGGCGAAATCAGGCCATTCTTCCAGTTGTTTGCGCCAGTGGGTAGCGTCTTCCTTCAGCCCTAATGCATCTGCCATTTCTACTGCGGCTGTATAAGTGAAACGTATATTGGCTAAATCGTAATTGGTGGTTTTCTGGAACCATGCATCCAGTTCATTATCGTTGATTTCCGGAGAAGTGGACAAGGGTAGTTTGCGTTTGTTATCCGTCGTTTTCATGGAGATATTTTCAAAATAGCGGGCTACCTCTTTAACCCAAGGATATGCTTGGTTTTCCAGGAAATCGGCATCTGCTTCATACTTCCATTGTTGGTAAAAATGGTGAGCGAGCCAACCGCTTGTGGTGGGCTGGTGAGAATAAGGGCTCCATCCTCCGATAGCTTTTCCTTCTAATGTGGCTATGCAAGGTACATTCAGGCCTTCTACCTTAAAGAAACGACGGGTAAAATCTTCTCCGTTATCTTTTATTTTCCAGAGCCAGTCGGTAAATACACGTGATTCTTCCAGATGATTGGCACTGTATCCCGGCCAATAGCTAAGTTGTGTGTTCAAGTCATTGTGAAAATCACCACGCCACGGAGGAGTCTGCCCGTTGTCAGCAGTCCATACGGCCTGTAGGCAGATAGGAGGGGCGTCTTTTCTAGAGGCAGCACCAAACTTATACATTTCTAAGTACCATTGAGTCTCTAAGATGGGATCGGGTAAATGAATCTGGCATTTCTCCCAATACGCATTCCACCAGTCGGTATGCTCAGCCAATGCCGTATGGAAGTCTTTTGCGTATTCCTTCATGAAATTAGCAGCCTGCACAGTTTCGCTGTACCAGGTACCTTGAGTGGTGATGCAATAGCTTCCTTCCAAGATTTGCTGAGCAGGAGCATCCCATTTCAATGCTACTTCATAACTTACTCTTCCATAAGCTTTCTGGCGATAAACAATGCTATTATTACGTCGGGTCATTTTACCATTCTTATATCCTAACCGGGTGAGCAGATGAGTACGGGGAGCACTGACTCTTTGTATACTGGAACCGTCATCTTCAAAACGTGGTGCCTGTAATTCGATAGAAAGCATTTCAGGCAAATTCTCAAATCGGAAATGGCCTGTTTTGTCGATGGCACTGGTAAAGAATTTACCAATGGCTCCACATTCCCAAGTGATGGTACAAACAGCCGTGTGTACATCTAGTTCAACATTCTTTACTTTTCCTAATTTATCTATCGGGAATTCGATGGCTCCTACCGGGATTTTTGTGGGAGCACAGTCTTTTCTGCTACGGTCGTCGATCAAAGCGCGAACTTTAGAAAGATCTTTGTTGCGGATTACCTCATTGCAAACAAACTGATAGGAGTAAGAAGGAGACTCAAATTCTTTGACAGGGCGTAAATCCCACAGATCTGCCCTGTCCAATGCTAAACGCAAATTTCCGTCTTTCTCCCAAATAAGATTTCCTATGATGCCGTTTCCCAAAGGAATTGCTTCGTCCCAGATAGTGGGGATGGTGTTGAACTGCAGTCCGTGAAATGTTGGAGTCTTGGCTTGCAGGTGGCTGATGTTTAGTATCATCCCCACGAGGAGGATAAGAAGTTTTTTTGTATTCATAAATATAAGGTTCTAATGAATTGTTTTCAGTGTGAATTCTACAGGTTGTCCATGTTGGCAAATAACGGTCAATTGCGTATTCTCCCCAACAGAGGATAGGGATACTTTTTCGCTAGGATTGTCCATTTCCCATTTCCCTTTTAAAAGTAGTTTCTTTTCAATAGGCTGACTAGCTTCTTTGGTTGTGAAACTTTTCTCCGTAATATGCAGATTAGGATCGCATATACTGACTAATATTTGCTTTTTATCTACTTTTCTCTGCATTACCATTGTTTCTGCAGGAACTTGGAGGAGAAGTCTGTCAGTTAGGGGAGTGTAATCTTCGAAAACCGCATAAGCTGTAATACCGGTCTCTTCATCAAAGACGATGTGTGCCGTATGATCTTTTTGTACTATTTGGTATGTTTGTTTACGCCGGGCAATATCCAGTTCATCCGAACTCGGTTGTATCAGTACCATATATTCGTATTCAGCATCTCGCGGTGCTTTGCCGTGATTAATCCATGCTGACGAAAATGTACCATATGTTTGTACCCGTGTTTTTTCATGGCGGGAGTCTTGTCGGGCGATCTGTACTTCTATATTTCCTTTGACGAAATAGTGATTGTTGTATCCATCTTGTATCCAATGTAACTTTCCATCATTCAGTTCTTTATAAAACATCTTATTTCGTTTTTTTCCATCGACAAATATGCTTGTACTGTCTTTTCGGAAGGTGCTTTGGAAAAGAGTAGTTTCTGTAGGGTAAGAGAAGTTGCTATTATTGATTCCAGTTCCTAAACATATCATTCTGTTACCGAAACAGAAGACGGACTTACGGGCGACAAAGTCCGGAGTAAAGTTTTTGAGGCTACGTTCCATCAGTTTCATGGCAAACATTCCGTTCTTTCCTTCTAGTGAACTGCTTCCGGAGAAATTCTCTTTCGAACGTGCCATCGTGGTTCCAGGCAGTGGACTGTCCAGTAATTCAAATGGCAGGTGGATGGTTGTGGTGCCGGGTAGGCGGTTCCAGTCCCAACCATTCTCATCATATCCGCTGGCAAGGCGTGAAGGTTGCCCCATGATTTGTACCGAGCCGTAGCTTTGGTAACGTCCATATCTGTTATCCTTCGTATAAATCTCAGCTCCCCATACGTCAGTGGTATATCCTTTAAGAGTAACCATCCAGTCTGCACGGCGGAAAATACCGGCTGAGCCATAGTTGTAGACAAAAAATCCCTGCGGTGCATCAGCGGGGTGTATGCCTTGTTCTTTGAAGTAGCGTGCTTCCGGTGTGTTCTTCTGGCAAAGGCGAAGATAATCGGCTGCCAGATGCCGGTCGAAATCATTCTTTTCTCCAGAAAGATCGCCGGAGAGGGCAAGATAGGCGAAAGCAGCGACGTCGTCTTCTTTCATTGACCCTCTGAAAGGATGTCTTCCGCTGATGCCAATCCCCCATTCGTATTTGTTGCAATAGTTGCGCATGGAGATAAAGGCCGACTTTAATGTCTGCCGGGCCTCTTCGGTCGGTTCATATTCCGTTTGGTTGGTAAATGCGATAAACTGTCCTACCATGGCGAGTACTCCGGTAGTATAAGCAGGGTAGAAACCTCCATGATGGAATGTGGTACCATCTACCTTGATGCCGCCAATGGTTCCGGGAGTATAGTGAAGTGAGGTCGAAACCCAGCGAGAAAGCCCTTTAAGAGCACGTGCCCGTTCCCGTTCGTCGATAAAGAGCAGAGCGGATACGGTTTTCGCCATCAGCAAAGTGTGCCAGCTGTCTAACAATTCGTCTCTTCCGTATTGATAGGGTTTACGGGTCTCGGACAGGGCAGACCAGAAGATGAGGGCTGATAAGATATTATCACGGTTGGGAGCTTTCCAAATGGCATCACGCATCAGCCAGGCTGTGGTATAGATTTTCCGTACTTGATAGCCATAGTGATGATTGGTTCCCATTCCGCTGCCATAGGCGAATCCCTGGTTAATGGCAAAATCCCATACTGTGAGGTAATTTTCTAGGCCTGTTGAAGAATGGTTGTAATAAGCGTCGTAAGCAAATCCGGAAAGCATGGTTTCCAAATCGTTCCAGGATATTTCTCCTGCTTTGCGATTTATTTCGTCGGGGGCTACAATCGGAGCACCAATGAAGCCGGTGCCTGAATGTTGTATATTTGCTTTTTTGAAGACTGTATATGCTTTGGCTATAACTTCCGAGGGAGCTTTCTTTATGTCTAAAGTAGTTGTCAGACGTTGCTCTATCGTGCGGAGATCTTCTATTTCTTTCTTATTCAGAGAATTGGGCAAAGGCAGGTCATAGTCATATTGTTCCCATTGCCATACACGGCACCAATGCCAGAGGTCACGGTATGAGAGGGAATTATTGTAAGGCATTTGCAGGTCGGGAGTGGTGCGGTCATTTATCTTCTTCACAGGGAAAGTGAGGCGGTCTAAGAAGATACGTCCTTTACGGTTGGGAGCTACTAATCGGTAGCTTGCTATTTCTTTATTCAGTTTGTCTCCTTTCATGTGCTGGAAACCTATCCAGCAGGCACGCCAACCTGCCGATGCCAACCGAAAGCTAAACCAGTAGGATATATGCCCCTGAGGCGAGAGAAATTCAAAGCGGATGGAATCTTGCTGAGGCTTTTCGTTATAAATCCATAAAGTGATACCTGCTGAGGTTTCTGTTTGTTCAGTCAATGTAATAGGGTTTTCTGTTTTGATAAGGAGGGTGGAACCCGGGCGGAAATTCCACTCAAGGCTTTTGTGTCCTTCTTTATAATATAAGGAGGATAAAGCTAGTGCATGTTTGTCAGAAGGCTGAAAGTTCTGGGGAATTTTCTCTTCGAAGCCTATATGTTGGGCAGATAGCCGGTAGCTCACACATAACAAGATTAGGAATAATATATTGTATCTTGACATTAGCATTTATTTTTAGATTAGTACAGGTAGGAAAAAAGTACAGCCACCTTCATGTATTCCTTTTTGGGGAGGAGATATATGGAAGGTGACTGCACATCACGAAATTGATTAAGGTCAGAAATTGTGGTATTATTGTTGTTGGGGCTTTTCTTTTACTTCAATAGTCAGTTCTTTAGTCATTACTTTAAAACCTTCTACATTACTGTTTCCGGCAAGGAAAGTGACAGTATAAGTACCGGCCTGATTGAAAATATAAGAGTAGCTGTTTACGCGCCGATTGATATCTTTGATATTTTCTCCGGTATCGGGTGAGCAAGAGTTCAGTTTGATGGTGTTGGCTATGAGCCAGTCGTCATTGTCAGCCCAAGTTGCCTGTCCGTCCTTACCTCCCTGCATAATGATTTTGTTGTCTTTCAGGTTGATGAGGCTCCATGTTCCTTGTATGACACTACCGGAAGTGACTGTTTTGTAACAGTTGTTTTCCAGGTTGGAGGGATTGATGTCAAAACAGGAAAAGTTCATATTAGGCCCGGTTACTTCTGTAATACTACCATTGGTCAGAGTATTTTTGACTACCAGATCTGTGATTGTAATAGTGCGTTGTGGGGTTGTTTTGGTGTCTCCCATAAAGCGGAAAGCTAAAGTCAACCCTCCCTGGTAGGCACTCAGATCAAAATCTTTAACGGTAACTGTCTTACCATCTGCACCGGCCAAACCACAGGCTTCTGTAATCTCATCCCAAGCGTGTTCTTGAATCAGTTTACGGTCGGCAACTGTATCTTTTTTAGTCAGTCCGGGGAAGTCTTTCGAAAGATATACATGGAAAGCGTCAGTCTGTTTACCGTATTGTGATTGTACCTTGAACGACAATGTAGATGCTTTTATATCACTTGGATCCAACTCTATGCGGTCACGGTTGACATATTTGTGACCGTCTTCGCCAGAAAAGAAAGTGATAAAGTTTGGATTTCCATCAAAGTTGAAGGTAACAGGCTCACCTGCGACGGTTACCATCTTATCGGCTATAACGTCGAATTTTACATCTTCGGGATCCAAGTCATTGCAAGCTGTAAACATTGCGAGAGCGGCCAAAGTGTAGATATATTTTTTTGTTTTCATACTCAAAAGCTATTTAATGTTTAATTATTTTCTAGTAGAACATTATTTCCATGCATTGTTCTGTTCCAGAAGTTTATTCAATCCAAGTTCACGGTTAGGAATGGGTAACCATTTATAACGGTCGGTAGCATTGTTTGCATAGCTTGCTGCAAATTTCTTGCCATTGTCCCAGCGTGAGTCGTTTGTATTGGCGGCTACGGCACGCATATTATGTTGGTAATCGTCTCCCCAACGGATGAGGTCGTATTTGCGTGTACCTTCAAAGCAGAGTTCGCGGGCACGTTCGTCTTTTACCAGTTGTTTAAAGGTTGCATAGTCCATATTGGTGACTTCCTTTACACCTTCAATACTACGTTTGCGCACTTCATTGATGGCATCGTAGGCTGCTTTTGTCGGGCCTTGGTTCACTTCATTCTCAGCTTCAGCAATCATTAGCAGTACATCAGCATAACGCAGAATAGGATAGTTGATAGGCGTCTGGTTCTTGTCACGCGGAGTGATGACTTCGTATTCGCGGCGGTACTTGCCGGCATTACGCTGAACATATTGTGTGGCTGTAAAAACACCTTTGTCTTCACCATCGACATTGATATTCTTAACTCCTTTATATCCCCAGTTCAACTTAATGTATTCTCCTGTTGCCTTTTTGGCAAAACGATACGGAGCAATGTTCCAATCGCGGCGTGCATCTGGATGTTCCCGTTCGTTGACACTACCTTCCGAGAATCCTTCATCTACCATTCCGTCACCGTCTATATCATTATACATATCCCATAAATTGATGGTACAAGAGATGAAGCCATAAGAATAACCCTCGGAACTTAAAGAATTGTCACCGTTTGAGATACCTATGGTATTTCCTATACGTCCTGAGCCTTGATGTGCATCTTGGCGGTTTCCTTTGAACTCGGCTTCCCAGATAGATTCACGATATTTGGTGTCTACTTCATCCGAAGCAAGATTAATGAATATCTGCTTGTAATCAGGATTCAGTTGATGTTTTTTGTCCTTATTCACTTCTTTAGCCCAATAAGCGGCTTTCTCATACATCGGTTTTCCGCCGTTTACGGGCCACCCGGCCAATTTGAGATAAACACGTGCCAAGATACCTCTTACTGCTGATTTGTTGATACGCCCGGCAGGTACTTCATCTATTTCGCCTACCATTCTTTCTGCTTCTTCCATTTCGGCCACCACATTTTCGAGCACTTCTTTTTGTGGGGTTTTGGCAAGATCTACATCTATTGCCGATTGTTGGGATGCAGTACGGTAAGGTACATCTCCCCAACATTGTGCTAAGAGAAAGTAGCAGTATGCACGGAGGAATTTTGCTTCACCAACATAAAGAGTTTTAACGTCGGCGTTCATGTCGGGGACATTGTCGATGTTTTCTAGCAGGAAGTTGGCATTGTTGATGCCGTCATATAAGTACTTCCAAAGGTTCAGCACGTCAGGATCACTGGTACTGTAATTATTATTGTAGATACCAACGGGGATTGTGTTTCGATCATAATATCCCAAATCGTCGGTTCCAACTACCATCAGCGGATAGACGTTACCATATACCTCTTGGCGTGTGAGGCGGTTGTATACAGTGGTCAACGACATGAATGCTTCATCTTGGTTCTTGAAGAAATTTTCAGGAGCCACAAAGTCTTGTGGAACAGTATCCAGAAAGTTGCATGAGCCTAAAGTAAAGCTGAATGCAAGGGCTGTTATGATTTTATTGAATTTCATTGTTATTTCGTATTTAAAGTTATTAAAAACCGATGTTTAATCCCACAGAGAAATTGTATGCACGCGGATATGCAGAATAATCAAATCCGGGAGTTAATGCGGAGTTACGTACAGATACTTCCGGGTCGTATCCTGAATAAGATGTGAATGTTAACAGATTTTCACCAGATATGAAGATACGGGCAGAAGAGAGCGAGCATTTTTTCAAAGCTTTAGCAGGAACATTATATCCCAGGGATATTGTTTTCAGACGAAGGTATGAACCATCTTCAATTACACGTGAAGAGAATACTTTCGGACCTTGTCCGCGTACAGCTGGAATATCGCTGTTCGGATTTTCAGGAGTCCAGCGATTTATATAAGATGCAAACATATTGGTTTCTTTGCGAGGCTCACCGTTTTCAAAGATCAGACGGTTGGCATTGATAATATTGTTACCATAGCTCCATTGGAAGAAGATGGATAAATCAAAATCTTTATATGTGAAGTTATTGGTGAAACCACCTGTGTGTATCGGATGTCCACGACCGATAATTGTGCGGTCATTATCGTTTACTACACCGTCTCCGTTGATATCTTTATATTTGGCTGTACCCGGTTTGATAGCTGTACGGTCGCCGCCATTGTTGGGTATATTTGCCTTCAGGATATAATCTCCGGATGCAGTCTTGTCAAAATCTTCATATTTATAAGTACCATCATATACGAATCCGTACATCAACCCTACTGGTTTTCCTACTTGTGCGATGTAAGAGGGAGTCTGGTAACCATTGTCAAATGAAACTGTGCTGAGAAGAGTTTCCTGACCTGCATTCAGTTCTTTAATCTTACCACGGTTAAAAGAGATATTAAAGTTGGTATTCCACGTGAAATCTTTTGTTTTGATGTTTTGGGTCTCAAGAGTGATTTCAAGACCACGGTTCTGCATCTTTCCGATATTCTTATAAGCGGATGAGAAACCGGTAGAATAAGGAAGGTCTGCATTCAGCAACAGATCACGGGTTAATTTGTGATAGACATCGACCGTGAGGTTGATTCTGTCATCGAAGAAACCGAGGTCGAAACCTAAGTTCACCTGATCTGTAGTTTCCCATTTCAAATCTTTGTTTGCCAAAGCGCTCAAAGCATATCCTGGATAATAGCTGTTGTTAAAAACATATTCGGTTGTGACGCTTGAATAGAGTTTGGCCAGTGCGGCAAAGTCGCCTACACGGTTGTTACCTGTCATACCCCAACTTAAACGTAACTTACCATTACTCAGCCAGCTAGATGCTTTTTCGAGGAATGCTTCACGATTGAAGTTCCAAGCTACAGATGCAGAAGGGAAATATCCCCAACGGTTATTACCTACGAATTTGGAAGATCCGTCCGCACGGAAAGAAGCGGTAAGGTAGTACTTGCTATCATAGTTATAGTTTACACGTGCCAAATAAGACATCAGTTTGGATTCGGATAAGGAAGACTCTACTTTACTGGGAGTACCTTCGTCCATACCACTCATGCCAAGGGCTTCGTTCGTGATTTGCTGTACTTTCATGTAATAGTACTTGTAATAGTCACCTTGGAAAGTGATACCTGCCAGTGCATTGAGATTATGCTTCTTATTGAAAGTCTTTACGTATGTCAAGGTATTCTCATTCAGCCATGAGCGGTTTTCCGTTGTACCCATAGAGGCGTTTACACCTTCAGAACGGGTGGGATTACCGTAACGAGTCTTTGAGTTATTGAACTGTTCGTTTGTAACATTCTTGAGTCTGTAACCGGCAGAAACTTTGGCTTTGAATCCCGGCAAAATGGTATATTCGACAAATGTATTGGCTACAAGATTATCTTCAATGCGTTTTCTATATTCTTCGCGTTGATTAAGGATAGGATTGAAACGATAGTCGTTTGAGCTATCTACCGCAGGGTCGAAGAGTGAGTTTTCCAGGTCTGCGTTGTCATAAGTAACCGGACGATATCCCCATACGCTATACATTAAGCTGCTGGTAGCACTGGATACGGTACTTGAAGGTGATGTACCGTTTGTAATGGCACGCGTATAGTTAGCATTAAGATTTACTTTGAACTTATCACTTATCCTTTGATCGAGACTGACACGGCCTTGATAACGTTCGAAATCAGAGTTCGTGATAATACCTTCTTGATTCATATAAGATAAAGATGCACTGTAGCGTGTTCCTTCTTTACCGCCATTGAGCGATGCATAATGATTGTGAGTAAGCGCCGAACGGAAAATCTTGTCTTGCCAGTCGTATTGCTTTACGTCTGCAGGCAAATTGCGATAGAATTCAAGATCACGTTTTACGCCATTATCATCTTTCCATGGATAGTTGCTGAACCATGTACTTTCCATTTCAGCTTTGGAACGGACTTCACCTTGCAATTTTACGAATTCATAGGCGTCCATCATATCAATAGTATTGATAATCTTCTGTACGCTGAAACTGCCGTTATAGGTTACGGTAGCTTTGCCTGCCGTGCCTTTTTTAGTAGTAATGATCACTACACCGTTGGCGCCACGGGCACCATAGATAGCTGTGGCGGAAGCATCTTTCAGGATATCCAAAGATTCTATATCGGCGGGGTTGATGGAAGCTGCATTGGCATCTTCAACCGGGAAACCGTCGATTACATAAAGTGGTGAGTTGGATTGAGTCAATGAGTTGTTACCACGTACTACAATGTTGAATGTAGATCCAGGCATACCTTCGTTAGATGAAACTTGCACACCGGCTATACGTCCGGCCAGTGCCTGGTCGAAACTTGCAATCGGCGCTTTCATCATGTCTCCCATATTGGCTTTACCAGCTGCACCGGTGAAGTCTTTGCGTTTGATGTCTCCGTAACCGGCAGTGATTACAACCTCTCCAAGGGCTTGTGCATCCTCCTGTAAGGTTATATTGAATACTTTCTGGTTACCGACTTTTATTTCCTGGGTTTTATAACCGATAAAAGAGAATTGTATTATATCGGCAGGTTTTACGTTCTCTAATTTGAAGTTACCGTCCAGTCCGGTTACTGTTCCGTTGGTAGTTCCTTTCACAACGACGCTAACTCCGGGAAGTTCTCCCATAGCATCGACAATTTTACCTGTAATTTGACTACCTGTCTGTGCTTGTACGCCTGATACGAAGCAAAGAAAAGCGGCCAATAGCATTAAGGTTACTTTCTGTTTCATAAATATTAAATTAATTAGTTATTAAAAAGGTTGTTTTTTCTCGTTAAACGACTCGAATCACATTGCAAATGTACGTGATGGATATATCAGATGTATTAGTCAATAGTTCGCAAAAAGTACGAATTTGTACATTCTTGATAAAGAACCCCCGTTCTGTACGATTCCTTACTTTATTCCTTGGTTCTTTCCGGCCTTCACCTGTTCCAGTAGTGCTGAAAGCTCTTTTACCATCTCCGGATGTGCTGCTGCAACGTTATTTTTCTCCGATGGATCTATGGAAATATTGTACAGTTGGGGCTTTGGATCATTCCCTAACTCCATTTTAGTCCAGTGTTCGATGGCGGGCTTATCACTTGGTTCGATGTACTTCCATGTTCCTTGAATAATCGATAAAGTATTGTTCAAATTCTGTTGCACTACATAGTCGCATCCGGTATTATCTTTCCCTAAGAAAGTGGCCAATTGGTCACGGCTGTCAGGAGCAACAGTTGCAGGTGTTAGCGGATGATTCAACAACGTAGCTAAAGAAGCATACACGTCGATCATAGAGAATAGAGCTTGCTGTTTGCAAGGCTGAATACCGGCAGGCCAACGTACAATGAATGGAATACGTGTTCCGGCTTCATAGGCACTGTACTTTCCACCACGGTATTGCTTCATAGGAGTGTGACCGTTCAGCAGTTCGAGGGCCTGATCCTGATAACCGTCGTCAATGACAGGGCCATTATCACTACAGAATACAAAGATGGTGTTATCCGCAAGGTTCAGACTGTCCAGAGTATTCATAATCTCACCCACAGTCCAGTCCAGTTGCAGGATTACGTCACCACGGGTTCCCATACCGCTCTTTCCGGCGAAACGGGCGTGGGGGACGCGTGGAACATGTACATCTTGCGTACCCATGTACATAAAGAAAGGTTCGTCTTTATGCTTGATAATAAAATCTTTTGCTTTGCCTGTGATGACATCTGCAATGTCCTCATCCACCCAAAGAGCAGATTTACCACCGGTCATCCAACCAATGCGGGGAATACCATTCACAATCGTATTGTTATGCCCCTGGCTGGGTTTCAGCTTTACAAGTTCCGGATTCTCCAATCCGGTAGGCCAGTCACCCACTTTGTGGTTATAGTTGACGGTAATGGGGTCGTTGGGATCTAAACCTACTACATGTCCGTTTTCAACGAATACGCAAGGTACACGGTCAACCGTGGCGGGAATGATGTATTCGTAATCAAAGCCTATATCCTGGGTATTAGGCTTTATCAGATGATTGAAGTCCGTACCACCTTTGGGGCCGAGTCCCAGATGCCATTTGCCTACGGCACCGGTGGCATAGCCTTCTGCCTTGAACATATCGGCCATAGTGACACAGGCTGTGTCGATAATCAGTTCAGAGTTACCCGGAGCGATTCCCGTATTCTCCTGTCGCCAGGGATACATGCCCGTCAACAGACCGAAGCGGGAAGGTGTACTGGTAGAGGAAGTGGCATAGGCATTGGTAAACTGTACACCTTGTCCGGCAAGACGGTCGATATTAGGAGTACTTATCTTGGTAGCGCCATAGCAACTCAAGTCACCGATGCCCAGGTCGTCGGCAATCAGATATATTACATTCGGTTTCTGACGGGCGTGGTCGGTGGCTTCCTTTTTCGATGGATTTCCGCATCCGGCTATCAGGGCTGCGCCCGGGAGGAGAGACCATAAGGGGGAAAATTGTTTCATAGCTCTTTGACTTTAGATTGTTATTTCTGAGGTCAAAGGTAGTGGCTTTCTCTGGATTATGTGTATAATGAAGTACAGTAGAAGGGCGAAAATGTACAAAGTATAGTGACATTTCCGTTCCACCGTATTGGAACGTTTGTTTCTCAGGTAAGAAACTCTTCTTCCTTAGGAAAGGAAGTTTTGTTTCTCAGGGAAGAAAGTTTTGTTTCAATTCGGTGGAACGGAGTGGAATGTTTAAGCGGTTCGTCAGCCCTCTTCGTCTTCCTCGTTTTTCTCCTCTTTGTCGGCGTCTTCCCCTTTGCGGTAGGCAAGCGGACTGACGTGATATACATCCTTGAAACACTTTGAGAAGTAGCGCGAAGAGCTGAAACCTATCTTGTCCGATATCTCGGTGATGTTCAGTTCCGGGTTGTTCCGCAACATCAGGGCGCCTTTTTTCAGGCGGATGGTCAGGATGAAGTCATTCGGTGTTTGTCCGGTGATGGCTTTCAGTTTGGTGAACAGGTTGGTGCGTGCCATAGCCATTTCGCGGGCGAAGATGTTGACATTAAATTCCGTATTATCCAGATTCTTTTCGATGATGCTGATGGCGCGGTCCAGGATTTCCTTATCTATCGGGTTGGTGGCAAGCATCTGCGCATAAGCCTGTGGTTGTTTACTGAACTTTTCCTGCAAGAGAATGCGTGAATTTACCAGGTTGTTACAACGCGAAATCAACAGATTCGTATTGAATGGTTTGGTGATGTAATCGTCCGCACCGATGCGCAGTCCTTCTATGTTCTGCTCTACGGCAGTTCGTGCGGTAAGCAGTACTACCGGTATGTGGCAGGTATTGAAATCATTCTTAATCAGTTTGCAGAGTTCGGTACCGGACATTTTGGGCATAACGACGTCGCTTACCACAATATTCGGCATTTCCTTCTGTATCAGTTCCAGACCTTCTTCACCGTCTGCGGCTGTCAGCACCTGATAGAATGGGCGGAAGATGTTTTCCAACATCTCACGAATGGAGGCGTTGTCTTCCACGATAACCATCTTGACATCAGGCATACGCTTAATCGGGGCATTTTCTTCCAGTTCGGCTTTGAGTGAAGCGTCTATTTCGGAAGTTTGCGGTTGCTCTATTTGCTGTACGTCTTCGTTCTTCTTGCTGATTTCCTCGGCATTGAAGTGGGCGTTGCCCAAGCGGAGGCGGACGATGAAGCTGCTACCTTTGCCCAGTTCGCTTTCTACCTTGATGGTGCCGTGGTGCAGTTCGACGATACCTTTGGTCAAAGCCAGACCGATACCGGTACCTACGCCGGTGGTGAGACTGTCCATCTGCTCTGTCTGATAGAAGCGGTCGAATATCTTATCTACTTCTTTGGCGTCGATGCCGCTGCCTGTATCAGTCACGCGAATTACGGCTTCATTGCCTTCGGTGGTGATGCTGAGTGTGATGGTATCTTCGGCTTGGGTATGCTTGATGGCATTGGATAACAGGTTGTTGATTACCTTCTGCATTTGCTTCTGGTCATACCACACTTCCAGACCTTCACTGTCTTTCTCGAAGTTGAAATTGATCTGCTTGCTGCTTGCATATTCCATGAAGATGAGGTAATTCTCATAAAGGAAATGCACGATGTTGTGCGGGCTGACTTTTACCTTCATGTGCCCTTGTTCCTGTTTGCGGAAGTCTAGGAGCTCGGTGATGAGCTCGCGCAGCTGGATGCTGTTCTGGTAAATGCTCAGTATCTTATTATAAATGGTGGGTGTGAAGTTCTGTAATTGCATCAGGGTTTCCACCTGCGACACGATGAGCGTAAGCGGTGTGCGGAACTCGTGAGAGATGTTGGTGAAGAAGCGTAATTTCGATTGGTTCAGCGCTTCCACGTCTTGTATATGCTTCTGTTCGTACTTCAACGATTCACGCAGCTTGATTCTTGATTTGTATGTCTTCACCAGATACCACAAAAGGATGCCGGTCACTATCAGATAAATAAGATAGGCGAGTGGGGTTTTATAATAAGGTGGCAGTACATGAATCGTAAGATGCACCTGCGGACAGATGGATTCTTCTTTTCCTTTAGGCTTAATCAGCAGATTGTATGTTCCGGCGTTCAGGTTTGTGTAGGTGATGACAGGTTGGCCGCGCGTGCTGTTCCAGTCGTCGGAGAAACCTTCCAGCTTGTAGATGATTTCATCCTTATTGGCTGCCACGTAGTTGGAGGTGGCAAATTCGATGCTGAACATGGTTTGGTTAGCATTCAGGGTGATTTCCCGTGTATGGCATAGGGATTGCGTTAAAATGCCCGTTTCATCGCTCACTTTTACTTCGGCGCCGTTTACGATGAGGCGGGAAAGGATGATCTTGTAAGGCTTCGGGGTGAAATTAAGTTCCAGTTCATTGAATGAGAGCATACCTTGCGTACCGCCAAGAAAGATTTCTCCGTCGCGTGTCACGCAAAGCGCGTTTTCATTGACAGCCGTCAGTGGGAAACCATTCTCCACGCTGTAGTTCTGGAATTTTTCCGCTTTCTGATCGAAGATGGAGAAACCCTGATTGGTAATCAGTATCAGTTTACCGCTGACGGGGGATTCTTGTGTATCGTAGATGCAATCGCTGACAAGTCCGTTTTTGCCCTTGTCGAAGTTTTCGAAATCGTTGGTAGCGGGACGGTACAGATCGAGGCCGCTTCCCGAAGTGGAGAACCACAAGTTACCCTTGCTGTCCTGCATAATGTTGTTCACATTATTGTTGCTGAGGCTGTGCGCTTGCGTCCCGTCGTGACGGTAATTGGTCAGTTTGTTGGTGTCGAAGCGGTAGGAGAAGATACCTTCGCCTGTGGCGGCAATCCAGAGCGTGCCGTTATTGTCTACCTCTACATCTGCAACCATAGCTATCTTACGCCCTTCTTTGCTGTCTTTAAAGAGTTGTTGGCATTTCCCGGTCTGAGGATTGAACAGGCATATACCGTTTTGGGTAGCAACAATCAACTGGTCCTGGTAGGGGGCTATGTCGCGAACGATATTGGACGGAAGAGTTTCCGGATTTCCTTCTTCCATCAGATAATGCGTGAATGCGCCTGTGCGGATATCCAGTTTGTTCAGTCCGCCAAGATGGGTTCCTATCCAGATGATTTCCTTTGCTGGGTCATAATAAAGGGCTTTCACGTTGCTGTGGGAGATGCTGTTGCGTCCCTGTCCGGCAAGATACCATTTGAACTCACGTGTCCGGCGGTTGTAGAAGTTCAGTCCGCCTCCTTCCGTGCCAATCCACAGATTTCCGTTCTTATCTTCAATGGTGCGTCCGACTACGGGGCTGCTTAATCCCTCTTTTTCATGGATGGAGGCTTTGTACCGGGTATAGATTTCATATTCGGGATTGAAGTAATTGACGCCGCCGAAGTAAGTACCCAGCCATAAGGTACCCTGATTATCTTTTACGATGCACCAGATGGACGAGTGTGTAAGTCCTTCATTCTGCATCTCGTTGGAGGTATGGTTTTGGAAAAGTCCTGTTGTTTTGTTGTACCGGTTCAGACCGTTGAAGGTTCCTATCCAGATATTGCCAAGATTATCCTCACAGCAGGCTCTCACGAAATCGGAAGATATGCTGTGCGGGTTCTTCGGGTCGTTTCGCAGGTTCTCGATGCTTCCGTCTGTTTTCACCCGGAAGAGTCCCTTTTCCCAGCTTCCGATCCACAGTTCGCCTGCATTGTCCTGGTAAATACTGGTGATATTTCCTTTCTCGATGGGGTGGGTTAGCAGATGCTCGTCTATTTTCAGATTGAACACACCTTCGCTGGTGGTTCCTATCCACATGTGTCCTTTGTCTTCGAACATGCAGGATATTTCGATGTTTTCTCCTGCCATCTGGTAATAAAGATCGAAGTTGTCGGTTTGCTCATTGTAGCGGTATATTTCGTTCTTTTTTCCGATGAAAAGGCCGTTTTTATAATATATGCTATTGATATTTCCTTGCAGGAGGGTGGTGAAGCGTTGGGTAGTCAGGTCGAACTGGGCAACCCCTTCGGTACAGAGCAGGTAGATTTTCCCGTTCTGGTCGCCTGCCATGCGGAGCACGGTGTTGCAGAAAAGGCTGTAGGGATCGTTTTTGTTCAGTTTGTAAGTCTGTATATCGTTTCCATTGTAGCGGTTTAAACCTTCGCGCGTACCAATCCATAAGATACCATTTTCATCAATATACAAACTGTTGACACTAAACTGAGATAGGCCGTCGTCGGTGGTCAGATGATTGAAAGTGATATTCTGGCTGTGTACGTTTGCCGTAACTATGCTTACTAAAACAAGAAACAGCGTTCTGATAAACTTTTGCACTTTTCCTCCGGTATTTTAAGGTTTCAAACACAAATATAAGACGTTTTGCTCAAAAGGAGGATGTTTATTGGCTGATTTTTATGGTTATGTCTGTCGAAATGTATATTTTTGGGCGTTTGTCGGACGAATTTTGACTTTTGCTTTCATTCGGAAGGCGTATATTTGCATACCAATTTTAAATCTATTATAAAATATCATGAATAACCTCCAATCCATTGTATCCCATTTCAATACGAAGGGTACAGTAAACGAAATCCAGCCTTTGGGCAGCGGACTGATCAATGACACGTACAAAGTGACTACTCTGGAAGCCGACGCGCCCGACTATGTATTGCAACGTATCAACCACGCTATCTTCCAGAATGTGGAGATGTTGCAGGCAAACATTGAAGCCGTTACCCGGCATATCCGCAAGAAACTTACGGAACAGGGAGCGGATGATATAGACCGCAAGGTGCTTTCTTTTATTCCTGCCGATACGGGAAAAACGTATTGGTACGATGGCGAAAACTATTGGCGTATCATGACTTTCATCCCCAATGCGAAGACTTATGAAACGGTGGATGCGGAATATTCTTATTATGCCGGCGTTGCTTTTGGCAATTTCCAGGCGATGCTTGCGGATATTCCGGATACGCTGGGAGAGACGATCCCTGACTTCCATAATATGGAGTTTCGTCTGAAACAGCTTCGGGATGCAGTGGCTGCGGATGCGGCAGGCCGGGTGAAAGAAGTGCAGTATTATCTGGATGAGATTGAAAAGCGTGCGGACGAAATGTGTAAAGGTGAACGCTTGTATCGTGAGGGTAAATTGCCTAAACGCGTATGCCACTGCGATACGAAGGTGAACAATATGATGTTCGATGAAGAAGGGAAGGTGCTTTGCGTGATTGATCTCGACACCGTAATGCCCAATTTTATCTTTTCCGATTTCGGTGACTTTCTTCGTTCGGCAGCCAATACGGGCGCTGAGGATGATAAAGATCTGGATAATGTGAATTTCAATATGGCAATTTTTAAGGCGTTTGCAAAAGGCTATCTGGAGTCTGCAAAAGTCTTTTTGCTTCCGATAGAGATTGAGAACTTGCCGTATGCTGCTGCGTTGTTCCCCTATATGCAGTGTGTTCGTTTTTTGGCAGATTATATTAATGGTGATACTTATTATAAGATTAAATATCCGGAACACAACCTTGTACGTACAAAAGCGCAGTTCAAATTGCTTCAGAGTGCCGAGGAACATACACCGGAGATGAAGGAGTTTATAAAGGAGTCATTGGTATAAGGTCTGTTTATAACCGGGAAGAAATGAGTTAAATGATAATTTAGCGGTGAGAATGAATAGGCAGAACTATCTCAATTCTCCTCCTCCTTGGAGGAGGAGTACCCGTAGGGGGAGGTGGTAGGTAAAATAATAAATACCTATTAATAAGAATATTAAGGAATTCTTTCCCACCTACCACCCCGCCCTCTGGGCACCCCTCCTCCGAGGAGGAGGGGAATTGAGATACTCCGACATCTCACCGCTAAATTCCCATTTAGCTCATAACCCGAAAGAAATGAATTCTTTAATGCAATCAAAATATGAATAAAAGAACCCCTGCATACTTGGTGTTGAAATCAGTAGCTTTGTTAGTAGCTATGCTCTGTTTTTATCCCTTGTCTGCAACTAACCCCCAAAAGAAAGAAATGAAAGAGTTGAATGTAAAGAAAGTGAGTCTGGCTAATGTGGCGGTGGAGAATGTTCCTGCCTTGCTGGACAAAGAAAAGGTAGATTTTCAGTCGATCAATACGGTGAATTGGGAAACATTTCCTTATCAGCCGGAAGTACAGTTCCGTATTGCCCATACAGACGATGCGATTTTGGTTCATTATAAAGTAAAGGAAGCCAGTGTACGTGCTGTAGCTGCCGGAGATAACGGTGCTGTATGGGAAGATGCTTGCGTAGAGTTCTTTTCTATTCCTGCGGGAGACGGCATTTATTATAATGTAGAGTGTAACTGTGCGGGGACTTTGCTGATCGGTGCAGGTGCCGGACGTAGCAATCGCGAACATGCTCCGCAGGAAGTAATGGACAAAGTGCAGCGTTGGTCTTCTCTGGGACGCGAATCTTTTGAGGAACGGGTAGGAGAGTGTAGCTGGGAATTGGCATTAGTCGTTCCTTATTCTGCTTTTTTCAAACATCAAATCACCAGTCTTGACGGAAAGGCGGTTCGTGCCAATTTCTACAAATGCGGTGATAAGTTACAAACGCCTCATTTCCTCTCATGGAATCCCATTAATCTGGAAAAGCCTAATTTCCACTGTCCCGAATTCTTCGGTACATTGAATTTTGAGTAACTATTTCCAGTCTTTCAAATTATAGCTTGCTTCTACCGTCTTTTCTATATCATCGGGAAGGGCGGGGAAGAAGTCTATCCCTGTTATCCGCTCCACTTCATCCACAGTGTTTACATAAGAGTCCAGTGGATTATTCCCTTCGTTGTTTTTATAGATAAATCCGATGGCTTTCGGTTTTTTGTGCAGAGAAAGTATCACTTTAAAGAAAGCATCCGGTATGGCCACTTTATGCTCGCCTATGGTCTGTGGCTTACGGTCATAGAAGATAGGACCGGCTACAATGTAAAGACAACTGTCTTTTTTCACCCACTTGCGGCATTTTTGTTCCAGTTCGTTCCAGTCGCCCCGGTTTAGATTGTGGTGCTGGGGACAGATGTTGGTCATGTAGAAACTTTCTATCATGGCTTCACGGTCCCATTTGTTGTCACCTGCCGGACAAAGGTGCCCACGGTCCCAGCCACTACCTTTATAGTCTTGCGTGGTGACGGCTTTACTTTTGGGCAGGTCGGGGTCGGGACGGAAGTTATTGGTTCGCTCGGTATTTTCCTTTAAACGTTCGGGAGTCAGTTGCCAGGCTACCCAGTTGGCAATGCGGGTGTTGGAGTTATAGGATACGAGGTATCCGGTACGTTGCAGAAGTATTTCGGGAGTACTTGGGGCAGTTGTTTGCTTGATGTATATATCGGAATTTTGAGGAGTACTCTGAACGGTGATTTCTGTCTGTTCAGGGGCAGTAGTCTTTTCTTTGGAGTTCGTTGTCTGATAAGCGGTGATGATGCCGCATATGATCAGGACAATCAAGAGCGTCAGTTGTTTCTTGCTATTCGTTTGTTTTTTCTTCTTCTTTCTCATAATTTGATTACGTAAGATGATACAAAGATACTGAAACGGAACTTTAAAAGCTAAAAAGTCGAGTTTGTTTCTATGTTTTATAACACTCCTTATAGCGGTCCTTTCTTGTTTCTTGAGTTGTATTATTCATATATGCATGTTTGTTTCACTTAAAATGTAATGCTTATGAAGAACTTACTTTATTTTGTTATTTTGTTTTGTTGTCCTTTAATTTTTATTGCTTGTTCCGATTCAAAAGAAGAATTTGACAGTATGCCGTATTCCTTTCGTCTTGGAGGAGAAATCTGGAATGAAACTGATGGCTTGAAAGCTGATGAGACTGCACTTTATGGTATTGAGGTACTTTATGCTGATGGTAGCCCTTATGCTTACGGATTGTTTGATGATCTTAGTAAGGCAAAGATTAAGTTGCTGAAAGAAAAGCAATTCACTTTCCGTGTAGTGGTGGTTCCCAATGGTCAGAAGCTTTGTCATGACATTCATTCAGCTGCAACAGAACGTTATTTGGACCGTTTCAAAGAAATATATACTTTGACTTCTGATGACTATTGTTTTTTGGGTAATGAATTTGTCTATGACACTCATGTTCATTTCCGCTATTTTCGTGTTCCTGAAAAATCATATTACTATCGAATATTTACAGGTTATTGTTCGGATTTCGACAGAAATGCCGGTAATGAAATCGTGATAGACATGAAAGCCATGTTCGGTGAGATAGTCTATAGATTGAATGCTGATATCGGAGACTATGTCAAAGAACTGCGCGTTATCGGTCGTTTAGTTTCTGATACTGATCCAATGGATGCGGAGCCTATTCCTTCTTTTGACGAACTGAAAGGTCGGTTAGGCTATTCTGTCGATGGCTTTTACATGGAGTCTGGTTTTAGAGATGCAGAAGGCTTCTATTATTCGTTTCGCGATTGGGATGATTGCTTTGTCCGGATACCTGATGATTATGAGATGAATATTAGGATTATATTTCAATATCAGAATATGAAGAAGGATATACTTGGTGAGCGTGCCTCTCCGGTTCTCTCCATGAAGCGACATGAAACGTTGGTTTTTAATGTGTTGCCTTTGGAATGATTGTTTAATTAAAAAATGACTGATATGAAATTTAAAGATGGAAGTTTAACGAAAGTTTTGGTAGGTTATCCGGTTAGCTATACGGTTGAATTTGGGAAAGCTTTGAGTAAAGGAAGGAACTTGGGAATTTCATGATTCTCGCGATACAACGAGCTATTTTCAGGAGTTTTATTACTTTGACGAGCAGGGACAGGAAGTACGTACATTGGAAGAAAATAATATTTATTATATTATGACTTTGAAGAAACCCACACTGTTACTTGTTCATTCTGCTGGTTCTAAGACTTCTACTGAAGTTCATATTATGCAGGGGGAACCTTATCATTGGAAAGTTCTTTATCATGAAAGAGGGAGTTCTTTAGATTACTTGGCAATAAAGGAAGATCCGGATATACCACAAGAAGTGAAAGATAAGATATATGAAGGACAAACCTGTTTCAAACGGATTTTTGAGCCTGGGGAATACAGATTTGTCTTTAATGCAGCTAAGTTGACAAATGGAGGTGTACACAATGGTTTGGTTTGTGTTAATATTCTCCCATATTCGGTGCAAGGAACATCATTTGCAAATGCCTATGAACTTGGAATTTTTACAAGTAGATTCATATGATAGCTTGACACTGAATTTAGAAGGGTTTTTTCGTGGAAACAGTCCAATAAATCGTTCTTATAATATAGGTAATTATGCTACGGATTTCTCTTTTACGGATAGTGTGGATACTTCTGTGTCAAGGTATTATGAACCATTTAGATATAATGATGGAACCTCTGATGATCATTATCCTATTATTACTCCTGAGGCTAATCATATCTATTATTCAATAACCTTGTTGAAAGCTATGGAGATAGAACTTGAAATGCCGGGGGATTATGGTTATGTGGAATACCATATCATGATAGGTGAACCTTATGAGTGGAGGCCGTTTGTAAAGGGTACTACCTATAATACAAGAAAGCATATAATGAAGGTACCGGCAGGTGAGTATAAACTTGTATTTAATTTTATCAAGTTAACTAATGGAAGTGCTTGGAATGGACTCATTAACTTGAATATAACAGGTAGGGTTGTTTGATTCTAAAAGCTGTTCTGTTTAACAAAATCACCCGCATTACAATCTTAGACGTAGTGCGGGTGATTAAGCAAGTTGGGTTATGTCTTTTCCCTTTCAGTTACTTTTCGAGGTAACTTTTGTTTTATTTCACAATCCCTTTAGACTCCCGTACGAAGTTAAGGATATTATGTATCTCATCACTCATCGGCACCTGGTCCTCAATCTTTTGCAAAGCATCCTGTATGCTGAAGTTACCTTGGTAAATCAGTCGGTAAGCATTTACAATATGACGCAGAATACGGTCTGTTACCTGGTGCTTGTGCTGTAGCACAACAGCATTAATGCCATGATAACCTGCCGGATTACCATTCATAATAACATAAGGAGGAACGTCTTTCGCAATGCGGCATCCTGACTGGATCAATACCCAGCTTCCGATGTGGCATTGTTGTTGCAAAATGACGTTACTGCTCAGAATGGTAAAGTCACTGATACGACAGTCACCGGCTATGATAGTCTTAAGTCCCAGTACGCAGTGGTTACCTATCTGCACATCATGGCAAAGGTGTACACCATCCATCAGGAAGTTCTCGCTCCCGATATGTGTGGCATTTCCTTCATGTGTAGCGCGGCTTACAACTACGTTTTCGCGAATGTCATTCTCATCGCCGATGATCAGCAAACTCTTCTCACCCGTATAATGGAAATCTTGTGGGGTGGTACCGAGTACGGCGCCATGATGCACTTTGTTCTTTTGCCCTAAGCGTGTACCGTCGAGGATACGCGCACCGGACATGATAATACAGTCATCTCCAATCTCTACATCGCCTTCGATATATGCAAAAGGCTGAACCGTTACATTCTTGCCGAGCTTTGCGGCAGGATCTACAAATGCTAATGGACTTATCATAATATTTAAATTAAGGAATGAAAAAATGAAAGAATGAAAAGGCAATACCCGCGGCTGACTTTCATTTTTTCATTCTTTCATTGTTCATTATTTATTTCTGCCTCCTCCGAGCGCCTGGTACAGGCTGATAACAGCTTGCATACGGTCGAAAGTGTCCGATACCTCGGAGGTTTGTGCACTGAGGTAAGATTGCTCAGCAGACAGAACTTCCAGATACGTTGACGTGCCTAAGTTAAACAATTCTTTTGTATCTTCCGCAGCTTTGCGGGCAGAATTTACCTGAATCTCGCGAGAAATGGCTTTTTCGGAGGTCATTTGGTATTGATACAAGGCATTGCTCACTTCATTTCCGGCATTCAGAAGAGTAGTCTGGAACTGAATTTTGGATTGTTCTTCCTGTGCTTTAGCCTGTTTCAGACGGGCGATATTAGCACCGCGATAGAACAACGGTTGTGTCAGCGATCCTATGGCGGAAGCCAGTAACTTACCCGGATTTACAATTGCAGAACCCGCACTGTTAGTCCATCCAGCCGAACCGCTTAATGTAATCTGCGGATAGAAAGCTGCACGCGCGCTGTTAGTATTGTAATAACTTGCAGCAAGAGACATCTCAGCAGCCTTTACATCGGGGCGGTTAGACAACAGTTGCAAAGGAATGCCGGCTGAGAATTCTGTCGGTAATTGCTGGTTTTCCAATACTCCACGTTCTATTTCCTGTGCCGGTTGATTCAGCATCAGGCAAAGAGCATTTTCAGTTTCACGAATGCTTTGACGCATACCGGGCAGAGATGCCAGCACCTGTGCGTAGGCGGCACGGGTTTGTTCTACTCCGGCAGAAGTCGTGTTGTATATACCCGCATCTTTCATTGCTTCTACGGTTTCCACATTCTTTTTCAGGATATCGGCAGTGGATTCTGTTATCTGCAACTGGCGGTCGAGCATCAACAATGTGTAGTACATATTGGCCACATTGGCGATTACCTGAGTTTGTACGGCTTGTTCATAGAACTGTGTCTGTTTCAGCGAAACCTGTGCACCACGTTTCGGGTTTAGTATCTGGCCGAACAAGTCAATCTGCCAGCTTGCTGTAACAGGAAGCGAATAAGTCTGTGTAGCTTTTCCTTTATCCCAGCTACTTACGGTTCCTTGCGGAGACAGTGCAAGTGTGGGGGCATAAGCCAAGCGTGCAGACATAAGGGCGGCTTCTGCCTTTTTCACATTCAGAGCGGCGCTGCGCAAGTCAGGATTATTGGCAAGTGCTTGCTCGATGAGTGCTTGCAACTGAGGGTCGGTAAATACTTCCCTCCAAGGCAGATTACCGAAATTTGCTGTATCCGCAGCCAGTGTATCGTTCACAGCTGTTGTGTCGCGATACAGTCCGGCAGCCGTAATGTCTTCGGGTCTGTCGTATGATTTGTAGATATGGCAGCTGCTCAGAAGGGCAGTTGCACACATCAGGGTTATAATCTGTTTCTTCATATTCATTTGTTTTAATGAAGAATGATGAATTAAGAATTCTTCATTCATCATTCTTAATTTACTTCGTGTATTGTTCAATTTCTGGTTCTGCGTCAGAGTTGTCTACATCTGCCCATTCCATCGGTTTAATCTTCTCTTGCAGATATTGGAATGCAACGAACAGGGCCGGTACAATAAAGATCTGAAGGATCATACCGATTAACATACCGCCGATAGCGGAAGTACCCAGTGTACGGTTACCGTTGGCACCTGCACCGGATGCTATCATCAGCGGAATCAAACCGACGATCATAGCCAATGATGTCATCAGGATAGGACGTAGACGGGCTGCGGCACCCAGTACGGCTGCCCATGTGATACTCATACCCATCTTACGACGGTCAAGGGCAAACTCAATAATCAAGATGGCATTCTTTGCCAACAGACCCATCAACATGATCAATGCGATCTGCATATAAATGTCGTTGGACATGGATCCCATTATCATCTTCAGAATGGAAATATTACCGATAGCGCTCATACCGTTGACGAACAGGAAGCTACCCAACAGACCGAACGGAATAGACAACAGTACAGCAAGCGGCAGAATGTAACTTTCATACTGCGCACTCAACAACAGGTAAACGAATACGAAACAGAGTACGAAGATCAATCCTGTGGTGCTACCACTGGTCTCGGCCTCTTCACGTGCCATACCTCCCAACTCGTAAGCGAAACCGGCAGGCAAGTTCTCTTTGGCAACCTCGGAGATGGCAGCCAGCGCCTGACCGGAAGTATATCCGGAAGCAGGAGCAACCATCACCTTCATGGAAGTATACAGGTTGAAACGGCTGATAATGTCAGGTCCGTATACCTTCTTGATGGAAACGAACTGGGTAATCGGAGCCATCTCATTGCCGTTGCGCACTTTGATGCTGGCCAACGATTCCAGATTCTTGGTTGCTTCGGGTTCTGCCTGAACCATTACACGGTACATCTTACCGAAACTGTTGAAGTTGGAAGCATACAGACCGCCGAAGTATCCCTGCATAGTGCCGAGGATGTCGCTCGGACTGATGCCTGCCTTCTTACAAGCAGCGGCATCAATATCCAGCATATACTGCGGGAAGTTCGGGTTAAAGCTTGTCTTTGCGGAGTTGATTTCCGGACGCGCCTCCAATGCGGCGGTATAGTCATTCACTACATCGAAGAAGTGATTCAAGTCACCACCGGTCTTATCCTGCATGTTCAATTCGATATCGCTGGATGCAGAGTAACCCGGAATCATAGGAGGAGCGAAGAACAGTACCTGCGCTTCCTTGATAATCTTCTGTGCACGCATGAAAAGCGTGATATAAACAACATTGGAGTTCTGCATAGTGGAACGCTCTTCCCAGTTCTTCAGTTTGATGATGATAGAACCGTAAGAAGGTCCTTGTCCGCCGATGAAGCTGTAACCGGAAATTACCGTACGGGATGCAACGGCAGGTTCGGCAGCTACCAGGCTGTCTACTCGGTTCAGCACTTCTTGGGCTCGTTCCTGCGAAGTACCCGGAGGCAAGGTTACCACACCCATGATGGTACCCGTATCTTCATTAGGGACCATACCCGTCGGAGTAATCTTCATGAAGAAAACCAGTAATACGATGGAAGCTACCACAAGGCCGAAACTCAGCCATTTCTTCTGTATGAAGAACAAGACGTTATTCTTATACTTCTTCAGCATTTTGTCGTAAGCCACATTGAAGCCTGTATGGAAGCGGCTAATGAAGGTCGATTTCTTTTCACCGTGTTCATCGTGTGGTTTCAGGAAGATGGCACACAATGCCGGACTCAATGTCAAGGCGTTCAATGCGGAAAAACCGATGGCGATGGCCATTGTCAGACCGAACTGCCGGTAGAATGTACCTGCCGTACCACCCATGAAACTTACGGGGATAAATACAGACATCATGACCAACGTAATGGAAACGATAGCTCCGCCCAGTTCACTCATGGCGTCGATGGAAGCGGTACGGGCAGACTTGTATCCCTGGTCCAGCTTCGCATGGACACCCTCGACGACGACTATGGCGTCGTCGACCACTATCGCAATGGCGAGCACCATGGCCGAGAGGGTAAGCAAGTTGATGCTAAAGCCGATCAGCTTCAGTACGAAGAACGTTGCAATCAAAGCTACCGGGATAGCGATGGCGGGGATTAATGTGGAGCGGAAATCTTGCAGGAAGATATATACCACGATGAACACAAGGATGAAGGCCTCGATTAAAGTCTTGATTACCTCATGGATAGAGGCGAACAAGAAGTCGTTGGCACTCTGCGCGATATTGATTTGCAAGCCCGAAGGCAGTTTGTTGGAATAATCGTTCAACAATGTTTCCAGGTCGCTGATGGTTTGTGTAGCGTTACTTCCAGCCATCTGGAATACGATACAGCTGACGGCTTTATGGCCGTTTACGGTATTGTTGAAGCTATAAGTCAGACGTCCCAGCTCAATCTCGGCAACATCTTTCAGGCGGAGTACTTCGCCGTTTTCCATCGCTTTGATGACGATGTTTTCAAACTCTTCCGGTTGTTGCAGACGTCCTTTGTAACGTATCGTATATTGGAATGTCTGGTTACCACGTTCGCCAAATTGTCCCGGGGCAGCCTCGATATTCTGTTCTGCCAGAACTGCCGCTACGTCATTAGGCACTAATTTGTATTGAGCCATCACGTCAGGCTTCAGCCAGATGCGCATGGAGTAGTCGGTACCCAATACCATCGCGTCACCTACACCGGCAACACGTTTTACTTCGGGGATAAGGTTGATGTTGGCGTAGTTCTCAAGGAATTCAATATTGTACGAGTCTGTCTCATCATAAATAGAGAATACCATCAACATGGAGGTCTGTCTCTTTTGTGTCGTCACACCCACCTTGGTTACTTCGGCGGGCAGCAGACCTTGTGCCATAGATACACGGTTCTGTACGTTTACGGCAGCCATATCCGGGTCGGTTCCTTGCTTGAAGTAAACGGAAATATCGGCAGAACCGCTGTTGGTGGCGTTGGAAGTCATGTACATCATGTTCTCCACACCGTTGATCTGATCTTCCAGCGGTGCGATGACAGAGTTCAATACCGTCTGGGCGTTGGCGCCTGTATAGGTAGCGCGCACCGATACGGTTGGTGGTGCAATGTCCGGGTATTGGGTGATAGGCAAGGTTGCCAGACCAATAAGACCCAGGATCACTATCAATACGGAGATTACCGTAGATAGTACCGGACGATTAATAAATCTATCTAATTTCATATTATTTAGTGATTAGGGGTTAGTGATTAGTGATAAGTATCTGCGATATAGCGCAGCTGCTTATCACTAATCATTAACCGTTAAACGTTAATTGAACGCAGTTTGAATATTACCTTCTTTCTGGTCTTTCAGGGCTTTCTGATATTCAGCTTCTTTTTCTGCAGGAGTGATAGGAGTGATAGATGCTCCGTCTCTCAGGTTCTGCACGCCTTCCATTACTACTTTATCACCGGCTTTCAAACCTTCGGTTACATAGTAATACTTACCGTCGTTCAGCTTGAACACTTGGATTTCCGTATTCTTCAGGGTGTTGTCTGGTTGCACTACGAATACGAATTTCTTGTCCTGTATTTCTGTAGTGGCTGATTGGGGTATCATAATAACATTTGTCATCGGGTTGGGGAATACCACATTACCGGTACTTCCGCTACGCAGCACATTGTGCTTGTTGGGGAAGAGGGCACGCATAGTTACCGAACCGGTAGTCTGGTCGATAACGCCGCTGATGGTTTCTACGCGACCGCTGTCGGCATACATGGTTCCGTCGATAAGTTGTAACTGTACATCGGGCATTCTTTCCAGAATTTCTTTAGTGCTGCCACCCTCGCGAATCTGCGACAGCAACTGTCTCTCGGTCATGGAGAAGTAAGCATACATTTCAGAAATATCGGCTACGGTAGTTAACGGGCTGGCAACGGAAGGGCTGACCAAACTGCCTACACGGTAGGGGATGCTACCTACTACACCATCGCTGGGGCTGGTTACACTGGTATACGACAGATTGTTCTTGGCGTTTACTAATTGTGCTTCAGCTTGTGCCAATTGTGCTTTTGTTTGTGCCAGTTGATTCTCTGCCATCTGCAAATCGTAGTTGCTGATGATATTTTTCTTGTTCAGCTCACGCTTGTTGTTTACGGTAAGTTCTTGCGTATTCACGGCAGCTTTGGCTGTTTCAACAGCAGCTTTGGCTGAGTTCACGGCAGCTTGATACTGTACGGGGTCAATGCTGAACAACACTTGTCCCTTGCGTACTACTGAACCTTCGTCTACATGCAGTTTGGTGATGAAACCGCTTACCATGGGGCGGATTTCTACATCTTGTTTACCTCTGATTGTAGCCGGATAACTGTTCGTTAAGTTGGCAGTGGTCGTTTCCACTGTAATCACTGCAAATTCGGGTGCTTTACCCGTAGTTTTGTCACTTTGTCCGCAACCGAACAGTGACAGGCAACATGCCAATAAAATCAATCTACTCTTCATACTTGTAATTATTCTCTGTCTTTTGGTTTATTTTTTCATTTGGTAAATACAGGCTTCTTCTGTCTTGTCATAGTTTGGATAATACGGAGGACAAAGGGGAAAACTTAAAGCACTCTTCGGGTTTTCCGGCTGCAAAATTATCTATTTTTGAACAGATTAGTTCTATTTGCGTCTATTTTTAACTATGTTTCATACATATCTTATATATAAGTCCCCAACATGCTATTCCAATCTGCTCTTATCCCTCCGGCTTCTATTTATAGGGATCATTAAAAAATAAGTTGGTACAAAAATGATAATTAGCGGCGTAGTGCTGGAGTAAGATTTAGCTTCGCTGACCGTTGGTTCCTTTCGGCGTGCAAGTGATTTTTCATCCGCGGATGAAAAATGAAAATCCGCTAAATTATCATTTTTGTACCAACTTATTTTTAAAGCGTTGCATAGTAGGTACAGAAAGGAGTGATATTCCCACTAGGACTGAGGGTACTTCCCACTACTACTGAACTGGTTTCCCACTACTACTGAACTCGTGTTCCACTACGACTGATTGTTGTGGAACACCAAGTGTATTACTACACAGATAGTTACCCGTTTCGCTGGGCCTTGCTGAAGTACCTTCCCTTTCATGCCCCCGATTGAACCTTTCCTCTATTTTATCTGTTTTTACTGTCTTCTTGCTCTTTTTTGATTAAAATACTGTAAAGCATTCTGTTTATTAAGGGATAACCTTTATTTTTGCAGCGCATTACGTAATAAATATTTAGATATGAAGTCTCTTTTCAATCGTCTGGCAGGTGTTGCCGTTGTTGGTGTCGTGCTTTATTCTTGCGCCAGCATCGGTCGTCCGGAAGGTGGTGCTATTGATGAAACCCCTCCACGCTTCGTAGGTAGTACGCCTGCGCCGGGCGCGCTTAATAATAACCGGAAGAAAGTTACGATTGAATTCGATGAATTCATCAAGCTTGAGAAACCCGGGGAGAAGATTGTGATTTCTCCACCCCAGGTGCAACAACCGGAGATAAAGGCGAATGGGAAGAAGGTGGTAATCACCTTAAAGGATACTCTCAAGCTGAATACTACTTATTCGATAGACTTCTCGGATGCTATTCAGGACAATAATGAAGGTAATCCGTTGCCCGATTTCGGGTTTACTTTCTCCACGGGTTCCGTTATCGACTCGATGGTGGTTTCCGGTACCGTGCTGAATGCAGCCAATCTGGAACCGGTGAAAGGTATGCTGGTAGGTATGCATTCCAATTTAGCTGACTCGGCCTTTACTACGATACCTTTTGAACGTGTAGGTCGTACCGATAGTCGCGGACGTTTCACAATTCGGGGTGTTGCTCCGGGCGAATACCGCATCTACGGATTGCAAGATGCTGACCAAAACTTCTATTATAGTCAGCCCACTGAAATGATTGCTTTCGAAGACTCCCTGATTATTCCTGCCATGGATGAACGGATACGTCTTGATACACTCTGGAAAGATTCTCTGACGATAGATACGATCATGGAGAGAACTTATACTCATTACTCTCCGGATGACGTCATATTGCGTTGTTTCAAAGAACGGGTTTTGTCGCAACGTCTCATCAGGAGCGAACGTCCTGAATCCCGTAAATTCTCTTTCTATTTCTCTACCCAGGCTGACAGCCTGCCGTTGTTGAAGGGACTGAATTTCGATGAAACCAACGCTTTCATCGTAGAGAAGCCAACCGGACGCATTGATACGCTTCATTATTGGATAAGAGACTCTCTGATTTATAAGATGGATACTTTGAAGATGAGTCTCACTTACCTCTATACGGATACGCTCAACCAGTTGGTACCGCGTACGGATACTCTGAGACTTGTATCGAAGATTCGGCCTAAGTCCGAGAAAGAACTTGAGAAGGAACGTGAGAAGAAAGAAAAGGAACTGGAAAAAGCCAAAAAGAAAGCGGAGAAAGAGGGTAAGGAGTATGTAGAACCGACGGTGTTCTTGCCTGTAGATGTATATGCACCGGGTGCGATGGATATCTACGACTATATATCTCTTACATTTACTGAACCGCTGGCAACTGTTGCTGATGGTGCCATTCATCTGAAACAGAAAGTAGACAGTTTGTGGAATGATGTCCCTTACGACTTTGTTCCGGACTCTCTGAACCTGATGCGCTATAATGTTTATGCAGATTGGGTGCCCGGTGAAAGCTATGCTTTTGAAGTCGACTCGACGGCTTTCCATGGAATATATGGCCTTTTCACCGATAAGATAAAGAAAGAATTTAAGGTGAAGAAACCTGAAGAGTACGGGCAAATATTCTATAATGTGACGGGAGCAGATTCAATTGCTTTTGTAGAATTGCTGGACGCACAGGATAAAGTGGTACGTACAGTGCCGGTTGTCGACGGTAAGGCAGATTTCTACTTCCTGAATCCCGGCAAATATAGTGCACGCCTTATAAATGATACGAATGGAAACGGTGTGTGGGACACCGGAAAATACGAAGACAAACGGCAACCGGAGAAAGTGTATTATTATCCTCAGGTGATAGAACTGAAAGCTAATTTCGACTTGACCCAGGATTGGAATATACATGAAAAGCCGCTGGATAAACAGAAACCGGATGAACTCAAAAAACAAAAACCAGATGAAGACAAGAAAAAGAGAAACCAGAATAACCGCGGCTCCGGCAATAACCGGTAAGCGCGGATGGGTGTTCTGCCTGTTGGGAGCACTGTTGCTTACGATGATGTTCACGCCTGCCAAGGCACAATGTACGGCTCAAAACACCGCATTTCAGTCCGGCGAGCACGTGATGTACGATTTATATTTTAACTGGAAGTTTATCTGGAAGAAGGTGGGGCTGGCAAGTCTGACCACCTTCTCCACTACTTTTCAGTTACAACCTGCCTACCGCTTCAACTTGCTTTCGGTAGGAAGTAAAAAGACCGATTTCTTCTTTAAGATGCGTGATACGCTGACTTGCTATGTCAGTGAAAAGCTGGAGCCGCTCTACTTCCGTAAAGCGGCCGAAGAGGGTGACCGCTATACGGTGGATGAAGCTTGGTTTTCATATAAGGATGGCGTATCCAACGTGAAGCAGAGGCGTATCTGGCACAATCCGGTCCGCGATCCGCAAGAGATGGAATACAGTGACAGCCGTTGCATCTTCGATATGTTGAGTATCCTGGCGCAGGCGCGTTCTTACGATCCGGCAGATTATAAAATAGGCGACCGGATTCTTTTCCCTATGGCCACCGGACGTAAGGTAGAAGAACAGACGCTGATTTACCGGGGCAAAGAAGATGTAAAAGCCAATAATGATACGATTTATCGTTGCCTCGTATTCTCTTTTGTAGAATATAAAAAAGGAAAGGAAAAAGAAGTGATTACTTTTTTTATCTCAGATGATAAGAATCATCTCCCGATTCGCTTGGATATGTATCTTAACTTCGGGTCGGCAAAGGCTTTCCTGAAGAGCGTACAAGGAAATCGTTATCCGATGACGTCGGTGGTAAAGAAGAAATGAGAAAGCTACGAGTTACGAGCTACAAGCTACGAGTGCCTTTCGGAATGATAGTGCAGCCACTTGTAGCTCGTAGCTCGTAACTTGTAGCTCTATACCTTGAACGGCAGCGGATCCCCTTTTCTGAATACGCTGGACTCGAATGTAGCAATCAGTTTTCCGTCCTGGTTCGTGATATCTATCTGATAATATCCGGTAGTACGTCCGATGTACCGTTCGCGTGCTTCGGCATACAGCGTGTCACCCGGTCCGCTGGCGCGCAAAAAGGTGATATTGGAAGACAGGGAGAAAGCCAGTGCACCATGTGAATTGGCAGCGGCGGCCAGTGCCAGGTCTGCAAGAGTGAAGATGGCTCCGCCTTGGGTGCGGTGTCCTGCGTTAAGGTGATTCTCCGTGATAACGAGACGTGCTTTACTATATCCTTCGCGTACTTCCAGTAGTTCTACGCCGGTTTGTTCTGCAAAGAGATCTTTTTTGAAAAATTCTTGTGGAGTCATGTTCTCAATATGATTAAAAAGTTCAATCGGTATGATTTATGTGCAAATGTAACAATTTTGCCCTTTTCCTGTATAATTTAGGAGGGTCTTTTCTGTAAACCTGCGCTACTTTTGCTGACGAAAGAATACGAAACTTTAATAAACAAATCATTATTATGAAAACAATCCTCACGACATTGGGAATATCCCTCCTTGTTTTGGCGGGTTGCACAAGTCAGAAGCAGACCGAGAGCAACTTTATCCAAGAGAATATTGATAATGCGGTGGCGCAGGAGACCATTCAGACCGACATTATCGAAAAGTCAGGGAAAATTCTGAATCCAAGAACTATCAACAAAGATGGTAGCATTGTTTATGTACCCATTGATGACTGGTGTTCCGGTTTCTTCCCCGGTAATATTTGGTATACATATGAGTTGACCGGTGATAAAAAATGGTTGCCGCTGGCTGAGAAGTATACAGAAGCGCTGGATTCCGTGCAATACCTGACCTGGCATCATGATGTGGGCTTTATGATTGGTTGCAGCTATCTGAACGGATATCGTTTTGCCGGTAAAGAAGCGTACAAGCCTGTGATTATTCAGACGGCTAAGTCTCTTTCTACCCGTTTCCGTCCGGCGGCAGGCGTACTTCAGTCCTGGGATGCCGATAAGGGCTGGCAGGCAGAACGTGGTTGGAAATGCCCGGTTATTATAGATAATATGATGAATCTGGAACTATTGTTCGAAGCTTCCAAGCTTTCAGGCGATTCTACTTATTATAATGTTGCCGTGAAGCATGCCGATACCACCATGAAGAACCATTTTCGTGCCAATAACAGCTGTTATCACGTAGTGGATTATGATCCCGTAACCGGTGAGGTACGTAAGAAACAAACCGCACAGGGGTATGCTGACGAATCTGCCTGGGCGCGCGGACAGGCATGGGCTATTTACGGATACACCATGTGCTACCGTTATACCCACGATCAGAAGTA
>NZ_CBVI010000043.1 GCF_000513195.1 Bacteroides timonensis | reverse complement strand
GGTGCTGAGATTGATGTTCCGTTGAATTATGCGGACTATTACTTCCTGGAAGGAATTATGCGCAAAAGAGACCTGGAGGCGAATAAGAAGCTGTTTTAATTCACATGCTGAAACTATAAATGATAATTTAGGGGCTTATTATTAAAACGCAAATTAACGCAGATTTTCGCAGATTAAATAAAGGCTGCGCTATGTGTGATAACAATATTCTTTGCGAAAATTTGCGTTAATCTGCGTTTCGCTAAATTCCCATTTATAATTTCAACGTAATTTAATAAGAATAAAATGATAAATCGGTTTAGTTTGTTTTTGGGAGGCTTGGGCCTGTTTGCCCTGCAAGGCTGCAAAACTCAGCAGGGAGAGCAGGCACAACTTCCGAATGTTATTTATGTCTTCCCCGACCAGTACCGTAATCAGGCTATGGAGTTCTGGGGACAGGATGGATTTCGCGATAAGGTGAACTTCCGCAATGATCCGGTGCATACCCCTAACTTGAATGGTTTTGCCCGTGAAGCGCTGGTGTTAAGTTCTGCCCAAAGTAACTGTCCGTTGAGTAGTCCTCATCGGGGTATGCTGCTGACGGGGATGTATCCCAATAAAAGCGGAATACCTTTGAACTGTAATTCAAACCGGCCTATCAGTTCCCTGCGTGCCGATGTGGATTGTATAGGAGATGTATTCAATAAATCCGGATATGATTGCGCTTACTTTGGTAAGTTACACGCTGACTTTCCTACACCGAACGATCCGCAACGTCCCGGTCACTATGTAGAAGATCGCATACCTGCCTGGGATGCCTATACGCCGAAAGAACGCCGTCACGGCTTTAATTACTGGTACTCCTACGGTACTTTTGATGAACATAAGAATCCCCGTTACTGGGATACGGATGGAAATCGTCACGATCCGAAAGAATGGTCACCGTTGCATGAGTCCAAGATGGTGGTTTCCTATCTGAAGAACGAAGGAAATGTACGTGATCCGAAGAAACCTTTCTTTATAATGGTGGGTATGAATCCGCCCCACAGCCCGTACCGTTCATTGGACGATTGCATGGAAGAAGATTTCAATCTGTACAAAGATCAACCTTTGGACAGCCTTCTTATCCGTCCCAATGCAGATAAGAAGCGTGAAAAAGCAGAGAGCGTTCGCTACTACTTTGCCTCCGTTACCGGTGTAGACCGTGCCTTCGGGCAGATCCTTGAAACACTGAAAGAGCAGGGTTTGGATAAGAATACGATTGTGATCTTTGCTTCCGACCATGGTGAAACAATGTGTAGCCAGTTCACGGATGATCCGAAGAATTCTCCTTATTCCGAATCTATGAATATACCGTTCCTGGTACGTTATCCCGGCCATATCCAACCGCGTGTAGACAATCTTCTGATGTCTGCGCCGGATATTATGCCGACTGTCCTGGGACTGTGTGGTTTGGGTGATTCCATTCCGTCTAATGTGCAAGGACGCAACTGGGCACCTCTTTTCTTCGATGAAAAGGCGGAAATTGAACGTCCCGGTGGTGCTTTGTATATCCAGAACCTAGACGGAGAAAAAGATGCGGACGGTAAAGTACAGACTTACTTCCCTTCTTCAAGAGGGTATAAGACGGCACGTTATACTTTGGCTTTCTATATTGATAAGAAAGACCATAAGCTGAAGAAAAGCCTGTTGTTTGATGATGAAAAGGACCCTTATCAGATGAATAACCTTCCGTTGGAAGAAAATAAGGAAATCGTTGCGGAGCTTTGCCGTGAGATGGGCAAGGAGCTGAAGGCGATAGATGATCCTTGGTATAAGGAACGTATTCTTTCCGATATGATACCTTACTAAAACTCTCTTTTCTAAATGAGACTGCCTCCCTCTCGATTCGTTTGAATCAGAGGGAGGCAGCTTTTGCAGTCAATTGAAATCATTTTTGATTTGCAGGAGATTATTTAATTTTAAATCTAAACTTGATTAAAGCACTGGCAGGGCGTAGATTATAGCAATAATAGGAGGTACTCACGTCATTGAAGAAAGCTGTTATATACTGTTTGGTATTGAATAGGTTGTTGACTCCCAGTTCGATGTCAATATGCTTATTTTTCCATTTAATATTCGCATCTGCAAATGTCGTATATCTTTGACCTGCTGCACTATTATACTGATGTTCCATATTTATATTTATAGTAATCTCTTTTATCGGATATATATTAATCCCTACATTTTGAGATGTTTGCCTAATAGCTGCAAAGTCAGAAGCACGTTTTTCTATATAGCTTTTGTTTTCATTCCAGGAAAAAGAGTACTTCAAATTCGTGAAAGAGAAGGGGGTGATATCTAAACTGAATCCAACTCCATAATTGTATGATTTAGAATTTAATATTTCTTCTTGTATGAATTGCTGACTATTTCCGCTATTATAGTTGCCAAATGTTCTAAGAGTCGTTGATAAAAAGTTGAAGCCTTTACTGGCACTTAGTTTCACACCATAGTTATCTGTTTGGGTGGGTTGGTCAATAACAGTCTTTACACTCATGATATCTTGATAGCTATAGCCATAAAGGAGATTCCTCCATGAATGTTTGTAGTCGAATCCAATATTGAAGAACAATGCATTGAAGGCATCTTTGTAGTATACTGAACTACTGGCATTATAAGAACGGGATTCAAATAGTTTGTCTATGTCATTACGCAGTAAACTCCGATAGCTTCTTAAGATGAATCCTGTATAACTTGAATTCATATCTCCAAAATTCCTTCCGGTATTCCCCTGCATGTAAAAACTGAAATCACGATAATCGTATCTTAAGGTAAAGGCAGGAGTGATCTTAAATCGTTGATAGGCATTGTCTCGATTGATTATATTATCATCTTTGGTTTGTATAAGATAAACAAGGGGAAGCTGAAGCGTAACTTTGAAATTGTTTTTATTATCATAGGTATAGCTTTGAGAGACTCCTGCCTGATAAGTATTATACCAGAGATTATTACGAAGAGAATCAGCAGAGAGCCCTTCTGTGTAATTGGAACCCTGTTCCGTTAATTCTGTATTTAGATTACGGATGTTGGCACTCCCCCATAGGCTATAATCAAAGCGGAAATCTTTTAGATTCAGGCTGTATGATAATCTTAATACTGAAGCTAGATTTCTGTCTGATAAATTCTGAGTCAGGGATTCCGCTTGCTTATTACCCAAGTAAGTGGCAGGAGAAACAGTTAGGCTATGTGGCTTATTTCCATAGCCTATTGAGAAGTAGATCTTATAAGTATTTTCCTTTATCGTTTTGATTAAATTCAGAGTGTTGTCGATAGATAAAAACGGTTGTTTGAGCCGTTGACTAATTAGTACGTCTGCAACATCTGCGTTGCTATGGGTATCACTCGTTCCAAAATCACTGTTCCAGTTTACATTCAAATTAAAAGCGTTATTAAGGTAATGATTCTTAGCATTTACATTGAGTCGGGAAGCCAACTCAAGATTATGGATGTGACTGACTGAACGCATTTGTTCTTCTATCATTAATCTGTCGCTTGAGGGCAGATATTGTTCATAAAGTGAATATCCTTCTTTCTTTATCCGGTCATCATAATAAAGAATGTTAGTGGTCAATTCTGTATCATCTTTTATTTTGTTTAGATGATTGGTGCTTATGGCGTGTGACCGGTTGTCTATATAACGATTACGTGGGATAGGTGGTGTTACCGGATTTTGGATAGAAAGTTGGCTACCGGATGACATATAAACTCTTTCATAGTCGTAATGCGTACGGAACTCAGAAGCTACATTCCCCCCGGAATTATTTCCCTTATAGATAGTCATATTCTGGCTTTGCTTGTTGAAATACATAGCAGTAGCTTCAGCATTCCACAATATGGGCTGATATCCTCCGCCCAATAGCCCTATAATAGATAAGACACCTTTAGCGCTGTCTTTTAATCTTAGATTAATGGCAACATCATCAGTTGATATTTTTCCTTGTAAGGCTTTTACAGGTTGATAGTTCTCTAATACTTGTACAACTGATACCGCTTTGGCTGGAATATTATTAGTAGCAAGTCCATATCGTCCTTGCAATAGATCCATATTCTCTACATAGAATCTTTTTATGTTCTTTCCATTAAAAGAAATTTTCCCACTTTCCGAGACTTCAATTCCTGGCATTTTCTTGAGTACATCACCAATTGCCCGGTCATTTTGGTCAAGGTACGCACCAACCAAATAGTTTAATGTGTCTTTATCTTGCTTAATTTTTAGAGCATTAATAGTAACCCCCTTTAATTGTAGCGGTTGCTCGTCAATCACAAAATCTACTTGCTGTGATTGGTTTTTTACAGTTCTGCTATGTTTGCCAATAAGCATACTCGATAATGTAATAGTCACGCTATCGGCTTTTCCCTTATAAGTAATTGTATATTTTCCTTGAGAATTGCAGGTGCTAAATTCGGCAATTGTAGGACTGTTTCTGGCTTGTATGGTGATGGTTCCTGTAACTGCTTCTCCCGATTTATTTACGACACTTCCTTTAAATACGGTTTGTGCTAAACAAGAAGGGGCTGATAATATTATAACTACAACGATCAGTTTACTTTTTATGAGGCAAATCTCGTTTCTCAATAAGTACGAGACGCTTGCTTGGTATTCTTTGAGTGATTTCTGGGTAATCATAGGCTATCTTTAGAATTTAATCATTTAATTTTTATCCGGTTATAAAGAAGAATCCGTGCCCGATGAAATTATTTTCCTTAATGGGGACAGTAATCTTTCTATCAGTTTCATGTCTTCGGTTATAATCTCAGCACTACCTTTCATCTCACGTGTAAGTGGAAGTTCCATGCCATAATTGGTTTTCAAGCCTTTTGGAAGGTCAATATCCACCACATAGTTGTCTTCTGCCGTAGGGACCGGAGAAATGCTACGTATAATTCCTTTAACATATCCGAATTCTTGATCAGGATAATTGTTTAAGCGGATATTTACTTGTTGCTCTATCTTTACTTTTCCTGAGCCTTGTATGGGTAATAACGCTTTCCCTATTGGTTGCATTCCTTGGGAAGGCGCAATTACAAAAACACTTTCTCCTGCTGTAACATTCTGATTCTGACTCCAGACACTCATGAAGGTAATTTTCCCCGATATTGGGGCTGTTAATAGATATTGCTGCTCCCAAGAACTGATCCCTACTTGCAACTGTTCTATTGCATTTTTGAGATTTACGGTATGTTTCTGCTCTTCAGTTAAAGTTTGATGCCGTATGTCCAGTATATTTCCTTTGCTTTGCTCAATTTGCATATTTATTTGAATGAGTGACATACGCATACCTTCATATCCCTGTAGACTTTGCAGGTAATTACGCCCTGATTCGTCGTACTCGGCGGCAATCATAGCTTTACAAACATATAAGAGTGAATCTCTTTCATAGATGCGATTTACTAACATTTTTTCTTTTTGGGCTAGTTGATATTGCTTCTCTGCTAATTGGTAGTACTCCTTCTGATTATTTAAAAGTCCTTGATAGTTTGCTATCTTTTCTTGGTAATAGTCTTGTTTGATGAAATCTGCGTAGTCATTTAAAACTGAAATGAATGAAGCATAAGCAGACTGAACTTCTCCTAAATGTAAGCGTTGTCCGTTGAAAGTTTATTCTCCAATTGCTATAGAATAATTATGTGTCTTCCAGTCTGTCATTTGCTTCTTTAGCAAAAGAATGTCATCGGTCCTGGCCGTATTTTCTATTACTGCTAATAAGTCGTCTTTTTGTATCTCACTGCCATTATTTACATGTATCTCACAAACCCTTCCGGATGCCTTGGCTAATACATAAGCTGGAGGATTTTGTGTGCTGATTGTTACTTCTGCCACAACTATGTCAGGGTATTTAAATAAGAAACTTCCCATAAGTAAGATTGTTACAATGCTAAACAATACTGTAATTCCCCAGCGGAGAATCCAGGAAGGAATGTGGTTCATTACTTCTTGAACTTCTTCACTGCGAAGTTCAATCTCTTTGTATTTCTTATTTTCCATTGCCATTCTTATTGACCTAATTCTAATTGATTCTTTACTAGTTGATAGTATAATCCCTGTTTGGCAATCAATTCTTGATGAGTCCCTTCTTCGGTAACCTGTCCTTTATCGAGTACTACTATTTTGTCGGCATCTCGAACTGTGCTTAATCGGTGAGCTACAACAACGACAGTCTTACCTTTATAGAAGCCATGCAGGTGCTCCATTATTTCTTTTTCATTGTTTGCATCCAAAGCATTTGTTGCTTCGTCAAAGAATAGAAACTCAGGATTCTTATAGACAGCTCGGGCTATCAGAATGCGTTGCCGTTGTCCTTGGCTGATACCGTTTCCTTCCATACCTATCTTGGTGTTATATCCTAATGGGAGTGAATCTATGAAATCACGTATATTGGCCACTGTTACGGCATGACGTAATTTTTCGATGTCAATTTGCTCTTCGCCTATTGCTATATTTTGAGCTATACTCTCTGAAAAGATGAAGCCATCTTGCATTACTGAACCAGTAAGAGAACGCCAGAGATGCGGATTTATGTTTTCCAAAGGAACTTCGCCAACATTTATCCGACCTTTGTTGGGGGCATAGAATCCAAGCATTACTTTTATTAAAGTCGTTTTCCCACTGCCACTTGCTCCAACGATTGCAGTAACTTTTTTTGCAGGAATTTTCAGATTTAAATCTTTTAAGATGTAATCTCTGTCTGCACCATCATAACTAAAAGAAAGATTTTCAATTTTGATGTCTTGTTTCTCCGGTAAGATCATAAGTTTTGTTTCAATATCTTGTTCTTCATCCTTTTTGCCATGCACCTCATTCAAACGCTCCAAGCTTATCTTGGCATCCTGTAACTGTTGTGCAAAGCCTATAAAAGAACTAACCGGTCCGGAAAGTTGGCCAATAATGTAAGTCATAGACATCATCATACCTAAAGTCATTTCTCCTTCTACTACAGCTTTTGCGGCGATAAAAGAAATTACTATATTGGTAGTCTGATTGAAAAAAACAGAACCTATCTGCTGAATTTGTCCCAAAGCCAATCCTTGTATGCTGATTTTAAAGAGCTTGACTTGAATGCGCTCCCATTGCCAGCGCTTTTGTTTCTCACAGTTGTTCAGCTTTATTTCTTGCATGGCGGTAACAAGTTGTATCAGGCTGCTTTGTTCTCCGGCTGCTTGAGCAAACCGTCGAATATCCAGTTCACGACGATATCTCATGAAGAATAATATCCAACAGACATAAAGGGCATTTCCTATAAAGAAAATGGCCAGAATTATAAGATCATAATAAGCTAATACGAAGGCAAAAATAAAGAAATTGACAAAAGAGAATAAGGTACTTATCGATGAACCGGTCAGGAACGTTTCAATGCGCCTATGGTCACCGATTCTCTGCATGATGTCACCTATCATCTTTGTATCAAAATAGTGTAATGGGAGTTTCATTAACTTCGTCAGAAAGTCTGAAATTAAGGCTATATTGATACGGGCATTCATGTGGAGCATAATCCAGCTTCGGATAAAGCCCACAGATATCTGAGAGACTGAAACAACTAATTGCGATATCAGTATTAAAGTAATGAATGACAAGTTACCGCTATGGATGCCGATATCTACCAGTGATTGCGTTAAAAAAGGAAATATGAGTTGGAGCACACTGATTGTAAGCATTCCTAAAACCAACTGGATAAGTTGTTTTTTATAGGGTGTCAGATATTTAAGGAAAAAGACGAGATTATGTTCCGGAGTATGTTTTTCGTCATCCTGTTCATAAAAAATGGGACTGGGCTCCAGTGCCAGGGCGGTTCCTTTCTCTTCTCCATCAGCTTTAGTCGTGATCCAGCATTTTTTGAATTCATCCTCTTTGTAAGTAATTAATTGATTAGCCGGATCCGCTATAGCTATCCGATATCCGTCTCTCCTTTTCCGGATGTCATAACAAACGACAAAATGTTTTTGGCTCCAGTGTAGAATACATGGCAAAGGAACATCTTCTACCAGTTGCTTGAAAGTTATCCGTAGGCCGGATGTGCGGAATCCAATGGATTCTGCCGCATCACTGATTCCCAGCATAGATACTCCTTCGCGCGTAATGAAAGAGCGCGAACGAAGTGTCTGAAGCGAATAACTTTTACCATAGAATTTGGCTATCATGCGTAGGCAGGTAGGTCCGCAATCCATGGCATCCAATTGGATATAATGAGGGAAGTTATGCATTCTTGCTTGTCTTTTTAGTTGTGGCTTAATTGATTATATGGCATAGATTATTTTTTCCAATAGCCCTTTCATAATTTGAAGGAGCGGGGCACATAAACTGGTAAATGCACTGATCACATGGATGTGAATTGCGTATGGTTCTCCACGCTGTGTTTTCAATCAGTTCTTTGTAAATGATATCCAAGATATCATCTTCCGCAATATTTCCAAGAACCGCAGTATTCATATTTGCTTTGACCGTCCCATCCGGCAGTACGTATAGTGTACCGAAAGAATTGGAATTCAGTTTTTGATTCCTGAAAATCTCTCTCATTTGCAATGCCTTATAGAAAATCTCCTCCTTGTTTAGAAATATATTATCTTCAAAGAAATGTATATTTTCCCCTGTATAGTAGGGGTGAATGCTGTATTCTTTTATATTATATTCATTAATCAAACGTGCGGAATCATAATATTGCTGTTCATCCTCTACAATAAAGTGTAGTTTCGATTGTTTATCCTTTATCTGCTTCCATAGTTCATGAAAGTGATTTCCATCCATAGGAAAAGTTATGATTAATTCCAGTAATTGGGAATCCACAAATTCATTTTCCCTATAATTTTTATGGTGCGTATAGAAATGTAGTGTTTTCGGGTATGAAGAAGCCAGAAGCTGTAATTCGTTTAAATAGCTATATGAGAGAATGTCTCCTCCATACAAGTTGATTGTATTTACAGGAGAATAACGGAGTTGTTCAAGCAGACTCCTTACTTGCTCTATCGGAAGTTCGATGCCCGGATTGTTTGTTGTACAACAATGTATTTGTTTACAATAACCGGCACAATGTTTGCAGGATTTATCACATATACTGTTTAGGTATACATTAACTTCTGTCAGATATTTGCTTATGTCTTTTCCGATAAAGGCTACTTTATCTTCATATTCTATGTGTCTGTCTATGTCTTTTTGCAAGCTCAGGGTGGGAATTAACCGGACTGGTTTGTTGGGAAAGTGTTCTGTATCCATCAAATCACCCATCTCTTTGTCAATGACTTCTTGAATGAAATTCCGGATGTATGGGTCCGACTGTAATTTATTGCTTATAGGAATAACTCCTAAATTGCCGGGTTTATACATTTCCTTTATCAGTGTGATAACCTTTGCCTGTACAGCTTCTATCCGATTTCCATGTTTTGTATCATAGATCAGTATATTTTTCTCTTTAAACTCTACGTATACGTATGATTTTAAAGCAAACCAATAATTCTTAGCTTTCATTGTTTTCCGTTATTAATTTAAACTATTTCACCAGACAATAACCTCTTCCATTATTTTCTTATATGCTTCCGGGTTCTGCTCTAGAAAGTGCATTTGCTGATTTACGTAATTATTGAAATCTTTGTCATTCATATAGCCAAAGCAGACCGGTTTTGATTCTATATCTTTCAGGTTGAACAGGCATTGTATGCATGCTTTCTTGTTTTTGCATCGGCTGCATTGAGATTCCATTCTGGCATAATAATCGTTATATTTATCGGCAATCCATTCCGGATTCAGTTCTATTTCTGTTTCACTAATCTTGCCTAAGGCAAATTGATGTCCGATTCGTTCGCAAGGCAAAATCTTGCTGTTTACGGTGACAAACATTTTTTTTGAGAAAGGGAGGCAAGTTCCGGTCGGAATACTTATCGTCTCCTTTTTATCATAAAGTAAGTCGGTATAGTCGCGATATACAAATCCGCTATATTGGTGCAGGAAGAGAGTCAGGTTTCTGTAGTTTCCTGCATTCATGAACATATCTCGCTCTATCTCCTCATAATGTTCGGCTTGTTGCAAGCTCTCTTGTGAATTTTTGTAAGTGCGGTTAAACTCTTCCAGTTTATCCTTGCGAATACCTACGTTATTTAATTCACCAATGCGGGGAATTTTGTCGTACTTTTCCTTAAAAAAGCGATAGATACTTTCCACAGAGTTTTTATTGTGCAACACTGCATTGAAATTAACGTATCTGAGAAAGTAATCGGGGTATTTATCCCGGAGCATGTCTACGTTAGTAACTACCCGTTCAAACGAACTATGACCGGCTTTGTCCATCCGGTATCCATCATTCTCTTTGTTTCCGTCGAGACTGACCAGTAAGTGAAAATTGTTTTCTTGTAAGAAGTCCATATATTTATGGAGTAATATGGCATTCGTTGTCATGGAAAAAGAGAAACGTCGATGTGGGCAATGAACATTGTTCTTAATGTGTTTCACAACAGCTTCAATGAAGGGGAAATTGAGTAAAGGTTCACCTCCATAAAAAGATATCGTTATGTTTTTGTCGGCAGATGTATTCAGATTGGAGTTCCAATACTCTGCCAGATAGTCAATCAAGCGGATTGCTTTTTCTGTAGATAACATCTTGTTTTCTCTACAATCATAATCTTCATAAAATTCGCCATAAGCGCAATATTTACAACTTAGGTTACAAGCGTCTGTAACTTCGAATACAAGTTGTGGCAAGTTGGCTAATGCAGAAGCCACATAATCTGATGTAATATATTTATTCATATTTATTCTAGTTCTAAAGGTTCATAAGAAATAGGATCTGGCATTTTCCCTCCATTAGGCATTTCTCCTCCAACAATGCCAAAATAATTCTCATTTAACTTTTTTTGGAGTTTGAGTAACTTTTTTCGCTCTATTGATTTGTAATTAGTGAAGTTGTATTTTCTAATTGCAAATTTCCCATTTTCAATCTTTACACACTCAAAGGTATATATATGTTTGGTGTCGTATATCTTGAGTATTAGACCTGGTAATCCGCTGAATTTCCATGGACCAGCGTTGATAGGAATATCTGTTGTAAACCAAGCAATATAGTCTCTTCCTCGAAAATGGCATATTGCCTTTTGGCATAAAAAGCCATTGACGCTTAATGTATCATTTTGAATTTTCCATTCTTGAATGGGCATGTGTTCTGAATATTTGTAGTTTGGTCGCACTAAATGTGGCATACGAGAGTATTCTGTTAGTGTTTTTGTTTGATGGTCCTTGAAATATTCTGAATATTTATATTCTGACCATCTATACTTCTTTTTTCCCAAAGGACCTAAATATGAAGGAACGGATTTATAATAAGAGTATTTTGTTGCCCATTCTGTGCACAATGAATCATTGTTGAAGATAAAATGGCTGTAGTATTTTGAAACATGATTACCTATTTCTAAACGTTGCAGATCTACATAGGTATTAGGATTATTGATATCATCTGCGTTGAGGGCATACAATATCCGAATATTGCATGAATCAACGACTGTCATCCCATTTGTTTTTTGAGGAAGAGGAGCTAGTACTTTTCCCTGTAATTGCTGAGCTTCAGCATATTCTGAAAATAGGAATAGATAAATTGTAATATATACGATAACTTTCATAATAGATATTGATATTTGCATCTTTTCTTTCTAAAGTTAGTCACTATTCATGAGGGTGTTGACCCGGATATGGCATTGGCATTACGTCACCATCTTCATTGCATGATACATACTGATTACAGCCTTCAGTTGAATGTCCGCCATCGCCAATATTGACATTTGCGTTTCTGTTATCTGCTGCAGAAGAATATCCAGGCTCTCCTTCGTGATAGCAGGAGCAAGTACAGCAATTACCGCCTTTTAAAGCATTCATCTCTTTGTCTTTCAGCCCTGCTTCCGACAAAGCATTCAATTTCATAATTTAAAATTTTAGAATTATTCAATAAGCCTCTGTCTCACATATCATGAATGGTTTTGCTTCACAAGAAAGGTATGAGACTGTAGTTCCCTTTTGTTATACCAAACCATAGCTAGTTCTGTTTTATTCTAATTCTAGAGGATAGTAAATTGCTTTGCCATAGTATTCATGAATGAATTTTTGATATTTCAGCAATTTTTCTCGTTTCATTTTTCTATAGTATTTATAGTCTTCATATATTTTTATATGAATTGGAAATGTAAATTGCTCAATTTTGATGCATTCGAATGAATATAGATGTTTGTCATCAGTAATTTTTAGAATAAGTCCTGGTAGTCCTCCAAATTTCCAAGGTCCTTTGCTTATAGGAATATCCATTGTAAACCATGCTTCATATTTTCTTCCTCTGAAATTGCAAGTTGCTCTTTGGCAGCGCTGGTCTATCAATAACATGGTATCGTCATGTATCGTCCATTCTTGAACAGGTATACTTTCAGTTGCTTGACTATTTTGTTTTTGCATATAGAATTGCATTCTGGCATATTCTGTAAGTTGCTTTTGGGTACAATCTATAAATATCTCAGAGTGCTTGTATTCAGACCAATGGTCTGGATGTTTTCCTCCTGGTCCTAACCTCCGTGGTCTTGCTTTTGCTTGTGGATGTTTTTTCTTCCAAATAGTACAAAGAGAGTCTGAGTTGAAAGTGAAATAACTATAGTATTTGACAACGTTTTTGCCTACTTCAAGACGTTGCAAATCTTCATAGGAATTTGGAACATTGATTGTATCTGCATTAAATGCATACCACGCTCTTATATAGCAGCTGTCAACAATCGACATTTTATCTGTATCTTTTCCGCTTGGACTTAATATGATATATTTTTTTTGAGCGGATAAGCTAGAAAATATAGTTAAGGACAAAACGAAAATAATGTTTTTTATGAATATTCCCATAACATTTTATTTATAATGTTCTTTGAAGAACGTAGTAAAACGAAAAACTTTACTACGTTCAATGGAGGGTCATTTATAGGCCTCTTCTCTAGATTCCTGCACTAGGTAATGGTACAACTTCGTTGTCGTCATCAATAAACAAATTCATTACATCCCTCAGAAGATTCACCGCCAAATTGATAGTTTGCTCCGCTATTATCTGTAGAAGAAGAACCTCCGGGTTTTCCTTCCCAATAGCAAGAACAAGAACAGCAAGTGCCACCTTTCAGTGCATTCATCTCTTTGTCTTTCAGCCCCGCTTCCGACAAAGCATTCAGTTTCAATTTCTTTAATTTCATAATTTCAATTTTTAGAATTCTTCAATAAGTCTCTGTTTCACATATAATGAATGGTTTTGCTTCACAAGAAAGGTATGAGACTGTAGTTCCTTTTTGCTAAGCTAAACCATAGCTAGCTCTGTTTATTCTAATTCTAGAGGCTCATAAGGGACTGGGTCTGGTAGCTTTCCTCCGTCTCTTCTGCGTGCCCCAATAGTCCTGTAATAATCTTCATTTAGTTTCCTTTGGAACTTGAGCAATTTTTCTCGTTCTATGGGATTGTAGCTGGTGAAATCATATTTCTTAATAGGAAATATGCCGGATTCTATTTTTACACATTCAAAAGTATATAATTGTTTATCGTCATAAATTTTAAGTATTATTCCCGATAATCCTCCAAATTTCCATGGTCCGTTGCTTATAGGAATATCTAATGCAAACCATGCTGTGTAGTTACGACCACGGAAATGGCATGTTGCTTTCTGGCATAAATGTCCGATAATGGTTGATGTGTCATTATGTATTGTCCAATTCTGTTTGGGAATTTTTTCTGAATATAGTCTATTATTCATTATTCCGTAGGGCATACGTGCATATTCAGTTATTGTATTATTCTGGTAATCTTTAAAAAACTCAGAATATTTATATTCCGACCAATAGTACTTTCCTTTACCTAAAGGACCCAGCCAACTTGGGATGGATTGAGCCGCTTGTTTTTTGTTTTTCCATATCCAAACCAGAGAATCATTGTTGAATATAAAGAAGCTATAATATTTGGACAAATTTCGACCGATTTCTAATCGTTGTAAATCCACATAGCTATCTGGATTGGTAATGTCCTCTGCGTTTAATGCATATGAGAATCGCATATTGCATGAATCTACCGTCGTCATTTTCTCTATATTTCTCTTTCCACTAAGTGGTGCTATAGCTTTTCCCTGTAATTGTTGTGCTTTCATAATTTCTAAAAACACACAGTGATAGATAATTAATATTATGTATTTTTTCATATTTATTAATTGATAAATAGTTTACAATAGCGATTACAGTCCTTGAACCCAATCCCCTCTCCTCTGAAGAAATGGGACGAGAGAGAGGGGAAAGGGTAATTTCAATTTGATTACTCGTGTAACCAGTCTGGATCTACATCAAGGGGAAAGTCACAATCAGCGTATTGATTACAGCCCTGTTTGGATTCCGTGTCAAGGCCATAATTCGCATTCATATTGTCATTCCATTCAGCACCTCCAGGCTTTCCTTCGTAATAGCAAGAACATCTGCAACAATTGCCCCCTTTTAGGGCATTCATCTCTTTGTCTTTCAACCCTGCTTCCGACAAAGCGTTCAATTTCAATTTCTTCAATTGCATAATTTCAATTTTAGAATTCTTCAATAAGTCTCTGTCTCACATATCATGAATGGTTTTGCTTCACAAGAAAGGTATGAGACTGTAGTTTCCTTTTGTTACACCAAACCATAGCTAGCTCTATTTATTCTAATTCTAGGGGCTTGTAGATAATCTTCCCATAGCGTTCATGAATCATCTTTTGGTATTTTAATAATTCTGAACGTTCTGTTTTTCTATAATTTTTATAGTCATACATTTTAATAGGAATTTTATTCTTGAACGCCTCTATCTTGATACACTCAAATGAATATTCTTTTTTACTATCTGTAACTTTTAGGATTAATCCAGGTAGTCCTCTGAATTTCCAAGGCCCACTATTGATAGGGATATCCATTGTGAACCATGCTTCATATTTCCGCCCTCTAAAAGTGCAAATAGCCTTTTGACATATATGCCCTGCCAATGATATTGTATCGGTACATATTTCCCATTTTTGTATAGGGATACTTTCTGAAGACTGTTTGTTGGAAGTTCTCATGTAAAATGGCATTCTGCTATATTCTGTTAACTTATTCTTTGTGAAGTCCGTAAAATATTCAGAATATTTATACTCTGACCAATGATCTGGACGCTTTCCTCCCGGCCCTAACCGGTGGGGGGCACTTTGTGCAAGTTGATTTTTTTTTCTCCAAATTGTGCAAAGAGAGTCTGAACTAAAGGTGAAATAGCTGTAATATTTAATGATGTTCTTTCCTATTTCTAAGCGTTGTAAGTCAACATAGGTGTTTTGATTGTCTATGTTGTCAGCATTAAAAGCATACCATACTCTTATATAACATGAATCTACAGTAGACATCTCCTCAACACTTCTATATGATGGAATAATAAGTATCCATTCACGATTTTGTGAGAATAAATCTGTAAACAGAAATAAAGAAAGGCAAAATATGATATTTCTCATAATAAGATTATTATTGATTTTTTAATATACAGGTTGTGTATCACACAACCTGTATACGATTAGCTTAATAATTTAAATTCCGGCGCTTGGAAGGGGTACTCCTTCATTCGGTTCATCGCAATAAACAAATTCATTGCATCCCTCAGAAGATTCACCGCCAAATTGATAGTTTGCTCCGCTATTATCTGTAGAAGAAGAACCTCCGGGTTTTCCTTCCCAATAGCAAGAACAAGAACAGCAAGTGCCACCTTTCAGTGCATTCATCTCTTTGTCTTTCAACCCTGCTTCCGACAAAGCATTCAATTTCAATTTCTTCAATTTCATGATAATATAAGATTAAAAAATAAAGGCCTCTTGATATTATTGTTTTTATAATGCGTTGAGCAAAAGTCGAGGCCTGTTAAGCTTCTGCTCAACCCAATATCTTCTATTTAAACCGTTCTCGTAGTTCTTCTGCGGAACTTGCTCTTGTGGTGAAAACAGATGCTTCAGAATTCATGAATTGTTTGTGATGGCTGAATTTACTATTATTGCCTCTCGGGTGGAATAAGTGATATGACACTCCTTTGGCCTTGTGTATTTTATACCCCAGTATTTGCCATCTGTTGTAACGTTCGAAATCTTCTGAAGCCCAACCATAAAATGCTAAATTTTCCATACCGGCCTTTTTATAAGAAATAGCATTGACAAATATAGCTCCGCCGCATAATGCTTCGGTCTTATAAAGATAATCCATCTTGGCATGTTGCTTTTGTAACTCTCCGATACGGCAATTCTTTATAAAAAGTTCTCTTATGGATATTGGTACATCCAGCACTTTTCCATCATAGGGCAAGGCAATGTCATATTTCTCATTTCGTAATTTCCCTATTGCTTCTATAATTTGAGAAGAAGATATGATTATATCGGCATCCCATATTGCAAGGAATGGCGTAGTAGACATTTCTGTCATTATATTAAGATATTTGGTGCGATAGAATGTACTGTCGTAATCCTCAATAAAATGATATTCGATTTTCTGCCCTAACAATCTTTTGATTATTCCGTTATTATAGGCATCTGCTTCCAATACCATTATGTGGCAATTGAAATGTCGGAACAAGTATTGAACTACTGATATCAGATTTTCCAGACGGATAATTGAATCAATCCGTACTGGTATCATAAAAGTGACATCTTTCAAATCTGTTTTCATCTTTCTGTGCTTTTAAGTAATAATTTGTATATTAAAGAGACACCTGCATAGCCGTTTACCAATCCTGTACTGCCTGCAAAGGCGTTCAATCGTGGATTGAATCTACCGCCCCAAATCTCAGATTGCTCTATTTTTTCTAATATGCGCGATTTTAAAAGAGGTGACGGCAACTCTTCTTGTTGCAAGGAAAGCAACAGGCAATAACCTGAAAGACCTCGTCTTAGAGTTATGTTCTTATTTAAAAATTCTTGCTCTATAATCCTTTCATGATCAATGTTTGTCTTCAAAAGTTCTGCATGTTCTTTCCACTGTGGCGTCGAAACACATTTTAGTGTTTCTTGAATGGCAGACAATAATACGAGACGATTACCATGTCTGACGGGCATAGAAGATAGCACAGTACTGGAAAGTCCTTCCCATATCTTTATAATTTTATAATTATAAAAGTCCAAACGGTAAAACTTACTCAATATCTGTAGATAAAGTGGCAACTCGTAACTTTCCAAATCCAAATGAAGTGGTTCTTCCCAAGCTGTATCGGATAAACTGTCCTCTATGTGATTGATTATCTGTATTACGGTTCGCTGGGCTAATCTTTTTTCGGTCTTGTTCTTTATAGTTCGCAGCCTGTCAGAGTAATAGAACAGTAGCCATAGGAAGTCTTTTCTTTTTTTCTTTTCCTCTCTCAACCACTCTGAGTGAATAGCCCGGAATAACAGGTCATCTACTTCCCGCAGGGCATTGTCAATATTTCCGGTTACGAACTGCTTTTCGGCAATATAGTGTATTCCCCATGCAATACCTGATATACCGATATTGAAGTCAATGGTCGTTATTTCACCTACTAAGGCATAAATATCATTCAATAGTTTCTCTGCATAAGTGCGATATTTAGGATTGTCTTGAAGTTGAGCTTTCTGGAAATAGTAGATGCAGAGTCCCATCTTCCCGTCAAATAGACCTATTGGTAAGATATTCAAGGGCAAAGTCATAATAATCCGATCCAACTTTAGAATGTGATCTTTGAATTCTTCTCTGTTCATAGTTTGATATTTAAGATTAATAATTAAATAGGTGTTACCATTTCACTGGGTGATACAACAGGTCGTCCGGTCCTTTCTTCTCTATACACATTCTGTTGAATGGCATGTGATATCTCATACTACAGTTGATGTCCGAATCATCTTTTCCCGGACTATAAAAACATCGTTTTCGATTGGCAGTGGAGAAGTGATTCGATTCTCCCCAATCCTCTATAGAAAAGTTTGCGTTATAGAGTACTGTAGGAATAAGGACCTCGTGATGCCCTGCATTCTCCAATTTCAATTCTTTATCTATTTCTTTTAATGCTCTGTTTGATAGCCTGTAAATAGGATTAAAAGATCTGACATAATTTTCTTGTCCAATTAAAAGTGTTTTTAATTGAAGGCTACTCCACCAACACCAATAAGGTTGCTCTGAATAGAGCTTGATATGTGACGAAATGAAATCTGTTTCTACATTTTTATATGCGATAAAGAGATTTTGCCAATTCCCATTGAAATAGACATCGTATTCTATATTCCAATAGAAATCATAATCAGGATGTTCTTTGAAGAACTGTAAAACTTGAAAATGGTTGCTTCCCGGTACAATCGTTTCTTCTATGGGAGTATATCCTAATGCATTCAGGGAGTTTACGCTGAATGAATAATAACGAATATTCTCGGGAATCCTCATAGAATCTCCATCTTCAATTAGCATGTATAAATCGCCTATCTCTTTGGTTGCTTCGTACAGCCGATAATATTGTTCGATGATATATCTTGTCAGTTGGTGTGCTGCCAATAAAATTGCAATGTGATTCATCTGTTCTTTGTTATTTGGTCCAACTCCATGTTTCTATATCTTTTTTTAGTTCCTCGGGCATCATTCCGCATATACGGCTATATTCCTTTTTGGTTTTGTAAATTACCTCTGCGTCTCTATCGCCACTGTTGATTCCGCGTGAGTGATATAGGTGATATAGGGAACCGGGAACTCTGACAGGAGTCTGACCCAAGATGTGCAATCGTTTATAACGTTCACTGTCTTCAGGTCCCCAACCTATGAAATTCTCATTTTCCCAACCATATTGTCGGTATTGTTCTACGTTTACCAGGAAAGCTCCTCCTACGGAATAGTATCCACACATTAGCCTCCGAGGCATGTCAAAGTCTGTAAGGAGCCTTATGTCCAACTTTTCACAGAAGAGAGAAGAGAAGAAATCGTTGATGTACCAAAAGCGTCCATCGTAAGGATAAGCCATAATCGTTCGTTCATTTGATATCCTCTGATGAGCTTGCAATAGTTGTGCGATAGGTGCCACAGCATCCGTGTCCCATATTCCGGCTGTTTCTGTAGAAACTTTGGATAACATGTGGTTGATATAGTGTGTTCTATGAAAAACAGGATTCTCATCATATATAAACTCGTAGACAAGTCCTGGTATATGCGGCAATTCTTTGACGTGTTGTTGATTATCTGCCTCCAATACGATGTAGTTGGAAGAAAGATAATGTGAATAGAATTTCAATATGGTTAATAGGTTACGCAGCCTATATTTTGAATCTATACGCACCGGGATGCAGAAAGTTAAATTCTGCATATTTCTTTTTTTGATCATGATATCCCCCCTTCCATATTTAATAAACCAAACCCTAAACCACATAGAGTGGATATGTCGAGAGAGGCTTCTTGTATTTGTTCTATTATATATTCGGTGAAAGCTTGATTTTCATGTATCAGTTGAAATGCAGAGCTGAATATTTGAGGAGTATCATATAGCAAGCCGTAGAAACCAAGATTGGCCATGAAATCTATGCTTGCCTGATCATTACCTATTTCTTGAAGTAAAGAATTACTTTTATTCATCAGAAACAGACATATATATCGGTCTGACAGCGTTCCTCTATTGATTATCTTATAATATAGTTGCGGGGCGTATTTCAATAACTTTTTGGTCAAAAAAGGATATACGTCTGTCTTGTCGGCCTGTAAAAGAAAGTATAGGATGGAATGAAATATTGATAAAGACATTTCCGAAGGGTTATATATAAGAGGTATGGAGTGTAGTAACAATCTTTCGCATTCATCTAACAAAATGATTATTCTTTCATTGTGAGTATATTCTTCTGATGAATCTTTGGGCATTCTTAGCTGTGACATATAGATTCCACTCGAAAAAATCTGATTATCTTTACTTACTGGTATAGGTGCCAAAAGACGGTAAGACATGCAGTCTTGTATGCCTATGGAACGAAACTTCATAGCTTCGTCATCTACCTCTAATATACTTTTGTTAGCTAGGTACTGTATTCCCCAAGAAATTCCTAACCTGCCTTTTAGCAAGCTGTATGGTTGGTTGTTTAATTCTTTTTTTTGTGTATCCGCTAATATTATAGAAGCCATATGTCTTGCTTCTTCACTCCCTTTTATTTCTGAATAAAGCGCAAGAAATAAGAATATCTCCATTGTACCATCCTTTAAGTAGCATGGAAGTTTTGACAAGTCCTGTCGCATTAGTTGTGTGTAGATATAATCTATCAGCTGTTTTTTCATGGTATTCTTTTTTGCAAATGTAGGAGGAGGTCTTGAATTACAAATGTTATAAAAGCTCATAAAGGTGGTTTTTTGTTTCATTCTTTCATATTGGGATATTTGTATGCATGATTTGAGCTAAATTTTCTCTTTAAGGAATCATTTGGTCCTTCTTAGTTCTATTGTGTCTGTCAAGAGGAATAGTTTACGTAAATCTTAGATATAAAGATGTTGATAAATTATGATGAGAGAAATGTGATGATACAAAAAGGCACAAATTATGCCGAAATCTAATTCTTCTTCTGAAAGAATTTTAGCTCCGGCATAATCTGTGCCTGTCTGTAGAAATGATTAAGAGTCTTACAAAGCTCTTATAGGCAGTACCTATTTATTCAGCTTCCACTCGCAACCGTCTTTACCGTCTTTTATCTCAAAACCGAGTGCTGTAAGTTCATTGCGGATCTTATCACTGGTAGCCCAGTCTTTATTGGCTTTGGCCTTCATGCGCTCTTCCAGCAGCATATCTACTACTTTACCGAAAGCAACTTCACGCTCTTCATTGGAATCGTTTTCTTCTTTCAATCCCAGAATATCGAAGCAGAAGAGATGGAAAGTTTCTTTCAGCTCTTTCAGATCATCGGCAGTGATGGTGTCGTTGCCTGCAATGATGTTGTTAATCATTCTGGCTCCGTCGAAAAGATGAGCAATGACTATTGGGGTATTCAAGTCGTCATTCATGGCTTCATAGCACTTCTCACGCACTGCTTTCACATCTACGCTGGAAGTGGCGGACGGAGTGATCTTTTCCAGTCCGTTCACGGCATCCATCATTCGGGTTAATCCCTTCTCAGCTGCTTGCAAGGCTTCGTTACTGAAGTCTACCGTACTGCGATAGTGAGCTTGCAGGATGAAGAAGCGGATGGTCATCGGACTGTATGCTTGTGTCAGCAACTTATGTGTGCCGTTGAAGAACTCGTCCAGATTGATGAAGTTTCCGTATGACTTACCCATCTTCTGTCCGTTGATGGTAATCATATTGTTGTGCATCCAGTAATGTACCATATCATTACCTTGTGATGCAACTGATTGAGCAATCTCACATTCGTGGTGAGGGAAGATAAGGTCCATACCACCACCGTGAATATCGAAATGTTCTCCGAGGTATTTCTTACCCATGGCCGTACATTCGGCATGCCATCCCGGGAAACCATCGCTCCATGGAGAGGGCCAACGCATGATATGCTCCGGTTGGGCACATTTCCATAAGGCGAAGTCGGCGGGGTTATGCTTTTCAGTTTGTCCGTCCAGTTCGCGGGTGGTGTTCAGTACGTCATCCAGATTGCGGCCGGATAGTTTTCCGTAATGGTAATCCTTATTGTATTTCTCTACGTCGAAGTAGACAGAACCTTCACTGACATAAGCATAGCCATTCTTCAGGATCTCTTTCACCAGCTCTATCTGCTCGATGATGTGTCCCGAAGCGTGCGGTTCGATGCTGGGTGAAAGTACGTTCAGCGCTTCCATTGCCTTGTGGTAACGGTTGATGTAGTATTGCGCTACTTCCATCGGCTCCAATTGTTCCAGTCGTGCTTTCTTGGCTATTTTATCTTCCCCGTCGTCAGCGTCATGTTCCAGATGGCCTACATCGGTGATATTGCGTACATAGCGTACCTTGTATCCCAAGTGGGTGAGGTAGCGGAAAAGCAAGTCGAAAGTAATGGCAGGACGTGCATGTCCCAAGTGCGCGTCACCGTAAACGGTAGGACCGCAGACATACATACCTACATGTGGAGCGTGCAGTGGCACGAATAGCTCCTTTTTCCTATCTAAGGTGTTGTAAATTGTCAGTTGATGTTCCATAACGTTTGAGTTTTAGTTTTTTAAAGAGCACAAAGTTACAACAAATAATTTATTAAACGGTTCTTTTTGTTTTACTAATACTTTCGAACTTGGAATTGCTTATTTCTTTCCAAGCCGGATACTGAGTCCGAGTTTTAGATTCAGATAGTTGCCGGGCTTTTCTTTCACCTCGTATTGCTCTAAAATTTTATAGGTATATATGTTGCTTCGCTGATAGTGCCCTGTAAATTTCCGTAGATGTATGATATAAGAAAAATCTGCCGTCAGATATACAATACGGGCAATTGCTTTGGAAATGTAGATGCCGGGAGAGAGACAAAATCCGTATTGAGTTTCTTTGCCATTGCCGAAGGTGACTTTAACCTGTTCCATCTGGTTGCTTCCTTCCTCTTTACGGATGTAATCTATTGTATTCATAGCACCGTATAGTGCGCAGCCGAAGGCCATGTAGGGTCTGAAACTCCATGATTTTATATCTTGTCGATACATCGCTCCTATGGTATAGGTATCTTGCATAAAATGATCGTTATCTAACGAGCCGTTATAGGTGTAATAATAGGGGAGTGGCTGTTTTTCCATTTTGCTCATTAATCTTTCTTTTGAATAAGGAGAGCAATCGCCGGAATTTAAGGTTAAAGAAACTCCCCAATGCTTGTGAAAAAAATACTGGTATTTCAACATAAGGCTTACGAATGCTCGTTTTTTACCTTGAAAGGCAATCTCGCCAATAGTACTCCTATACGAAGATGTATTGAACTCAGCTCCGAAAGCGAGGTCGACAAAATGCTCATTTCGTCGTGTTTCTTCTTGTGCCGACGCTCGTGTATCTTTTGCGGCGAATAAAAAGAAGCAGATTAAGGTGTAGTATATCGTTTTCATAGAAATATTGAAATAAACGGGTTTAATTCTTGGAAATCCGGACACTGAGGCCTACTTTCAAATTGATGTAGTTGCCGGGCTTTTCTTTTATGTTATATTGCTCTAAGACTTCATGGGTGTATGCGTTGCATCTTCGGTAATGACCTGTGAAGGTTTGCGGATGTATAATATAAGAAAAACCTGCCATCAGATATGCGCCATGGCCTATTGATCTGGAAACGTAAATGCCGGGAGAGAGACAAAATCCGACTCGTGTGTCATTATTGCTATTATTTATGGTTACCGAGATTTCCTCTATCCGGTTACTTCCTTCTTCCTTACGGTAGTATCCGATAGCGTTTGTGCTGAAATAGCGTACAAGCCCGAAGCCTAAATAAGGTCTGAAACTCCATGACTTTATGTTCTTGCGATACATTATTCCAATAGAAAAAATTTGCCGCATCTGTCCTTGTTCTTTATCGTAGGAACGGTTATAAGTGCATTGATAGGGATATGGGGTGGTTTCCATTTTTTCTATTACGCTTTCCGGAGAATATGGTGATGAAAAATTGAGGTAAAAGTCAGCGAAAGCTCCCCAATGTTTGAGAAAGAAATATTGGTAATTTAATGACAGGCTGCCGAATAATCTGTTTTTTCCTTGAAAAACGATTTCTCCAACCGGGCTTTTATAAGAAGACACATTGATTACCGGGCCAACCGTAATATCTATGAAATGCTGGTTGCGCCGTGCCGTTTCTTCTTGTGCGTTTCCTTTCATTGCGAACAGGAGGCAGGTGAGAATATAGAGTGTAGTTTTCATAGTCAATATCCAATTTAGCTTGAACGGAATTAATAAAGGTTGATCGGAGTTGTTTCTTCCGAAAATATGTTTCCGTCTTCTGTTTCCAATTCAACGCGAAACTGGTAAGTTCCCGGTTGTGGATAAGTCAGCAGTGCTTTGTAGAAAGCTTTTTGCCCTAATCTTGTGATAGTTTCACCTCGTTGCAGCGGGTCGTCTCCGAGTGCATCGCTTAGCATTCCTGCGGGATATTCTTTGAATAAATCGTAGATATCACTTCCGGCAGGATGGCTCTCGTCAAAATCGGTCAGTGTGATAATGCGGAGATTCGTGATTGGAGATTTCAGGATATTTATGTCCCAATAATATAGCCAGATTGGCTGGATGCGCAGTAGATAGGCCTCTTTGGGGCATCGTTCATCTTCCCTTATAGCGGGTGTCTCTCCCGAATTGTCATATTGGGCGAGTTCGATGCCCGTCAGTTCATTGATGTCTTCAATCGTTTCTTCGCAGTACATGGCCGAAGTCAGGATGAAGAGCAAGCATAGTGTGCCGAAGAATATACTTCTTGTTTTCATGTATAATTTCAGTTTTTTGATTTGTACGGCTTACTTGTCATACTTAAAATGCGAAGAATGTCATTATACTGCATCTAAAGTATGCGAAACTTTTGTAGCAGGTAAATGTAGTGATTTTCTTTTTCCTTTGTTATTTTTGCACCCATGAAATCAAAAAAACGTGTATTACTGGGTATGAGTGGGGGTACGGACAGCTCCGTTGCCGCCATGTTATTGCAGGAAGCTGGTTATGAGGTTACCGGTGTGACGTTTCGTTTCTATGATTCGGAAGGCTTTGAGGAGTCTCTGGATGATGCCCGCAATTTTGTTTCCCGCCTGAATATCCCGCATATCATTTATGATGCCCGCGAATTATTCCGTGAACGTATAATCCGTTACTTTATAGGTGAATATCTTTCTGCCCGTACTCCTGTTCCTTGCACGCTCTGTAATAATGAACTGAAGTGGCCGTTACTGGCAAAGATAGCCGATGAAATGGACATTTATTGGATTTCAACCGGACACTATGTTCGCAAGGTCTTTCAAGATAACCATTATTTTATAGCTCCTGCTGCCGACCGGGATAAGGATCAGACTTTCTTTCTTTGGGGGCTTAAACAGGATACTCTGGAACGTATGCTCCTTCCAATGGGTGACTGGACTAAAAGTGAAGTGCGTGCCTATGCTGCCAAGCGGGGTTTTGAACGAGCGGCAACAAAGAAGGATAGTCTTGGCGTTTGCTTTTGCCCGATGGATTACCGCTCTTTCTTGCAGCGTGAAGTTCCGCAGGAGCTTTTGCCGGGAAAAGGCAGATTTCTCGATGAAAACGGTACTTTTTTAGGATGGCATGAAGGATATCCCTTCTATACGATTGGTCAGCGCAGAGGATTGGGTATCCATATGAACCGGGCTGTCTTCGTGAAAGAGATACGTAAAGCATCGAATGAGGTAATACTTGCTCCTCTTGCTTCCCTTTATAAAGAAGAAATGTTGCTGAATGACTGGAATATAGTAGATACTTCCCGTTTACTGAATTCCGGGGATGTCATTGTCAGGATACGCTATCGGAAGCAAGCTAATCACTGCACTGTCAGTATAACGGATGAGAATCTCTTGCATGTGCAATTGCGCGAACCGCTCGAATCCATTGCTTCCGGACAAGCTGCGGCATTTTATGATGAGGCAGGTTTGCTGCTGGGAGGAGGTATCATCCTGTAATTCTTGTACAATCATTCATAATTTCTGATAGCCTGGGGTGACTGTTAGTTTCTCGGCGTGAAACTACTTGTTTCAAGCAATGAAACTACTTGTTTCTCGGTGTGAAACTAACAGTTTCAAGGCAT
>NZ_CBVI010000042.1 GCF_000513195.1 Bacteroides timonensis | reverse complement strand
AGTTTCAAGGCATGAAACAGTTGGTTTCAAGTAATGAAACTGTGAGTTTCAAGGCATGGAACAGAAATGAAAAAGGCCGCATCGGTTTTGTCTGATGCGGCCTTTCTTATTTATTATCGTATTGTCCTATGTTATTGCAGGAATCAGTTGTTCAGTTCCAGCATTTCCTCGATATATTCCCTTGTATTGCTGAGACGCGGAACTTTGTGTTGTCCACCCAACTTTCCTTTTTGTGCCAGCCAGTCATGGAATAGGTCTTTGCGGGCAACAATCACCTCCAGAGGTTGCAGGGCAATGTTCTTCTGTCGTTTTGCTTCATAATCGGAATTCACTTCTTTCAGTGTATCATCCAGTATTTTGGCAAAATTCTCTATACTGTCCGGTGCCTGTACAAACTCAATCAACCATTGGTGACGGCATTTAGCATTGGCATCCATAAATACAGGAGCAGCCGAATAATCGGAAATCAATGCTCCGGTAGCCTCGCAAGCCTTTGCCAAACCTTTTTCCGCGTTATCCACAATCAATTCTTCACCGAAGGCATTGATGAAATGCTTGGTACGTCCGGTGATGACGAATTTATATGGATCCTTTTGCGTGAACTTCACGGTATCTCCAATCATATAGCGCCACAAACCCGCGGAGGTAGAGATGACCAATGCATAATTCTTGTCCACTTCCACTTCTTCCAGGCAGTAGATGCGGGGATTCTCTTTACCTACATCTTCCAATGGGATGAACTCATAGAATATACCGTAGTCGATCATCAACAGCATGGACGGATCATTCGGATCGTTTTGCGTACCGAAATACCCTTCGGAAGCATTGTACGTTTCTACATAATGCATCTTGGATGAACGGATTACCTCTTTGTATTGTTCGCGGTAAGGTGTGAAGGCAACGCCCCCATGGAAGAAGACTTCCAGATTGGGCCATATTTCTTCCAGCGATTGTTTACCGGTCTTTTCAAGAATACGCTTAATGAGTACTAACATCCATGAAGGAACGCCCGAAAGGCTCGTTACATCTTTTGATACGGCACTGTTGGCGATTGCTTCTATCTTCTTTTCAAAGTCGCTCATAAGAGCGATTTTCTTGCTCGGAACACGGACGCAGTTCACTAACGGATGTATATTTTGTATAAGGATAGCAGAAAGATCGCCTACAAGTCCGTGCCTGGAGTTGAGGTTGGGGCTGTGGCTTCCACCTAAAATCAAACCTTGTCCGGAGAAAAAGCGGCTGTCAGGATTCTGCCCCAGATAGAGGGCAACCGCATCTTTACCGCCCTGATAATGTGTGTCATTCAATGCTTCTTTGCTGACGGGCAGGAATTTGCTTTTATCATTTGTGGTACCCGAAGATTTGGCAAACCAGCGTATCTCTGACGGCCAGAGCAGGTTTTGTTCTCCTGCACGCAGGCGTTCCACATACGGCTTTACCTCTTCGTAAGTCTGTATGGGGAGTCTGTTTCTAAAGTCTTCATAAGTATGAATGCTTTTATAATCATATTTCTTTCCCCATTCTGTATTTTCGGCCATGCGCACCAGACGGTTCAACACTTGGTGTTGCAGCTCTTCTGCACGGTTGACATACAAGTCGATTCTTTTCAGGCGAGGGGTAAAATACACCTTATTCAGCAATGTTGTGATATTCATCTCTCTTAGTTAAAACTATTTTGTTGCGCAAAAATAATCTTATTTATCGGCTTCTCTATCTTTTTTCTCTTTTTTTTCTATCTTTACGGACCTAAAGAACAATAATTCAAACAAAAGTGTCATGAGAATCGGTATTTTGACTTCGGGGGGCGATTGTCCCGGCATCAATGCCACCATTCGTGGAGTGTGCAAAACTGCAATCAATCATTACGGGATGGAAGTTGTGGGCATTCATAGTGGCTTTCAGGGATTGCTTACCAAGGATGTGGAGTCGTTTACTGATAAATCTTTGTCCGGTTTGTTGAACCAGGGCGGCACAATGCTCGGCACTTCCCGCGAGAAACCTTTCAAGAAGAACGGTGTGATATCCGATGTCAATAAACCGGCATTGATAGAACAGAATATCAAGGAATTAGGATTGGATTGTGTGGTTTGTATCGGTGGTAACGGTACGCAGAAGACTGCTGCCAAACTGGCTGCCATGGGACTGAACATTGTATCTGTGCCTAAGACTATCGACAATGATATCTGGGGAACGGATTTCTCTTTCGGATTTGATTCGGCTGTAAGTATTGCTACGGATGCCATTGACCGCCTGCACTCTACTGCCAGTTCGCACAAACGGGTGATGGTGATCGAGGTAATGGGGCATAAGGCCGGCTGGATCGCGCTATATTCAGGTATGGCAGGTGGCGGTGACGTTATCTTGATACCCGAGATTCCTTATAATATCCATAATATTGGTGAGACTATTCTGAACCGGTTGAAGAAAGGAAAACCTTATTCCATCGTGGTGGTTGCCGAAGGTATACAGACGGATGGCCGGAAACGTGCCGCTGAGTACATTGCTCAGGAGATAGAGTATGAAACAGGTATTGAAACCCGCGAAACTGTGCTTGGCTATATCCAACGGGGAGGTTCGCCCACGCCTTTCGATCGGAATCTGTCTACCCGCATGGGTGGGCATGCTACAGAACTGATTGCAACAGAACAGTTTGGCCGGATGATTACGTTGAAAGGGGATGAGATTTCTTCTGCGCCACTGGAGGAAATTGCAGGGAAGTTGAAACTGGTAACGGAGGATAATGATCTGGTTGTTCAAGGGCGCCGGATGGGAATTTGTTTCGGCTGATGATGATGTGGGCGAAGATTATTCGCCCTTACATTCGTCCGTTTCAGGATTTTCTACAGACAGAATAGTTTCTTGATTTTCTTCAATCAAAGTCTCCTCTATAAGTTCCTCTGTCTCTTCTGCATTCTCAGGCAAATGATTCTGCGCTTTTGCGGCTTCTATTTGTTCTTTGAATGCAACATCATTCTTTATCTTTTTCAAGGCAGCCTGCGCAGCATTTTGTTGGGACTCCTTTTTAGAGTATCCGGTTCCTTTTCCGGCCGAAATACCTTCTATGCGGATTTCGGTATGAAACATGGGGTTGTAATCTTTATCAAGGAACTGCTCGATAAGCTCAAATGAGACTTCAACTTTGCTTTTCTGGCTCCATTCAATCAGCTTCGATTTGAAGTTGACCTCCTTGCGCGACATCTTGTCGAGGTCAATGTAATTCTTGAATATCTTTTCTTCTATGAACCGCTTACAGCGCTCGTAGCCTTGATCCAGATAGATGGCACCGATGAATGCTTCGAAAGCATTTCCGTACATATAACTGTTGTGCGAGGAAGAACGGGTGGAATATTTTACCAGCTTGTCCAGTCCTGTTGCTACTGCCAACTTATTCAGAGTTTCCCGCTGTACGATTTTGGAACGTGTATTTGTGAGGAATCCCTCGCGGCGACCTTCGAAATGCTTGTAGACAATATCCCCCACGATGGCGTCAAGAATGGCGTCACCCAGGAACTCCAGGCGTTCATTATTCAAAGGGCGTCCCTTTTCTGAGCGGATGGAGGTGGATTTGTGCAACAAAGCCTGCTGGTAGAGCTGGATGTTGCGGGGATAGAACCCCAGGATCTTATAAAAACAAAAATAAGACTCTCTGTCCTTACGGAATAAGAGCCTTATTTTGTCTATTTGATTACGTAACACGACTGATTATTCTGCGTATTTCTTAAAAATAACACATGCATTATGACCACCGAATCCAAATGTATTGGACAGGGCTACATTCACTTCGCGTTCTTGAGCTTTGTTGAATGTAAGGTTAAGGTCATAGTCGATGTTTTCGTCGTTATCACCCTCTTCGTGGTTGATAGTCGGAGGTACGATGCCATTCTTGATCGCAAGAATACTTACGATGGCTTCCACCGCACCGGCGGCGCCCAGCAAGTGACCGGTCATGGATTTCGTTGAACTGATGTTCAGTTCAAATGCATGCTCGCCAAATACTTCTTTAATAGCTTTAGCTTCCGATATATCACCTACGGGAGTAGAAGTACCGTGAACATTGATATAATCTACTTCTTCGGGTTTCATCTCGGCATCTTCCAGCGCATTTCTCATCACTAACTTGGCTCCAAGTCCTTCCGGATGAGAAGCGGTCAGATGGTAAGCGTCGGCAGACATACCTACGCCGGCAACTTCCGCATAAATCTTGGCACCACGTGCTTTGGCATGTTCCAGCTCTTCAAGAACCAGACAACCGCCACCTTCACCCATCACGAAACCGTCGCGGCTTGCGCTGAACGGACGGGATGCGGTTGTAGGAGATTCATTGCGTGTCGATAATGCATGCATAGCATTGAAACCGCCTACACCACCAACCGTGATTGCCGCTTCCGAGCCGCCACTCACAATAACGTTAGCCTTGCCCAAACGGATCAGGTTGAAGGCATCGGCAATAGCGTTTGTGGAAGTAGCGCATGCGGAACAAGTTGCGTAGTTGGGGCCGTGAAAACCATACATAATAGAAATCTGTCCGGCGGCAATATCCGAAATCATCTTGGGGATGAAGAACGGATTGAACTTAGGACCGTTTTCTTTACCGGTCAAGGCATAGTTACTTACTTCTTGCTCAAATGTCTGGATACCGCCGATGCCGGCTCCAAAAATGACACCGATTCTGTTTAAATCCTCATTTTCGACGTCAAGACCGGAATCGCTGACCGCTTCTTTTGCTACAGCAATGGCATATTGTGCATACAAGTCCATTTTGCGGGCTTCTTTGCGGTCGATATATTTGGTAACTTCGAAGTCTTTCACTTCGCAGGCAAATTGAGTCTTGAAAAGGGAAGCGTCGAAATGAGTAATAGGTCCTGCTCCACTAACCCCATTCACAAGATTTTCCCAAAAGTCGGAAACATTGTTGCCAATGGGGGTAATGGCGCCGAGACCTGTTACTACAACTCTTTTTAATTCCATATTAAATTGATGGATAGGATTACTTAGCGTGTTCTTCGATGTAAGAAACGGCGTCGCCTACAGTACCAATCTTTTCAGCTTGGTCATCCGGAATAGAGATACCGAATTCCTTTTCGAATTCCATGATAAGTTCTACAGTGTCAAGAGAATCAGCTCCTAAATCGTTAGTGAAGCTAGCTTCGTTAGTAACTTCTGATTCTTCAACGCCTAATTTGTCGACGATAATCGCTTTCACTCTTGATGCAATTTCAGACATAACTTTAAGTTTTTAATTAATAATTAGTTTTATTTCTTTAATTTTGCGGGGCAAAGGAATAAATATTTATCGTCACTCGCAAATATTTGACGAATTAAATGCAATGTTTTGCACATTTTTCACGGTTTTGTGCACTAAAAAGAAGAAATATGAGGAAAAATATCGCAGTTTTAGCATCGGGAAGCGGCACGAATGCCGAAAATATCATCCGTTATTTCCGGGAAAAAAGTTCGGCTTGTGTGGCCTTGGTTTTAACTAATCGTCAGAATGCGTTCGTTTTAGAGCGCTCTCGTGGGCTGGAAGTGCCTTGCTCCTATTTTCCGAAGAGTGACTGGGAGAATGGAGAGGCGATTTTATCGGTGTTGCGGGAGCATGAAATAGATTTTGTGGTACTGGCTGGTTTCCTGGCGCGCGTACCGGATCTTATTTTGCATGCTTATTCCAATAAAATGATAAATATACATCCTTCATTGCTGCCCAAGTTCGGCGGAAAGGGAATGTATGGCGACCGTGTGCACGAAGCTGTGATTGCTGCCGGCGAGAAGGAAAGTGGCATTACTATTCATTATACTAATGAGCATTATGATGAAGGCGCTATTATTTATCAGGTGAAATGCCCGGTGTTGCCGGAAGATACTCCTGATGATTTGGCACAACGTATTCATGCGCTGGAATATGACACTTATCCGAAAGTGATAGAAAAATTGCTTGAATCCGAAGGCTAAAATTTTATAGCTTTATCATACCCGGTTCTGTTCTGAGCCGTGTCTGCTCCGTGTTATCTCCGTATCATCTCCGTGTCTTAGAGTATGGAGCGGGTACGGACTTGCTACGGAGCTGGTACGGAGTTACTACGGAGGACTTACGGAGATGCTACGGAGTTACTACGGAGAATGCCGTCTTTTCTCTCCGCAGCGGATAATCTCCTCTTAACTTTTCAAACAGTTCTGGATGAGCTCTCAACGCTTCGCAGTCTTGCCGCGGATCATACATTTTTAAATAGGCTTCTGTGGGGGTCGATGCTATGATAATCGGATTTTCCGGTTTGGGTGGATCGATGTGGTAGTCGGCTTGTATATTGAAATATCGGCAAAGGGAGTCCAGAGACATTCGCGTAGCATTCGCTTTTCCATCTGCCGAGTATCCGGCGATATGGGGGGTGCCGATGAATACCTTATATAATAAGGAGAGATTAATGCCGGGTTCGTTTTCCCATACGTCAATGACGGCATCGGAAATCAGGCCGGTTTGAAGAGCTTTCAATAAAGCTGCTGTTTCTATTACTTCTCCGCGGGAAGTATTGATGATGATGGGAGAACGTTTGAGGGAACGGAAGAATGCTTCATCGGCCAGATGGAAAGTTTTATATTTCCCTTCCTTATATAAAGGTACGTGGAAAGTGATGACATCACATTCTTCGGCAAGAAGCTGCAAAGAGCAGAAGTCAGTACTTCCTTCTTTCTCTTCTCGTGGTAAGTCGTTCAGCAATACCCGCATGCCTAATTCGCGGGCCACTTTAGCCACTTTGATGCCTACGTTGCCTACTCCGACAATGCCGATGGTCATTTCTGATAAGTTTTTTCCTTTCAGGAGATTTATTAATAAGAGTGTGGATTGCAAGTATTGTGCTACGGAAGCGGAGTTGCATCCCGGTGCATTGGTCCAGGTTATGCCCGCTTCGTGGCAATACTCCGTATCTATATGGTCGAAACCGATTGTGGCTGTAGCAATGAATTGTACCCGGCTTCCTTGTAGTAATTCGCGGTTGCATTGAGTGCGTGTGCGGATTATTAGTGCGTCCGCATCTTTCACTAAAGCAGGGGTGAAGTCTTTTCCGGGGACATATATTGCTTCGTCGGCTATTTTCCCGATAGCTTCCTCTATAAAAGGTATTTTATTGTCAACAATAACTTTCATGGAATTCTGTTTTTTGAATATAGGCAAATTTAGAAATTAATTATATGTATGGGGCTATGTTATAGTAACAAAGTATAGCTGGTTTCTATTTTCTTATGAAAGTTGCTTTGATTTGTTAACGTATTCTTCATACGAATCCTCTCATCTTATCTTCTTGAAGGTGTTATGGGGTAGTAAAAATATGAAATAAATAAGGAAGAGGATATTCAGCTTTTGGAGCAAGATGGGAATAAAAAGTAGGGAACGGTTGCTTGTGTGGGAAATATTGCATAACTTTGTATTATTGTATAACTGTAAAGTTCGTTAAGATTATGGCATTTAGTAACCTTTGCAACAGCATTTTTGAGAAGTCAGTCGCGGATTATCATGTAATGGATAGCGTGGATGCGCCGATGAACAATCCTTACGAGTTGAAGACGATTGAGTATTATCTGTATTTGAAGAATTGGATTGATGCCGTGCAATGGCATTTTGAAGATATTATACGTGATCCGCAGATTGAACCGAATGCGGCATTAACTTTGAAACGAAGAATAGACAAGTCTAATCAGGACAGAACAGACTTGGTAGAACTGATCGATAGCTATTTCCTGGATAAATATAAAGATGTGAAACCGATGGCGGAGGCTACCATTAATACGGAAAGTCCCGCATGGGCGATAGACCGTCTTTCTATTCTTGCATTAAAGATCTATCACATGCAAAAGGAGGTGGAACGTACGGATACTACTCCCGAACATCATGCTCAATGCCAGGCTAAACTGGACATCCTTCTGGAACAAAAGCAAGATCTTTCGTCGGCCATTGACCAATTGCTGGCTGATATTGAATCCGGAAAAAAATATATGAAAGTATATAAACAGATGAAGATGTATAATGACCCGGCCTTGAATCCGGTGCTTTATGCAAAAAGATAACGAATGGCACGTATCCTCATTATCCGTTTCTCTGCGCTTGGCGATGTAGCCATGACGGTTCCGGTAGTGCATTCGCTGGCAGCCGAATATCCTCAGCATGAAATCATAGTGCTGAGTCGTACTGCATTGCAACCTCTTTTTCTGAAGTTGCCTGAGAATGTAAGCTTTTACGGTGCCGATTTGTCGGGGAAACATAAAGGATTACGAGGATTAAACAGTTTGTATGCAGAACTAAAAGGGCTACATTTTGACTGTGTGGCCGATTTTCATGATATACTTCGCGCGAAATACTTACGATGGCGTTTTCGGTTGGATGGCGTGCCTGTAGCTGCAATATGCAAGGGGCGGGCAGGTAAGAAGAAACTGGTTCGCCGTCATCATAAGGTTTTTGAAAAGCAGGAAAGCTCTTTCCGGCGCTATGCTGATGTGCTGGAAAAGCTGGGACTTCCGGTTCAATTGAAGTTCACCTCCATCTATGGAGAGGGGAAAGGCGACTTCTCGCAAATAGAACCGGCGGTAGGACCGAAAGGGAATAATAAATGGATAGGTATTGCTCCTTTTGCTAAACATAAGGGTAAGATTTATCCGATAGAACAGCAGGAACGGGTCGTTGCCCATTTTGCCGCAATGCCGGATGTGAAAGTTTTCCTTTTGGGTGGAGGGAAGAGTGAAAAGGAGGTATTCGACCGCTGGACCGCTAAGTATCCTTCCGTCATATCGTTGATTGGTAAGCTGAAAATGGATACGGAATTGAATCTGATGAGTCATTTGGATGTGATTCTTTCCATGGACTCCGCTAATATGCATTTGGCGTCTCTGGTCAATGTGCCTGTTGTTTCCGTATGGGGTGCTACGCATCCTTATGCCGGATTCATGGGGTGGAAACAGTTACCGGCCAATACGGTGCAGCTTGACTTGTCCTGCCGTCCATGTTCGGTTTACGGGCAGAAGCCCTGCTGGCGTGGCGATTATGCTTGCCTGAGGGAGATAAAACCTGAAGAGATTATTGCGAAGATTGAAGAGAATATAAGGTAAATGATGGATAAATATTTTAGAATGACGGGACCGTCTAAAAAGGTGAAGGCAGAGTAAAATATGAAAATAATAGTAAATCCTGCATACGAACATTTGCGGAAATTTGTAGAAAGCATTCCTGATATCTTTGAAAGTGAGGGAAGGGTGATCTACTCTGGAAGAAACCTCATCAAGGTGATGACGGTGGACGATGGATTGGAGATCAATATAAAACGTTATGGGGTTCCGGCTTTGGTAAATCGGATTGCTTATTCTTTTTTTCGTGCCCCGAAAGGAAGGCGCGCCTTTTCATATCCCAACATACTGCTTCAGAGAGGCTTTGAGACCCCGGTTCCTATCGCTTATATCGAAGAGTGCAAGTGCGGTTTGATCAAATACTCTTATTTTATCAGTCTTCAATCTTCCTATCGAAGAAACTTTTATGAATTCGGCAATGCCGATGTTAACGATTGCCGGGATGTTGTTATAGCCTTTGCCCGTTATACGGCTCGCCTGCATGAATCTGATATTATGCATCGGGATTATTCTCCCGGAAATATCCTGTTCGATAAGATAGACGGTGAGTATCATTTTATGTTAGTGGATATCAACCGCATGAGCTTCGGCAAGATCAGTATTGATATGGGGTGTGCCAATTTTGCCCGTTTATGGGGACAGAAAGCCTTTTTTGAATTACTTGCCAGAGAATATGCACGGGCACGCAATGCTGATGAACGATACTGCGTTGATAAAGTGCTTGCACACCGGAAGAAGTTCTGGATTTATTTTGCAAAGAAACATCAAGTGAAGTATAAACTGGAGCTATAGAGAGAAGTATGCGTATTGTCTTATTCTGTGAAAATAAGTATGCTGTTGATATATTATTGCCTATATATCAGGAAGCGGTAAAGTCGGAGGCGAATCATATCTTGTGGTATGTGCATCTTCCGAAGATCCCGGTTTTTCCACTGGATGGAAAAGTTGTTTATACACATTCGATGCAGGAGGTTTATGATTTTTCTCCGGAAGCTATATTTGTGCCGGGTAATATTGTTCCCTATTATTTACCGGGTGTGAAGATACAGGTTTTTCATGGCTATGCGGCGGAAAAGAAAGATCATTGGATCATCCGTCGCTATTTTGACACCTATTTCACCCAAGGTCCTTTTTTTACGAAAAAGTTTAAGGAATTAGCTGCCGAATATAAAGATTTTGAGGTCGTGGAGACCGGTTGGCCCAAACAAGATTGGATAAAAAATCATTGGCATGATTTTGACCGGGAACGTGAAGAACTGTTGAAACTGCATGGAAAAAGTCAAATTGTATTATATGCGCCTACTTTTTCACCAAGTTTAACATCTCTTCCTGCATTAAAAGAGGCTTTGCTGCATTTAGTAAAGATGAAGGATGTCGTTCTGTTATTGAAGTTGCATCCGTTGACTAAAAAAGAGTGGATGGATGAATATAAACAACTGGCGGAACAAGAAGAACACATTATATGGGAAGACGGCTTTAATGTTACGAAGTATCAGTTAATGTCCGATGTCATGATAAGTGACACTTCCTCAACGGTATATGAATTCTTGCTTCTGGGACGTCCGGTAATTACTTATCGCACCATAGCGAAGGACATTTACTGGACTGACATAACGGATACATCCCAATTGGTGGACGCCTTTGAAAGTGTGCAGCATGATGAAAGCGCTATTGCGAAAAGACGATGGGTGGTTGATAACTACGATCCGTATCTGGATGGAAATGTAGCCAGGCGAATGCTGGAAGCGGCTGAAGATTATATTCGCCGTCATGGTGTTCCGAGAGAACGGAAGTTGAACCTCTGGAGAAAATATACGAGTATAAAGACGTTCGGAAGGATAAAGAAGTGATGAAAAGTAATGTAGAATTATTAAAAAGCAGGAATATGAAATCTTATGTTTTTCCGGGAAATATAGAAGAGCGGATTCTTCGAATCGCAGGAGAACCTTTTCCGTATATGCGCACTGCTTTGTTTTCTGAAATTGTGAAGGACTCAGAGCGTATGTTGCTGGAGCTGATACATTGTCCAGGCGGGCGTGTTATCTTCTATACAGCTTCAGGAACCGGTGCGATGGATGCTGTGGTTACCAATTATGTTTCCCTGAAAAAGAAAGCTTTTATTATAGCCGGCGGTTCATTCGGCTACCGCTGGAAGAGTCTCTGCGAGTACTATCAGGTTCAGAATGAAGTTTTTGAAGTTCCTTTTGCTCGTGATATTGATTATGCCCGGCTGGAAAATGCTGTGGCTGCTTCGCGTCCGGATGTGTTTTTATGTCAACATCATGAAACCTCTACCGGTCAACTGTTTGATTTAAAGAAAATTTCTGCTATTTGCAGGAAACATAATGTTTCGCTGGTTGTTGATGCTATTAGTTCTTTCTTGTCCGATGATTTGGATATGGAAGAGTTGAATATTGACATCTGTATTACCAGTAGTCAGAAGGGGCTGAATATAGCCCCGGGTTTGTCGTTTCTGTTTCTTTCGCCTAGAATCCTACAGACTGATTTTTTGCATAAATCTTATTATTTTGATTTTGCTGAGAATCTGAAGAATCTGGAACGCGGTCAGACACCTTACAGTCCGGCCACCAGTTTGTTTATGCAATTGCATGCCCGTTTAAAGGAGAATGTACTCCTTGGGGTTGACAAAATCATTGCTTCCGTGCGTGCTAAAGCACTGTATTTTCGTGAGCTGTGCAGACAGAATGGTTGGGAAGTTCCGGCGGAAGTACCATCCAATTGCATTACGGGGTTCTTTGTCCGTCGGAATGGGGATATTCTCTTTAATGAATTGTTGAAGCAAGACATATTCATTATGCCGGGTGGCACTCCTTGTTATTTCAGGGTTTCTCATTTGGGAGTTCAAAGTGAAGAGGATCTGGATGATCTGGCAAAGAGAATTAAAGAAATAGAATACCGATAAATCTATATAGCATGGAAAAAAAGAAAATCAGAGTATTCACATCCGGTAGTTTTGACCTGTTTCATATCGGGCATCTGAACATATTGGAACGTTCGGCGGCATTGGGCGATGAACTTATAGTCGGCGTAAGCACAGATGAGCTGATACAGCATTACAAAGGAATGCCGCCTATTATTCCTTTTGAACAACGTTTCCGGATTATCTCGTCTTTGAAGTGTGTGACTAAAGCTGTGAAGCAAGTGAAGCTTACTGAGGTGGCGCAATTACAGAGAGAAGATATTGATATAGTAACCATTGGGGATGATTGGATAAATAAGTATCTGGAGGGGCTTGAGTGGATGAAGCAACAGCCCGGTAAGGAAGTGGTCTATTTTCCTTATACTCCCGATGTAAGCACTACAGGTATTAAGAAGAAAATAATAGAGAGTACAAGTGAGATTATCAGGGCAGCGCTACAACGTGAGGCTGAATTAGATTATAATTGGCCGGAAGATCAGAAAAAATGAAGTTGAATTAAAGAATTGATACATGTTAGTCTCATTAATGATATCTACATATAATTGGAAAGAGGCCTTGTCCCTATGTCTGTACAGCGCTTTCGCTCAGACCGTGAAGCCTTGTGAGATTCTGATTGCAGATGATGGCTCACGTGACGACACCAAGCAGCTGATTGATAAGATGCGGGCAAAGACCGATATTCCTATTGTGCATGTATGGCACGAGGACAAAGGTTTCCGTCTTTCCGCTATCCGTAATCGCTCCATTGAAAGGGCGAAAGGGGATTATATTATCCAGATTGATGGTGATATCCTTTTGGATAGGCACTTTATCGCTGACCATCTGGAATTGGCGGAGAAGGGATATTTTGTATGTGGCAGTCGGGTGCTTTTGGGGAGAATGGCTACTGCCCGGTTACTTAGAGGGGTGGAAACTCATCCTGCACTTTTTAAACAAGACCTTAGCTTTTTGTTGAACGCTTTTCGTTCACACACTTTACGTTTGTATTTGGCAAATCGTTATGCCAAGCGTAGTATGTTAAGAATCCGGGGGTGTAATATGGCTTTCTGGAAAGAAGATTTATTGCGCGTTAATGGTTATAATGAGTCTTTGGAGATGTGGGGGCAGGAAGATGTGGAAATTTCCTATCGGCTTATCCATGCAGGTATCCAAAAGAAACAATTGAAGATGGGAGGAGTACAATTTCATCTTTATCATAAATTTGCTTCGCGGGAGAATTTGGAATATCACGAACAGGTATTGAGACAAGTTATTGAGGAGAAGACGATATGGTGTGAGAATGGGATCGTGAAGGATCGGAGAGAAGTCCAAGTGTTATGAAAGAGAAAGTGGCTTTTGTTGTTACCGGATATGGAAAGCAAGCCAGAGGAGGGGCAGAGCAACACTGTCGGATGTTGGCCGAAAGGCTTACTGTCGATTACGAAGTAGAGGTTCTGACTACTTGCGTGGAGAATTACGTGTGTGGAGGAAATGGTCTTCCTGTAGGTGTTGAAGAGGAGAATGGCGTTACTGTTAGACGTTTTGAGGCTCAACCGATTCAACAGGAATTGCATAAATATTATGTGAGAAAATCAAAATGGGTTAGAAGAATTCGGAAATTTCTTTTTCAATTAGGGATTTTACGATCATTGGCTTCTATTTGGCCTGTTTGGACTTATATGCACAAATTAGAGCAAAAAGTTATGCAAAGTTATGTTTTTTATTCTCCTCAATTGCTTTCGTACGTGCAAGAGAATAAAGAATATTTTAAAGCTATTATTCCAATTAATATATCATATCCATTGGCGTATTATATTTCTTTGTATGCTCCTGAAAGAACGATTCTTATTCCTACAATGCATTATGAGAGTTCAACTTTTCGCTCCATTTATACAGAGGTGTTTACGAAAGTTGCATATATTGGATTTAATACGGCAGCAGAACAAAAACTTGCGGAACGTATTTTTGGAAAAAAAATATCTGATCATGGAATTATTAGTGTTGGAATTGAGAGTACAAAAGATGCTGACTGGAATGTAACTAAAGGAAAATATAATCTACCGGAAGCCTATCTTTTATTTGTAGGAAGAATTGATAGAGGTAAGTTGAATCATATTGTTCAATATTATTTAAACTATAAAAAGAGATACAAGCAATCTGATTTGAAACTGGTACTTGTAGGAGGACTTTTTTCTAAGCCTATACAACATCCTGATATTATTTATACAGGATTTGTTAGTGAAAACGAAAAGTATACTATAATCCAGCATGCTAAGGTTTTTGTTAATCCATCGAAGTTTGAAAGTCTATCTTTAATACTATTAGAGGGAATGTCAAGGGGAAAAGCTATGTTGGTGAATGGAAAATGTGCTGTTTTGAAGGAGCATTGTCAAAAGAGTGAAGGAGGCGCTCTATATTATACTGGTGAGAAAGACTTTATTTCTAAGTTGCATAATATGGAGACCTCTGATGAGTTACGGTTGCAAATGGGAGAGAAGGGAAAGAGATATGTGGCCAAAGAGTATGATTGGAACATTATAATGGGAAGATTAAGACAAGCTATAGAAAAAATTGGGTAATTGTGGAACTTTTTAACAAAGTAATATATGGATAAAAAAAAAGGTCGAATTCTATTTTTTCATGCAGAATTCCCCAGTGGTGGTGGAGAACGTGTAACGAGGGATATAGCGAGAGGTATTCAGAGTTATGGATATGAAGTTTATGTTGTTACGTGTTGGAAAAAAGAGGGACCGTCACCAGAAGTGACTTTATTAGAGTTGCCCGATAAGAAAGTGAATACTCAAAGGAATGCGGAGGCAATCATTGATGTAATTCGATCTTTGTCTATTGATATATTTGTTTTGCCTGGCTTTCTTTGGAATTATCTAGGATTTGTACAGAAACAAGTGCAATGTAAATTCGTATATATACTTCATAATATTCCATTATGGGAAATCGTAGCTAAGCGAGAACGTCGAAAACGTACACAAGGCTCTATTTTGAAGATGTTGGAATGGTATTTAATAGCTTACCCTAAATTTGTATGGTTAAAAAGTTATGATAAATTTTACACGAAGCAATATAGAGATGTTTACGATTCAGTTGATGCCTATGTAGTTTTATGTGATGGTTATAAAACTGAATTAGAACAAATCCTTAAGTTGCCAAAACAGAATAAGATAAGTGTAATTCATAATTCGGAACGTATAATTGAAGATCTAAATTTAGATAGAAAGAAGAAGCAAATCGTTTTTGTAGGTAATATGACTTATGAGAATAAACGGGTAGATCGCTTGCTTGATATATGGGGAATGATTTGTGAAAGGGTTCCTGATTGGGAACTTATTCTTGTTGGAGGTGGGCAGGAAAAAGAGAACTTACAAAAACAATCTGTACATATGGGATTAAAGCGTGTTGTTTTTGCTGGAGGAACTTCAAATGTACAACCATATTATGATGATGCATCTGTTTTTTGTTTAACATCAACCTTTGAAGGATGGCCTCTTTGCTTAAGTGAGGCACAAGCTAATGGAGTGGTTCCCATTGCATTTAATTGTTGTGCTGGTATAGAAGAAATGTTGTCGCCTTCTGGGATAAATGGAATCTTGATTTCTCCATTTGATATGCGCGAGTTTGCTGATGCACTTTATCAATTACTAATTTCTCCTGAGTTGTTAGATAAAATGAGGCATAATGTAATTCTGAAATCTCACGCCTATTCTTTAGACAAGATTGGAAAACAGTGGGTTAATTTATTTGAGTCACTAAATTTATGATTAATATAGATATAGAATAATGCTGTCGATTATTATTTGCTCGATTTCTCCCGAACGTTTACAGGCTGTAAAACGCAATATTCAACAGTCTATAGGAGTTGAACATGAATTTATTATAATAGATAATAGGGAAAATAAATGGCCTATAGCCAAGGCTTATAACTATGGAGCACATGCTGCTAAATATCCTTATTTGTTTTTTGTGCATGAGGATGTGAAATTCCATTCGGATAATTGGGGGGAATTTATAGAAAATAAATTGCAAGAGCCAGATTGTGGTGTTATAGGCTTTACTGGTAGTAAAGTGAAACTTAAGTGTTATTCAGGATGGGGACAATCTTCTAAATGGATATGTTCCTATTTATATCAGCGGACAGATAAACATACGATTTTTAATGTTCAAAATGCTTATTTGGAATGTCCATTTGAAGAAGTTGTTGTTTTAGATGGGTTAGGTATGTTTGTGCGTAAAGAGGTATGGGCAATTTATCCTTTTGATGAGGAGATTTTGACAGGTTTCCATTGCTATGACTTGGATTTTTCATTGCAAATAGCAGTAAGTAAGCAATTCCGGAATTATATCTGTTGCTCAAATAAAGTACTTATTGAGCATTTATCATTAGGGAGCTTTAATTTAGATTGGTTTAAAGAGACTATACAGTTACATAGACTGAAATGGAGTAAATTTCTTCCTATAAAGGTGGGAGGGCTAACTCTTACTAAAAAGGAAGAAAAAAAACTTGAAGAACGTTTTTTTAATATATTTGTACGCGATATATTAAAAACTGATTCTAAAGAAAAAAAAATGATATTGAAGGAATTCTTCTTTTGTTCCTTTTCTTTGAAGCATATTGGACATTGTTTATCTAATCTATATAAATATATTAAGTCGAGTCTTTTGTAAATCTATATAAAAGGCTATAAGGGCTATGGAATTTCATTTTATAAAGGAAAAATACATGGCATATGGATCTTTTGAAAGATATATACTAAAAAAACTTTTCTTTTAGGGAGTGAGACCCAAAAGCAAATCTCACAGGGAAACTATTGTTATTTATTTTGTTCAGACCAATGTGTAGATGTTTTTAAGTGAGTAATATAATATTTCTCTTCTTCTGAAAGATTGTTATTATCTATATACCAAGGTAGATGTTTTACAGTATAAGGAAAACCTGTGCGTAAGTATAGATGTTGAATATCTATTATTTCTCCTTTAAAGTAAGGCTTATATACCGCGAAGGTAGTATCTATAGGTGCCTTGAAAATATTAGGTTCTATTTCTTTCTTCCAAAATTGGCTTTCCCATTTTTGAACTTGTTCTTTGTTGATATAGCAATTTGGTAAATCATTAATGCAAATAGAGAACCCAACTTTTAGTGCTTTGGGATATTTTTTGAGTAAGAGAATGAATTTCTCCATAAAGTCGTCTGGACAATCTGGATGAATTTCTAAGTCTGAATCTGTGTATGCAAAATATGATTCGGTAAACTGTTTATAAATGCCAGTTTCCCATATAGCTAAATGGCCAATATTTTTGTTTAACATGTATATAGGATAAGGGCAATCTTTGTAATACGCTAGTAATGGGGGATAAGTGGAGTTATTGTCAATAATGTATATGTTATTATATCCCCGGATTTCTAATCCATGAATCAATGTCATTAGTGTATTTACGCGATTAAAGTTGTTAATTACGATTGGGACACTTTTATAAGGCACTTCTTCTGTTTTGCTAAAGCGTCTTTTTAATTCAGGAATTACCCACTTCTTGAACCTTTTATATTTTCGTATAAGCTTTCTTCTCATTTAATTTATCTTCTTAATAAGTTTATCCATTGTTCACCAATTCTATTCAATGTGTATCTATTGGATTTGAGCCTAGCTTTTTCGCTAAGTAAATGTAGATATTTATTATTCATTAACTCTTGTAGCTTAAGAAGCATTTCGTTCGAATTTCTATTTTCTATAATAATACCACCAGAATTTGATACTATTGAGCGAACTCCTGCACTTATATCAAAAGTTAATGGTATGACTCCAAATCTTAAAGCTTCAATTAGACACATTGGAAATCCTTCGAAGCTTGAAGTTAGGAGAATGATTTTTGCAGACTTATAGTATTCTTCTGGGTGATTGATTTGGCCGGTAAAACTAACTCTTTGTATCTGTTTATCTCTGACAGTTTGCTCTAATTTTTGGCGGATACAACCATCACCGATGATAACTAGATTCCAGTTTGTTGTTTTTCCTATTTTCTCCCATATATCAAGAATGATATGTATTTGTTTTTCTTCGGATAAACGGCCTACAAAAATTACTTGATTTTTCTTTTGTACCCATTCAATACTTTTTTGTTCTGAAAAGGGTGGTGATAATGGATTTTCTATTGCAATAACTTTCTCTTGGTACTTTTTCAGATGGTATTCATTAATGAATGGCTTGATGTATTCATTGCATAATACGATGATTTGATCACCGTTGATGCATGCTTTACGATATGAGTCAGAGAATGACTTGGTATATCGTTTATATTTGTAATTCAATCCAATGTGAAATAAGAATCTTCTTTTTATTTGTTTCAGCTTATTGGCTTTAAGGATATGCGGTAATTGCCAGTATTGTGAATTTTCATATTTGGGCATACCATGTAAAACGGAGATTATTTTTACATCTTTCTTTCTGTTGGGATTGAATATAATGTTGGTTATATGTGGATAGATGCCTTGGTTGATGATATGAGTAATATTTTTTTCTTCAATAATTCGATTGAATATTTGGATGTTTTCTTTTTCATTGTCTGTTTTAAATTGAAATATTTCCGCGATAGCAGGTGATGTAGGGGTATTGCTTATTGCATTGAAAGACAATGTATAAATAGTAAAATCTTTGCCTATATAATCAATGATGTTGTTTGAAACGGTTTCTAAACCTCCAACACCAGGGAAGATATTGAATATAAAAAGTATATTAGTACTCATTTTTTCTCTTATTATATGCAATATTCGATAAAATTCTTATTATATGCAAATGTTTTGTTTGAAACATTGAGAATGCTTTTAGTACTTCTTATTTGAAGAATTTAGAAAATAGTAAAATAAGTTTCTTTATTCGTTTCTGAGAATGTCTTTTTTTTTGCATAACTATGGGAATAATACTTTCGATTTCAGAACTTCTGATTTTATCTAGTTCCATAAGTGCATCGTAAATTAAAGTGGGGATATTGTCTTTTATCCATTTACTTCGTTCTGATAACCCTAATTCTCTGTTATTGGAGCTGATTCCTGTGATATCAAAATCTGAAATTAGTAAGTTGATGTGCTTATAGCTGCATCCTTTTAATACAATGTTCTCCATCATATGTATCCAGTCGGATATAATTTTGTAATTAGTGTTGTATTTTTGTTTGTTAAATAGTGAATGATGAATGAAGGATGCAGGATGAGGTAGGTAACTTCTGAATAAGAATAGTCCATCTATTTCATTTGGAGGCACGACTTCTTCATCTTGAGTTTCTGAATGGATAATTCTCATATTGCCGCATATATATTTTGTGCCGTCAAATGAAATGGAAGATAGCACAGTGGGATTAGAAAGTATATCACCTGAATTTAAGAGGTATATATATTCTCCTTGGGCATGATTTATTCCCTTATTCATACCGTCATAAATCCCTTCATCTGGTTCTGATACCCAATATTTTAAATGAGAGGTGTTTTGAGAATATTCAAGAATGATTTCTCTACTTCCATCAGTTGAGTTTGCATCTATAATTATATGCTCGTAATCTGTATATGTTTGAGATTTGATACTTTGTATTGTTCTTTCTAAGCCATTTCTGTTGTTGAAATTGACTGTAATAATACTGAGGGTTGGTGTTCTCATTTTTATGCTGATTATAGTTTATTTTAGAAAATCATTTAGAACTTTTTGATAGACCATTTCTGTTTTTTTTGCAGCTTTTTCCCAAGAATATAGTTTAAGACGTTTTTTGCCTGCAATAATCAATCTTAATCGTTCTTCTTTATTATTTATAACGGTCGTGATGGTGTCTGTTATTGCTTCTACTGAATATGGATTAAAGTAGGCACCTGCATTACCTGCAATCTCAGGAAAACAACTGGTATTGCTTAATGCTACAGGGCAATTGCAAGCGTATGCCTCTAAAATAGGAATACCAAATCCTTCATATAATGAGGGATATACAAATAATAATGCTCGACTATATAGTTCACTTAATTCTTCATCATTGACGGAAAATTGTAATGTTTGACCCTCTACATGTAGCTTGTGAATTTGTTGTAACTCCTCTGGAGAGAAGGGTTTTCCTGTGCAAATTAAATATAAGTCTTTCATGCTTTTATGAATATTTGCAAATGCTTCCAAGAGCCGTTGAAAGTTTTTATAACTAGTTCTATCACCAACAAAAAGAAGGTATTTATTTGGCAATGAAAGCTTTTGTCTTCCTAATAGAGGCTGCATGCTGGTTCCATGATAAATAACATCAATTTTACTAGGAGCTATATTAAGTATTTCTACAATATCTTTCTTGGTATTTTCGCTAATTGCAATGATTCTATTTGCCTTAGTGATAATTTCTCTTTTTAGTTGTATGGTACCTTCAGCGCCACTGAAATATTCAGGGAGTCGTTCGTACGTCATATCGTGTACAGTAATAACAAAAGGATTATTACCTATGTACTTAAGGAAAGTAAGATCATAATAAGTTGGGTGGAAGATATATGGGGATGAACTCAATAGTGCTTTTTTTGTTAATTTTTGATTCTTACGATAGAACTTATATCTAAAAAATTTAAATAGAAAATCTGGGATATATAAGTAATGCTTACATATCTTGCTTTGTACTAAGTAATGGTTTTCTGTATAGCGTAATGAAATATCATACTTGATCTTTAATCTAGAGATTATCTCACAGAAGTATCGTGAGATGCCTCCAAACTTTTGTAAGTCAAATATGAGAGAATCGTACAATATATATGGTTGATTCATATTTTTGGACTACTTTTTTCTATAAATGTTAGTAATAAAGAGCGGAATTCATTCTCAAATCGTTTTAAATTCCAAGTGTTTTTTGAATATGATATATTTTCCTCTATAATTTTATGGAACTCTTCTTGAGGGAGTGTAACTCCCCATTTAATGGCCTTGCTTATGGCTTCAACAGATAACTCAGGCAACAGATATCCGTAATGTTCTATTTGGTCTATTGCTCCCCATTGAGATGTGATAGGAATGACGCCCATTTGCATTAGGGTTATGACAGAGCCAGGGCAACCTTCACTACCAGACGGAAAGATGTTGAATGCACAAAGATAGGCTAAGTTCATGAATTCTTTGGAACTGGTATCGAGAAAATTGTAAAATGCTATATTGGTGTGTTTTTCTATTTGCTTTTGATAGAACCTAATGAATTCCTCGTCAAGTGGGCCGACTACATGTAAATTGTATTGAGGGTTCTCTATGAAATATTCTAAAACTAAATCTAAACCTTTTAAAATACTTCCACTGGATCCAAACCACATGAAATCCTTCATTGAGACACTTTGCAATTTATGTTTTAGGTCGCATTCTTGAACAAAATTACTAGACTGATTAATTATATTAATTTTGTTCTGTAATTTAGGAGGATACGTTTGAATAGTAAATGAACTTCCTATTTGAAAAATGATGTCTGCTATCTCACAACTGTTATGTGCATCTACTAAACGCGAATATGGTAAATCCGTTCCATGTTTTGTATTAAATAGGTCTGTTCTGTCTTTTACCATTGTGAGTTGATGTTTCCAATAAGCTCCTGTTGCATAGTATATTTTAAGGGCTTGGGGATTTCTTTGACTCATGGTTACGAAGTTTGGTTCTAGACCAAATATGATATCATACTTTCGAGTATCGCATTCTTCAGGGGCATTGAAAAGTGCAATCTTAACATTATATCCTAAACTGTAAAATATATTACCAATAACTAGCGCTTCTCTTTTATTTTGATGGGATAGCATGTATTTTATATTCTTTTTATTGTAGTATACATCAGGAATATATGAAATATATACCCATTTTCTATTAAATAGGGAGTAGAGAATGTGACGTTTCTTGTTTCTTCTGAATATTTTGAGTCTCATGGATCAATTCGTTTTTTTAGAATATTTTTATTTAGATAAAGCTGAAGTCTATATCTTATTGTATTCGAAGAGCAAAGGTATAAAAATATCAAATGATAATAGTGTAATTATGACCTAAATCTATGTTGATAAAGAGAGTTTTTAAAAAAGATAAGAGATATTCATTTTTGAGAAACGTAAATATTATATTTGCAGGATATTAATGTAGAAATATGAATATTGTTTGTGCCGCTGATAGTGGTTATGTTCAACATTGCAGTGTGATGTTGATTTCGTTTTTTGAGAATAATCCTGGAGAAGAACATGCAGTTTATTTACTCACTGAGGGATTGAATGCGGATGATTTAGATTTTGTTCAAAAGATTGTTCATTCATATAATGGACACTTCTTTTATTGTCTGGTTGATTCCGAGTTTTTGGAAAGGTGTCCTATAAAGTCAACAGATCATTTGTCTATTGCTACTTATAATAGATTGTTTATGGCGGATCTTCTTCCGAGAAACGTGAATAAAGTTCTATATCTGGATTGTGATATCATTGTCAATCAATCTATAAAAGAACTTTGGGAAACACCTTTAGAGGACAATTTTGTTGTAGCGGCCTTTGAAGAAAGAGGATGTTGTGCTGAAGATGTGTATGAAAGACTGGATTACGACTCTAAATATGGATATTTTAATGCAGGTGTATTATTGTTGAATTTGGATTATTGGCGTACGCATAATATGACCCAAGCTTTTATAGAGTACATTGAACATAATTTTAATAAACTTAGAGCTCATGATCAAGATGTGTTAAATGCTTTTTTTCATGACAAGGCTGTACATATCTCTTTAGCCTGGAATGTCGAATTCATTTTCTATTATTATGGAATAATCAAGAAGTTTGGTTTTGATCGTGACCTAAGATTTATTTTGAGGCATCCAAAAATTCTTCATTTTACTTGGAAGCCAAAACCTTGGGAAGCTTCTTGTCGACACCCTTTTCGAATAAATTATTATCGTTATTTGAGAAAGATAAAAAAGAACCCACTCTCTTTTAGAGATATGTTACATGCTCTTTGGGACAAGTATTATTTTTGCTTTTTGGTTAAATGGAAAATAAAAGGGCATAAGTATTATAAACTTGTGTAAACTTTTTATTGGTTTTAGAAAGGTTTTAGTTGAGTTGCTGAAAATGTAAGATGTGAAAAATAATGTTGTTTTTATGTCTTGCTTAGCTTGTTGTTTATGTTGTTGTTTAAAAATGTACTGTGTCTATGCTTAGTCTTAAGGTTTCATAAGGCAAGTTGATTCAAATTCTATATATGATTGCCATGTTTATAAACATGCTCTTTTAAGTTGAATGAAATGATAATTTTTCTTACTTTTGGTGATTGTTAATCTTTTAATATTACTATTATGAAGAAATCTTATTATTTACTGGGCTTTTTGCCTCTTTTCTATTCTTGTTCAGAAATAGAAAATTTACCAAATGTTGAACCTTCAGTATCAAATCTAGCAACAAGGAGTGCTGGAGATGGAGTGTATGATGTATTAGGTTATGGCTATGATATAACCGATGAATACATGGGCGAGAATTCAACAAGGTTGAAAATCTTAGATGTGGAAGCATTTGTGAAAGCAAATCCTAATAGATTTGATAAGCAATTTTCAGGGGTAATTGATCAAAGATGTTTTGCAGGAGCAGATGCGCAATCTTTTTTATCTCAGATAATAACCGATACGAATTTTAGTGGTTCTGTAGGTTCTTTACCTGAGAAAAAAGATAAAGAAGGCTTTTTCTCAGGGACTATAACGACGGGATTCAAAACAAGTTCAAAATATTCTTATTCTTCAAAATACTCATTTGCTAGAGCGGAGGTTTTTAAAAAGCAAAGAAGATATTTGCTGAATACAGATATTGAAACCTTATCTAAATATTTGTTGTCTTCTTTTGTTGAAGATTTAAATAAGTATTCTGCGGATCGAATTGTGGAAATGTATGGAACGCATGTTCTGACTAATATAATAGTTGGAGGGAAATATACTGCATATTATAAATCAGCTATAATAGAAGAGAATAGTAGTACGGAAAAGACAGAGATTGTCAGTGCTGGGGCAAAATATAATCTAAGTAATATTGGACTTGATGCTCACGGTTCATGGAGCAAAACGGAAGTAGAGGAACGCAATAAGAAAAATTCTAATTGGGAATGCTATATTAAAGCTCTTGGTGGTTCTACTTCTGGTACTACTATTACGCTTGTACCCGAACAAGGACCAACTTTTACAATTAATTTGGGAGCATGGACAGAATCGGTTGATGACCAGCATTCTAGATTATTTGATGTCAACTGGAATGCTACGTATCCTATTTATGATCTAATTTCTGATCCTATAAAGAAGCAGGAAATAAAGGAGGCTGTATTTAGGTATATTGATAGTAAAAAGATAGAAATATTGAATACATCATTTGTTTATCAAAGCTATAATGGCAAAGAGCATTACTATTGCACATTCTATAGCCCATCTTATGGTTCAGGTGATCTTATATATGAAGCCCCTGTTTTTAGTATATATACAGAACAGGTGCTAGAGACTGTGCCTCTTTATCAGTATTGGAATGGGGGAGATCATTTTTACTCAACAGATTATTATCCTGGTGGCATATCTGGATATAGTTTTGAGGGACCATTAGGATATGTATATACTAAGCCGCATCCGGAAGCTATCGCTTTATATAGATATTTTAATGGGGTGGATCATTTTTATACTACTATTCTCGGATATTACGAAAGTTATAAATTTGAGTCTATTGAATGTTATGTGTTGCCATTAGAATAAAAAATATTTCTAAGAACCTGTTTGGATTTTCTTTAATAATAATTTATAGTTGGTTATTCAATTGATTGAAAACTAGATTACTATAAATATTGTGGTACGTTTTTGAAAAAAAAAGATAAAACAACATCCACTTTTAGAATTATGTTTTTGCGGAATAAGTTTATTTTTAATTCCAATACAGTTTATCCGTTCTCTTATTACTTTGCAAATTCTTTGTACGGATCGTCTATTAAGATAATAAAATTCAATAACTTTGCTTCTGATAAATGTAACGATAGAAATTAATTAAGTATTATCTATGATGCTGTTCAGATTATTTTTATATATTATTTGTACCGTTTTATTTTTAACGGCTTGTCAGAAAGGTGCTGTAGTAGAAGAACCTCCTGTAACAGACGAGTTGACTATTGAGCCTGCATCAGTTGTATTGGCTGTAGGAGAATCATGTCAGTTGGTAGCTAAATTGAATGGGATTCCATTGGACGGAAGTAAAGTGCGTTGGGAATCAAATAGTAATTTGGTTAATGTAGATGAGGATGGTAAAGTAACGGCTATTTTCCAAAATGAGTTTATTTCAGGATTACAAGTTGAAGCTGTAGTGCAGGGTTTTCATGCTATATGTCCGATTACAGTGTATCAAGAGTATAATTATAAATTTCGCCTGATTCTTAAAGATAAAGGCAGTACTGACTATTCATTAAATCAGCCAGAAAAGTTTTTATCGGCTAAAGCAATTGAAAGGCGGCGAAAAAGAAATATTGCTATAGATGATTCAGATCTACCCATATCTAAAGATTATCTGAAACAAATAGAACAGGTTGGAGGAAAAATAGTTTGCCAAAGTAAATGGTTGAAAACTGTTTGTGTGCAATGTGAAGACGAAAAACAGATTGACAAATATAAAAAGTTACCATTTGTTGAAGATATCGTGAAAGTATGGCGAGGTGAAACGGAAAAACAGAAACGAATAATTTCTTCGGTTAGCTCTTCAACAGGAGGAAATATGTCAGGTTATTCTTCAGAAGGTTATGGAGAAGCGTGGAGAAATATAATTCTTCATAATGGGCAAATATTGCATGAACGTGGATTCAAAGGAGAGGGTATTGATATTGCAGTCATTGATGCAGGATTTATGGATTTGCTTAATAATCCTACTTTAAATACTATGCATATTCAAGGTGCCAAGTCTTTTGTATATGAAGACTCGAACCCTTATAATAGCGATGAGCATGGTATTTGGGTCACGGCTTGTATGGCGACCGATAAGCCGGGATATTATATCGGAACTGCGCCGGAAGCTAATTATTGGCTTCTACGTTCGGAGGATTTGTCCGGTGAATATCCGGTAGAAGAGGATTATTGGGTAGCTGCCATAGAGTATGCCGATAGTGTAGGGGCAGATGTAGTGAATACTTCATTGTATTATACTGGGAATAGATGGCCTTTTCCTTCGCACGAGTATGAAGAGATGGATGGAAAAACTGCATTGCCAACACGAGCGGCTAATGTTGCTGCAAATAAAGGGATTTTTATTGCATGTTGTGCTGGTAATGATGGGAGTTGGGTTGGGACTCCGGCAGACTCTCCTAATGTATTGGCGGTAGGCTCCGTTACCACTACTGGTGGGATAGGCGATTTTACGGCGTATGGTATGACTGTTGATGGAAGGATGAAGCCTGATGTTGTAGCTCTTGGAACTTCGGCATGTACAATTGATATTGAGGGGAGGATTGATTTTAGAAATGGAACATCCTATGCAAGCCCTATCCTATGTGGGTTGGCAGCCTGTTTATGGCAAGCTTACCCTTGGCTGACTAATCAAGAATTATTGGAAATTTTGAAAAAGTCAGCAAATAGATATGATGTTCCGGAACTGCCTTATGGTTGTGGTATTGTTGATATTCAGAAAGCCATAGATTTAATTGAGGCTATGCAGGAGGAATAATGGTAAGTGCTGTCTGTAAACAGCAAAATTCTTCCTTTTTTGCTGTTTGCAAACAGCAAATGCTTATAATTGTAGTCTGAATTTATAATATAAGAATGGAGCAAAGAAATAAAGGAGATTTATGATATGTATCCTGATTTGCGAGTTGTATTTAGTACATCTTCTTTATTTAATATACTGAATGCGGTTGCCGACTTATCCAAGTGTTGTATTTCCTATGAGATGCAAGGACTTTCATATTGGCAGATGATATAGAAACCCCTTATCGGCATAAATTGCCAATCTGGATTGTTGGTTTTCTATATTGATTATACCTCTTCACATACAGGCATATCCATCCCTTTATACACCACTACAATTTTATGCAGCTTTGTGTTGCCGACAGCATTTTTCACCGTTTCCGTATCGGCATAGCGGTTGGCTTGGGCAATTGCTTCCTGACGCAACTCCTCCACACGGCTTTCGGGATCTTTATACTTGGCATACTTCAGTTCTACAATGTAACTGTGTTTCATGTCGGAATAGATTTCCAGCAATGGGCAGAGAAATATATCGACATAGCCGGCTTGTGTATCCTGCTCTGAAATGGGACGATAGAAACGATTCTGAGCCGTCATGGCAAGAGTGAAGCCGTGGACAAAGAATTCTCCTTTCTGTTTGTCACGCTGGGAGGCATAACGTTTCAGACAGTCGGCAATGTAGCCGAAATAGGCTAGCCAATCTCCCCGATAGGCGAGGGAACTGGACAGTTCGCTCTTTTCGTAACTGCTGAAATTAAGGTCAGCTTCATCATAGGTACTCAGCAGGTAGGTGTAGAGTTGTTCACGGACTACTTGATTGGGAATGGTAAGTTTGGTTTTACCTTCATGCGTACCACTGATGGTGAGCATACCGAAATAATAGAGTAGACTCACGAAGTTGCCCGGGTTGGTAATATTGGTGGCAGGAAAACTATCTTTTAAGTCTCCGGTAATATAACCCTGGTTCACTAAAGTCTGGATGATGGAAGCATCGTGGGCGAACTCCTTGTCCTTGCGGATGAGCATGCGCAACTTCTCATAATCGATACGGATGTTGCTCTCTATCATATTCTGCGGTGCTTTGCCGTCATTATCGAGGTAGTTTTTTACAAAATAGAGCACCATATTAGAGTTGTACATGGTGGTTTCACCATAACGTCCCTGTGCAAAGCAATAGTTGTCGTACCACGGTTTCATCATATCCAGCAGCTCGTCCACAGTGTGGTTGAAGTGGCTGGTGGTAGAATAATACGTCAGCATTTGCCGTACTTCCTCTTCCGTGAATCCTATCATTTCATTGAATTTGGGAGAGAGGGAGTAGTTAGTGCCGATATTGAATCCGCTGGTGAGGTCGTCCATCGTAACGGGACTGACGCCTGTGATGAAACAACGCTCGATGCTGGAATAGGTTCCTGCTTTCACCTTGTTGAAGAATGCGCGCAGATAGCCTTCGCCATGTGTCTCGTTGGTGTAGCGGTGCAAGCTTTCGGGATCGGCGAGGATGGCGTTGGTGAAGTGGTCGTATTCGTCGATGAAGAGATAGATTCGTTGGTTGGTTTTGTTACATTCCGTAAACAAATATTCAAATTGTTCTACCGCTCCTTCTTTCTCATCCAGTTTTTCCTTGATACCTTGAGGAAGATAATCGGCATAGATATCGCAAAAGTAGTCGAACATAGTTTGGCAATGTGCATCCAGTCCTTTACGATAATTGTGCAGTTCACCAACAATTCCTGAGAAGTTGAGATAGAGCACCAGATAGCTGTTGCGATCACGCGTAGGGTATTTCCCGATGTAAAGATCGCCAAACAAAGCATCAAACTTATCCTTGGCGGCTATATCGTAATAGTGTTGCAGCATGCTTACTGTCAAACTTTTGCCGAAACGACGAGGTCGGATGAAGAAGAAAAACTTATCCGCATTTTCTATTATGGGAATAAACCGGGTCTTGTCTACATAATAACAATCGTCGCGGCGAATCACGGCGAAGTTCATCATGCCGTAGGGGATGCGTTTCCTTTTGGGTGCTATATATTCTTCCATAACTGATGCCCTTTTTAAAAGTTTGCTTTGAATGCAAACAAAGGTACGCCCTTTCTGCTGTTTCTCCAAACAAAGATTCTTAAAAACACGGAACGCTTTCTTTATTATCTTACTTTCCTCCGAAATAATTAAACCGTATCATCTCATCCGAAATATCATATGCCTTCTTTGCAAACTCCACATCTTCCGGACTATACCCTTTCCCTTCCACGTTCATCTGTGAACCTACGGCGAATCCTTTCTTTTTAGGATTGAGAATACTTTCTCCCAGTCCGGTCCAATAATAATCGTCAAGTTGAAGTAGGTTCAGCAGGGTGGGATACATATCTATTTGCCCCATCACTTCATCGTAACGCATACCTATGGGAGAGTTGACAACGATGAAAGGAGTAAACTGCTTGTCGGACACGATACCTTTGCCACCGGGACTTTCGCATAGCTCTGCACGATAAGACGCTAACCCTTCGTGATCTCCTGTAATTACAATCAGCGTTTCCTTATATTGAGGGAGCGTTTTCAGATACTCCACGAATTTACCGATAGCCTTATCCGTGTAGCGGGCAGTGATCATATAATTACCCATCTTTTCCGGAATGTTGGAGGAGAATGAAATCTCTCTCAAATATTCCGGTAATATGAATGGAGCATGACCGGAATAGGTAATAAGCTGCATATATGCATTTTCCCCTTCTTTCCAGATCTCCCCTTTTTCTATCTTTTCCTGGCATTGGGCAAAGAATGAGCCGTCTCCGGTACGTTTGTGCGTGCCGAAAGCTTCCGTCAGTTCGAAGTCGTGATAGGCGATAATGGTATCCATACCGAAACTTTGGGCTATGGGACCTTGATTCCAGGTGGATATCTTATCTATGGTGAGCAGATAGTTGCGCGAATGATTCTTTTCGTGCATGGCTTTCTGCAACGAAGGATAGACATGATTGGGGTATTGGCTGCTGTATGTGCCGCTGTTGATGGGCAGCAATCCGGTACAGAGCATGAGTTGGGCATCTATGGAGCGTCCGCCTTTTACCTGTGTCAGTACGTGTGGGGCATAGATGGTGGTGGAGTCTTTCAGAAGTTTGTTCAGGTAAGGGGTGATTTCTTGTCCTTCCACTTCTTTCTCCAATACCCAGCTCTCCAATGATTCTGCCAGAATGATGATACAATTGGTGCGGCGATTAGTACTACTGTCCGGCAGGGCAACTTCGTGTTTGGGCTTTTTACTTAACCATTCTTCTATCTTTGCTTCCAGCTCAGGGGTTAACCTTTGTTGCTGACCTACCAGATCATAGCAAAGGCTACCGAAAATGGTATAGAGAGAAGGTCCGCTTGAACAGAAATATGCTTTGTCGCGATATTCCTTGTATGCATTTGAAAATCCGCCTTTAATCAGGGTCACTGTGCCAAAGATGCAGATGATAACTGCAAGTACCACGGAATAAGCAAGCACCGGTGCGGGACGCTTCTGATGTGCGGTTTTTGTACGCCGATGAATGACGGCAGCTGCAAGGGTGGATAATGGGAAAAGTATATCATACCAGCGAAGAGAGTCGAAAACGCTTCCGGTGAAATCGGCTAAGTTTCCTGATAATCCGTAGCTGTTCAGAGGAATGGCGGTATAATAGGTTCTGAAGTACATAAGATTGGCTATCAGCAGGAAATCCAGCAGGAACATGATGAACGCCTCTGTTTTCCACATACGGAAGAAGGCGTAAGGAATAAGTAATATAAGTGTGGCTATCAGTTTTGTTGTATAACATTCAACTGTAGAAAGGGAAGCAAAAGTAGTCGGGATACACCATAGTATGTCGAATAACATGAATTTCAGGAAAATAGTGATTCCGAATGTCAGTACGGACTTATCGATCTTTGTCATAATAAAGCGTTTGTTTTATATCCGGGCGCAAAGATACAATATATTTTTCCGATATCACTCCGTGTGCTATATAAATGAACTACAGAACTTATTTGTCGGGGCTTGTATGGATAAATCTCGTTAATATTGGATATATCTTCTTTAACTTAAAGATATTTCTTGTATCTTTGCACCCTTAATTCGTTAAATCCCAAGCAATGAAGGAATTCCTGCAATTGATGCGACGTTTTGTGTCGCCGTATAAGAAGTATATAGGATGGGCAATCGTGCTCAATGTTTTATCGGCTGTTTTCAATGTATTCTCATTCACTTTGTTGATTCCAATCCTGAATATCCTGTTCAAGACAGGTAGCGGGGAGAAAGTATACCATTATATGGAGTGGGGCAGCGATGATTTGAAAGATGTAGCAATAAATAACTTCTATTACTATGTTACTCGGTTGATAGAGGTGCATGGCCCGATAATGACGCTTCTGTTTATGGGGCTTTTCCTTGCTCTCATGACGATGCTGAAAACTTCCTGCTACTTCGGTTCTTCTGCGGTAATGATTCCTTTGCGTACAGGAGTTGTTCGTGATATCCGTATCATGGTCTATTCGAAAGTAATGCACTTACCACTTGGTTTTTTCTCTCAGGAACGGAAAGGAGATATCATTGCCCGTATGAGTGGTGATGTGGGAGAAATAGAAAACTCCATTACCAGTTCGTTGGATATGTTGCTGAAAAATCCGATTTTGATTCTGTTCTATTTTACAACACTGATTATAACCAGTTGGCAGTTGACCCTGTTCACCATCGTAGTACTTCCCGGAATGGGCTGGTTGATGGGGAAGGTCGGCAAGAAGCTGAAACGCCAGTCTTTGGAAGCGCAGGGCAAATGGAGTGACACCATGTCACAGCTGGAAGAAACTCTGGGTGGCTTGCGTATCATTAAAGCCTTTATTGCAGAAGATAAAATGGTGGATCGCTTTACCAGATGTAGTAATGAACTGCGTGATGCGACCAATAAAGTGGCCGTTCGTCAGGCGTTGGCTCATCCGATGAGTGAGTTCCTGGGAACGCTTTTGATTGTATTGGTGCTTTGGTTTGGCGGTATGTTGATTTTGGGTGATGAGCATTCTTCGCTGGAAGCCCCGACGTTCATTTTTTATATGGTTATTCTGTATAGCATCATAAATCCGTTGAAGGATTTTGCAAAAGCAGGATACAACATTCCGAAAGGTCTGGCCTCCATGGAACGTGTGGATAAGATTCTGAAGGCTGAGAATCCTATTAAGGAACCCGTAAACCCGCTTCCTTTGCATGGCATGAATCGGCAAATCGAGTTTAAGGATGTTTCTTTCAGTTATGATGGGAAGAGGGAAGTTCTGAAACATATCAATCTGGTTGTTCCGAAGGGGCAGACGATTGCGTTGGTTGGGCAGTCCGGATCGGGAAAATCTACGCTGGTAGATTTACTTCCGCGTTACCATGACATACATTTCGGTGAAATCATGATTGATGGCGTTAGTACCAAGAATTTCCGTATTCATGATTTGCGTGGCCTGATAGGAAATGTAAATCAGGAAGCGATCCTGTTTAATGATACATTCTTTAATAACATAGCATTTGGTGTGGAAAACGCCACACTGGAGCAGGTAATGGAGGCGGCGAAGATTGCCAATGCGCACGATTTCATTATGGAGACAGAGCATGGATACAACACAAATATCGGTGATCGTGGTGGCAAGCTTTCCGGAGGACAGCGTCAGCGTATCAGTATTGCCCGCGCTATTTTGAAGAATCCGCCTATTCTTATTCTTGATGAGGCTACTTCTGCTCTCGATACGGAATCCGAACGTCTGGTGCAGGAAGCTCTGGAGCGTTTGATGAAAACCCGTACTACAATTGCTATTGCCCACCGTCTTTCTACTATTAAAAATGCAGATGAAATCTGCGTACTCTATGAAGGAGAAATTGTGGAACGCGGCAGGCACGAGGCTTTGTTGGAGAAGGACGGATACTATAAGCGTTTGAATGATATGCAGTCTCTGTCTTAAACAGAACTGATATAACTATAAGTTTTTGTCAGTTTTACCTACACTACCTACACCCGGGAGGGTAAGATTTTCATTCATAGTATGTTATGTGGTGTAGGTAACGGTGTAGGTAGGTGTAGGCAATTGGTTTGCCTACACCGGCTTTTTTACTTTTCTTTATTTTGGGGGGGCGATAGGTGATTGCAACGACATTAGGGCTACTCCTTTCTTTATAATATAAACTAACATCTTGTTGGAATACAGTGTCTTACGACTATCTGGTGCTAGGGAACTTGCGTTCCTGCACTTGGAAACGAACGTTTCCCTTAATGGGAATTATCGTTTCCCTTAATGGGAACGCTCGTATCTCTTAATGGGAACTGTCGTTTCTCTTAATGGGAATGCTCGTATCTCTTCGTGGAAACGCTCGTTTCCTCTGTTGGGAACGGATACCGAAGCTTGTTTTGTTGACCTTAATGAATAGAGGAAAGGGGAATGGAAAGGCTTATTTTCTTCCGAAATCGGCAGGTATTTCTCCCCACTGTTTAGTTTCCCACTTCATGATTTTGGTGGTGTAGGTGTTTTCGCGCAGCCACTTTTCGGCGCGCTCTATCAGCTTGAATAGCTCTTCTGTTTTGGGTTCACGTGGCAGTTTTGTCTTGCATTTTTTCTGTTTTATCCAGCTGATGGCATTCACACTGTCGCTGTAGATGGGCATATCGAAGCCTTTCTGTTTCAACAGGGCGAGTCCGTGGACGATAGCAAGAAACTCACCGATGTTGTTTGTGCCATATACCGGTCCGAAATGGAATATTTCTTGTCGGCTGGCTACGTGTACACCGCGATATTCCATAGCTCCGGGATTACCGCTACAGGCAGCGTCTACGGCGAGACTATTCTCTACGACAGATGAAGGAAGGGGAGCATTCATATCTTTCTTCTGGGCGTGAGCAGCCGGAGAGGAGCGTTTGATATACTCATACGGAGAAGATCCAAAGGCTTTTTCCGCTTTTTCGCGCGTCTCGAACGACTTGTATTTCGCTCCTTCGTAGCCTTTGATTTGTAACTGACAGTCCGTCCAGGAAGTATAAATGCCCGGATTGACGCCTGACCATACAACGTAAAACTTCTCTTTATTCATAATTGGGTGCAAAGGTAATGCAAACTGGGAGGTGTACCAAAATATACTGTTTATTTTTAAGGTTAAGGCGTAGCTTGTTTTATTTACAGGTAAGAATCATGACTTTTTCATTTAAGAAATATTGTTCATCGCTTGTAGTTGTAGTACAAATCCTTATATATTCGTGCGCAGCGATGCGGGAGCACCACCTTAGGTGTTTCTTCTTATCGTTCATTTTTATTTTTTTTATAGGCGGAATTCAATAGAATATGATGTGTAGTCACAGCAGATACCATGTCATTCCAAAAGGTAATAATAGACAAGGTTAGAGATAAAGGAGGAGACTCGTGATAGAACTCAAGGCGAACCAAAGATCTTTGTGCTATGGGCTTGAACCAGGAACCTCCAGATTATGAGAACGATAATGTGATATTTTGCGATAGTCTGTTTTGTTAATCTTAATTGTATATCAAGCGGCTACGAATTTCACTATCTCCTATGAAGCTTACTAAATACCCCTAACTGAAACCGTTTGTTTACGCAGAGTTTGGAAGAGTAAATGTTGTCATTAAGCACATTTAACCTCTTGAGAGCATAGTTTTATTAATAATCAACGTTAAATAATTGCCCTGATAACTGCAATAGAGTGTTGCAGTTTCATTAGCAGCAATTATGTACGTGTACGTATACTATGTTGAAAAATGCCATTTTTCATACGGAAACAATTAAAATTCGCAATAAAATTGAAGAGAACGCAATAAAATATACTAATTCTTTCAAGAATATTCATATTTTACATGATTTCAAGGAAAAACTAGTAATTTTGCAGCTGAAGCGTTCAAAATGGTTATAGTATGGAACGAAAAATCAACCGCATCAAGGTTGCCTTGGTAGAGAAAGGCAAAACAAACAAGTGGCTTGCTGAGCGGGTTGGCAAGGACCCTGCCACCGTAAGCAAATGGTGTACTAATGCAGCACAACCAATACTGGAGATGCTGATGCAGATATCCAAGATACTTGATACCCCTCTCGACGCCCTTGTTCGCTTCGAGGAACTACCAGAAATAGAAAAAAACTATAAAAGCTGCATTTTTCAGAGGGATTCTATGATTTGGGAGAGCCCCATTGCAATTTTACAGGCAAATTTGTAACATTATGGCAATACTTACAGTATATACCGAACTACTCGATAACACATTAAGTGGTGCGCGTATCATTGATATGGGTACTCAACGATCATGTGCTTGCTTCGTGTTACCCAAAGATAAGGTGGCAGAAGTTGGTGCCAAGCATAAGTGGGTGAAACAGCACTCGTTTTATATACTCCTCGGTACGCATCCCAATACCGGGAAGCGTACCGGTTATGTTGGTGAGACAAATGATTTCACTCATCGAGTAATTGACCATAAGCAGAAAAAAGAGTACTGGGATACAGCACTTGTGTTTATCTCTAAATCAAACGAGATTTACAAGAGTGAGGTAAAATATTTGGAGTATCTTGGGTTAAAGGCTGCCAACGAAGCTGGTAACTATGAGATTGACAATACCAAGAAGGTTGAGAAGGAAACATTGTCGCCACACAAGGAAAACGAGATGAATGCTTTCTTTGAGGACATTCTGTTTCTTATCCGATTCTATGGTTGTGAGATTTTCGATAAGCCAAAAGAAATCATTAAGCCTGTAAATTATCATGAATTCCATCTGGATATGAATCAAATTGGTGTTCACGCTACGTTGCACTATTATCCTGATACAGATGAGTACTGCCTGAAAGCAGGTAGCAAGATTCTTTCCAGAGACCAGTCAAGTATGCCTAAGGAGATCGGTGTGATGCGCGAGGATTTCCGAAATAATAAGAAAGCATGTCAGAATGATGGAGATCTTCTCACGTTGCTACAGGACGTAAATGTAACAACCAAGAAACATTCTCCATCAGGTGCAGCTAGTTTCTGTACAGCCACAGCAATGCAAGGAACAACTGCATGGATTGATAACGACAACAAAACATTCGGGGAGATCTTCCCTAAAGAAAAATAACATGGATATTCAAGAGATAAAGAATACTATACATGCCCTTGTAGAGAAGTACGAGTCGAATCGTAATTTCTACAGAACCCCGAAATTTAACGAAACTCAAGTGAGAAATGAGTTTCTAGACCCTTTGTTTGAGGTTCTTGGTTGGGATATTCGTAACATGTCAGGTAAGAAGACAAATGAGCGTGAGGTGCTTTTGGAGGAATCACTTAAAGCCGATGCCGCCACTCATTCGAAGAAACCTGACTATACGTTTCGTCTTTTTGGTGAGCGCAAGTTCTTTTTAGAGGCAAAGAAACCTTGTGTGGATATCAGCACAGATGATAATCCTGCCAAGCAGGTTAGACGTTATGGATATACGGCTAACCTTAAGATTTCTGTGCTGTCTAACTTTGAAGACTTATATATCTATGATACTTCATATAAAGTTGAGGACGGAGATACTCTGGCCAAAGCTCGTATCAAAGCATATCATTATACTGACTATGAAAATGTAGCAGAAGAACTCCTTGAATTAGTTGGAAAGGAATCCGTATATACAGGACACTTTGAAGAAGTTTGGGATGACATTGAACTGAATGTAGTACATCAGTCGGTGGATTCGCTATTTCTGGAGCAAATAAACCAATGGCGTTTGATGCTTGGTCAACAAATCCTTTCTTATGATCCTGACTTGGAGATTGATTATCTAGGAGATATAGTTCAGAGCTACATCAATAAGATACTTTTCCTCCGTGTTTGTGAGGATAGAAATATTGAAACTTACCAACGTCTGCTTACTATTGCTGACCATAACAGTCATAAAGAACTCGTAGTAAAGTTTAAGGAGGCAGATAATAAGTATAATTCAGGCCTATTTGAGGAACTTATTTCTGAGGATGTAATCGGAAATATCAGCTCTTCGTTTTGGATGATAATCCGTCAGCTCTATTTCCCTGAAAGTCCATACTCGTTTACTGTACTTTCATCAGATATTCTTGGCCGCATTTATGAAATATTCCTTGCCGAGAAACTTGCCGCAGTAGATGGTGAACTTAAGATTGTTAAGAAACCCGAGAATGCGGAACGCGATATTGTTACTACACCAAACTTTGTAGTACGTGAAATATTACATCAAACTGCCGCAGAAATCATCCAAGGTAAGACTGCAAACGAAATCAATAACCTAAAATGTGCAGATATAGCGTGTGGCTCAGGTGCATTCTTGTTAGAGCTATACCAGTTGCTCTATGACTCATTAGTGGATTATTATTTTGAAAATGATCGTAGTAAGCTTGTTCAGACTAGTATTGACACTTACAAGTTGCCATATGAAGTGAAACGCAATCTGCTGGTTAACTGCATCTATGGCGTCGACAAAGACTTTAATGCCGTTGAAGCATGTAAATTTGGACTGTTACTCAAATTACTTGAAGGTGAGGACGTAAATTCTTTGTCTTCATTCCATCCAATATTACCTGACCTTTCAAATAATATCTTCTATGGCAACAGCCTTTTAAGTACAGCTGACGTTCCTGCTGATGATGCTCTCGAAATCAATCCATTTGATTTTGGTGACAGAACCTTTGACTTGATCGTTGGTAATCCTCCATACATGAAAACTGAGGATATCAAGGCATTTACTCCTAAGGAAAAATCTCTTTACGAAAAAGGGAATAGATATACGAGTGCATACAAGCAATATGATAAGTACTTCCTTTTCATAGAGCGCGCTTTAAATCTTTTGAAACCTGATGGTTACTTAGGTTACATAGTTCCGAGCAAATTCATGAAGGTTGGAGCAGCAAAAGAACTTCGCAACCTCATTGCCAATAATGCCTATCTCAAAACCATGATCTCGTTTGGTGCTCATCAAGTATTTGCAGACAAGTCAACCTATACTTGCATTATAGTGTTGGAAAAGAATAAGCATGAGAATTTCAAATATTCAGAAGTAAGCGATTTCATTGGTTGGAGAGTGAGGAATGTCAATGCTTATAAGTTCTGCGATCGCCCATCAGTCACAATCAATGCTGATACTTGGATATTGTGTACGGACGAACATTTGCCTTTATTAAATGCAGTAACTGCACATACTAAATCGCTTGGCGATATTGTTGGCGATGATTATATTTTCAACGGAATCCAGACAAGTGCGAATAAGATTTATGTATTTGTTCCAATATCAGAAACGCGAACCACCTACACCTTTAAAGCTTTTGACGGCAACGAATATGAAGTAGAAAAAGCAGTAACAAAGCCCTATTTCAAAACAGCTCAGGGAGCGGATGCAATGAGCACTTATCGTACATTTAAGCCCAATGCTCGTGTATTCTTCCCATATAAAAAGGATAATGATGGACATCTACAGTTGATACCTCTTACAATTATCCAAAGACGTTATCCTCTGTTCTATACATTCTTGATGGCTGCAAAGCCTGAACTGAATAAGGCATCCAGGGATATTCAACCCAAGCCAACTACTGCGGACGAATGGTATCGTTACGGCAGACACCAAAGTCTGGAAGCGTGTGAGGTAGAAGAAAAGATGATAGTAGGTGTATTGGCTCAGACTGATAAATATGCCATAGACAACAATGGAACTTTAGTATCATCTGGCGGTACAGCTGGTTATTGCCTGGTTAGTGTTCCTTCAGATAGTCAGTATTCAATTTACTACATACAAGCCATCTTGGGGTCGATTCAGGGAGAATGGCTTGCTTCTCTCTATGGTGAGATATTCCGTGGTGGTTACATAGCTCGTGGTACAAAGGTATTGAAACAAATACCAATCCGGGAAATTGACTTTACTGATCAAAATGAACGAAATGTTCACGATGATATCGCCGATCGTCAAAAGAGGCTCATTGAGTTAGGCGATAAGATAAGTAAGGCAGCAAAGAACCGAAGGAGCCTTATACCATTACAACGCCAATTTGATTTACTCAAACACGAGCAGCAGAATGTCATCAACATGCTTTACGGCATGACGAATGATGAAGTATCATTAATTCCTAAGATAAAAGAACTCTATGCAGCTGATTGAAAATGCAACTGACCAGAAGCTGAGAGGTGCTTATTATACTCCTCCGGCAATAGCCAGATTTATCCTGCAATGGGGAATTAATGGCAGTAAGGATTTGGACATCCTTGAACCGAGTTGTGGTGACGGTGTGTTCCTAAAGTGCATTGGCAACGATGCAATGTCCTACAATAGTGTTACTGCAGTTGAATACGAAGCAGGAGAGGCAGAGAAGGCTCAAGCAATAGGCTTGCATGATTCGGAAGTAATCAATGCCGACTTTCATCGTTTCTGCCTTGATACTGATAAGCGTTTCAACTTAGTGGTTGGAAATCCTCCGTTCATTCGTTATCAATATTATGATCCTGAGCAGCAGGAATTAGCAGATGAAATATTCAGGCGTTCTACGTTGAAGAGAACAAAACTGACGAATGCCTGGGTTACATTTGTGGTAGGATGCAGTCAGCTATTGGCCGAGACAGGCAAGATGGGGTTTGTTCTCCCATCCGAACTTCTTATGGTGAAGTATGCCCAGCAATTACGCCAATACCTTGCAAAGAACTTTAACAGGATAAACATCATTTCTTTTGAGAATCTTGTTTTTGAGGAAATCCAGCAAGAGGTTGTCCTGCTATTGTGTGAGAAGAACGGAACAGATGAGCACTTGATTGAACACATCGAGGTAAAGGATGCTGATGGTTTGCTTACTCTTGATCCTCATAGATTAAAATTTCCTACCAAGAAGATAGATTTCCATACTGATAAGTGGACATCCTATTTCCTTGAAAATAAAGAACTCGACCTGTTGGAGAAGGTAAAGCGTAATATGCCGTCTATTTCTACTTATGCAAATGTAGAAGTTGGAATAACAACAGGTGCTAACGATTACTTCACAGTACCGGAATCTGTAGTAACTCTCTATAACCTAGAAGAGTATGCAAGACCTATGGTCGGCAGAAGCGTACAAGTGAGCAGCCTGTGTTTTACGAAAAAAGATTGGAAGGCAAATGTGGATTCGGGAGCGAAAGCATATCTTCTTGTCTTTCCTCCTGGAGCAAAAGAGAATGGCAATGATGGTGTAAGAGCTTATATTGAGAATGGTGAAAAGAAAGGTGTAAACAACGGTTACAAAACAGGAATACGTGACGAATGGTACATAATTCCATCCATTAAGCTTTCTGATGCACTTTTCCTTCGTCGCAACAACCTGTATCCGAAATTCGTGTTGAATGAGGCTAAGGCTTACACAACTGATACTATGCACCGAGTATTCATCAAGGAGGGCGTGAACAAGAAAGCATTCGTGGCAAGTTACTATAACTCTTTATCATTTATTTTTGCAGAGATTCTAGGTCGCAACTTTGGTGGTGGTTGTTTGGAACTCATGCCAAGTGAAGTAGGTGGCGTCTATATGCCTTATCGCGTTGAGAACGAAGCATTGTTTGCTGAGATCGACAGAATGTTACGTCAGAAAAGAACCGCAGACGAGATTCTTGATTATACTGACAGAATAACCCTTCATGAAGGTATGGGGCTTAGTATGGAAGAGATTCAAATCGCTCGTTCCATCTGGCATAAGATTATGGGCAGACGTTTAAGCCGTGAGACCCTCGAAAAGGAAGAAGTGAAGGTTGAGAAGAAGACAAGGTACACTCAACTGAACTTCCTTGACTTATTCAAGCAGTATCAAAACAATAGCATCGTTGAGAACTGCATTGTTCGTGAGGATATGGCTGAATACGTTACATCATCTCACAAGCATCTTATCGACGAGTCTAAGAACGTGCTTATCAGCCTTGTTAAGAAGGATAACTTCGAGCAATACCTTGATAAGTCTGCCAAGATTTATTATACAGGTAAGAAATTCCCATCAAAAGTTGCTCTCAACAAGTTGTACTACTTCATGCCTTATTTGAAGGGTAAGGGCATTCGCGACTTGTACTTGATAAAGATTGCACGAGTAGGCACACGCAAGGAAGGTCAATCAGGTGAAGATAAGAATGACTTCCGCTTGGTCTTCGAAATTGAGTACGTAACCCAGCTCTTTGATGATTATCAGTTGATAGACTTGAAGATCTGGAGAACGTTTACGGATACTACAATGAAGGATTTGTTAAGATAGATAGATTATGATTTACAAGACCTTATATGACAAATTGAAAGGTTGTTCTATAGATGATAATTCTGAGAACGATATTGTGTTACGTCTACAAACGCAATATACTGTGCAATGTGAGTGTTTGGATAAGAATTATTTTCATAGCCATAAGGCGTATGAATCTAGACAAAAGCTGCATGATATTTGTGACTCCATAATTGGAGTTACTTAGAAAAGTAGAAGCCGGCAATAGATTATCTGTATCAATCCTATCTCAAAGGTGAAGTGCTTTGATTTGTAGGCTGTTTTTGAACAACTTACTCCTTTCGTTTGTTCCACTATATAAGACAAAAGTGATAATTACGAAAAGAAAGGATTAGATATGATCAGAGAACGGACATTTGCTGAGGCATTGGAACATCGCCGCAGCTATTATTCCATCAGTAACGACTCTCCGGTGCAGGACGAGGAAATTGTACACATCATCCGTACAGCAGTTAAACATGTGCCTTCGGCATTCAACTCGCAGACTACACGTATTGTGTTGTTACTGGGGGACGAACATCAGAAATTATGGAGAATCGTGAAGGATCAGCTGGAAGAACGCCTGTCCGAAGAACAATATCGCCAGTCGGAGAAGAAGATCGATACTTCATTCTCTTGTGGATATGGCACGATACTCTTCTTTGAAGACCGTTCCATTGTGGAAGGACTGCAAAAACAATTCCCTACTTATCATGAGAATTTCCCGACGTGGTCGCAACATACTTCTGCCATGCATCAGCTGGCCATCTGGACCATGCTCGAAGATAAAGGTCTGGGCGCTTCGCTGCAACACTATAACCCGTTGATTGACGAAGATGTACGCAGCACGTGGCATCTTCCCGAAACTTGGCAGTTGATTGCACAGATGCCTTTCGGTACTCCTGTAGCCGAACCGGGCGCGAAAGAATTTGATGATTTGAGCGAACGCATTAAAATTTTTATCTGATAGTAAATCTCTCAGAATAGAATTGCTTACCTTTGTACGCAAAGGTAAGCGCTTATGATACGTATTTTCTTAACCGGCTACATGGGAGCCGGTAAAACCACTTTAGGAAAGGCTTTTGCCCGCGAACTGAATATACCGTTCATCGATCTGGACTGGTATATCGAAGAACGTCTTCACAAATCCATACGTGAATTGTTCGTCGAGCGGGGAGAGGCCTCTTTTCGTGAACTGGAGCGAACCATGCTGCATGAAGTGGCTGAGTTTGAAAACGTCATTATCTCGACCGGAGGCGGTACTCCTTGCTTCTTCGATAACATGGAGTATATGAACGAGCATGGACAGACCGTTTTTCTGGATGTTCATCCTGACGTTTTGTTCCGCCGCTTACGAGTGGCTACGCAGCAACGTCCTATTCTGCAAGGAAAAACGGACGAGGAACTGCGGACTTTCATTATAGAAGCCTTGGAAAAACGTGCTCCGCACTATGGTAAGGCAAGGTACCGTTTCGATGCCGGACAGTTGGAAAGCCGTCGGCAAATTGCGGATTCTGTGCAGCAATTACGTAACTTGCTGGGCATTTAACCGCTTGTAAATGTGTAATTTTAGGAGGAAAACGCAATAAATATCGAGAATTATCGTATTTTTGTCGCCCTATTAAAATCAAACAACAAACATCTGAGTTACAAAAAATGAGAAAATGGCGTATTGAAGATTCAGAAGAGCTTTACAACATTACAGGTTGGGGCACTTCGTACTTTGGTATCAATGACAAAGGTCATGTAGTGGTGACACCTCGTAAAAACGGTGTCGGCGTCGATTTGAAAGAATTGGTGGATGAGTTGCAATTGCGAGACGTGGCGGCTCCTATGCTGATACGTTTTCCCGATATTCTGGACAACCGGATTGAGAAAACTTCTTCATGTTTTAGGCAGGCCGCTGAGGAATACGGCTATAAAGCGCAGAACTTTATCATCTATCCTATCAAGGTTAATCAGATGCGCCCTGTGGTTGAGGAGATTATCAGCCATGGAAAGAAATTCAATCTTGGGTTGGAAGCCGGGTCGAAGCCTGAACTTCATGCCGTGATTGCTATTAACTCAGATTCTGACTCGTTGATTATCTGCAACGGCTATAAGGATGAGAGCTATATAGAGTTGGCTTTGCTTGCCCAGAAGATGGGTAAACGTATTTTTCTTGTAGTAGAAAAAATGAACGAGCTAAAGCTGATAGCCAAGATGGCGAAGCAGCTGAATGTTATGCCTAATATTGGTATTCGTATCAAGCTGGCTTCTTCAGGAAGCGGCAAATGGGAAGACTCAGGCGGCGATGCAAGCAAGTTTGGACTCAGTTCCAGTGAATTGCTCGAAGCACTTGACTTTTTGGAGTCAAAAGGGCTGAAAGATTGTCTGAAATTGATACATTTCCATATCGGAAGCCAGGTTACAAAAATCCGTCGTATTAAGACAGCCTTGCGCGAAGCATCTCAATTCTATGTGCAGCTTCACGCTATGGGATTCAAAGTCGAATTCGTTGATATCGGTGGTGGCTTGGGGGTAGATTACGATGGAACGCGCTCGTCCAGCAGCGAAAGCAGCGTCAATTATTCCATTCAGGAATATGTGAATGACTCTATTTCCACTTTGGTGGATGCCAGTGATAAAAATGATATCCCCCATCCCAATATTATTACGGAAAGCGGACGTGCGCTGACTGCCCATCATTCCGTACTTATTTTTGAAGTGTTGGAAACCACCACTTTGCCCGAATGGGATGATGATGAAGAAGTAACTGAGGAAGACCATGAACTGGTGCAGGAACTTTATGGCATCTGGGACACGTTGAATCAAAATAAGATGCTGGAAGCCTGGCACGATGCACAGCAAATCCGTGAAGAAGCGCTTGACTTGTTCAGTCATGGAATCGTGGACTTGAAGACACGTGCGCAGATTGAGCGTCTTTACTGGTCTGTTATGCGTGAGGTGAACCAGATTGCAGGCGGCTTGAAGCATGCTCCCGATGAACTTCGCGGATTGCCGAAACTGTTGGCGGATAAATATTTCTGTAACTTCTCGCTGTTCCAGTCCCTGCCGGATTCCTGGGCTATCGACCAGATATTCCCGATTATGCCCATTCAGCGTTTGGATGAACGTCCCGACCGTGCGGCAACCTTGCAGGACATCACTTGTGACTCGGATGGAAAGATCGCTAACTTTATCTCGACTAAGAATGTGGCACACTATCTGCCCACTCATTCTTTAAAGAGTAAGGAACCTTATTATATGGGTGTGTTCCTGGTAGGTGCCTATCAGGAGATTCTGGGTGATATGCATAATCTTTTCGGTGATACGAATGCTGTGCATGTATCTGTTAACGAGAAGGGATATACCATCGAACAAGTGATTGATGGTGAAACTGTAGCGGAGGTGCTTGACTATGTTCAATATAGCCCTAAGAAGCTGGTGCGTACACTGGAGACTTGGGTGACTCAATCAGTAAAAGAGGGACGTATTTCGTTGGAGGAAGGTAAAGAATTCCTTTCCAATTATCGTTCCGGTCTGTACGGATATACTTATTTGGAATAAGAATATGAGAGAAAAACTGACAGTAATAAAGGTGGGTGGCAAAATCGTGGAGGAAGAAGCTACCCTCCATAAGTTGTTGGATGACTTTGCAGCTATCGAGGGCTACAAAGTCTTGGTACACGGAGGTGGCCGTTCGGCCACAAAATTGGCTGCCCGGCTGGGCATTGAAAGCCAGATGGTAAACGGGCGTCGTATCACGGATGCCGAAACGCTGAAAGTAGTGACGATGGTGTACGGCGGGCTGGTAAACAAGAATATTGTAGCCGGACTTCAGGCGCGTGGTGTCAATGCACTGGGATTGACAGGCGCGGATATGGATGTAATCCGTTCCATGAAACGCCCGGTGAAAGATGTTGACTATGGCTTTGTGGGTGATGTAAAGCAAGTGAATGCAGAGTTTTTGGGTGATTTGATCCATAAAGGAGTAGTTCCCGTAATGGCTCCGCTGACGCACGACGGTGCAGGCAATCTGCTGAATACAAATGCCGATACCATTGCAGGAGAGACTGCAAAAGCCCTTGCCGCTTTGTTCGATGTGACATTGGTATTCTGTTTTGAGAAGAAGGGTGTGCTTCGTGACGAGAACGATGACGATAGCGTGATACCCCAGATCACTCCCGCCGAATTCAAACAATACGTAGCGGACGGTGTTATTCAAGGAGGTATGATACCCAAGCTGGAGAATTCTTTTGAAGCTTTGAATGCGGGAGTAACTGAAGTGGTAATTACCTTAGCGTCAGCAATTAACGAAAATAGCGGAACCCGCATCAAAAAATAATTCAAAAAAAGTAGTGATCAACTGTAACTTTCCATATACTTAACCGTCATTATTAATAGAGATGCAAGAAATCAGTTTTCGGAATGACATTCTCCCTCTGAAAGACAAACTCTTTCGGTTGGCTCTCCGGATTACTTTCGACAGAGCAGAGGCAGAAGACGTTGTGCAGGAAACACTGATAAGAGTCTGGAACAAACGTGATGAGTGGACGCAATTCGGTTCTATCGAGGCTTATTGCCTGACAGTGGCAAAGAACCTGGCAATAGACCGTAGCGAAAGAAAAGACGCTCAGACCGTGGAACTGACACCTGAAATGGAACAGACTTCCGGAGCATCCAACCCTTACGATCACTTGGTGGATAAAGAGCAAATGACACTCATCCATCGTCTGGTCAATGAACTCCCCGATAAACAAAGGCTGATCATGCAGCTTCGGGATATAGAGGGTAAGAGTTATAAAGAAATCGCGGTCGTCCTGCATTTGACGGAGGAACAGGTAAAAGTGAACCTCTTCAGGGCGAGGCAAAAAGTAAAACAACGGTATTTAGATATAGATGGTTATGGACTGTAAATATATAGAACAACTTTTAGAACGCTACTGGCAGTGTGAGACTTCCCTTGAGGAAGAAGCGCAATTGCGTGCTTTCTTTAACGGAAGCGACGTTCCGGAGCATTTGCTTCGCTACAAAGACTTGTTCGTATATCAGCAACTGCAACAAGAAGTGGGGTTGGGAGCAGATTTCGACGCCCGTGTGCTTGCAGAAGTGGAGACTCCGGTGGTAAAGGCAAAACGCTTGACGCTTACCGCACGTTTCGTTCCGCTGTTCAAGGCCGCCGCAGTAGTGGCAGTGGTACTTTCATTAGGGAATGTGATGCAACATTCATTCTATAGTGATGTAAAAGAAGTAGCCGCAGCCGATCCGATAGGTAAACAAATTACCGCACCTTCGGTAGCTCTCTCGGGAGACGTGACGATTACCCATGAACAACAGATTCTGGATAGTCTGCAACGGGTAGACAAGAAGGTGGAACTGAAGAAGTAACGTTTTCATTTGCTTTTAAGAATAACATTTTCATTTGCTTTAAACATAAATATAGTTAGTGTGCTTTATTAAAACAACAAATTGAGGCTGTGAAGTTTCAATTCTCTCAAATTCTTATAAAAACTAACTAAGATAGATGGGACGCCGCGAGATGCAGCGTCCCTTTTATGTATATATACTCTTCAAAGTTGAGGCGATTTATTAAAAACGAACCGGTAAGATGGTTATTATAGTAGGATTTTATATCTTTGTCCTGTTCGTAAACGTTTGTAAGCATGAAAGACCGGTACCTGCTTTTTGTAATCTCTTTGCTGTTCTGTTGCCTTCTGCAAGCGCAGGAGAAAATAGATTCTTTACTGGTGGTTCTGGACAGGACAATTGAAAACACCGTTCAATATGAGCAGGCCAGGCTGAAACGCATTGATCAGATCAAAGAATATTTCCGGACTCGTAAGAGTACTTCTCCTTCCGAGGAATACCAAATCAATCAACAACTTTTTGATGAATATGAAGCGTATATTTGCGATTCAGCAAGACATTATATCAATCGCAATATCGAGATTGCCCTTCAGCACAACAATCAAGATTGGCTGGATGAAGCCAAACTGAAGAAAGCAAGCATCTTGGGAAAGACAGGTCTGTATGCAGAAGGCGTGGCCTTGTTGAAGTCTATAGATAGCAAGCAACTTTCCAGAGAACAACTCATTGAATATTACATCACTTTTGAGGATATTTATCTCTATCATGCAGAGTATGCGATGGACGACGAATATCAGATTGAATATCTGAATAACCTGTATACCTACCGCGACTCTGTATTGCAGATGGTAGAAGAAGGGTCTTATCAGTATGTCATAGCTTATACTCCCGAACTTCTGCAACAAGGAAGAGGAGAGGAAGCCATTGAAATGTTGGAAGCCTATCAGCAAAAGCTTTCACCGGATACACGGGACTATGCAGTGGTGACCTCTATTCTAGCTTTTATCTATCAGAGTACGGGACAGCGGGAAAAGCAAAAAGAATATTTGATAAAGAGTGCAATTGCCGATATTCGTGGTGTGGTGAAAGAGAATAATTCCTTGCGTGCATTGGCGGAACTGCTATATGAAGAGGGACAATTGCAACGGGCGGATGTTTATATGAAGCGCAGTATGGAAGATGCCAATTTCTACAATGCCCGTCTCCGGAATGTGCAGGCTTCAAGGATGCTCCCGGTCATAGACCATGCCTATCAGGTGGAGAAACAGAAGCATCAGCAGGTGTTACAGATCTTCCTGGTTGTTACCAGTTTACTGACGCTGTTTCTGGCATGTGCGGTGTGGTATGTAATTCGTCAGGTGAAGAAGCTGGCCCGTGCGCGACAGGATTTGCTGGCTATGAATGAAGAGCTGAAACTTCTGAATGAAAGATTAATCGAAGTAAATCAGAGACAGCACGAAACGAATAATTCGCTGACGGAGGCTAATCATATTAAGGAGGAGTATGTCGGCCGGTTTATGGGGTTGTGCTCCACATACATTGATAAGTTGGAGGGATACCGCCGGATGCTTAACAAACAGGCTGCTTCGGGAAAGGTGGAGGAACTCTACAAAACGTTGAAATCGTCCCGTTTCATCGATGAGGAGCTGAAAGAATTCTATCAGAACTTCGATAATTCATTCCTTAGTATCTTCCCTGATTTCGTGAAACGCTTTAATGAGCTGTTACCGGAAGAAGAAAGAATTATTCCTAAACAGGATGAACGGCTGACAACGGAACTTCGTATATTCGCCCTGATTCGCTTGGGCATTACGGACAGTGCTAAGATTGCAGGGTTCCTGCGTTATTCCATTACTACTATTTATACCTATCGTTCCAAATTGAAGAATCGCTCTCTTTGCCGTGATAATTTTGAGGAAGAGGTGATGAAGATTGGGTCTTTTGCTGGTTAGTGAGGTGTGTTTTTCTTTGTTCTTATTTAGTTTTTTAACGCCTTTTATTTGCTTTATCTTGCTGATATATAATGTTTTGTTCCTTTTGTTAATCTAGATTTTCTTTAGTCCTCTTTTTCTTCCCCCTTCTTTTTACAGACATTTGCATTGTCGCCTCAACCTGTGGAGGTGAACAGAATGATTGCTAATCTAAAAACTAATAGTATGAATGTAAAAAGAACAAAGTTATGTTTGTGCCGGTCTCTTCTTCTTATGGCCGGATTACTTTTTGCAGTGGCATCCTTTGCCCAGGATTTAACCGTGAAAGGAAAAGTAACGGATACCACGGGCGAAACTGTAATCGGTGCCAACGTAACCGTGAAAGGTACAACTAATGGTATCATTACCGATATTGACGGTAACTACACTTTGTCGGGCGTGAAGCCTTCTTCCGTCCTTGTTTTCTCCTTTATTGGCTACAAAACACAAGAAATTCCCTGTAGTGGACGCAAAGAAATCAATGTAGTGCTGGCAGAAGACGCTCAGGCACTGGATGAAGTCGTTGTAGTGGGCTACGGTTCATTGAGCAAGAAAGAACTTTCCAGTTCCATTGTGCAGGTAGACAGATCGAAGTTCCTGCAAGGTTCCATGAACAATCCGATGGAGATGCTGACCGGTAAAGTAGCCGGTTTGACCGTAAACAATACAGCGGCAGCCAATCCGAATGCAAGTTCCTCCCTTCAGATTCGTGGTGCAACCTCTATTTCGGCATCCAATGACCCGTTAGTGGTAATTGATGGTGTGGCAGGTGGCGATATCCGCAACCTGGCAGCACAGGACATTGAGTCGATGACCGTACTGAAAGATGCCGCTTCCGCCGCTATCTACGGAACACGTGGTGCCAATGGTGTAATCCTGATTACTACCCGTAAGGGAGCCGGAGAAGCCGGACGCGCCCAAGTGACTTACGACAGCTGGTTCGGTGTGAACCTGGCAAAGAGTGGCCCGGATATCTTGAGCGCAGACGAATTCCGTCGTTCCCGCCGTGCAACGGACTATGGGTATTCTACTGATTGGTACGACCTGTTGCTGCGCGACTTCTCGTATGATAACAACCAATATCTTTCTATCGACGGCAGTACCAAGAACGGATATTATGGCGCTTCTTTCAATTATAAGAAAGCAACCGGTCTCGATCTGAACAGCAGCCGCGAAGAATTTGGCGGACGCTTTGTCCTGAACCAGCGTATGATGGATGGAATCGTAGAACTGAATGGTTCACTCAACGCCCGTCGCGTGAATGAAGTATGGGGTAACGACGGTATGTTCGATACTGCCCTGAGCATGAACCCTACCATGCCTTTGTATAACGAGGACGGAACTTACTTTCAGCCTACTTCTCCTACCGGAGCACGCAATCCGGTGCAGGAACTGAAAGAGATTGACAATAACGGACAGCGCGTTTACCTGTTGGGTACTGCTGAGGTAAAAGTCAACCTGATCCGTTCGGAAAAGCAAATGCTGAATACTTCATTGAGCTACTCTTTGCACTACAACGATCTGAAACAGCACTATTATACCCCTTCCACCGCCGGTGAATCATACTGGAACGGTTATAACGGACGTGCAGAAGTGACTTACCAGAAATGGTATACTTCCCGCCTGGAGTGGTTGGGTAACTACTCGCTGGATCTGGGGGACCACAACTTCAAGGCAATGGTAGGCTACAACTACGAGCAAACCACCTGGGAACGCCTGCAAGCCGGAAACAGTGACTTCAATTTCGATGATATTCTCTGGAATAATCTTGGAAGCGGTTCTTACCTTGCCAAAGGAAAAGCAAGCATGGGTACCGGTAAATCTCTTGCCAAACTGATCGGTGTCTTCGGACGTGTCAACTATAATTGGAAGAATCTGTTGATCGCTTCCGCCTCCATCCGCTACGAAGGTTCTACGAAATTCGGTGCAGATCATAAATGGGGTGCTTTCCCGTCTCTTTCCCTTGCCTGGGAAATGGCGAATATGGGTTTCCTGAAAGACCATCAAAACATCGTTCAGAGTTTGAAGCCCCGTGTTTCCTATGGTGTAACAGGTCGTTCGGACTTCGATTGCTACCAGTCATTGGCCACTTACGGCTCTCATAAAAATGCCCAGTTGAATGTTACGGATACCTATCTGATGGACGGTGCCTGGGTGACAGGTTATGCTCCTTCAGTGAATGCCAACTCTAAACTGGGCTGGGAGAAGAGTGTCAGTATGAACATTGGTGTTGACTTTGCCTTTTGGAACAGATTGCGCGGTTCTGTCGAATGGTTCGACCGCCAGTCACGCGACTTGCTCTACAACTATACGGCTCCGCAGCCTCCCTACATCTACTCCACAATTCTGGTAAACGTAGGAACCACCGTGAACCGTGGTATCGAAGTTTCTCTGGAAGGCGACGCTTTCAAAGGAACTCCCGTAGAATGGACAACGGGTATCAACTACTCTTACGGCACTACGAAACTGGATAAACTCTCCAACAGCCTGTACAAAGCTTCTTATGTGGAACTGTATCAGAAGCCGGGTGTAGGTACGAGCGAATACTTCTTCCGTGTGGAAGAGGGCAGCAAGATCGGCCAGTTCTATGGCTACGAGTATGCCGGTGTAGAGAATGGCGATATGATGATTTATACCGATGAAGGCGAAAAGGTTCCCGTGTCCAAGGCGGATGTGAAGTACAAACGCTATATAGGCAATGGTACACCGACCTCTTATCTCTCCTGGAGCAATACGATCCGTTATAAGAATTTCGACCTGAGCCTGATGTTCAACGGTGCTTTCGGTTTTGAGATCTTCAATATGCGTCGTTACGGAATGGGGCTGAAAGGTTGCGGTACGGACAATGTGCTGCGCGATGCTTATGGAAAAGATGCGGATATTACAACCGGTGGCGGTGTGATCTCTTCCTTCTTCCTTGAAAAGGGCGATTACTTTAAGCTGGATAACCTGACTCTGGGATATACCATCACCCCGAAAGAAAACAAGTTCATCAAAGGTATGAGAGTTTATCTGACAGCTAAGAATCTGTTTACGCTGACCGGTTATTCCGGTAACGATCCCTCAGCCGTTGCCATCAACGGACTGACTCCGGGTGTAGATACAAACAGCGCCTATCCTTCGGCTACCCAGTTGAGCGTAGGCTTGAATATCCGTTTCAAATAGAAGGACTATTGGCTTTAACTCCTAAGCCCGCTTGCGGGCTGATAAATCCTCTAACTCCTTTATTATTTTAATTAAATACAGAAAAGAATTATGAAATATCTGAAATATAAATGTCTGTTGGCAATCATTCTGGGTTGTTCATTGAGCGGTTGCTTCGACCTTACGGAAGAAGTGTTCGACCGTGTAGACTCCGGCGTCTATTATCAGGACGAGAATAGTGTGAAGAGTGCGGTAGCTACTATTTATTCCACAGGTGCTACCAGTTATGCCGAATACTTCTGGTACATGCAGGAATTTCCTGCCGATCAGGTGACCTGGCGTGTATGGAATGGCGGTCAGTGGGGATATGATGAAGGTGAAAAGTTTATCTTCTCCATTCAGAACTGGACTCCCGATGCCAAGATTATCCGTAGCGCCTGGGAAAATGCATGGACTACTATCGGCCTGTGTAACACTTTATTGGCTGATATGGGGAAATTAACTTCTGCTGACCTGAAGATGACCGATGAGAAACTGAAAGCTTATGAAGGTGAAGTACGTACACTCCGTGCCTGGGCTTATTACAATATCTTCGAAATCTGGGGTGGTGCATTGCCGCTGAATATTGAACCGGCCACCGTAGACGGTGAATTGCCACCCACTGCCGACCCGGACTTCGATACAAGTTGCAAGAAGATTTATAACTTCATTGCTACCGAGCTGGATGATTGCTACGAAGGAATGGTCGAAAATCAGGTGAACCGCATGAACAAGGCCGTGAACCGTATGATCAAGGCCCGCCTGTTGCTGAATGCCGAAGTGTTCATCAAAGAAAGCCACTATACCGAATGTGCCGAATTGTGCCGCGAAATAATCAGCGGTAAATATGGAAAATATGAATTGGCAAAGGATTACCGCGATATTTACTCTATCAATAATACGGAATGTCCCGAAGTCATCATGGCTTTTGCCTGCGAAGACGGTAAACTGAATATGGGATGGATGCGCATGACTTTCTATCCTTATAATATCTGGGATTATTTCGGAGGCACTTACAGTCAGAGTGGTTGGAACTGTACTTGTCTGGTTCCTTCGTATGACAATGCGGGAACGGTAAATGAATTGGGAGGTACACAGGGAGCTACCTGCTTCCTCGATGCGGCTTACGGTGATAAATTGGGTGCAGTCTACGAACGCTTCGACGACCGCGACATTCGTAAAAAGAACTATAATTATGATAAGAAGAACGGCTACAGCGGTATCTTCCTGAAAGGTACCATAAAAGCCAACTATGGTAAGGGTGAGGCCTTGAAAGCCGATGCCGACCGTGACGGACAAGACTTGGCGTATGTGGATCAGGTAGGTACGTTCATGAATCTGGGACGCAACTTGGAAACCGTCATGTCACCGCGTTGGGGTGAAACGAACTCCGGCCTCCGTCTGGTGAAATACCCGGTATATCCTACTTCCGCAGCCATCGACTTTCAGAACATTGACGAAGTGGAATTCCGCCTGAGCGAAGTGTACTATATGCTGGCAGAGTGCGAAATGCGTGCCGGACAAGCCGACAAGGCCAAAGAACTGGTGAACGAAGTACGTAAACGTTATTTCAGTGCCGGCGACTGGGCAGACGTGAAAGATAAACCGGGCCGTGGCTTCACCGCTTTCGATATGGACTGGATGTTGAGTCAGTGGGGTGTTGAGTTCCTGAATGAAGGTCGCCGTCGCCGTACAGACCTGCGTCGTTTCGACAAATTCACGCAAGGCCAGTGGTGGTTCTTCGGCCGTGCCACGGACAATGGTCAACTTTATCCTGCCAAGCGTGATCGTAAATATGAGTGGTATCCGTTGCCTGCTTCTGCATTGCTTGTCAATCAAGGACTGATACAGAACCCGAATTATAAATAACTCAAAAACAGAAAATCCATGAAAAAGATAATTTATTGGCTGTTTATGTTGCCGTTGTTTGCTCTGCTCAACGGGTGCGACGATACAGATACGATTATATTCGATGACGAACTACCTCAGTTCGAAATCAAGGCGAACGCCATATTGCTGGAAGTCATCATGCCGAAAGGCAGTACTGCCGATGACGAATACTACATTGTGGGCGACTTTAACGGAGGAGCCGAAGCAGCTGTAGGTAATCTGGAATGGCAGTTGGAGAAAGCTACCGGTAGCGAATCCAAGTGGGGAATCTATCTGCTACCTTCCACGTTTAAAGATGGAAAGACACTGGCAGACGGCTTCTACTTTGTATCGGCCTCGAAAGGTGAAGAACGTTCGGTGAAGAATGAAGCTGTGGTGCATCGGTTGGATGTAAAGGTGGGAACCCGTACCAATGTATGGGTAGACCGCTGGGAGGCTTACTTTAATACGGAAGAAGAAGGACATGATGGCTTTGTGGTTTATGTGGCTGATAAGTCCGGTTGGGATAATCTGTACCTGTATGGTTGGGCTGGCGATGGTGATGTGACGCCTGCTTGGCCGGGACTTTCGGTGAAAGGTACGGAAGTCATCAATGGGGTCACTTATAAGTACTTCGATATGGGGAAATCTCTGGATGGCTATGAAGGGTTGAATCTGATATTCAATAATGTGGATGTGCAGGTGAACGGTCCGGCGGTGACGCTCAACAGAAACTACTACTTCCGCATTACCGATAAAGGCTTTGAAGAGATAGATCCGGAAGCAAGCTATTGCATCTATGTAGACGACCAGTCCGGTTGGGGAGATCTGGCACTTTACATTTCCGGGGCAGGTGATAACAATGAAGACTGGCCGGGACTTGAACCTGCCGGAACAAAGGAAATCAACGGAGTGGTTTATAAATACTTTGAAACTGATGTGGAACTGATGAATCAGAGTCTGAAGCTGACATTTAATAACAACAAACAGGAAGACGATCCGGGACTCGTGCTGTCTTTCGTTAAGAATATCACTTTCAGCCGCGATTTCTATTTCAGCATTACTCCTGAGAAGTGTGAGGAGATAGATCCCGCAAATTACGGTACGCACTATTCTCTTTATGTGGAAGATAATACCGGTTGGGGTGCGTTGGCACTTTACAGCTATGGAGATGTGGAACTTGGTGGCGGCTGGCCCGGCATACAGGTGTCGGAGACGAAAGAAATCAACGGTACGACGTATAAGTGTTTCCATCTGACACCGGATTGTACAAATAAGAATGTCAATCTGATATTCAATAATAACAATGGTGGAAGTCAGTTGAATGACTATAACCTGACGATAGATCGTGATTACTACCTCCGCATCTCGGAAGCGGGTTGTAGTGAAATAAAAGATTGTACCGTATATGTACAGGATAACTCCGGTTGGGATGCTTTGGCGCTCTATGGCTGGGGCGACGCTGCAATTGGTGACAGTTGGCCGGGCATACAAGTAACCGGAACGAGGGAAATCAATGGCGTTACTTATAAGTACTTTGATTTATCGGAGCACGTTGGTAAGTATTCGAATTTGATTTTCAATAACAATGGAGGCGGACAGCAAATAGAAGATGGCGGGCTGTATACAGCATTGATAGGAGATATCTACTTCTCCATCACAGCTACTTCTTATGAAAAACTGCCCAAGCCCTAAGATGCTTTGAGTTTCAAGGCGGGAAACCGTTTGTTTCATGCCTTGAAACAAGTAGTTTCATTATTTGAAACTCTCTGTTTTACACCGAGAAACTCTTAGTTTCATTGCTTGAAACTAAAAGTTCCACCAGCTGAAATATAAGCTGAAACACTTTTATCAGATAATTAATAGGTATAACATTATAGATATGAGACTAAAAGATATCCTTAAGATTTTGTGCTCCAGCCTTTTGCTGTTGAGCTTTACCGGATGCAGTTCGGATGATGATCCTGATATGCCGCCTCCCGCAGATGACGTTACTACAGACGGAATGGTGATTTATGAAGCCAATCCGGCACTCTTCGGTGAAACGCAGGCGCTGAATGGACTGACTGCCCAACTGCCGCGTATCAAAAAGCTGGAAGCCAATGTCCTTTGGCTCATGCCCATTTTCCAGCAAGGTGAAAAGAATGCTGTCGGTTCTCCGTATTGTGTGAAAGACTATCGGGCTATTAATCCTGCCTATGGAACACTGTCCGATCTGAAAGCATTAGTCACGAAGGCCCATGCCGAAGGTATGTTGGTCATCCTAGACTGGGTAGCCAATCATACCGCCTGGGACCATGCCTGGACTACGGAACATAAGGACTGGTATACGCAGGACGCCAACGGTAATATTGTTTCTCCCCCGGGAATGGGTTGGGACGATGTGGCTGATTTGAATTATGACAACACTGCCATGCGTGCCGCCATGCAGGAGGCTATGCTTTACTGGCTGATCGAAGCGGATGTAGACGGATTCCGTTGCGACCATGCCGAAGGTGTGCCCAATGACTTCTGGAAGGAAACTATCACGAAGCTTCGTGCCGCCAAAAGTACCTTGCTGATACTGGCCGAAGGTTCACAAACCGCACTCTACGATGCAGGCTTTGATATGCTGTATGCCTGGAACTTCGCTTATAAACTACAGGATGTATATGCAGGAAGCGCTTCTGTGGCTAATCTGTATGATACACATCGCAGTGAGCTTGCTTCGGTAACGGATAAACGGTTACTTATGCGTTATTCCACCAACCATGATATGGCTTCCGAAAAATCGCCCGTGCAGGCTTATCAAACCAAGGAAGGTGCTTTCTCAGCCTTTGTGGCCTCTATTTCTATGGGTGGCTGCCCAATGATTTATAGTTCGCAGGAACTGGCTTATGACAAGGCCCTCTCTTTCTTTGGCTATCAGGCGATGGACTGGGATTCTAATGCCGATTACCAGGCGGATTATACCAAACTGATGCAGTTGTACCGTAACTCTCCCGCTTTACAGAATGGAGAGATCAAACTTTATCAGACGAGTAAAGCGATATGCTCTTATCGTATTTCCAGTACGGAAAAGATACTGGTACTGATAAATACCAGTGGCAATCAGGAAAGATTGAATCTGCCTATGGAACGGGTAGGGGATAGTGCAAAGAATCTCTGGACCGGTGAAAGCACCGTATTGCCAAGGACGATTACGTTGGAGCCCTATCAATATTACATCTGGAAAATAGAAGGATAATATGAAGAAATATATATTTATTGTAAGCCTGCTGTGCCTGCTTACTGCCTGTACAGGTAAGCGGCAGGGCGAAGTGGTGGCGGAAGTTGCGGCATTGCCTGCTGTGGAAGATGTGGTGATGTATCAGGTCAATCCGCGTGTGTTTGCTCCTGAGAAGTCATTCAAGGCGGTGGAACGTCGCTTAGATTCCATTCAGGCATTGGGAATCAACGTGGTGTGGTTTATGCCGATCAATGAAGTGGGGCAGGAGAAATCAGTGAATTCCCCCTATTGTGTGAAGGACTATAAAGGAGTGAATCCGGAGTTCGGTACACTGGATGAGTTTAAGGCTTTGGTTGCCACTTGCCATCAGAAGGGGATGAATGTGATTATCGACTGGGTGGCCAATCATACTTCCTGGGACAATGCCTGGATTGCCAACAAAGAATGGTATACGCAGGATGAGGCCGGAAACATAATCTTTCCTGCCGGAACCGGTTGGAAGGATGTGGCTGATTTAAACTTTGATAATCAAGAGATGCGCCTGGCAATGATTGATGCTATGAAGTTCTGGGTGACCGAAATCGGTATTGATGGTTTCCGTTGCGATGCGGCGGACTTTGTTCCCTTTGACTTCTGGAAACAGGCGCTCGACTCTTTGCGTGCCATCCCCGAGCGTTCGTTGCTGATGCTGGCTGAAGGGAAAAGACGCGACCACTTTGATGCGGGTTTCGATATGAATTATTCCTGGGACTTTTTGGAGTCACTTCGCGAGGTATTCGTAAAAGATGCTCCGGCACAGGAACTGTTTGCTACGGATAAAGCGGAGTATGACACTATCCCCGTAGGAAAAGTGAAACTGCGTTTTACCACCAATCATGATGAGTCGGCAAAGATGTCGCCTACTAAAGAATTCGGAGATGTGCGCGGCTCTATGGCGGCTTTCGTACTGACTACTTATCTGCATGGAGGAGCGTTGATTTATGGTTCACAAGAGGCGGGGTATCCCGAAGCTATCAACTTCTTTACGTATGTTCCGGTGGATTGGACGGGGAACAGTGAACTGTATCAGGAATACTGTCGTCTGATGGCTCTTTACAACGAGTATCCGGCTATCCGTAAAGGGGGATTGAAGACATATCCACAACCCGATGTGCTGCTATTTGAAAAACAGGATGGTAAAGACCGCGTGTTGGTTGCTGTAAATGTACGTAATCGTGAAGTAAATGTGACGCTTCCGCAAGAGTGGAACGGACATCCAAGTAAAGATATGTATAGCGGAACAGAAGAGAAGCTGGAAGCAGAACTGCGTCTGTGCCCTTATCAGTATCGAATCTTTATCAATTGACAATTGACAGAAAATCAATAGCTACGCCGCTAAATTATCATTTAGTTGCCTATTATTATGTGAACTAATTACGAACACTTACTTATTAATTTA
>NZ_CBVI010000041.1 GCF_000513195.1 Bacteroides timonensis | reverse complement strand
TAGTATAAAACAATTTTGAATATCTACTTAGAATATGAAACATTCTCTTTTTATTGCTTTTTTCCTTTGCCTCGGTTCGTTCGCCTCGGCCCAGCAACTCACTTCTCCTGACGGTAACCTGTCATTGGAGTTTATGGAGCAGGCTGACGGCGTTCCGGCATACCGGCTGGACTATAAAGGCAAACCCGTTTTAACCTCCGGTCGTTTAGGCCTCCTGACGGAAGAAGCCGACCTGACCCGAGGATTCAAACAAACAAACCTTGAACGTGCTTCTGTTGATAACTACTGGAATCCCGTCTGGGGTGAGTACAACCGGGTACGGAATCATTATAATGAAATGACCGTCACCTTGGAACAGCCGGAAACAGGACGTATCCTGAATATCCGTTTCCGTCTGTTCGATGATGGTCTGGGCTTTCGCTACGAACTGCCTTTGCAACGCAAGATGAACTACCTCACCGTAAAAGATGAAGTAACCGAATTCAATCTCACGGGAAATCACAAAGCTTTCTGTATCCCCGGCGACTATGATACCAATGAGTTTGCCTATACCACTGCCCCTCTATCGGAAATTGCAGTGGATATGGAGAAAAGAATTGCCAAGAAATCTTATGAATCTAAAGCTGAAGGCGCCCTGACAGTGCAAACCCCGCTAATGATGAAAAGCGAAGACGGCATCTACCTGAATATCCATGAAGCCGCTTTAGTGGATTATGCCGGTATGTTGCTGAATGTAGATGATAAGCAGTTTAAACTGAGCGCCCACCTGACTCCTGATAAATTGGGTAAGAAAGGCTATTTGCAACTGCCCGTGCTGTCTCCCTGGCGTACCGTTATTGTCAGTGATGATGCCCGCGACATTCTCGTTTCTCAGTTGATTTATAATCTGAACGAACCTTGCCAATATGAAGATACCTCCTGGATTCGTCCGATGAAATTCGTCGGCGTGTGGTGGGAAATGTTCACAGGCGAAGGAAAGACCTGGGCGTATAGTGATTTCTACCAGGCCAAGCCCGGCATTACAGATTATACAAAACTGAAACCTAACGGCCATCACCCCGCCAATACCGCCCATGTGAAGGAATATATTGATTTCGCCTCCGCCCATGGCATCGACGGAATACTGGTAGAAGGCTGGAACGAAGGTTGGGAAGACTGGGCTTCCTACCGGAAAGACCGTCAGTTCCTCTTCAACAAAGCCTATCCCGATTTCGACGTCAAAGAACTGCAACGTTATGCCAAAGAAAAAGGCGTGCAAATGGTGATGCATCACGAAACAGCTGCCAATGCCGCTGACTACGAACGCCAATTGGATGAGGCTTTCCAGTTCATGGTAGACAATGGCTATCATGCCGTGAAAACCGGTTACGTAGGTTACATCATCCCCCGTAATGAATATCACTCTTCCCAATGGATGAACAACCATTACATCCATGTGGCCCGTCGCGCTGCTGATTATAAAGTAATGGTTAATAGCCACGAGGCAGTACGCCCCACCGGTTTGTGCCGTACTTATCCCAACTGGCTGGCTCAGGAATCTGCCCGTGGCGGAGAGTTCGAAACAATGGGCGGCAATGATCCCGATCATACCTGTATCCTGCCTTTTACCCGCCTGAAAGGTGGTCCGATGGACTATACCCCGGGTATTTTCGAGACAAGGCTGTCTTATTACAACGGTGAGAAACCCAACGAACGTGTGCATACCACTTTGGTGAAGCAAATGGCACTTTACATGACTATGCCTTCTCCTATCCAGATGGTAGCCGACCTGCCTTCCAATTACGCCCGTTTCCCGGATGCCTTCCGATTCATTGAAGACGTTGCGGTAGACTGGGACAATAGCTGGTACCTGGAAGCCGAACCGGGAGATTACATCACCGTAGCCCGCAAGGCAAAAGGTAAAAACGAATGGTTTGTTGGCGGCATTACCGATGAGAACAGTCGTATGGCAACGATTCCTTTCTCCTGGCTTCCGGAAGGAAAACAATATATCGCTACCATTTACGAAGATGGCAAGGATGCAGATTGGGATACCAATCCCCAAAGCTATCGTATACGTAAGGTAGTAGTGACACCCAAGAGTGTACTGAAACAGAAATTAGCCGCCAGTGGTGGCGTTGCCATCAGCATCAAAGAGGCTGATAAAGCGGAGATGAAAGGTTTGAAAACCATCCGCTAAGGCATAAGGGCATTAAATGGAGATATACTCTGCATTTAATATTAAAGTTAACAATACGAATAGGGAGGCCGGGA
>NZ_CBVI010000040.1 GCF_000513195.1 Bacteroides timonensis | reverse complement strand
CCCTCCCGGGAGGTTCCCCTATTTTTTTGTGTTTTAGGGAAGCCTTTTGGAAAATTAATTCATAACTCGAAAAAACCGAATCATCTCCGTTTGAAATCTCCATTGGATAAAAACAACGAAGGGCTTCCTCCCGGAACCCCTTTCGCTTGAATTTTGTGTTAAACTATCCTTTTTATAGTAGTCATAAGAGAGAATCTTAAAGTTTGTACAGACTCTTTTTCGGGTAATCCAGTTCCGGATTTCCTTTGTATCCTATCTTTCCGCTGCCGCTGGTGCGTGCTTTCAGGAATTCGGTTGCGAAACATTTGATGCTGCCCGAGCCTGCTACACTGGCGGTAACGCGTTGAGCCTCGTAACCTTCTGTAAGCAAATCGCCTGATCCGGCTACGCTGTAAGTAGCTGTTTGGGTTGTACCGGTAATAGTTGCCGAGCCTGATCCGGCCACACTTGCTTCCGTGCCCGTAGCTGTTACATTTCTTAATACCATGTCACCCGATCCTGCAACGGATACTTTCAGGTTGTTACAAGTAATATTATCAGCATTGATATCGCCCGATCCTGCTACAGATACTTTCATATCATTGCATTTGATGCCACTGCCTTTAATATCTCCTGAACCGGCAACATTGATTGATAAATTGTCATTAGTCTGGAGACCGTTTTTCAGGAATATATCTCCTGAACCGGCAACAGAAATCCCATTCAGAGTTTCGGCGGATACACGTACTTCGAGTTTCTTGTAAGACACATTGACGTCCTTCTTGAAACCTATATATAAGGTGTTGTCCTTTACTTTAATATCCAGCAAGTCAACAATGTTGTCCGAGGTGTAGACTTCTACTTCGGGGCGTCCCGACTTCTGAGTAAACGTAACATCAGGGCTACCGGCTACACTGATCTTTTTGAAGTTATCTACCTTGATGTCCTTTGTTACGTATTTGTTGCTGGCTATCACTTTTTTACTACCCCAGTTACCTGAACTGTAGTTCTTGCTTTGTGAGCACGCTGTTGTACTAAGGATTAAACAGATGCATGTAAGGAGGCTTGCTAACTTTCTCATAACTTTTTTAGTTTTATAATTATTCATTGTATATTATTCCTGTTTATCTATTAGACGTAAGTTACTTAAAAAAGGTTGCATACTTTTTTCTCTTTTTTAGAAACTCTTTTGGCAACGTCCGGTTACATTCTATAGGTCAATATTCATGCCAGTTTTATAAAGTGTTGATAATTAGCATGTATTCTTTTAGGGCAGGTGTTCATTTTCGGACACTTGTCCGTTTTTGGGTACCCAGTCATTTGTATATTCGAACGATATTTCGTTTATTTGTCTGTTTATTCATTGGGAGGCTTTATTGTTTTGGAAAATATATTGGAAGATAATGAACTTGGACGCTTTCTCATTAAAGTGAATACCCGTGCGCGGCGTTTGACTTTTCGTACGCGGGAAGATGCTATCTATGTAACCATTCCGCCGGGAACTACACTTAAAGAGATAAAGAATGCGATAGAAGAACTGCGTCCCCGTTTGCGGGTGGCCCGGAAAAAACATACTCGTCCTCTGATAGACTTAAATTTTCGGATTGATACGGAGTTTTTCAAATTAAGTCTTGTAAGCGGACAGCGCGAACGTTTCCTTTCACGCTCCGAGTTGGGAGAGATGCAGATTATCTGTCCGCCGGGAGCCGATTTTGCTGATGCGGAATTACAAGTATGGTTACGTAAAGTTATCGAGGAGGCTCTGCGTCGTAATGCAAAGATCATTCTTCCACCCCGTCTGTATATGCTTTCACAGAAACACAATCTGCCTTACCAAAGTGTAAAAATCAATTCCAGCAGTGGACGCTGGGGGAGTTGTTCGGCACGGCGCACAATCAACCTGTCTTACTATCTGGTTTTGTTGCCGAAACATCTGATAGACTATGTACTTCTGCACGAATTGTCTCATACTCGTGAGATGAATCACGGAGAGCGTTTCTGGGCACTTCTCGATGAATTGACGGAAGGAAAAGCCCAAGCTTTGCGGAAAGAATTGAGGCAATATCGCACGGAGTTTTAACCACTTGAAGTCGTGCCACATATTGCTACTGTACACTTACCGCGGCTTATCAACTCACTTACCACGGCTTACCAGCTCACTTACTGCGGCTTACCATAACTTACCGACTCACTTATCACGACTTGGATTACCCTTAAACCGTATCTGAGCCGTACTTGCTCCGTACCAACTCCGTAGTTCCTTCGGTCAGAGGTACCTTTAAGTGGAGAATGTACGGAGCAAGTACGGTGCAGATACGGTTCGGGTACGATGCAGACATGATTCTGATACAATCAGTACACGGTATAGGGGCTGTCACTGTTTTCCGTGATTGTATTTCTTTTTTGAGTTAATAAACGTAAACGCTCTTGCGGTTTGATAACAAATGTTTATTTTTGAAAAATTAAAGTAAGATGTAAGTTCAGAAGTTTAAATTATATAATTCAAGAAGTTTATGAAAAAGATTGTACTCTTAGTGTTTTGTGTGGTATATTCACTTACCGGTTATAGCCAGAACTTTGATGAGCCGAAGGGAAAGCCTACGGTATTCATTGACTATTTCAAACGCTCCAGCGATGCGCCGTTTTCGTGGGTAGAGGGCTTGCGTAATACGGTGATTGAGGGTATACAGAAGATGGAACGTGTGATTCTGATTGATGTGGATGCACAGGATGCCTTGCGTATTGAATCGCAACGTCGCTCATCTGCTAATATCTCTTCGGGTGACGATAATGAAATGGACCGCCTCTCAGTGATGGAAGAATTGGGGGCGCAGTTCATCATTACAGGTCAGGTATCTTCTATGACTGCTGCTTATAAGACAAGAGATGGAAAAGGATATTATGATGGCTCAGTATCTTATACACTGAAAGTTATCAATCCGAAGAACGGTACATTGATCGGTACAAAGACGTTCCAGCACAGTGGACTGACCGGAGGAACCGGTGGCAATAAGGAAGAAGCCATTGCCAACACTATCAAAAGTGCGGTATACAGCATGCGCGATTTTGTGGATGAATACTTCAAAATGGAAGGAACTATCCTTGAAGTAAATAGCGAGAAGAAAGGCAAGGCAGAGGAAGTGTACATTAACCTCGGCTCCATGAATGGTGTGAAAGAAGCCCAGAAATTTACTGTTTATGCCATACGTGAAGTTGCCGGACGCGAAGCCAAGAAGGAAATCGGCCGTTTGACCGTGAAGGCGGTTGAAGGAGATGATATCTCTTTGTGTAAGGTGCAGAAGGGTGGTGAAGAAATCATGAAAGCCATCCGTGATGAGCAACCGATAAAGATCGTTTCCCGCGAACAGACATTGATGGGCGGGATTTTCAACTAATAAAACCATACAGTTATTATGAAGCATTGTTTTATGTTTCTTTTGGGAATATTTCTATCCGCCACTCTTTGCGGACAGAATTATTCCAGTGAAGTGGTCTTTCTGCAACAGCAGGGAAACACATTGACTGTCCGTGCCTTGGGTATCAGTGAGAAGAAGAAAGAGGCGGCAAATATGGCATTGAAGTCTGCCTTCTATACCTTATTCTACACGGGGGTGGATGGAGTCAATAAAGGAAATCCGATGATTTCTACTGCAAAACCTGACTATGACCGCCGCTTTTTTGATGAAAACCGTTATTCTGTGTTTGTTAAGGACTATACGATTACGGAGGGACCGGAAAAACAAGGTAAGCAATACCGCTGCACGGTGGAAATGACTATTCTGTTCGATGCTTTGCAGAAAGATCTGAACCGGAATAAGGTGCAGACTAATCTTGGTATGGCAGTGGGCACTCCCAACAGTCAGGTAAGTTTGCCTACGGTGACGGTGGTTCCTTATACCAGAGAAGGTGAAGATATACGTGCTATCCTGGATCACAATCAGATGTTGAGTTATGCCGTGAGCAAGATGACCAGTGAGTTCAGTTCACGCGGATATAAGACGAAAGATTTCCTTGCCCAACTGAAACGGGCGAAACGGAATGACGTGCTGACAGCTGGTACTCAGTCTGATGCCGTAACTAAGATGATTCAGAATATGGGTGCGGATATCATTGTGACTGCCAAAGTGCTGACAACCACTGATACAAGACGTCAAAGCGAAGTGTCGCTGGAGCTGACGGCAACTGAATTTCAGACGGCAGGCAATCTGGCAAGCGCCACTTTCCAAAGTGGTAAGTATGTCACTACAGATACCATTAAGTTGACGGACTATGCTCTTAAAAAGGTAAAAGATGAGTTTTTTACCAAGTTGCAGGCTTCTTTCAATGACATTGTGAAGAACGGTCGTGAGATGGCTATCCAAATGGTACTGGCGAAATCCATCACCGACTGGGACTTTGACCAGCCGTTGCCCGATGGAAGCGCAAGTTTTAAGACCGTATTGGAAGACTGGTTGCAGGTTCACGCCTTGAATGGTGTTTACGATATGAGCCGCAGCAACGACAAGGTGATCGATATGTCCGTACAAGTGCCAATTTGGGATGAAGCGCAGGGACGCGCTTATACCATTTCCCGCTTCAGTACCGAACTGAAGAACTTCCTCGATGAGAAATTAGGGGGAGAATATGTTGCCTCTGTAGTAACAATGGGGCAAGGGTTGACTGTAACCATTAAATAAATCTGCATTTTATGAAGAAGAATAGATTTCTATGGGCTTTACTGTTGCTCGTTTCGCTGGGTGCGGCGGCGCAGGATAACATTCATTTTGTGGCGGGTACGCCCACGCAGAAGGGATTAAGCCAGAAGAACATGGATGCACTGAAACTGAAAGTGGAGCAAATTATTGCCCGCAATAATGCCGGAACTGCTTCACTTTACAATGCGTTCGTCATTCAGCCCGAACTTGTTCTCGGAGAGACGAAGAAGACGGAAGGATTATTGCGGGATGTGACGTTGGTTACAGGTGAATTTTCATTGACCGCCCGCAATAAGTATGACGACAGTGTATATGGAACAGCCGTTATCGAGGTGCAGGGAGACGCTACCGGAAGTAAGGACGATGCGATTGCTTCGCTTATCTCCGGCATCAAGGTTACCGATCCGGCTTTTGTACGTTTCATCCGCACTACACGTAAGCGTATTGCTGATTTCTACCAGCAGAATTGTCCTGTCATCATTAAGAAAGCGGAGGTGCTGATAGATGCCGGGCTCTTGAATGAAGCTGCGGATTATTTGTCTATAGTTCCCGAAACGGTACCTTGCTACGATGAAGTGTTGGGTATATTGCAAAAGATAGGGAAGCGGGAGCCGCAGGAATCGCCTGTTGCTCCTGAACCGGCTCCCGAAGAACCGGCTTCCCCGGAACCTGCTCCGGAAGTGCAACCTACTCCTGTCGCAGAGCCCGTGACGTCTCCCGAACCGGTTGCCGTGCAGCCTGAGAAGTCTCCTTTGCCCGAATGTAAGATCTCGGTATCCTGCAATGACCTTTCTTTCGAACTGGTGTCTTGTGAAGGCAATGAAACGGCTGAAAGTATTCGTGTCTATGCCCGTTTCACCAATACAGGTGTGACGAATAACAGTGCGACTATTCGTATGACTTCGGCGATTGATCCGGATGGTGCGACTTTTACTAATTTCTCTCAGATAGAGACGAATGGCTGTACTTCCTGGACTTATGGAAACAAGATGCCGAAAGGTGTTAGAATAGGTAAGGTGTTCGAAATCAAAGGTGTCAGTACTCCTTGTGCCACACTTTCGTATGTAGAAATGACGGTGGATAACTGTAAAGTGATTATCCATAATCTGCCCGTTGATTGGAAATAAAGAAAGGAAAACCGCTTATGAAGATGAAAAGAATAGGAATTACGGTTGCCTTGCTTTTCTGCATGGGAGCAGCTTCATTGTTTGCCCAGGCATATAAAGTCGTTGAGAAGAGTGATAAGAAAGCTCCCGTCTGGTATGAGTCTGCGGAGTCCGGTTATATCGTGGCTTCTGCTGAGACTGGTTCGATGGAAGAGTCGCGTCAGCAATGCCTGGAAAGTGTGAAGCGCCAGATTATTCAGGCTGTGGCACAGAATATCGAGTTCTCGGATTCGCATACAGTGAAGCAGACTTCCGGTAACGGTGACCGTATCACGGAGTTTGTCGATCAGTATATGGCCGAAGGTTCTACCCGTGCGGCTTCTTTGCCTTTTATCAAGGGGATCTCACTTTCTAAAGTCGATGGTTCGTATTGGGAGAAACGCCGTGATAAGAAGTCCGGTAAGATAACGTACGCTTATGCGATACGCTATCCCTTCCCTGAAAGTGAACATAAAGCGTTGGTTCGTCAGTTCGAAGAGCAGGATCGTGCGATGGAAGACTTGATAAAGAAGATGGAAGAGCGTATTTCCGATATCTCTTCGGTGGAAGAAATAGACCAGTGCATCACAAAAATGCGTCCCGCCGCAGAATATTTCTTCGATAAGACACGTCGCGAATGGGCGGAAGGTGTTGTTCAGAACTACCGGAAATTGCCAACCTTTATCACTGCCGAAGGAAAGTCGGACGGCAAGGATGCTTATATAGTCTCCTTATTTATAAAAGGAAAGAAGATAACTACGGCTGCTATGCCGAAACTTACTTCTAACTGCGCTTCCCAACTGAAAGCTGTGCCATGTGGCGAAGACATTCTGATAACTTATAATAGCGAAGACTGTCTGGAAGATGAAGAGAACTTTGTGGAACTGACATTTAAGATGCCGGGAAAATCACTGAAGCATAAGTTCTATTTTCAGGTGAAATAAGTTCTCACTACAGGAGTAACACAGAGTCTCACAGAGTTTAATCTATTGAAATAAAACTCTGTGAGACTCTGTGTTACTCTGTGGTGAATTATTTTTGCGCCAGCTGTTTTACTTCCCCATTTTCTTTTTCAAACCGGTAGTTACCACCTTTCTCGCTCAGTTCGAACAGGGATAGTTGATCCGTTGCTTTATCCACAATCAACAATGCGCTCTGTTCGGCAAAACGTTTCACATCCATACTGAATGGTTCTTCGGTTATTTTCTTATTCACCAGCACGCTGTCATTAATCATTAGTGACAGGGAATCTCCGATAAATCCTTTTTCCAGGGTGATGGTGTACGTTTCGATAAAGTTCCGGTCTTCATCTTTCTGCTTCTGCAGGCGCAGGCTCATGTAAACGAAGATGACGACAACGAAAATAACTGCAAAGGCCAGGATGCCGTTGCCTACCATAAACTGTTTGTTAGTGTTCAAGCGGTGTGCCATAATTGTAAGAAATTGAATGCTTGCGCAAATGTAATGATTAAAATTGAACGTACAGACAATCTTTTCAACAATTAAGAAGCTGCTCTTTGAAATTATTTGCCTAATATTGCAGCTACAAACCTTTAAACAAATATGCCATGAAAAGGAAAGTGACACTTCTGTTGCTATTATTCTGTATGTTTACCCTGCATGCACAGGAAGTATATAAAACCGTAAAAGACCTGCCGTATATTGCCAAGTCCGAGACTGACGCTTATCGAAAGGAACGTTGCAAACTGGATGTCTACTATCCGGTGGACAAAAAAGATTTTCCCACTATCGTATGGTTTCATGGTGGTGGTCTGGAAGGCGGTGGAAAGCACATTCCCCAGGAACTGATGAACAGAGGCTTTGCAGTGGTGGCGGTGAACTACCGTTTAAGTCCCAAGGCCAAGAATCCCGCTTATATTGAAGATGCTGCGGCTGCCGTGGCCTGGATATTCAACCATATAGAAGAATACGGCGGCAGTAAAGACAAGATATTTGTTTCCGGACATTCCGCAGGCGGCTACCTTGCACTGATATTGGCTATGGATAAGAAGTACATGGAAGCTTATGGTGCGGATGCCGATAAAGTGGCTGCCTATCTTCCCGTCAGCGGACAGACGGTGACCCATTTCACGATTCGTAAAGAGTGCGGGTTGCCGAACGGTATTCCTATTATAGATGAATATGCCCCGGTGAACCGTGTGCGTAAAGATACCCCTCCTGTCATACTGATTACCGGAGACCGCAATCTGGAAATGGCGGATCGATGGGAAGAGAACGCCTTATTCGCTTCCGTAGCGAAGAATATCGGCAATAAGAAGGTGGCTCTGTATGAGTTGCAAGGCTTCAATCACGGCACAGTACTCGAACCTGCCTGTTTCCTGATTATAAACTATATCCGTGAACATTGATATATACATACTTATGAAAAGATTAACAGCTTTGATCGTCGCCTTGCTGATTGGCGTGACGATGTTTGCACAACAAGCCCTTTGGGGAAGTGCTCCCGTGGTATCTCCCGAGATTCATGGCAACAATACCGTAACCTTCCGCTTCAAAGCACCAAAAGCGGTGAGAGTACAGCTTACAGGAGATTTCCTGCCTGTACAAAAGAATGCTAAGTTTGAGGCTCCCGGAATTGTGGATCTGAAGGAAGGGCAGGAGGGTGTATGGGAATATACTACTCCCGAACCTCTGAAACCGGAGCTTTACAGCTACTCTTTCATAGTAGATGGCTTGCGGATGAACGATCCCGCCAATGTCTACCTGATCCGTGATGTGTCCACCTTAACCAACGTATTTATCATTGGCGGTGATCGTGCCGATTTTTATAAAGTCAATCCGGTGCCTCACGGAACTGTCTCCCGAGAATGGTATGATAGTCCGGCACTTGGCCTGGAACGTCGTATGACGGTCTATACTCCTGCCGGTTATGAAACCGGCGGCAAGCGCTATCCCGTGCTTTACCTCCTTCATGGAATGGGAGGCGATGAAGAAGCATGGATTTCTCTGGGCCGTACTGCACAGATACTGGACAACCTGATTGCACAGGGGAAAGCAAAGCCTATGATTGTAGTAATGCCGAACGGTAATGCTTCACAGGAAGCTGCTCCCGGAGAGTCATCCCGTGGAATGGTTTCCCCGACAATGCAGTTACCCAAGACAATGGAGGGATCTTATGAACAGGCGTTTCCCGAGATCGTGAAGTTCATCGATAAAAACTACCGTACGATAAAGAGTAAATCCGGTCGTGCCATTGCCGGTTTGTCTATGGGTGGTTTCCATTCTTTGCATATTTCCAAGCAATATCCTGATATGTTTAATTATATCGGACTATTTTCTGCTGCCATTATGCCTAATAAAGAGGTATCTTCAGCGATATATGAGAACATGGAAGGAAAACTGAAAGTGCAGTTTGACAAGAACCCCGCCCTTTACTGGATTGCCATCGGTAAGATGGATTTCCTTTACAAAGCCAATGAGGAATACCGTAAACTGCTGGATGAAAAGGGATATAAATATACCTATTACGAATCGGACGAAGGGCATATCTGGAAGAACTGGCGTATTTATCTGACGGAGTTTGTTCCGATGTTGTTCTGGTAAGAGAAATACAGGAAATAACAAAACAATACCTAAAAAGCATCCTGTTATACCCTTGAGGATAACAGGATGTTCTTATCTTTGCCTGCTGAAACCCCAAAAACAATACCATGAATAGAAAATTAATCTTATCCGCAGCCCTCTCCGGGCTGATGTTGACCGCTACGGCGCAAACTACAGTGGCTCCTGCCATCCCAAGAGACGGGAAAATAGAAAAGAAGGTAGAAGCCTTGCTCAAGAAGATGACCCTTGAAGAGAAGATTGGGCAAATGACAGAGCTTACCATTGACGTCATTACCAAACGTGATAATTCGACCCAAGAATTTCAGATAGACGATGCTTTGCTGGATACCGTTATCGGCAAGTACAAGGTCGGCTCTATTCTGAATGTGCCCCAGGGCGTTGCCCAATCCAAAGAGAAGTGGGAAGAAATCATCCGGAAGATACAGGACAAATCGATGAAAGTAATGGGTATTCCTTGTATTTATGGCGTAGACCAGATACACGGAACAACTTATACATTGGGCGGAACTTTCTTCCCCCAGGGCATCAATATGGCAGCTACCTTCAACCGCGAACTGGTGCGTGAAGGTGCCCGCATCTCTGCTTATGAAACTAAGGCCGGAAGTATCCCCTGGACCTATGCTCCGGTGCTCGACCTGGCACGTGATGCCCGCTGGCCCCGCCATTGGGAGAACTACGGTGAAGATTGCTACGTGAATGCCGAAATGGGGCGCGAAGCCGTATTCGGTTTCCAGGGCAGTGATCCTAACCATATAGGAAAGCAACAAGTAGCTGCCTGCATCAAGCATTATATGGGTTACGGTGTCCCTGTTTCCGGTAAAGACCGTACCCCTTCATCCATCACCGTGCAGGATATGCGTGAGAAACATTTCGCTCCGTTCCTCGAAGGTATCAAGGCAGGTGCTTTGTCTGTGATGGTGAACTCTGCCATGAACAACGGGCTTCCTTTTCATGCCAACTACGAACTGCTGACCGAGTGGCTGAAAGAGGACTTGAACTGGGACGGCATGATTGTGACCGACTGGGCGGATATCAATAACCTCTATACCCGCGATAAGATTGCAGGCAGCAAGAAAGAGGCTATCAAGATAGCTATCAATGCCGGTATCGATATGTCGATGGTGCCTTATGAATGGAGTTTCTGTACATACCTGAAAGAGCTGGTGGAAGAAGGCGAGGTGCCGATGAGCCGCATTGACGATGCTGTACGCCGTGTGCTGCGCATGAAGTATCGCTTGGGCTTGTTCGAAACGCCTGCTTATAATCACAAGGATTTCCCCTTGTTCGGAGGTAAAGAGCATGCCGCCGCCGCTTTGCAGGCTGCCGAAGAGTCTTTGGTCTTATTGAAGAATACCGATCACATCTTGCCGTTGCCCAAAGATAAAAAACTGCTGATTACAGGCCCTAATGCCAACTCCATGCGTACGCTCAACGGTGGCTGGTCTTACACTTGGCAAGGACACAGGGCGGATGAATTAGCGGCGGATTATAACACCATTCTTGAATCGTTCACTCAGAAGTTCGGTGCTTCCAATATCATCTATGAGCCGGGTGTCACTTATAAGGAAGGTGGCGCATGGTGGGAAGAAAATGCTCCGGAAATAGATAAAGCCGTAGCTGCCGCCGCCAATGCGGATTATATCATCGCTTGTGTGGGTGAGAACTCCTATTGCGAAACTCCGGGTAACCTGAACAATCTCTTCCTTTCCGAAAGCCAACTCAATCTGGTGAAAGCATTGGCTGCCACCGGAAAACCGGTTATTTTGGTTCTGAACGAAGGCCGTCCGCGCATCGTCAACGAAATAGAACCGTTGGCAAAGGCTGTTGTCAACACCATGCTTCCGGGTAACTATGGGGGCGATGCTTTGGCGAACCTCGTGGCAGGAGACGCCAACTTCAGCGGTAAGATGCCTTATACTTATCCGAAGGAAATCAATTCACTGTTCACTTACGACTACAAGCCATGCGAAGACCTTGAAAAGATGTCGGGTGCTTATGATTACGATGCCGTGATGTCCGTGCAATGGGCATTTGGTTACGGATTGAGCTACACTACCTATGCTTACAGCAACCTCAAAGCGGATAAAACCAACTTTACGGCTGACGATGTACTTACTTTCACCGTTGATGTGAAGAACACCGGTAACTGTATTGGCAAGGAAAGCGTTCTGCTGTTCAGCAGCGATCTGATCGCTTCCCTGACTCCTGATATCCGCCACCTGCGTGCTTTCGAGAAAGTAGAACTGCAACCGGGAGAAACGAAAACCGTTACGCTGAAAGTGAAAGCTTCCGATTTCGCTTTCGTTGGCTATGACGGCAAGTGGGTATTGGAGAAAGGTGATTTTCGTATCCAGATCGGCAATCAGACATTGAATATTACCTGTGCGGATACGAAGAAGTGGAATACACCGAATAAGTAATGGCATTTCCTACGAACCAACAAAAAGGGCTGGCTGCTTCAAAGTGAAACAGCCAGCCCTTTTGGGTTTGCAAGTATGTCAGTCGGATGATTCCGAATTTAGAATCTGTATCCGATGGCAAATGCCAGACTGCGGTTTTTGATGTCTCCATATACGTCCCGCTTTACTTTCGCCAGACCGAGGGCGTAAGAGGCACGGAACAGGAAACGGTCTACTTCGAGGCCTGCGCCTGCCCCCACGCCATAATCCCAACGCTTCTTCGAGAAAGCTTCCTGTTTCTCTATCCCAAGCGTGTTGCCAAAGGCATCGGCGTCATGACTGGATCCTTCTGACTCATACTTCCAGTGGCCGCCGAATCCGTAGGAGGCGTATGGTCCTGCCTGTACAGTCAGGCTGACGTTTTCCAAAATGGGGAACCGGTAGCCCAGCATTACAGGAATCTCTATGTAAGTAGGACTTACTCTCATGGTCATATTCTCTCCGTTCACCTTGCCGGAGAACTGTGCTCCTTTCTGGATAAGTGTCAGGGCGGGTTCTACGTACAGGCTGGCTATCAATGGAATTTCTACATCGGCACTGAACATATAGCCCGGTTTGTATTCCTGCAAGTCTTTTTCGCTACTGTTTAGTCCGCTGTAGGAAGACAGGTTGATACCTGCCTTCACGACAACGGAGACTTGACAGAGCGAATTTGTAGAGAGTGTTAGTAGTAAAGTAAAGATAATAAGTATTCTTCTCATGTTACAAGTCTTTGTTAGGGTCTCTTACTTTTTCTTATGCTTTGCAGCGGTACTCATTGTCACCGCATTGCCCGGACAGCTCAGCACTACCGGAGTACCGTTGACACCGTTGGCATCCACCGGTATCACGACAGCTTTGGCGGCCTCCCCCCAATTGTTCACCTGGAAAGTGAACGTCGCTTCGCTCGATTCGGGCAGCGGAGTGTTGTTCAGTATGAAGAAGCTGGCATACTCCAAATCTGTCCGTCCGTCTGCAAAGTCGTAAGTGTGGCCGTAGTAGAACTTCGCGCAGTTGGCACCTTTTGTCACGGCAATGGTGTAGACAGGACCATAATCACCTGCTTCTGTGTTGGTGATGGTTGCCGTAACAGTAGCGTTTCCGTCGAACTGAATCAGCTTGGTTGAAATGACGAACTTCTGCATCTTGCCGAACTGGTTGTCGCCGTCCACGGGCAGTACGAACAAGTCATACTCGCCCGGATCAAGGTAGTCTATCCTTATTTCTCCGCCTGTGGTGGTGTATCCGGGATCTTCCACGTTGGCCAGCACCAGCTCCAGAGCTTCCGCCTCGTTGATGCTGCCGGCACGGCGGTAGGCGTATGCAGCCTTCGTACATCCGTTCAGCAAGGTGCAGTTCAGGACGATGGTCTGATATTCAGCCATGGCAGTGCTCACCTCCACGCTTGCCTTGCTGTCGAAGGTCAGGGAGGAAGTCTTGTAAGTGGCAGAAACGATCTTTCCTGGAGTGTACACTGTATCACACGCAATGGCAAATACCGTATATTCGGTATTTTCAGCCAAGCGGGCAATGCGGGCACTTACCTTCTCCTGCTTTGCTCCCATCTGATCCAGGAAGGTACTGATGTTGGAAGAGGCATGCATGGTGAACCAGTCGTTCTTGATGAGGAAATCCTCAATGTTTGCTCCATTCATGTCGCTTGTCTTCACGGCACCATAGTAGAATCCGGCGGCATTGCTTCCGTTGGTCACGTCTATGGTGATGGAACTGTAATTGGAAGAAACAGGTGCTATGCTGACTGTTGCGTCAACGCTGTTCAGTACATAGGGACGGGTCACGAAGTCGCGGGTGATGACATTTCCCAGAATTTCGGTGATGACATCGCCTCCCCAGTCGTTTTTACCTATCTTGCTCGGAGCTATAGCCAGGATATACTCTCTGTTGGGTTCCAGATAAGATTGTCCCTGCATGCCGCTTGAGGTGATGGGCACTGCATACTCGTAGGTCGACTTGAAGTCCGCTTCCTGATATTCCTCTTTCAGATAAATCTGGTAGAAGAATCCGTCTGCTTTGTCAGGCACATTCAGAATCTCAGCATTGAATACAATGGCGGTGGGACCTACCTGAACCTCGCTTATCTCAATCAAGTTGGCTTTCAAGGACTGGAAACTCTTACTGAGGGTTTCAGACTTTGCGCTCTGCTTCTCTTTGGTAATGGAAGCGTATGCTTCCATTACATATTTCACACGCTTGTCCATATTGATGTCCAGGTCGATGTGGATAACCGTAGAGTCCGTTTCTGTATCTACCGCTGTCTTGTTCCATACTGCAGCCGGGTCTATCTCATCTAAAGTTCCTTGCGGCAAGGAGTAACGGTAATAGATGGTATCGGCATTCTCCGTCAGAACGGGGATGTCCGAGCCATTGTAACTGTCGATGGATTCACCAAACCGCAAGGTCGGTGTAGGCAGTTCTTCCGGTTGAGGTTCCGGTGGAATGACTTCGTCATCATCGCTACAGCTTGCCATGAAGCTACAGCATATTGCCAGCATTGCCAACAGATAATAGTTCATAAACTTTTTCATATTTGTCTTTTTTTGTGGTTAATTATTCTTCTTCCATATCAGCGGAGCCGACTTCATGTCGAAGTATTGATATTCCGAATACTCCTTGGCTGAGTTGTTTTGCGGAACAATCATCGTCGGACGCTTGCCCTTCATCAGTGTCTTTTTGATTTTAGAAGAAGCCGATTTAGTGGTAGTGCCAACATTCTTGATAGAAATCTTGGCAGCCTTTGTTGACTTCATCTTCGCAACGCGTGCGGCGGCCAGTTGTACAGCGTTTCTTGTAGATGGAGTCTTGAACTGGATGACTGTAAGTTCACCTTCTTTTCCTTCGGCGCCGTAAGGCATGACAACTGCATAATATTGAGTTCCGGCAACGAGGTTGGGTGCTTCGCGGTTCACAATGTCGTCAATGGCACTGATACCTTGGGTCTTCAGTTCATTGTACAGTTGTGCATTCAGTTCGTCTCCACTCATGTTGGTGTATTTGCCTTCTGTATCACCCAGGAACATGTACAGGTAGCTTGATACGTCCGCATTGGTGGTAATGCTGAAGTTGCAGGCATGTGCAGTAATGTCTGTTACGTTGAACTCTACTTTCGGGGTAGCTCCTCCTTCTGATGCAATGGTCTTGAATACCAGTTTGCCGAGTTTGGAGATTTTACCGTTGGCATCTTCTGTAACGTAGTAGTAAGTATATTCAGTATTCGGTTCCATACCAGTCCATTGCCAGTCCCATTCCCGCGGATCGGCTTCTGCCGGGTCGGAGGCCGACCAAGTTTCACCATATTTCTCACTCATGATGAAATCGCGGATCTGCTCTTCTGTTTCGGTTATCATCGGTTTATCACTGTCTGTTTCATGCCAGCGTTGGGAGGTGAGCAGTCTGTGGTGCATCAGACGGGCTTCGGGAGCCATGCGGTAGTGTAATGTTGCCGTAGACTTTGTGGCTTTGATAAAGCTGATGTTGGTATAGACTTCTGTCTGTGCGTCCTTTTGAAGCGGCAAAGTCTTGAATGGTTTTGAAACGCGCACTGTATCCAGCCCTCCGAAGTAGTTCAGGGAAGTGGAAATCAGTACATATTCAGTGTCAGGGTCTACGTCTGCATGATAGAACTCGGTATAATCACCCGTTATAGTTTGATCCGTCTTGGGGCCCATGCCCCAGCCTTCATCATAAAGTGCCAGTGCCAAGTCTACATCTTGCGTGTTGATGCCGCTGCCGTCGCCTTGTATCAGGCGGAAGAAGACTGCACCGCAATTCTTTCCCAAGTGTGCGTCCATCAGGAGAAAGTTCGCACCTATTTCAGGAGTGGTTAATGTATATTCGCCTTTCTCTTTGTCGGGGATATCATTCAGATGGTCGTCCACGCGGGTCAGTTCCTTGCCCGGCATCAGATTCTTGTCCAGTCCCAACGCCAACATGGTGAAGAGGTGATCCGAACCTGCAAATCCGTATTTGATGGACTCTTCAAATGCTTCCGTATGTTCGCCATAATATTGGTCGGTGAAGCGGACAAACTGACGAAGCTTTTCTTGTCCTTGCCCTTTTCCGTATTTGGCATCAAAATAATTGATGAATTTCTCAGTCTGTTCGTAATCCGTTGCAAAACGGCAGAAGTATTCAGCATCTGCATTGGGCTCGTATCTGTATCGGATGGCGATATATTTGGCTTGCCCTTCAGGAATGATAATGCTCACTTTCGGGTCGCCAATCAGCGGATAGGCTGTTGTGCGGAAATCAATGCGGGTCAAGTCACCCTTGGTCTCTACCTCTCCTTCTGCAGTGATACCTACTGAGATGACGGAGTATTCGGCATCGGGTAATAGGGAAGCCTGGAGGTCGGTGTTGTAGTCGATTACCTGCGTTTTGTTGGCACCCTCTATCTTAATTTGGCCACCATACTCTGTGGCTGTGGCAAGTGTCTTCAGATAGCCCGTCTCGTCATCCTGTGCTACGTCCATTATCAGGTTCTCCATATATACGGTTGGCATTACCAGTACATAAGAGTAGTCCACATCTGCACCATTCACTACACGAATCTGTGCGTTGGTTTCCGTGAAGTTATTCACGCGCAGTCCGGCAGACAGAGTGGTGGCAGGTAGTCCGGTATCTTCGGTAGTCTTGAAGTCTTCCGTGTGGACTTTGCCCAGTCCATTTGCTCCGTTGCTCACTACGAAGAGCGTATAGTCTGTGCTCCCAATCAGACCTTGCACTGTGAAATCACCGCTTGTCGCCTTTTCCTGTTTTCCTTTCGTAAACACTTGGCTTGCGGTATGTTCCGAACCTTTCACGTCAACAAGGTAGGCCACGTATTGCGCATCGGCTGCCTCTACATGGAAAGAGACAGAATTGAATGTTGGTGTCAGGTTAGTGACTGTGATGTTGTCTTCTCCTACGGGTTCGGGAGTAGGTTCTTCTTTGTCCTTGTCGCTGCTGCAACTTGTAGCCATCATTCCCATGACCAGCAGGCACGTGAGAAATGACAAAAGCTTGTAATAAGAATGTTTCATAAATCGTTTTGTTTTTTAGTTATATTATTCACTTTCATATTCAAATCCGATGGAAGAGCCTATACGGCAATCCTGCACATTGTTCACGTAGAAATTGGAGCCGTTAGCCTGCTTCTTCAGAATATAGACCACTACCCGGCAATTTTCTTTCTTCCAGGTGGAAGAGAAGTTGACAGAATAGCTTCCGCTGACTTCTTCACCGGAAGCAATGTCCGTGCTTTGTGTGGTATTGCTCTTCACTTCGTCGCCGAAAGCCCTGGTGGCATAGGCGCGAACCATGTTGTTGTGCGTATAGCTGCCGTTTACGCTGGCTTGCGTACCGACAATTCCGTCTTCTACCAGCACAACGCCAATCTTATACTGGTTCCTTTCCAAAAAGCAGGTATTGGTATTGATCGTCAACTGATTGTTCTCCAATTTCGTCTCAATGCTAATACCACACATTGTCGGGTCATTTTCCAAAGATTCTTTTACCGCTCTGCTGATTGCATAGGAACCTCCGGCATTGGTTACGACATCCCGCCAATCCACTACAGAGGTCGGCAGACCGGTAATGTTGAAAGCACTTTCCAGGGCTGCTTCGTTGCCCAACGAATACTCGTCATCTACGTGAATGGCGAGAACCATTAGTCTGTCCGGATAATCCTTGGCAACCGCATTGATGGAATTCACCATTTGGTAGCAATAGGAACACCAGGTACCTGTATAGTCGGCCACCAATATGCGGCGATAGAAGTTGGAGGTGCCTCCCGCTGTATTCCTTACCCGGACGGATACTTCATTGGTCGGAACCATGTTGTCGCCATAGAATGCCTGGAAATTGTAAGTTCCCGGACGTTTGGAAACAAAAATCGGTTCGTCCAGATAAAGGGGAATCTCTTCCGTCACGTTTGCAAATATGCACTGATCTGTTACATCCACGCCATTGTCCGTCACGGTGAACTTCACGCCTTCCGTGTCTTCCAGACTGATGGATGTCTTGTTTGCAGACAATACCAAGCCTTCTTCATTGGGGAAATCCGTATGCTCGCCCACACAGGAGACTATAACTAAAGCCAACACTGAGAATAACAAAGTGACAGCTGCTGTTTTCATATCTTTTATCATTTTATCTTTCTCCACTTTTGTTATTAGAATACATAAGTCAAAGCTAAGTTACCACCTGTGTAGGCCGGTTGATAGCGGCACACGCCTCCGGAACATACATATCCCGCACGGTTGCGGCCATAAGAGAGTGCCGCACGCAGAGAACCATAGGTGTAGCTGACGCCGGCAGAATAGTAATGTACCTTCTCGTTCTTATTGCCGTGGTTGTACATGTCGCTCACGAATACGCTCCATTGGGGAGCATATCCCACTTCAAGCAAAGCTGCCATCCAGTCGCCTCCTTTGGTGTCTTCTTCAGAGTAGAGGTACTGGACTTCTCCACGAAGAGACCATTTGGGGGTGAACTTGTAGGTCACGTCGCCTACGAAGACATTCTGTGCAGTCGTCAGGCGGCTTCCGCCTTTTCCTTCGTCATTGGCAAACTCTTGGATAGAAGCAAAAAATATGGTTTTCAGCTTTTTATTCCAGCTTTTCTCCACGTCGAAAGTGATGTCGCGGTAAAGGAATAAGTCCTCTCCGCGCATGTTGGCCTTTCCTAATGAGTTGAAGAGGGAAACATTACCGTGCAACTTCAGGCCGCGACCGCCACCCAGCCAAGTGCCTTTTTTCACCCGATAGTACACATCGAGTTGTCCGCCTATCTCTCCGTTCACGTAAGGGGTGAAAGGATTCAGTACGGCCAGCATATACGTGTGCTGCGGGCAGAGGGCAGGAAGGTAGTTCAGGGTATTGGCGGTCAGTTGAGTGCCGGTGGTATGGTAGATGTTGTTCTGCATATTGTCCAGACGGCGGAAAGTTCCGCTGACGGAGAGACCGTTGCCTGAATAGTTGGCTTCTGCCAATATGGCATTGCCTGAGCGCAGTTCATACTTGCCGGTTGCCAAGTCTTGGAAGACATCCTTTCCTTTGTAGACATATTCACCTTTCAGCGAAAGGTTGTTCCATTCGTAGGCCAAGCGACCGGAATAGCTCATGAAAGAGGTTTTATCGAGGCGGCAACCATTGGCGGCTGCAAAACCTTCACTAGTATAGAATTGAAAATCGTCCGTACGTTTCTCCATTCTGTTCACTACACTTCCTTCCAATGAAATGTGGTGGCTGCTCAGCCCGATGACATCGGACAAAGAAAGGCTTAGGTCGGCTCCCAGCACTTGCGTGTCCGTATAGCTGCCGAGGGCTTCTTTGCGCATGTAGTCGCGGGGATATCCGTAGAGCACTTTGGCTGCTGCGTACTTTCCTACATTGAACGTGGCACGCACCCCACCAATGGAGTTGTTGAATCCCAGGGCACGGTCTTCCCACGCACGCAGAATTAGGCCGTTGCCAAACTGCTCGTAGAAGTCTCCTACGGTAACGGAGAAGTTCCGGTCAGTCCAGGAAATGTATTTTCCTGCCAGTCCGAATCCCTCCAGTCCGGTTTCATATCCTTGCAGTACTTGCGGATACCATTCTGCCTGAATGCCTGCAGAGAACTTGCCGTTGGTGTAGTCCAGCTTGAGGTAGTTGTTCGAACCATAATTGTCTTTCGGGGCGTTGGCACTGATTTTCTCGTCATCTACATAATAGATGGTATTGGTCTCAAAACTGCCACTGAATTTGCCCCATGATATCTTCTGGGGGGCAGTGGCAGTCTTGGTGCCGATTGCAGCAGAATCTGCCTGTATCTCTGCACCGGCAAGTGTATTGTCGGCTTGCAGAGAACCGTATCCTAGTAAAAATAGCAGGGATACCATATATAACCTATGTCGATTTCCTCTCATATCGGATTACTTCAATTTTTTTAAGACTTCTAATAGCTCAGCTTCGTTTCCGGGCGTATATCCCGTGTGAGCATATACTTGGTTTCCGTTCTTGTCATAGACAAATACCTGCGGCGTGAAGATAACATTCATGGCACGCTTGAAATCCTGGTTCGGGTCGAAGATTAAGGTGAAGTCCTCCCAACCGCGTCCTGTGGACTGAGCCTTGGCACGTGCCAGAGAGCGGGAGTCGTCGATAGAAACTGCCACCATGCGGAAGTCTACTTCGCTCAACCAGTCCTCCAGTGCTTCACTGATGGCATCCAGTTCTTTCATGCAGGGCTTGCAGGTAGTCGACCAGAAAGAGATGATAAAAGGAGTCTTCCCGTTAATCAGGTCTTTCGTATCAAAGGAGTTACCCTTCAAATCCTGCACCTTCACGCTGGGGAAATTCTGAGCCTGAGCTGCACTGAGGCTTACCAAGGCAAAAAGAATAAATATAAGTTTCTTCATAATCATATTGAATTAAAATTTTTTCTTGTTTTTGAGTACAATGGAACCTTTCAGTTCGCGGCTTTCGCCTATCTTCTTGAACAGTACCGGCTGGTCTTTCACCAAAGAGCGTGTACGAGTGAGTGTAGGCCATGTGCCCATGAGGATATGATAAGCCGTAACGTTCACTAAAGGATCCATATCTACATTTCCCCAGTCGCCGTATACAGAGCGACTTTCGTCCAGTTCAAAGTCCGGTCTGAAACCATCGGCATAGTCTTTGCTGCCTTTGGCGTTCAGATTGTAGAAAGTGATGGGTGAGAACTCATACACCCAGCCGTCGAAGTTGTACAGATTGGCATATTCCTCGGCCGAAGAGTTGATGGCCTCCATACCTACATTCTTGCCGTTGGTGGTGGTACCTACCGTGATTACTTCTATACCGTCCAAACCGCGCAAACCGTTGATGACCAACTCGCTGGCAGAAGCTGTGTTGTTGGTGGTCAATACATAGATGCGCTTCATGTTGACCGCAACATCCAGTGCTTGTTCAATCAGTGGATACTCTACCATGGAAGGATTCTCTCCGATATAGAAATAGCCAGCCTCGCCTTTCTTGGTGCGTTCTTCATTAAACTGCATATGGCTGTAGACCTGTCCTTTATAGGCGGAACCTACAATGGCTGTGGCTAAAGTGGCACTTGAATATACGTAACCTCCGTTGTTGTAGCGCAAATCGATAATCAGGTCTGTCAGGCCGATTTCCTTGAACTTGCTGAAGGTGTTCAGAATCTCCTGGTCATGGTTGAGGTCAAACACAGAGTAGGCGAAGTAGCCTATTTTGCGTGTCCGGTCGGGGCTGGTGAACACGTCTGCATAGAGAATGGGGTTGGCATCGTAGGTGGCTGGATATAGAGTGACGTTATTGGCGGTCTCGCTGATGGTATAGGAATTTTCTCCCACCTGTTGGAAGCTTCTTACTTCCAGAGAGATGGAGGAACTTCCAATGTAGCCCAACAGCATATAGAAAGCCTCGTTAATGTTGGCATCTGTCAAGTTCTGTCCGTTCACTTTGGTTATTAGGCTGGCACGTTTCACGCCTGCACGGTCGGCGGGAGAACCTTTATAGACATAGTTTACTATCAGGTAGAGCAAGCCGTAAGTTTGGTCATAGACACCAGCCTGGCAAAGTCCTACTCCGTAGTCGGTGGCATCGCCTGGAGCACGTGTGCGCACTTGTTGCCCTGTAATGTTGGAGTAGTAGATGCGTCCTTCGCTGGTGTTGTAGCCATCGTCTACGTTGGTGCGCATGCTTCCCAAAGCGTTTGTCAGCCATTCATCCGGCTGTTGACCGTAATTCAGTTTGTCTTGCACTTTTTTGAATTCGTCGTTCCACAGATAGTTGGCTGCCATATAGTCTGCCATCCAATAATTCACATCCAGGCCGTCTCCTTTTACTCTCGTCTGGGTCACCGAACAGAGAATCCTCTGTTCGTAACCTTCCACGTTCAGCAGTAGGTAAGCGGTGCGAGTACGTCCTGTTGTGTTGGTTTCGGCTTCCAGTACCACGACAGCACCGCCTTTCTGACCGGATGTCTGTGAAATGGAGAGCCACTCTTCAGTCGCCTCTAGTGTCCAGTTTCCCGGTGTCACGAAAGTCACGTTGTCGCTTCCGCCAAGGTTGCTGAGGGTCATGGCTTCGGTAGAGGTGCTGAAGTCTGTGTCGTCCAGGCTGGCCAATGTCGTAATATCCTCCTCGCAGGAAGACAACACCGTCAGGCAACCTAGGAAAAATAGTTTGAATAAGTTCTTATATTTCATGATTTTTGTTTTTACTAAGGATTTAACGATTCCAAACAAACTCGATAGTTTCCGTGAAGATGCCGCTGCCGTCCGTGTAGGAGAGAAGATAAATCTCACCTTCAGAGAACCGGTCACAAACCATTGGGCAAAAGATGGTATAGGCATTTCCTACATTAGTGAATACTTTCGTGACATCTTCCACATCCTTCCAGTATATATAAAGGTTACCGAGGCCGTTTGCTGCATCCTGATAGCCCATAGCCTGAAGTTCAGGAAGTTCAACTGCATTGAATTTATCGTCCACATAGAACTGGATGCTGGCACCCTCTGTCGGGCAGTACTCAGGTTCCATAATGAAGTAAGGACTGTACAGACGGTACAAATTGTTGCTTCCGTTTTCTGTGACCCCTTCACGCTTTTGCACGGGAACTTCTATTGGCTGCGTGTTACCCACCCAAGCGGATGTGACGAGTGCCGTGCCTGCATCTATCCAGTTGTAGTCGCGCATCACTTTAAAAGTCAGTGAAGGTGCGCCGTAGGTAAAGACCTCACCCTTGGCGATGGTCACTGTAAATTGATGAACTTCGCCCAATGTGATATCGAAAGTCACTTGGAGGTTCTTTACTGACTCTCCAGCTTCAAACTTCAGGGTGGTAGGAACATTGAAGGCATAGTCGGGGTCGGTCACATCGAAGTGAACGGTTGCCGCACTTTCGTGGTTTTCGCGGTAGATGGGGATATTTAGCACTTGCTCGTCTGTCGGTTTGTAAGTGTATGAAGTTTGCATCTCCTGATTGATGTAAGCCTGAACTCCGATGCCGAAAGCTTCTCCGGGTACATGGTTCTCGCTCACATCGCAGGCAACCAACGACAGGGTTGCAATTGCCAAAGCCAATATATAATTGATATGTTTCATATTTTGTCTCATTTTCTTCTTTGTTATTCTTCTACGTCTGCAACCGCAACCGGTTTTGTGGGTGTCGGGTTATTGTCGTCAGATGATATTTGTACATTCTGTTCTTCCTCCGACTGGGGAATGCGGTAGATAAGTACATCGTCACCTGCCGGAATGTTATAAATGATTTCGGGATTAATGTAGCCGCCTCCACGTCTGTCCATGTTCTTGCCCAAGCGGAGTATGTCGAAGTAGGACATGCCTTCGCCCCACAGCTCTATACGGCGTTGGCGATAGACTTCATCTTGGAAAGTTTGGGCAGTGCCGGCAGTACATTCGTAGTTGGCATCCCGGTAATTCTGGATGAATTCCTGTAGGAATTGGCGTCCTTCCGCTAGTCTTCCGCTCATGCCCAAACATTCGGCTTTGATGAGATACATTTCTTCCACACGCATCAGTGGGATGTCGCTGGCATTCAGTGAAGTTCCCACTTCATTGTTGTAAGGCGCAAACTTCACGGATGTATAGGGCGGAAAACCTTTTTGTGCCATGTAGGCAGCCTGTGTGGTATTCAGATTTATAGAAAGCCGATTTTCGTCCAGCCACCAGCCTCTTCGCACATCCGATTTGTTGATGCTGTTGAACAGCTTTTTGTTGACCATGCGGTAAGCGTCGTGCTGTGTATATCCCTCACCGATAAAGGTACAGATATGCGAAGGGAAGTTTGAGATAATCGTATTTACTACATCATCCGTTGTTGCCGTGACAATTCCCCACATCCAGGCGTGGTCTGTTGAAGAGATGAAGGAGGGTATTGCCGCTTCCTCTCTATAATAGGGCGCTCCTGCTCCGGCAATGGCTACCTCTGCGTCACTTAGTGCATCTGTCCATCTTTGCATGGTCAGGAATACGCGTGCTCTCAGTCCGTGTACGGTTGCTTCATCTACAAAGCGTTTGTCCATTCTGTGCGTCGTATTGTTTTCCAGCAAGTTCAGTGCTTGGCCTAAGTCTGAAAGGATTTGGGCATAAACATCTTCAACGGAAGAGCGGGGGACACCCTCGTAGGCAATCTTCTCATCATTGGCTTCAGTCACAATGGGAACGCATGGAAAACTTTCATGCCCTACGTAAGTTTGCTGATAGATTTGTGCCAATACCCAATAGTCAAATGCGCGTGTTGCGTATGCCTGAGCCTGATAAAAGCGAGTGGTCGGAGTTGTACTTTCTCCGTTGGGGACTTGCTTTAGCAACTGGTTGCAAATGTAAATCTGGTTGTAGAGCGTACTCCAGAAGAAGCGGTTGAACCGATGGTCATAAGATATGTCATCAAAGGACAACGGCTCCAAGAACCAGTTGTATAGGTTGGTGGTACTTACCATATCGTAGCCACGCGTATCCATGGAAATCATCATTCCCGGATAGCCGAAGTCGAAGTCACCGTCGAAAATGGCGTTGTTACGATAAAAAGCGGCCATAATGCTGTTGGCTGCCGCAGTCATTGCTTTGTCTGGCTGTTCCTCATTCACGTCATTTTTCTGGTCTTCGGTGATGATTGCCCCTTCAGGATAAGTGTCCAGGTCAGTACAAGCACTGAACAATCCGGCTGTCAAAGTTACTATGTATATATATTTTTTCATGTCTGATGGATTTTTGATTTATTAGAATGTCAAGTTCAGTCCGCCGGAAATGGTACGAATGGGCGAATAAGTGCTTGAGGTAGTCATCGTATAGCTTTGACGGGGGTCTAATCCACGTCGTGCTGTAATCATGGCCACGTTGTCTGCCACGCAGAATAAGCGCAGGCGCTCTATGCCAAACTTTGTCAGCAATTGCTTGGGCAATGTATATCCCATCGTGATGTTGTTTATATTCAGGAAATCGGAACTTATCAGGAAACGGGTAGAAGTACCATTGGTATAGAGGTCCTGAGTATCCACACGCGGAACGTTGGTCACCGTGTTGTTTTCTGTCCACGATTTCAATATGTCTTCATGCCAATTGGTTCCGGCTGTATTGCTCATACCTCCGTGCATCAGTTGCTGATAGCCTGAATCGTAAATGGTTCCTCCCAATTGATAGGAGAAGGAAATGGAAACATCTAAACCTCTGTAGGACAAGCTTGAACCAAAACCGCCGTAAACTTTCGGCATCAGGTTTACAGTGGGCTTACGATTGGTGCTGACTGCAGTCTGCCAGTCTATTGTAGCATATTCTTTTCCCGTATTGTCTTTGGCCAAAAAAAGGGCTTGCCCTTCTTTCGGGTCTACGCCGACATATTCCACCAGGTAGAGACTGTACATGGAAGATCCTTCCTTCAAGATAAAGTTTCCGCTCAGCAACTGACCGTTGAGGTCTTTGTGCAGTTTCAATATTTTGTTATTGATAAAGGAAGCATTGGCAGAGACATCCCATGTGAGTCCGTTCTTCTCTATCAGATTATATTTCAATTCTATCTCAACTCCGGAATTGCGCATGGAACCCACGTTCATGGGAATGGAACCGTAGCCGGCACTGGGCGACACGGGTTTGTTGTAGAGCATATCTTTTGTTTGGCGTGAAAAGTATTCGACCGTACCGTTCAATTTGTTCCTGAACAAGGCAAAGTCAAAACCGATGTTGAAAGCATTGGTCGTTTCCCATGTAATGTTCGGGTTGCCTTTGTAGGAAAGCAGTCCGTCGGAGAAGGAACCATTGCTGCCCTGCATGGCATATTGGTTGACATAAGCATATTCGTTACCGATATTGTCATTTCCTTGTTGACCGAAGGAGGCTTTCAGTTTCAGCATGTCAATCCACTTTACGTCTTGCATGAATTCCTCTTTCGACATCATCCAGGCACCACTGAAAGACCAGAAGTTACCCCAGCGGTGGTCGGGATGGAAGCGTGAAGAACCGTCACGACGGAAGGAAGCGCTGGCATAATAAATCTCGTCGTAATTATAGTTCATGCGCGAGAGGTAGCCCACGGTGGCGTAGGTGTTTGCCGTACCGTTTCCACGGCTGCTGTCGATGGTATTGTCTATAATCGGAATGTTGGGGTTGTACATATTCTGTCCGTAGGCAGACAAACTTTTTTCCTTGAAAGTGTAGCCATCGTATCCAACTAGCACCTCCAAGTTGTGGATGGCGTTGATCGTGGTATTATAGGTTGCTGTGTATTGCTGGTCCAGACCTGCTTGTCGCAATGTGGCCTGATATACATAGCCGCCTACTGATGCGTATTGTCCGTAAAAAGAATTGATGGAACGGGTGTTTTGGGTGTTGTCGACATTCAGACCATAGCGAGCGGTAATCGTCAGGCCCTCCATCGGAGTCAGTGTAGCGTACCAGTTTGCAGAGAAAATATCTGCTTTATAGAATTCTGTATTGTAAAGCAAATCACCTACAGGATTGGCTATAGAAGAGAAGCTTCGGCTGAAGTTAGTGCTTCTGCCGTCGCCGTAATCATAAATTACGCTTCCGTGGTTGTTCTGCTTCAAAGAGCCATCTGCGTTGCGTACATACATCGGGTAGACGGGGGCGATCATGTTTGCCAGCATGAAGGCATTGTTACTCGAAGAGGCAGAGGTCTGTCCGTTCGGGTAGTTGTTGTCATTGTAGGCATAGCTGAGGTTGGCTCCCATTTTCAGGTACTTGTTCAACTCATAGTCGCCACGCATACGCAAGGTGTATCGTTTGAGTCCTGAATTGTCAATCAGACCCAGATCATCTAAATAGCCCATAGACAGATAGTAGCTCAGCTTCTCTCCAGCTCCGGATACATTCAGGTTGTATTCCTGACGGAGGTTGGACTGATAGGTTTCGTCTCTCCAATTGTCGGGCGTATAATAATAGGTGCCATCTGAATATCCCAAAGTTGCATTCGGGTTTAGCTTTCCGTTAGTTCCCACTACCTGTTGTCCGTTGGGAACGGTATATATCCGGTAACCCAGACCGCCAGACTCTGCTGTCGGCAGAATCTTGTTCGCTATCAGGTTCGCTTCATCTCTGTCATATTTTAGATTCAGATGATAGCCGTGATAGATGGCCTCATAAGCTTTCTCTGTGTAGAGGGCCGGGCTTTGGATGACGTCGTAGTTGGGCAATGCATTGGTGTTGATACCCAGCTTCATGTCAAAGTTCACTTGTGCTTTTCCTGATTTTCCTTTCTTTGTAGTGACGATAATGACACCGTTGGCTGCGCGCGAACCGTATAGTGCTGCCGCTGCTGCATCCTTCAGCACGGTCATGGATTCCACGTCGGTCATGTTCAAGGAGGAGATGTCTCCATCGAATGGAATGCCGTCTACTACATATAATGGATCGGAACCGGCATTGATAGAACCTACTCCACGGATGCGTACTTTGGCTGCAGTTCCCGGAGCACCTTCCGAACTCAACGTCTGTACACCGGAAATTTCACCGGACAGGGCATTGGTAAGGTTTGACACTTGCCTTTTCTCCAAAGCATCTTTCTTGATGACGGCGGCCGAACCAGTGAAGGATGACTTCTTGGCTGCACCGTAGGCAATAACCATCACCTCGTCAAGCATCTCATTATCATTTTCCATGATAATTTTCAGTTTTCCATTGGTCTTGAATGTGATATCCTGCGTTTTCATGCCCACAAAGGAAATACGCAGGGTACCGTTTCTGACAGGTAGATTATCCAGTTCAAAGTGTCCGTTAAGGTCTGTAACCGCACCGATGGTAGAGCCCAGCAGCATGACAGATGCACCGATGACTGTCTCTCCCTGATCGTCAATTACGATTCCCGACACTTTCCCCTCTTCCTGACGAACCGGAGCGGCGGGCTTCTGTACGATGGTGTAGATGCCGTTCTTCACTTGATAAGTTAAAGACGTGCCGGACAGCAAGGTGTCTAATATCTCAGTGATATCTTTCTGCTGAAATGACTTGGTCGGGCATTTTATTTTTGCCGCTACATCGGTGTTGTATACCAATTGGATGTTGCTTTTCTTCATAATTTGCAAAAAAGCCTGGTCCAATGTACCTTGTTCAATACGCAGTGTTGTCTTTTGGGCAGATACCTCTGTTGGGAACATCAGAACACTCCCAATAAGCAATGCTATCAGAAGGAACCGTACAATTCCTCTACTGATTCTCTGCCGGAAATCGATTGTCTTACATTGTTTACTATTCATCTTATAACTATTTGGTAATGATTATTTTATTGTTATCTATGCAGAATTTGATGCCAGTGGTGCGTTCGTAACTATTCAGCAAAATGCGCACGTCCTCGTGGCGATACAGGCGTCCGGTAAGGCGGATGTTGCGGATATCGTCTGATGTGAAAACAGGGGTGAAATTGTACCAGCGGGAGAGGGAGAGCATGATATCTTCCAGCCGTTGTCCGTTGAATACGAACATGTGGTCGATCCATGCGGTGTATTGTGACACATCCACTGTCTCGATTCTGGTATTTCCGGTGTCTTCATTGTAAACCATCCGTTGTGACGGTTGCAACTTCACCTCTTTCCCTTCCGTTGGTTGGAAGCCGATGCTGCCTTCCACCAATACGGCTGATAAGGGCGTTTCTGTATAGCCGGTCACGTTGAAGCGGGTTCCGTATACGCGAATACTTCCTCGGTCTGTAGTCACGATGAACGGATAAGTTTTGTCCTTGGCAACGTCGAAGAAAGCTTCTCCTTTGAGGTATATGTGGCGCTCTGTTCCTTCAAATGCCTCAGGGAAGCGAAGCTCTGTCTTGGAGTTCAACCACACCTTTGTCCCATCTGCTAAGTGGAAAGTATATTCACCTCCCAAAGGGACAGTCAGGGTGTTGTAGGCTACCTGCTTTTTGGGTTTTTCCGTGGCGGCTTGTGCCTGAATACCGATGGAATCCAGTAATTGGCCTATTTTATCTGGCGTTTTCTCTGTGATGCCTATCTCGCGGCCATCGGTCAGTGTTAAAGTCGCTTCAACTTTTCCTGGTACGATGGCGGGAGCTTCTGCTATCTGCTTGACAGGCTGAATTTCTTTGTTTTCCGGAGTCAGCAATGATATGGTCAGGAATATCAGTGCAGTGGCTGCCACACCGCTCAACCAGATGGCTGCATTCTGATATATCAACTTGTGGCGTGTCTGCCTTTGCTGCTTGAGGAACCGGTCGGACATCTTCTGCCCGTAGTCCGCCTGCTCTAACTCTATCAGTCGGGAAGCCAATTTCATAGTTTTAACTTCCTCGTAAGTGGCGCGGTTCTTCTTGGAGGCTTGCAACCATGCGCTCAGGCGTGCTTCTTCTTTTTCCGTCAGCTTTTGCTTTAATACTTTAGCAGCAATCAGGCGGGAAACATCTGTATATGATTCCATTTTATTTATATTATTACACTTTTATTAAGTAGACTTGAATAATCTGTTATTGGTATGACACGAGGTGCCGTTTTTAACATTTAGAAAGTGAAAAAAGAAAGGTCATCGGATAAAAACAAGAACTAAAAGTAGCAGGAAGTCCTCTTTCGAGAGTAATGCTGAAAGGCGTTTGATGGCTCTGTATTTTACGGTTTTCACAGAGTTGACTGTCAGTTGGAGTGCATCGGCTATTTCCTGCATGCTTTTCCCGTCGATGGTCATCTCTATGACCTGCTGGCTCTGCGGGGAGAGCTTTTGTATGGCTTGTGCTATCAGGTTGGCACTTTCCGCCTCAATGAGGTGCTGCATGAAGGTCTCATCGGAAGAAATATCCAGATGCTCCGGATTCCTTTCGCTCTTTTCGCTTTGGAAAAAGTAGGCCCATTTATCCAGAATGGTGTTGCGAAGGATGGAATAGAAATAATTGTGTATGGATGTCACCTTACCAATGCTTTTGCGGCGAGTCCACAGCTTGATGTAAGCCTCCTGCAGGAAGTCGTCAATCAGACAGGAATCGTCCACATAGCGGCTGGCAAACACATGGAACAGGGCGGCATTGGTCTTGATGAAACATTGCATGCAAGTCTCGTCCCATGTGGAAATGTCTAAAGGTAATTCGCTATATGTCATTTTCATTCTCTCTGGATGCTTCGGCAATGATAGTCGGCAGTCAAGTGGTTCACTATAGTTTGAATAAAAATCTTTCTGACAAATCACTTCCTGATGTCGTCTCGAAAGGTAACATAATGGGCGTGATGGAGCGGATAAGATATGCTTTTTTGTCTTTATAGTGCTATCCAGTTTGCAAATATACGGCATATTTTTGATGAAACAATACACGGTGTTTCTTTTTTGCTGCATAATTGGCTACGGGTGTGTGAATGCTGATTTTGACGTGTTGCCGTTTGTATATGGCAGTTTGAATTGAATTATTGAACTTTTTTCTCTAATATTTTGTAGTCGAATAGATTATTTATATCTTTGCAACCGCAATGGATGAAAGGTGGAGGGGCAATTAAGCTCCTTTTTTTGTTCTTATATAGTTAATCAATGGTAGAAAAGAAAACTGTTTGTCAGATTGTTGACGAGTGGCTGGACGGAAAAGAGTACTTTCTGGTGGAAGTAGCTATCAGCCCGGACGACAAGATTGTGGTGGAAATTGACCACAAAGAAGGGGTTTGGATTGAAGATTGTGTGGAGTTGAGCCGATACATCGAATCCAAGTTGAACCGAGAGGATGAGGATTATGAGTTGGAGGTAGGTTCTGCCGGTATCGGACAGCCATTTAAAGTGTTGCAACAGTACACCAACCACATCGGAAAAGAAGTGGAAGTGCTGAAAAAAGATGGACGCAAGTTGTGCGGCGTGCTGAAGGCGGCCGATGAACAGCATTTCACTGTAACTGTAGAGAAGAAAGTGAAACCCGAAGGAGCCAAGCGCCCCCAGCTGGTGCAGGAAGACGAAATGCTTGCGTATGATGAAATAAAATATACTAAATACTTAATCAGTTTTAAATAAGACTATGGCCAAGAAAGTAGAAACTATCAGCCTGATAGATACATTTTCGGAATTTAAGGAACTGAAAAATATCGATAGAACCACCATGGTGAGCGTGCTCGAAGAGTCGTTCCGTAGTGTGATCGCGAAGATGTTCGGCACCGATGAGAATTACGACGTAATTGTGAACCCGGACAAGGGCGACTTCGAAATATGGCGCAACCGTGAAGTAGTGGCGGATGAAGACCTGGAAAATCCGAACTTGCAGATTGCATTATCGGAAGCACAGAAAATAGATGCTTCTTATGAAGTGGGCGAGGAAGTGACGGATGAAGTAATCTTCGCGAACTTCGGACGACGTGCCATCCTGAACCTGCGTCAGACGTTGGCCTCTAAAATTTTGGAACTGGAAAAAGACAGTATCTATAATAAATATATTGATAAGGTGGGTAATATCATCAATGCGGAAGTATACCAGATATGGAAGAAGGAAATGCTGCTGCTCGACGATGAAGGAAACGAATTGCTGCTGCCCAAGACGGAACAGATTCCGAGCGATTTCTATCGCAAGGGAGAAACGGCGCGTGCCGTGGTGGCCCGTGTGGACAACAAGAATAACAATCCGAAGATTATCCTTTCCCGTACATCGCCTGTATTCCTGCAGCGTCTGTTCGAGATGGAAGTGCCCGAAATCAATGACGGACTGATTACCATTAAGAAGATTGCCCGTATCCCCGGTGAGCGTGCCAAGATTGCCGTTGAGTCGTACGACGACCGTATCGACCCGGTAGGTGCCTGCGTAGGTGTAAAGGGTAGCCGTATTCATGGCATTGTTCGTGAGTTGCGCAACGAGAATATTGACGTAATCAACTATACGTCCAATATCCAGTTGTTTATTCAGCGTGCCCTCAGCCCCGCGAAGATATCTTCTATTCGTCTGAATGAAGAAGAACGTAAGGCAGAAGTATTTCTGAGGCCTGAAGAGGTTTCGCTGGCTATTGGTAAAGGCGGTTTGAATATCAAACTTGCCAGTATGTTGACCGAGTACACCATTGACGTATTCCGTGAGTTGGATCAGGCTGTTGAGGATGAAGATATCTATCTGGATGAGTTCAGAGACGAAATCGACGGTTGGGTGATTGATGCCATCAAGTCGATTGGTATCGATACTGCGAAGGCCGTGCTGAACGCTCCGCGCGAGTTGTTGATTGAAAAGACCGACTTGGAAGAAGAAACGGTGGACGAGGTATTACGCATTTTAAGTTCGGAGTTTGAAGAAGGCGAACCTGAATTGGATCCGGCACCTGAGGTTATGCCTGAGACAGAGCCCGAGGTTGCCCCTGAGTCAGAGCCCGAGGCAGAATAAAAAGTGTCTGTCGACATCTGTTTCTGTTTGCACTAACTTCTTTCTCCACATTATTCATTAATTTTTTAGTATGACGATAAGGTTAAATAAAGTAACAAGAGATTTGAATGTAGGAATTTCAACGGTCGTTGAGTTCTTGCAGAAGAAAGGATTTGCCGTTGAGGCAAACCCCAACACAAAAATTAACGAGGAGCAATATGCCTTGCTCGTGAAAGAGTTCAGTACAGATAAGAATCTTAGACTTGAATCGGAACGTTTCATTCAGGAACGGCAGAATAAAGACCGTAACAAAGTATCGGTATCTATCGATGGTTACGAGGCTGAGACTACGGAGAAACCGAAAGTTGAAGAAATAAAGACTGTTGTCCCCGAAGATGCACGTCCGAAGTTTAAACCTGTCGGAAAAATAGACTTGGATAAACTGAACCGGAAACCGGTAGTAGAAAAAGTGGAAGAAAAGAAAGTGGAAACATCTGCGCCTGTGGTAAAGGAAGAACCTAAACCGCAGCCCAAACCGGAACCGAAGCCTGAGTTCAGACCGGAACCGAAACCGGAACCCAGACCGGAATTGAAGCCCGAACCGAAGCCGGCTCCGGCTCCCGAACCGGCTCCTGTGGTGAAAGAAGAACCGAAGCCAGCAGTCATTGCAGAAAAACCTGCACCTAAACCCGCTCCGGTAGTAGCGAAAGAAGTAGTGAAAAAAGAAACACCTGCTCCCGTGACACCTGTCCGGGAAGAGGCGAAACCTGCCGTGGCAGAAGAAGCGCCTGCAAAGAGTGGTGAAGCCGAAATCTTCACAATTCACAAGCCGGAGTTTGTTTCTAAGATTAATATCATCGGTCAGATTGATCTGGCGACATTGAACCAGTCTACACGCCCTAAGAAGAAATCCAAAGAGGAGAAACGTAAGGAGCGCGAAGAGAAGGAGAAGATTCGTCAGGATCAGAAGAAGTTGATGAAAGAGGCGATCATCAAAGAAATCCGCCGCGAAGACACCAAAGCGAAGGATGGCAAGGAGAAAGATGCCGATGCCAACGCCAACAAGAAGAAACGTCTCCGCATTAATAATAATAAGGAGAAGGTGGATATCAACAATGCATCCAACTTCCAGCGTGGAGGTGACAACCGTGGTGGTGGAGGTAAAGGACCTCATGCCGGCGGTGGTCAGCAAGGTGCCGGTGGTGGTAATAATCACCAAGGAGGCAACAAGAATAATCGTAACAACAATAACAGGGACCGTTTCAAGAAACCGGTCATCAAGCAGGAGGTTAGCGAGGAAGACGTAGCTAAGCAGGTAAAAGAAACTTTGGCACGCCTCACTTCCAAAGGTAAGAGCAAGACTTCCAAATACCGTAAGGACAAGCGCGATATAGCGAACAGCCGTATGCAGGAGCAGGAAGACCGCGAAATGGCGGACAGCAGAGTGCTGAAGATAACGGAATTCGTGACTGCCAACGAGTTGGCAAGCATGATGGATGTTTCCGTGACGCAGGTCATCGCTACTTGTATGAGTATCGGTATCATGGTGTCTATCAACCAGCGTCTGGATGCTGAAACCATCAATCTGGTGGCGGAAGAGTTCGGATACAAGACTGAATATGTCAGTGCGGAAGTGGCGCAGGCCATCGTAGAGGAGGAGGATTCTGAAGACGATCTGGAACCGCGCGCGCCGATTGTTACCGTCATGGGTCACGTAGACCACGGTAAGACATCATTGCTCGACTATATCCGTAAGGCCAACGTTATTGCCGGTGAAGCCGGTGGTATCACGCAGCACATCGGTGCTTACAACGTGAAACTGGAAGACGGACGTGAGATTACGTTCCTCGATACTCCGGGTCATGAGGCGTTTACCGCTATGCGTGCCCGTGGTGCGAAGGTGACGGACGTGGTTATCATTATTGTCGCTGCCGATGATAACGTGATGCCGCAAACGAAGGAGGCTATCAACCATGCTATGGCTGCCGGTGTACCTATCGTATTCGCAATTAACAAGATTGATAAACCGACTGCCAACGCCGACAAGATTAAGGAGGAACTGGCAAGTATGAACTATCTCGTTGAAGAATGGGGCGGCAAATATCAATCGCAAGATATCTCGGCCAAGAAAGGCTTGGGTGTGAAAGAACTGTTGGAGAAAGTATTGCTGGAAGCAGAAATGCTTGATCTGAAAGCAAACCCGAACCGTAAGGCAACAGGTTCCATTATCGAGTCTTCATTGGATAAGGGACGTGGTTACGTAGCTACCATGCTGGTATCAAACGGTACACTTCAGGTGGGAGACATCGTACTGGCAGGTACAGCGTATGGTAAGGTAAAAGCTATGTTCAACGAACGTAACCAGCGCCTGAAAGAGGCCGGACCGTCTGAACCGGTACTGATTCTGGGATTGAACGGTGCACCTGCTGCAGGTGATACGTTCCACGTAATCGATACGGAACAGGAAGCACGTGAAATCGCTAACAAGCGTGAACAGTTGCAACGTGAACAAGGTCTGCGTACTCAGAAGATGCTTACTTTGGATGAAGTTGGCCGTCGTCTGGCACTGGGTGACTTCCATGAACTGAATGTTATCGTTAAAGGTGACGTGGACGGTTCTGTTGAGGCGTTGAGCGATTCACTGATCAAGCTGTCTACAGAGCAGGTACAGGTAAATGTAATCCACAAAGGCGTTGGAGCTATCTCCGAATCCGATGTTTCATTGGCTGCCGCTTCGGATGCTATCATTATCGGCTTCCAGGTACGTCCGTCGAATGCCGCTGCAAAGATGGCAGAGAACGAAGGTGTGGATATCCGCAAGTACTCAGTGATTTACGACGCTATCGAAGAGGTGAAGGCAGCTATGGAAGGTATGTTGGCACCGACGGTGAAGGAGCAGGTAACTGCAACTATCGAGGTGCGCGAGGTGTTCAATATCACCAAGGTAGGTCTCGTAGCCGGTGCGGTAGTGAAGACCGGAAAGGTGAAACGCAGCGACAAGGCCCGTTTGATCCGCGACGGTATCGTAATCTTTACCGGTTCTATCAATGCTTTGAAACGTTTCAAGGACGACGTGAAGGAAGTAGGTACCAACTTCGAGTGCGGTATCAGCCTGACGAACTGCAACGATATCAAGGTAGGCGATATGATCGAATCTTACGAAGAAATAGAAGTAAAACAGACTTTATAAGATGATAAGATGGTAAGATAATAGAATGATAAGATAATATATGTGCCAATGTGCCAATTGCCCTGCGGCATCGTTTATACGCAGTCAATTGGCACATTGTTGTATCAACTATTATCATTCTATCATCTTGCCATCCTATCATCCTATCATCTTATTATATATGACGATAATAGATATCATCCTATTAGTAGTGATTGGCGCGGGAGCGGTCATCGGTTTTATAAAAGGCTTCATCAAGCAATTGGCATCTATCCTCGGATTGATTGTCGGATTGCTGGCTGCAAAAGCGCTGTATATGTCGGTGGCGGAGAGAGTCTTTTCTAAGATAACGGACTCCATGACGTTTGCACAGATATTGGCGTTTGTCGTAATCTGGATAGTGGTTCCGTTGTTGTTCCTGCTGGTAGCGGCTTTGCTGACGAAGGCGATGGAAGCAGTCTCGCTTGGTTGGCTGAATCGATGGCTGGGTGCCGGACTGGGCGCGTTGAAGTTTCTGCTGCTGGTGAGTCTGCTTATCTGTGTTGTCGAGTTTATCGACTCGGATAATACGATGATTGATAGAACAATGAAGGAGGAATCCGTGTTATATTATCCTATAGAGTCGTTCGCGGGAATGTTTTTCCCGGCTGCAAAAGAAGTTACAGAACAATATATACTTAATACATAATGCAACCCGAAGAACCCAATAAATATGTAAAGGAACTAACGCAGGAGAAGTACAAGTACGGCTTCACCACCGACGTACATACGGAAGTCATTGAGCGTGGGCTGAATGAAGATGTTGTACGGCTGATCTCTGCGAAGAAGAACGAGCCGGAATGGCTGTTGGAGTTCCGTCTGAAAGCATATCGTCACTGGTTGACGATGGAGATGCCAACATGGGCACATCTCCGTATTCCTGAGATAGATTATCAGGCTATTTCCTACTATGCCGATCCGTTGGCGAAGAAGAAAGATGCGCCTAAGAGCATGGACGAAGTAGACCCAGAGTTGATAAAAACCTTCAATAAGCTGGGCATCCCCCTGGAAGAACAGATGGCGTTGAGTGGCATGGCAGTGGATGCCGTGATGGACTCCGTATCTGTGAAAACTACGTTTAAGGAAACGTTGATGGAGAAAGGAATTATTTTCTGTTCTATCAGTGAAGCCGTACGTGAGCATCCGGATTTGGTGCAGAAGTATCTTGGTTCCGTAGTGGGATACCGTGATAACTTCTTTGCCGCACTGAACTCAGCGGTATTCTCCGACGGTTCGTTTGTATATATCCCGAAAGGAGTACGCTGCCCGATGGAGTTATCCACGTATTTCCGTATCAATGCGCGTAATACAGGGCAGTTTGAGCGGACGCTGATTGTGGCGGAGGATGATTCGTATGTTTCCTATCTGGAAGGTTGTACGGCTCCGATGCGCGATGAGAACCAGTTGCACGCTGCTATTGTGGAAATTGTGATACACGAGCGTGCGGAGGTGAAGTACAGTACCGTACAGAACTGGTATCCGGGTGATGCCGAAGGTAAAGGCGGTGTTTATAACTTTGTTACGAAACGTGGTAACTGCAAAGGTGCGAACAGTAAACTTTCTTGGACACAGGTGGAGACAGGATCGGCTATTACGTGGAAATACCCTTCCTGCATTCTGACTGGAGATAACTCTTCGGCTGAATTCTACAGTGTGGCGGTGACGAACAACTACCAACAGGCGGATACGGGTACGAAGATGATTCATCTGGGTAAGAATACCAGCAGTACCATTGTCAGCAAAGGTATCTCTGCCGGACATAGTGAGAACTCTTACCGTGGTCTGGTGCGTGTAGCTCAAAAGGCGGATAATGCGCGTAACTATAGTCAGTGCGATTCTCTGTTGCTGGGTGATAAATGTGGTGCGCATACCTTCCCATATATGGATATCCATAATGAGACGGCGGTTGTGGAGCATGAGGCGACTACCAGCAAGATCAATGAAGACCAGATCTTCTATTGCAACCAGCGTGGTATTTCTACGGAGGATGCAGTAGGGCTGATTGTGAACGGTTATGCTAAGGAAGTGCTTAATAAGCTGCCTATGGAGTTTGCGGTAGAGGCTCAGAAGTTGTTGGCTATTTCGCTGGAAGGCAGCGTGGGGTGATCTACTATTAGACGATTTATTATTTACTATTTTGCTGCACAATCGGCAGATGAATGGTAGATAAGTAAAAGGTCGGTAGTAATAGTGAATAGTGGAGAAGTGACATTAAATAGTAAATTGTAAATAGTCAAATAGTAAATATAAAGATGTTAGAGATAAAAGACCTGCATGCCAGTGTAAATGGCAAAGAGATATTGAAAGGCATCAACCTGTCGGTAAAAGCAGGTGAGGTGCATGCTATTATGGGACCGAACGGTTCCGGAAAGAGTACTCTTTCGGCTGTATTGGTAGGTAATCCTGCCTTTGAGGTGACGAAGGGAAGCGTGACTTTCTGCGGTAAGAACCTGTTGGACTTTTCACCGGAAGACCGTAGTCACGAGGGTATCTTCCTCAGCTTCCAGTATCCGGTAGAAATTCCGGGTGTGAGTATGGTTAACTTTATGCGTGCAGCGGTGAATGAGCAACGTAAATATAATCATTTGCCTGCTCTCAGTGCAAGCGAGTTCCTGAAGTTGATGCGTGAAAAGCGTGCCATTGTGGAACTGGACAATAAACTGGCTAACCGTTCGGTGAATGAAGGTTTCTCCGGTGGAGAGAAGAAGCGGAATGAAATCTTCCAGATGGCGATGCTGGAACCGAAATTAAGTATTCTGGATGAAACGGATTCCGGGCTGGATATCGATGCTTTGCGTATCGTAGCCGAAGGTGTGAACAAGTTGAAAACACCGGAGAACAGTACCATTGTCATCACCCACTACCAACGCTTACTGGATTATATCAAACCTGACGTTGTACATGTGCTTTACAAAGGGCGTATCGTGAAGACTGCGGGACCGGAATTGGCTCTGGAACTGGAAGAGAAGGGGTATGACTGGATTAAGAAGGAGTTAGGAGAGTAATTAATTTTTTAGACGCGGATAACGCGGATGACGCGGATTTATTATTTAGGATATTATGAATTTAACACAAGCGGATAAGACTTAATGCTATAATCAGTGCCTTTTATGATGTATATAATGAACTTGGATATGGGTTTATAGAAAATGTATATCAGAATGCATTATATAGAGAGTTATTAAGACGAAATATTCCTTGTGTTGCACATCCGAAAATAAATGTTTATTATAAAGAAGAGATAGTTGGTTATTATGAAGCTGATATTATTGTATATAATTCAGTTATTTTAGAATTGAAAGCCGTTAATCAATTATCAAAAGAACATGAGTTGCAATTAGTCAATTATCTGAAAGCAACAGATATAGAAGTTGGATTATTATTAAACTTTGGACCAAAGCCGGAAATTAGTCGGAAGGTTTTTTCTCATTATTATAGAGAATGTTTACAGGAAAATAAGAAATCCGCGTCATCCGCGTTATCCGCGTCTAAAAAATGAAATATAAATGTAATATGAATGCAGAACAACAATACATAGACCTTTTCTCCCAGACGGAAGCTATGATATGCCAGCATAGTGCCGAGGCAATGAATGCGCCCCGTGCCACTGCGTTTGCCGACTTTGAACGGCTTGGCTTTCCTACCCGTAAACAGGAGAAATATAAATATACCGATGTCAGCAAGTTCTTTGAACCTGACTATGGGTTGAACCTGAACCGTCTGGATATTCCGGTAAATCCCTATGAAGTATTCAAATGTGATGTACCCAATATGAGTACCTCTCTGTACTTTGTAGTGAACGATGCTTTTTACAATAAAGCGCTACCTGCTTCACATCTGCCCGAAGGAGTAATCTTCGGTAGTTTGAAGGAGATGGCGGCGAAGCATCCGGAATTGGTAAAGAAGTATTATGGCAAGCTGGCAGATACTTCAAAAGACGGAGTGACAGCATTCAACACCGCTTTTGCACAAGACGGCGTGCTGTTGTATATACCTAAGAACGTCGCTTTGGAACGTCCCATTCAGTTGGTAAACATCCTGCGTGGTGACGTGAACTTCCTGGTGAACCGCCGGGTATTGATTGTATTGGAAGATGGCGCACAGGCGCGTATGCTGGTGTGTGATCATGCTATGGATGCCGTGAATTTCCTGGCAACCCAGGTGATAGAAGTATTCGTAGGTGAGAATGCTGTCTTTGACCTTTACGAACTGGAAGAAACGCATACAAGTACCGTACGTATCAGCAATATGTATGTGAAGCAGGAAGCCAACAGCAATGTATTGCTGAATGGCATGACCTTGCATAACGGCACTTCCCGCAACACCACCGAAGTATTGCTGGCAGGTGAAGGTGCCGAAATCAACCTTTGCGGTATGGCCATTGCAGATAAGAATCAGCATGTAGACAACAATACAAGTATCGACCATGCCGTACCTAACTGCACGAGCAATGAACTTTTCAAGTATGTGCTCGATGATCAGTCAGTCGGTGCATTTGCCGGTTTGGTATTAGTGCGCCCGGATGCGCAACATACCAATTCGCAACAAACGAACCGGAACCTTTGCGCTACCCGCGAGGCGCGTATGTATACGCAACCGCAACTGGAAATTTATGCCGATGATGTAAAGTGTAGTCATGGTGCTACCGTTGGTCAGTTGGACGAAAATGCACTCTTCTATATGCGCCAGCGCGGTATTCCGGCACGTGAAGCCCGTTTATTGCTGATGTTCGCCTTCGTGAACGAAGTAATCGATACCATCCGTCTGGATGCATTGAAAGATCGCTTACATCTCTTGGTAGAGAAACGTTTCCGTGGTGAACTGAATAAGTGCCAGGGCTGTGCGATATGCAAGTGAGAATATATTAATACCTAAACAACATGTATGATATTCAAAAGATAAGAGCCGATTTTCCGATACTATCCCGTGAAGTGTACGGCAAACCATTGGTCTATTTGGATAATGGGGCAACGACACAGAAGCCACGTTGTGTAGTGGATGCCATAACGGATGAATATTATTCTGTCAATGCCAATGTGCATCGTGGCGTACACTTTCTGTCGCAACAGGCAACGGAACTGCACGAGGCAAGCCGAGAGACAGTGCGAAAGTTTATCAATGCAGGTTCTATAAATGAAATCGTATTTACACGGGGAACTACGGAAAGCATCAATCTGTTAGCCTCCAGCTTCGGCGAAGCATTCCTGCATCCGGGTGATGAAGTGATTGTTTCCGTAATGGAACATCATAGTAACATTGTTCCCTGGCAACTGCTGGCTGAACGGAAATGCATCAATCTGAAAGTTATTCCGATGAACGATCGCGGCGAACTTCTGATAGATGAATACGAGAAGCTTTTCACTGACCGAACGAAGATTGTGAGCGTAGTACATGTGTCCAATGTTTTGGGTACGGTCAATCCTATCAAGGAAATGATTAAGATTGCCCATAATCATGATGTACCTTTCCTGGTAGATGCGGCACAATCCATTCCTCACATGGCAGTGGACGTGAAAGATCTGGACGCTGATTTCCTTGTATTCTCCGGTCATAAAGTGTATGGGCCTACCGGTGTGGGCGTGCTTTATGGTAAGGAAGAATGGCTGAATAAGTTACCTCCTTATCAAGGCGGCGGTGAGATGATAAAGCATGTATCTTTTGAACATACCACTTTCAACGAACTGCCGTTTAAGTTCGAAGCCGGTACTCCTGACTATATCGGTACTACGGGACTGGCGAAAGCTCTCGATTATGTTTCTGCCATTGGCATGGATAAGATTGCCGCTTATGAGCATGAATTGACGGAATATGCCACACAGCGATTGAAAACAATCCCTGGTATGCGCATCTTTGGTGAAGCTGCTGAGAAAGGGAGTGTCATCTCTTTCCTTGTGGGTGATATTCATCACTTCGATATGGGCACATTGCTCGATCGTCTCGGTATTGCCGTACGTACAGGCCACCATTGCGCCCAACCGCTGATGCAACGCCTCGGCATAGAAGGAACAGTGCGTGCTTCCTTTGGAATCTATAATACAAAAGAAGAAATCGATGTTTTGGTGGCAGGTATCGAACGTGTCAGCAAGATGTTCTAGTTAGTGATTAGGGGTTATCACTAACCTCTAATCACTAATCTTCGTTTCCGCCAGCTTCTTCTGCCACTTATCCCGTGCCAGCTTCTGCATATCCGTTACGGAGTCTTTTTCATCCACAATCTCAAAACCTAAGGCTGTTTCGATAATATCCTCCATTGTGACAATTCCCCAGAAGCAGCCATATTCATCAATCAAGATTGAAATATGCTCTTTCTTTTCAAGCATCTGTTCCCAAACCGTGGAAACAGGACTATTTTCCGGGAAGGAAAGGATAGGGCGGGCCACATCCTTCAGACACATATCGAATCTGTCTTCTGCTAACTTTTCGAGTACAGTCTGCCGCAACACATATCCTGTGATATAATCTTCGCTATCATTATAAATTGGAATACGAGAGTAAAACTTATACTTTCCATCCTGATAGAACTCTTTCAGAGACATACTTTCGGGAGCTGTTGCCACTACAGTACGAGGAGTCATAATGGATTGTGATTTTACTTTATCCAGTTTAATGAGGTTTTGTATCATCTTGTTTTCTTTCACCTGGAAAACTCCTTCTTCTACCCCGATGGAAATCATAGCCGAAACCTCTTCGCGGCTTACGGATAATTCTTGTTTGCCAGAAGAAAACAGACGGGTAATCAGCTCGGACAACCACACCAGGGGATAACAGATAATAATAAGGAAATTAATGATACGGGCTGATGGAAGTGCCAGTGTACGCCAGTAGCAGGCGCCTATCGTTTTAGGAATGATCTCTGAGAGAACGAGGATTAAAATAGTCAGTATGGCGGAGATTACACCGAAGTAAGCTTCTCCGAATATCTTTACTGCTTCGGCACCTACACCTGCAGCACCCACGGTGTGGGCAATGGTGTTCAAGGATAATATGGCAGCAATAGGCCGGTCGATGTCTTGTTTGAACTTCTTTAATAAAATAGCGCTTTTCCCGTGTGTTTTCTCTTTGGTGGAGATGTACGACATTGGGGTAGATAATAAAACTGCTTCCAGGATGGAGCATAAAAATGATAATGATAATGCAATGGTTAAATATAATAA
>NZ_CBVI010000039.1 GCF_000513195.1 Bacteroides timonensis | reverse complement strand
TAACAAGTCCCATATATAAGTTTATTAATTAGACATAGCGGAACGAATGTATGATTCGTCCCGGATAGAATATAAAAATACGGTAATAGAAGGACTTGTGCTAAAGCCGGTATATACAAAGTAGGGAGCGTTCGGGTGAATATATGCTCCTGAGGTTGTACGGTTGGCTGCCGTCACTATATTGATATAGATTAGTGTTCTCAGTAGAGAAAGTATAAGTAGTCGTAGTCTCTGCACAGAACTTACGCGCACGGCTTAAAGAAAGTGTACGTGAGATAACAGCTTCATCATTAAACTCTTCAGGCGAATGATGCTCATTTTGTTCGATGCAAAGAAAGGGAGGTTCGTTCTCGGAAAAGGAATTATAATCTTCTGGTTGCAGAGCAAAAAGCACTACGACCAGATACATCATTATTTTAAATATAAAATGCTTTGTTTTCATTTCTTCGGCACAAAGATAGATAAATGCTGACTTTGCTCATATATAGGTCCTCTCTTTTTTGTTTTTTTATTATAATGAAGAGGTATAAAAGCTCTCGGCACTGCAACTTTTCGCCCTGTTCGTGCGTCTAATAGGGTGCAAATAACTTAAATAAATAGAGAAAGATTATGTTAGTAACAACAACACCAACTATCGAGGGTGGACGTATCACCCGCTATTACGGTATCGTTTCAGGCGAGACGATTATCGGTGCCAATGTATTCCGTGACTTTTTTGCCAGCATCCGCGATGTAGTGGGCGGACGTAGCGGCTCTTATGAGGAAGTGCTGCACGAAGCGAAAGATATCGCCCTGCGTGAAATGCAGGAACACGCCAGAGCACTCGGAGCCAATGCTGTGATTGGCGTGGATTTGGACTATGAAACTGTAGGTGGAAGCAGCAGTATGCTGATGGTAACCGCTTGCGGTACGGCTGTGACAGTAGAATAATAAATACAGGGGGAAGAGCCGGAAAGCTCTTCCCCAGCTTGTCAATGCTTGGGAGAATAATCGCTGATGATTACTTTTCCCTTTTTTTGTTCCAGTTTGGCTATTCCCAGATCATTGAGCGCTTGCACTACTTCTTCCAAAGAAGTTGTTCGCGGGAAGCGGAAATGAATGCGTTGTTTCAGCAAGTCGGGCGAATGAAAGATGATACTGGTGTTATACCATGTGCCTACAGACTTCATAATCTCCGCCAGTTCGGCATCATCGAAGCTGAACTCTCCTTTGGTCCATCCTTCCGTTGCGGTGAGTTGTGCTTCGGATATGGTGAAGCCGTTATCTTCAGACAATATAGCTTGCTGTCCGGGCAATATGTCTTTCTGCCGTGTTTGTTTCTCGTCGCTGACGCGGACGCGCCCCTGAAATAAAGTAACTGCCGCTACTTTTCCCGGATAGGCATTTACATCGAATACCGTACCCAATACCTGTGTCTGTATCTTACCGGAAGAAACAATGAAAGGACGTGCACTATCTTTTGCCACTTCGAAACGTGCTTCTCCTGTCAGATGGACTTCACGGGTCCCCTCTGTGGGGAACAGTTTAGGATATTCCAGGCGGGAATTGGCACTGAGTGTAACCTGTGTACCATCGTCCAGAGTGATTTGCGTGGTAGTGGCTGGGGGAGTTGAAAGAGTAATCCTGCCATTGCTCTCCGAGGTGATGATTGCTTTGGGAACATCCAAGGCCGCAAAGATTTCAATATCTTGTATTGTGTCTTCGCTGATAATGCGGGGCACGATAAGCGCTGCCAGCACTACGATGGCAACTGCAATGCCGGAAGTCCACATCTGTATGATGCGTCTGCGCTTTCGGGCGTCTTGCCGGGAGGCAAAAGCATTCCATGCCGCACGGGTCTCTTCTTCCGAAGGCAAGTCTCCGAGCGCTTCTCCGAAGGCATTCAGTAATCTGAGGTCTTCAGTATCCATCTTGAAATCATTTTCTTTTTTCTCTTCCATCATCGGTTTCCTCCTTTCAGGGTCATTGCTTCGCGCAAGGTACGCAAAGCTTTGGATATATGTTTCTTTACGGTGTCGGGACTGATGCCAAGTTGTTCGGCTACTTCCCGATAGGTTTTATGTTCATAATAGCAGAGCCGCAATACCGTGCAGGTCGGTTCCGGTAGGTTGCGGGCGATGCTTTCCGCCTGTTGCAGTAGTCGCTCATGTTCCCGGTAGTCGGTCGCTACATCCATGCGGGTGGCTTCGCGCAATGCTTCCAGGTTGGTGGCTTCTACTTGCAGATGCTTCAGACGGTTAAGGCAGGCATTACGTGCGGCAGTGTAAAGCCAGGCTCCCCGGTTTTCCGGTTCCAGCTTTTCGAATTGTTTCCACGCCTGCTCCATCACACTACCCACAATATCACGGGCTTCTTCTCCGTCGCCCAATAGTTGGGTGGCGTAGCGCACCAGACGGGGATATAGCTCCGTGAACATCTGTCCGAAAACTTCTCTTTTTGTGTCTTTTTTATGAAACAAGGACATTTTCTGATTCTTTTTGGGTCTGCAAAGGTAAGGATTATCCTTTATTTCCTTTATCAATCTCCTTAAACTGTCGTTGTACCGTTGTGGGAAGGGCATTGTACATATTGGGAAAGAGAGATGCTGGAATGGTTAGTGTTCTTGCAATCAGTGTGCTGCATTTACAAACCATTTACATCGCACGGTAAAAGCCTTTACCGCCGTATGTAACGACCTTTACCCCTTATTGTAATGCTCTTTACCTCGGTATGTAACGACCTTTACCTCGGCGTGTAAACGGAGTTATCATTTGAGGTAAACAGAATCATCCTTTGGGGTAAACGGAATTTAAAGACGTCCTTTTTCACTTTCTCCGGCACCTTTACCTTTATATTTATTCTTGGTGGCATTGAACTGATAGTTGAGGCGTATGCCGAAACGTTGTTTGTCGGAATAGTTTTCAAACTCGTTGTAGGTGCGGTCGCCATATACACGAAAGTGATAGGTACCTGTACGAAATATATCATTCGCTACCAGCGAGACGCGCAACGCGCGGTCTTTCAGGAAAGATTTGGTAAGTTGCGCATCTACAGTTCCTTCTGTTTTTTTGATGCCATAGCTTTGCTTTGCACCAAATGCCAGTCTTCCTTTTATATTGAAAAACCAGCCACGAGGCAATGTAAAACTGTTATTCAGAATGAAATCCGGTTGCGCCTCATTCCAAAGGGGCTGAATATTCAGTGAACGGGCGTTGGACTGGAACCAGGACAGGCTGGCCGTAAATTGCGGTTGCCACCAGCCGAACTTTGGGGAGAGTACCAAGGCGCCTCCGTATGCATAGGAGTTGGGGATGCTTGCCATTGTCCACAATACTACGCCGGGGTGCTTTGCGTCATCATAGGGTTTGGCATAAGTGGTGTACATGTTTCGTACGTGGTTGAAGTACAAACTGGCATTGATCCATTTCCAGCCCCCTTCCAATGAGAAGAGGTTATGCTTTTGTGGTTCCAGTTCAGGATTTCCGTTGTGGTATTGGTACTTGCTTTGGTAACTGATGGTACTGGACAGCATACTGTAGCTGGGATTATGCTTTTTCATGCGATAAGACAGGCCGATATTCCAGTCGTCCTTTTTGTAGAAAATGCCCGCTACGGGAATCAGGTCATGATAAGCTGGACTTTTCTCTTCTTTATAGATATCTGATTCGTAATAATCCGTCTTTTGATATTCATAGCGTAATCCTGCCATGATGTCGAACTGTCCCAATTCTATGGAATAATCGACAAAGGCAGAGGCGATGGACTGTTTGATGCGGTTATCGGCATCATTGGAGAAACCGCTTTGCTTGAAGATGTCGTGGCGCTCGGTGAAAGTTTCTTCAGTACCGAAAGAGAGTTTGCCTTGCCCGAGCGGTGCCGTAATCACCAGTTTAGCGGCATACAGGCGGTTTTTTACTTCACTGTCGGATGAGGCATCGGTTTCACCATTGTTGTCCACCTTCTGCCCACCTCCGGAGCGACCGTAGAGGTAGTCGGCATTGAAGTCGATGTTCCATTTTCCGAAAGTACCGTTATAATAGCCATTCACGGTATGATTCCAGTTGGTGTGCTTGCGACCGTGTGAGTCGGATGTGAGACGATCTACCTCTTCTCCGTCCCGCAGCATCACGGTTTCACCTTGCGAATAAAGCTCCTGATCGCCCAGTCCGGTTTTGGGTACATAGCGTATACCGAAAGACTGATGGTCATCCGGTTCGTAGTTGAAACCTACTTCGCCATTGAAGTTTGCATCATGTGCACGATTGACGTTGTCAGATATGCTTTTCCATTCGGAGGAAGTGTTCAGTTGCAGTTGGGTATGACTGGTGGAGTATGTGTCCGACTCATTGAAGTGCCCTTTGATAAAGATGTCCAGTCCGCCGGTACGATAATTTAGTGAGGCACCTTGTTTGCCTTTTGCCGAGTGTCCCTGAGTATAGTCTGCGTAGGCATTGGCACTTAAACCTTGCCCGCGCTTGCGGATGGTACGTAGCCGGATAACGGATGACACGCTGGAGGAATAACGTGCTCCGGGCGTGGTTACAATTTCAGCGGAGAGTATTTCGTTAGCCTGAAGTTGGTTTAGTTCTGAGGTGTCGCGTACTTTCCGGCCATTGATATAGATGTCCGGTTTGCCTCGTCCGATAACGGTATAGTTACCGTCCGAGCCGGTGACAAAAGGGAGGTGACCGATCATATCGCTTGCAGAGCCCAGCATAGAAAGCGGTGTCCCTGCTACGTTGGCAACGAAAGCGCCATTCTTGCGTTCCACCAGCGGGTGGGAGGCGGTGACGGTCACTTCTTTCAGTATTTGTGCGTCTGGTTGCAGGTGAATGTCATTTTCCGGCTGGCAAGGAAGCGTCAAGGACTGATAGCCTATGTAGGTTACTTTCAGCAAATGATTTTTTTCATTGTTGCCGGGTAGGATAAAGCTACCGTCTTCCGCTGTGACGCATCCTGTGATAAAGGCGGAATCAGCTGCTGCCAGCAGGATGACGTTGGCATACGCTAACGGTTCATCTCGGTCTCCGTATATGGTTCCGCGTACTTGGGTAGTCTTGCCATCTTTTCCCTTCCGCTGAATCACGAAGTAATCGGTACGTTCGATACAGTTGAAAGGTTTTCCTTTCAGTACTGTACGGATGGCTTCGCCTTGCGTCTGTTTACGGATACTTGCTGTTACGTGATAATTCTCCGTCTCTTCATAGGCAAAAAGGATATTCTTGCCGCCCATCTTCTCTATCTGTTTCAGTGCGGCAGACAGCTTTTCGTTTTTTAGTTCCAGGCTGACCAGGCTGGCTGTTTGCTGTGCATTTGCGGTTGGGGTAAAGAGTAGAAGAAAATATACTGTGTATATCATCCATGCCTTTCTAAAAGTAAAATCTGTGCGTTTCATTATTCCTTTGTTTTTATTGATTTTACTTATACTACAACATGGGTGCTCAATCGGGTACGGTTTTCGCCTGCAAATTTAATAGAATGAGTTGATTTTTCTTTTATTCCTTTGCTTATTTCGTTTCAAATCAATACTTTTAGGCTTTCAATCAACCTTTTAATACGAATAACACCATGGACAGTTTGCTTTTCTGGCTGATTCCGGCCGCTTCCGTTTTAGCTCTCTGCTTTGCTTACTATTTCCATAAGCAAATGATGAAAGAGAGTGAGGGTACTCCGCAAATGATAAAGATTGCCGCCGCTGTGCGTAAAGGCGCGATGTCTTATCTGAAACAACAGTATAAGATAGTTGGCTGGGTATTTCTGGGACTTGTGATCCTTTTCGCTATTATGGCATACGGTTTCGATGTACAGAATCGTTGGGTACCGATTGCTTTCCTGACGGGCGGTTTCTTCTCCGGACTTTCCGGATTCCTCGGTATGAAGACGGCAACGTATGCTTCGGCACGCACAGCAAATGCTGCCCGTAGCTCACTAAATGCGGGATTGCGTGTTGCTTTCCGTAGCGGTGCGGTAATGGGACTGGTCGTAGTGGGTTTGGGATTGCTTGACATCTCTTTCTGGTATCTGTTACTGAATGCGGTTATTCCGGAAGATGTTCTGACTCCGACTCATAAACTCTGTATTATCACTACCACCATGCTTACTTTCGGAATGGGTGCTTCCACACAAGCGCTCTTTGCCCGTGTAGGTGGAGGTATTTATACGAAAGCTGCCGATGTAGGCGCCGACCTGGTAGGTAAGGTTGAGGCCGGTATTCCCGAAGATGACCCTCGTAACCCTGCAACGATTGCCGATAATGTAGGTGACAACGTAGGCGATGTAGCTGGTATGGGTGCCGACCTCTATGAAAGCTATTGCGGCTCCATTCTGGCAACTGCCGCTCTGGGTGCTGCCGCTTTTATTCATACAGGAGATACGGCCATGCAGTTCAAAGCTGTTATAGCTCCGATGCTGATTGCTGCCGTAGGTATCCTTCTTTCTATTATCGGTATCTTCGCAGTACGTACCAAGGAGAATGCGAAGATGAAAGACCTGCTCGCTTCGTTGGCTTTCGGTACGAACCTGAGTTCAGTGCTGATTGTTGTGGCTACTTTCTTTATTCTTTGGCTATTGAAACTTGATAACTGGATGTGGATATCTTGTGCCGTTATAGTCGGTCTGGTAGTTGGCATCATCATCGGACGTTCTACGGAATACTATACCTCACAATCCTATCGTCCTACCCAGAAGTTGAGCGAAAGCGGAAAGACCGGCCCGGCTACGGTAATTATCTCCGGTATCGGTTTGGGTATGCTTTCTACTGCTATTCCGGTGATTGCCGTGGTAATAGGTATCATCGCTTCCTACCTGTTTGCATCAGGATTTGATTTCAATAATGTAGGTATGGGACTTTACGGTATCGGTATTGCTGCTGTAGGTATGCTTTCCACTTTGGGTATCACTCTTGCTACAGATGCTTACGGCCCTATTGCTGATAATGCCGGCGGTAATGCTGAGATGTCCGGTCTGGGTGCGGAAGTACGTAAGCGTACGGATGCTCTCGACTCTTTGGGTAATACTACTGCCGCTACCGGAAAGGGGTTTGCCATTGGTTCGGCTGCACTTACGGGACTTGCCCTGCTTGCCTCTTATATTGAAGAAATCCGTATCGGACTGACTCGTTTGGGAACCACTGATTTAACGCTTCCTCATGGGGATGCCGTGGCGCTTCAGGATGCCACTTTCTTCGACTTCATGCATCATTATGATGTGACATTGATGAACCCGAAGGTTCTTTCAGGTATGTTCCTGGGTAGTATGATGGCATTCCTTTTCTGCGGATTGACAATGAACGCTGTTGGCCGTGCTGCCGGTCATATGGTGGATGAGGTACGCCGCCAGTTCCGTGAAATCAAAGGAATACTTACCGGTGAGACAGAACCGGATTACGAACGTTGTGTAGCTATCTCCACAAAGGGGGCGCAACGTGAAATGGTAGTTCCTTCGCTGATAGCCATTTTAGCTCCGATTGCTACGGGACTTATTTTTGGTGTTCCCGGTGTGCTGGGCTTGCTGATCGGTGGATTGAGTAGCGGTTTCGTTCTTGCCATCTTTATGGCGAATGCGGGAGGTGCATGGGATAATGCAAAGAAATATGTGGAAGAAGGAAACTTCGGCGGTAAGGGTAGCGAAGTGCATAAAGCCACTGTGGTAGGTGATACGGTAGGGGATCCGTTCAAGGATACTTCCGGTCCGAGTTTGAATATCCTTATCAAGCTGATGAGTATGGTAGCTATCGTGATGGCCGGACTGACGGTTGCGTGGAGCTTGTTCTGATAAGTACAGGTATCTGTTTCAATAGATAGAATGTCCAGTTTGATACGTTTTTAACTCTTTTTGAAGTAAAAACCGGAACATCAAACTGGACACCCTACTTATTATATTAAAATCCCTGTTTTTGTAATGTCACAATAAAGGGGGTTATTCATATCTTCTGTAAGCAAAACTGGTTCTATAAGGTTACTTATCTTACGTCTAAGTTTCCACAATAGAGGGGTGTCCTCAAAATAGTTTTCGTTCAGATGCTCTACTACCACAGCAATATCTATATCGCTGTCCTCTCTATAATTTCCTTTACTGTATGAACCATAAAGATAGAGAGCTTTTAATGGTAACTTCTCGGCTACCATTTCTTTATAGCGTTTAGCAAGAGTTATAGCTTGTTCTTTATCCATGATTGTAAGTCTTTAGAATAAAGATAGTCATTATCCTTTAAATGAAAGAGCCGTGCGAATGGGGGTATATATGGAAAGTTACTACATCCGACTTTTCTGACTATCTCCCGCACCAGTCCCTTTGTATTTACTCTTTGTTGCATTAAACTTGTAGCGCAAAGTGAAAGTCACTTGCCGGAAACTGGATATATAATCGCTCATAGTGCGTATGCCACTATATATGATCGCGTCCGCATCATTCGTTTCCAATAAATTATTAGCTTGGAACTGTATGCTCAGCCGATTATTGAAAAATGTCTTGTACAAAGCTAAAGAGATATTACACGCATCCTTCCGCTGATAAAAGTTTTGATTGTGTCCGCAAGTCATATAAACAGCATTCACATCAAACAATATCCCGGCAGGCAACGAGAAATTGTTGCGCCACACAAAGGTAGCGGCAGGTTTGTCCAGCGAAAGCATGCCATTGTAACCTTTCATAGAAAACCACTGCTTGTACAACTCCGCAGTGAACTGTGGTTTCCACAACCCGATGGTCGGTGACAAAGTCAGCGATGTCGTCAATCGGTCATAAGCCTCAGTATTTACTATTTTCAATAACGAAATAGTAGGATTCCCCTCCGAGTAAGTCTCCGACATCTGCATCATGTCATCTTTCACATGGCTATATCCTATGGAGAAATTCAGCCATTCGTAAGAGGTTGCCAATAATACGTTTTGGGTGATTGTGGGAGTCGGAAAAGGGTTTCCTGTCTGATAGGTATAGCGGTGCCAATGGGAAGTCATCGGCAAGGATACCTTCCGGATTAAGATAGAGATTGGTACGTTTCGTGTGCGAGTATTCCCCCCAAACGACAAGCTGCCTTGCCACAACGGATGTGAAAGCATCAGCTTGGTAGCATAAAGCGTCCCCCTTGTTCTCATTGAAGGTATTGATGTGGTTTTCGTCGCGCTCATTGATGATTTCCGTTGTCTGCTGCGTTTCCTTGGTGGGATTCCATAGCCCGTCAGCATTAAAATCAATGTTCCAACTACCTACCTGTCCGTTGTAATAATAGTTCAGGTTGTGGCGGGTAGAAGGGTCGTAGATAATCATCCGGCTGAAACTATTCTCGTAAAGTTGTCCGTCGCAAAACACTTGTGTAAGATATCGCCAATCTCCATAAGTGGACATGTAGCGGTCTACATCGTAGCGAACTCCCATAGAGTGCTTTTCACTGAACTGATAATTCATAGCAAGTGCACCTTCTATGTTACTGCGCTTTGTTTTGGCGTATATAGCATCCATCTTTTGCTGCCAGAACTTATCCAGATGGGTGTCCAAGGTTATCTGCTGATTGTTTCCACCCCGGAATTTGCTACCAAACAAAGTCCCGGAAAGATCGAAACCATTTTTCCGATAGTTGAAGTTGAACTGGTCGTAAATGTTCCAACCATACGTGCGTCGGTGTCGCGTCACAAAGCGGTTGTCAAAACCAAAGCCCTCGCCTTGCATTTTTTTGTGATGATGCGGACAACAGCTTTCACGGAAGCATCATAGCGTGCTCCCGGATTACGTACCACCTCCACGCTCTTCACATTGTCAGAAGAGAGTTGATCCAGTTCCGAGGAGTTTCTCACCTTTCTTCCATTAATGTAGATTTCGGCTGCGCCTTGTCCGAATACGTTTACCGCACCGTCCTCAGCCGAAACACCCGGTATCTTGTCGAGTAAGTCATTTCCCGTCCCTGACTTTTCCAATACACTACCTGTAACCGTAGTCACCATCGCATCACCTTTCAGCCGTATCTTAGGTAGATCGGCCTTTATGGTCACTTCATTTAATAGCTGGGTATCCGATGTCAATTGTATAGTACCTATATTGGCAGAACTCACCGGTCTATATATAGTGGTATATCCTATGGAGGAAATACGTACTATTTGATGCTCCGCTGTTACACTTAGGTTGAACGTCCCGTCTTCTCCGCTCGTCGTCCCTGTCACAAAGGTGGAATCGGGGAGTGACAATAATACCACATTGGCATAGGGTAGCGGCTCATTCTTCTCATCTACCAGTTTTCCACTGACGGTTTGTGCTGAAAGTCCCTGTTATGATGCCCTGGCAAGCAAGTATTAATAAAGCAGTCTTGAGTGTTTTCATATACTTAATTGTTTGAATTAATGGGACAAAGTTAGAATTTATTTCCAGAATTATAGGAAACAAACGGATTTATGTTTCCTTAAAATCAGGAAGCATGCAGCGGGAATCCGAATCGGATAATGACAGTAGCTTGAAGATTGTTGGGTGTTACTGAGGCTTCATTCGTAAACGGAATAAAGTGTGCATACATCGGCTCTCTGTTTATCTCGTTGACTTGCAGTTATATTAAGAGTTTATATCGAACAAAATAATGTCACCAGGAACGGAACGCTGAAATCGACCACAAATCCGTGGAAGATGGAGACTACGACGAACTGCTGTCCTGCTGTGCGGGTAATGATGGGCAGTGTCGTATCCATCGTCGTGGCACCTCCGGCTGAAATAGGAGCCAGATTGCCGAACCAGCGCACCAAAAACGGTGCAGCCAGCAACGTAAGGATTTCACGGCTGATATTGGCAAGCAGGGCGATGGTTCCTAATTCGGCTCCTTTGTATTCGGTAATGAAGATACTTGAGAGTGAATAGTAACCGAAGCCCGATCCTACAGCCAGGCAATCTGTTACGGAACGATGTGTCAGAATGAGGCTGACCGCTGCGGAACCTGCCAGCGTGCCCAATATAGTCATGATGGGCAGGAATGCCAGTCGTGGATTGAGCGATCGGAAGTTCTTCAATGTTTGTGGATCATTGCCTACACTTAGCCCTACACTGAACATCAGCAGGCAGAGTGCGTAGTAACTGATTTTGTTGTCTATTACAATATCCATAGGTATCAACTGAAAGACTCCGCAAAGTGTACCCAGTACGAAAAAACCGACTATGATGAGACTTCCTTTCATGCCTGCCCTCCTTTCCGTTTGTATAGAGCTCTCCACAATCCCCAGGCAGCGATTACACTTCCCAGCGTTCCGCCCAGTGTAAGTATTGCCGCTTCAATGCCAATGCTATGTAGCCCTTTGATAATCCGATCATTCCCGCCTACTTCAATACCAAGAATGAAGAGAAGTAACCAAATCAGTACTGTGATAATTTTATGAATGCTGCTCAGGTTTCGTTTCCGCAGAAGATATCCCAAGAGCATTCCGGTAAGCATCAATCCAATGATAGTAAACATACTTATGTGATCATTAAAAAAACAACTCGGTATAACTGGGTGTTTTATTTTTCCGGTTAGAGAAATATTTTTTCCCAATAGGAGAAAAATAATTAAGTAATGGCTGATAATAAAATGGGAGATAAATTATCATTTATGTACCAAGTTATTATTTTAAGCATTACTATCCTGTTTTTTTGTGGGGCAAAGATAAGTCATTTGGATATTCGGAGGAAATATTATCAAAAAGATTTATCTTTGTGCCTCTAAATTAATGCTATATGCTATTGCCTTATTTGAATAAAGATCTGATAGAAGCCGGTTGTGATGAAGCCGGTCGTGGTTGCCTGGCAGGTGCTGTGTATGCTGCTGCCGTGATTCTTCCCAAAGATTTCAAGAACGAACTGCTGAATGATTCCAAACAGTTGACGGAACACCAGCGCTATGCTTTGCGCGAAGTGATTGAGAAAGAAGCGCTGGCATGGGCGGTAGGTATTGTATCTCCCGAAGAAATCGATAAGATTAATATCCTGAACGCTTCTTTCCTTGCCATGCATCGAGCCGTGGATCAATTGAAGATGCGTCCGCAGCATCTGCTTATAGATGGCAACCGCTTCAAGAAATATCAGGATCTTCCGCATACCACGGTAATTAAAGGTGATGGCAAATATCTCTCCATAGCGGCAGCTTCCGTACTTGCCAAAACCTATCGTGACGACTATATGAACCGGCTTCACGAAGAATTTCCGTATTACGATTGGGATCATAATAAAGGCTATCCTACCAAGAAACATCGCGCAGCTATTGCTGAACGTGGAACTACGCCTTATCACCGCATGACATTCAATCTCTTGGGCGACGGGCAGTTAGCACTTGATTTTAAGTAACTGTTTTATCGTTAGAACCACTTGATCTTTCTGAACCAGATAAATGTACCTGCCGACAGGATTACAGAGATTAAGATAATGAATATGAAAGCATACGGGAAACCATCCAGATGAATATCCACATTCATACCATAGAAACTGGCTATCAGTGTGGGTATCATAAGCGTGATGGAGAGGCTCGTCATACGTTTCATGATGGCGTTGACATTATTGGAAATAATAGAAGCAAAAGCATCCATTGTTCCTGTAAGGATATCACTGTAGATATTTACAGTATTGTATGCTTGTTTTAATTCGATGATTACATCTTCCAATAGTTCCATATCCAGATAATCAGTGTCCTGAAAGATGTTTTTCAGGCGACCGATCATCACTTCATTACCACGGATGGAGGTATTGAAGTAGACAAGAGTCTTCTGTAACTTCATCAGCCGAAGCAAGTCTTCATTGCGGATACTCTTTTCCAGTTCTTTTTCCGCATTGGCAACGTCATTATTGATTTGCTTCAGGTATTTCAAAAACCAGACAGCGGAAGAGTAAATCATCCGCAGGATTAAATCCAGTTTATTGTTGACTACGATACCTTTGCGGCGTGTATGCTGGATGAAATCAGAAATAAGTTCGGTTTTGTGGTAACATACCGATACGATAATTTCATTATTGGTAATAATGCCTATGGGCACAGTGATAAAAGGAATACCATGCTGGCTGCTCTGCATAGGGATGCGCAGAATAGTCAGTAACCAATTACCTTCTGTTTCTGTACGCGGACGTTCGTCCGCATCAGCGATATCTTCTAAAAATGATTCGGGAACTTTCAGTTCCTGTGTGAGAAAGTTAAAGTCATTGTCATCAGGGCATTCAACATTTACCCAGCTATTGGGCATCCATTGTGGCTTTTCTATAAAGCCGGCTTCAGAGTAAAGATACGTTCTCATCGTAATAGCCTCCTTTCTTTAGGGACGAACCGAGGCATTGCGAGCAACGTCTCCGTTCGCTTTAATTATAAATACTGTTGCACGTTCGTGGGTTTGAATCGTCCATATTTCTTGTTTTTTATTTTTTTAAAGCGTGGCAAAAGTACATAAATCATTTGAAACAGTACGCTTTAACCGTGCTTTTTTGTACCTTTGCAGCCGGAAAAATCGTTCCTTCTATAAAGAACGTTTTTGCTAAGGTTAAAGATTGTACATTTAAAATCAATTAATATTATGAGTAAGAAAGCCCTTTTAATGATTCTTGATGGCTGGGGTATAGGCGATCAGGGTAAAGACGATGTGATTTTCAATACACCTACTCCGTACTGGGACAGTCTGCTGGCTACATATCCTCATTCACAGCTTCAGGCAAGCGGTGAGAATGTAGGTTTGCCCGACGGTCAGATGGGTAACTCGGAAGTAGGACACCTCAATATCGGTGCAGGACGTATCGTATATCAGGATCTGGTGAAGATTAACCGCGCATGTGCCGACAATAGCATTATGAAGAATCCGGGAATTGTTTCTGCTTTCTCTTATGCAAAAGAGAACGGTAAGAATATTCACTTCATGGGATTGACTTCCAATGGTGGTGTTCACAGTTCATTCGACCACTTATTCAAACTTTGCGATATTGCTAAGGAATATGGTGTTGACAATGCATTCGTTCATTGTTTCATGGATGGTCGTGATACTGACCCGAAGAGCGGCAAGGGCTTTATTGAGCAACTAACTGCACATTGTGAAAAGTCGGCAGGCAAGATTGCTTCTATTGTAGGCCGTTTCTATGCAATGGATCGTGATAAACGTTGGGAACGTGTGAAGGTAGCTTATGATTTGCTGGTAAACGGTGAAGGTAAAGTTGCCACCGATATGGTTCAGGCTATGCAGGAATCTTATGATGAAGGTGTAACGGATGAATTCATCAAGCCGATTGTAAATGGTAACTTCGATGGAACTATTAAAGAAGGTGATGTCGTTATCTTCTTCAACTATCGCAACGACCGTGCGAAAGAGTTGACAGTAGTGCTGACTCAACAGGATATGCCTGAGCAGGGTATGCATATCATTCCGGGCTTGCAGTATTATTGCATGACTCCGTATGATGCATCATTCAAAGGTGTACATATCCTTTTCGATAAAGAAAATGTTCAGAATACATTGGGTGAATATCTGGCTGCTCAAGGCAAAACTCAATTGCACATTGCTGAAACAGAGAAGTATGCTCACGTAACTTTCTTCTTCAATGGTGGTCGTGAAACTCCGTACGATGCTGAAGAACGTATCCTGGTTCCATCTCCGAAAGTAGCTACTTATGACCTGAAACCGGAAATGAGTGCTTACGAGGTAAAGGATAAATTGGTGGAAGCTATCAACACTCAGAAGTTTGATTTCATTGTTGTGAACTATGCGAATGGTGATATGGTAGGACATACCGGTATCTATGACGCCATTGAGAAAGCTGTAAAAGCTATCGACGAATGTGTGAAAGATACGGTAGAAGCTGCCAAAGCCAACGATTATGAAGTAATCATCATCGCTGACCACGGTAATGCAGACCATGCACTGAACGAAGACGGCACTCCGAACACTGCTCACTCTCTGAATCCGGTTCCTTTTGTTTATGTAACCGAGAACAAGAACGCTAAAGTTGAGAATGGTGTTTTGGCAGATGTTGCTCCTTCTATCCTTCACATTCTGGGTATGGCGCAGCCGGCTGATATGACAGGAAAAGACTTGATTAAATAAACAGTTATGACTATATAAGTAAAGGCGGGGTGTACTCCGCCTTTATCTTTTCTAATTCTTTGGCTGAAAATGATACAGATAGGTGATGTAGTGGTCAGTTTTGATGTGCTGCGTGAAAAGTTTATATGCAATCTGGATGCCTGCAAGGGTGCTTGTTGTGTTGAGGGAGATGCCGGGGCTCCAGTGGAACTGGATGAAATAGAAAAGCTGGAAGAAGTACTGCCTGTGATTTGGGAAGAACTTGCTCCCGAGGCGCGTGCCGTTATAGAGAAGCAAGGTGTAGTGTATACTGATTGTGAGGGTGATCTGGTGACCTCCATTGTCAACAACAAGGATTGTGTTTTTACTTGTTATGATGAGAAAGGCTGTTGTTATTGCGCTATTGAAAAGGCATATCGGGACGGAAAGACAGATTTCTACAAACCTGTTTCCTGTCATTTGTATCCGATCAGGGTAGGAAATTACGGAGTTTATAAGGCAGTGAATTATAACCGTTGGGATGTGTGTAAAGCCGCCGTATTGCTGGGGCGGAAAGAGAATCTGCCGGTATACAGGTTTCTGAAAGAACCGTTGATACGTAAGTTCGGTGAGGATTGGTATGCTGAGCTGGAATTGGTGGCAGAAGAGATGAAGAAACAGAATCTGTTGTAAGGATAGTACGGAACCATCTCACGGGGCGGATTTTTCTATTTCGTGAGCTGGAAAGAAAAACGCCGGATAACAGGATTTTCCTGTCCATCCGGCGTTTCTTCGTTGTAAGATGTGAGGTTGGTTAATAAAAACGTGTTATTCAGTGACTAATCACTAATCGTAAATCATTAATCACTGTTTTTCTTACGCATCAATATTTGCATATGTTGCATTCTTCTCAATGAAATCGCGGCGTGGTCCAACGTCTTCACCCATCAGCATGGAAAAGACATAATCCACTTCGGCGGCATTTTCAATGCTTATCTGTTTCAGCATACGGTTATCCGGATTCATTGTTGTGCTCCACAACTGCTCCGGGTTCATTTCACCCAAACCTTTGTAGCGTTGTGTATGTACGGCACTTTCCGAACCGCCACCATAGGTGTCGATAAACTTCTGGCGTTGCTGGTCTGTCCAGCAATATTCCTCCACTTTACCTTTTTTGCAGAGGTAGAGGGGCGGAGTGGCGATATACAGATAGCCGTTGCGGATAACCTGCGGGAAGTAACGGAAGAAGAGTGTCATAATCAGTGTGTCGATGTGAGAACCATCGACGTCGGCATCGGTCATGATAATCACCTTCTTATATCTCAACTTATCGATATTTGCTTCTTTACTGTCCTCGCTGTTTACACCGAAACGTATACCCAATGCCTGGATAATATTGTTGACTTCATCACTCTCGAACGCCTTGTGCCACATGGCTTTTTCCACGTTCAGAATCTTACCGCGAAGTGGCAGGATGGCCTGAAATTTGCGGTCACGGCCTTGTTTTGCCGAACCACCTGCCGAGTCACCCTCGACGAGGAACAATTCACATTCATCAGGATCCTTGCTTGAACAGTCGGCCAGCTTACCCGGCATACCGCCACCGGACATCGGTGATTTGCGTTGCACGGACTCACGCGCTTTACGTGCGGCAACACGTGCCTGTGCAGCCAGAATCACTTTATCCACCACCATCTTGGCTTCCTTCGGATGCTCTTCCAGATAGTAGTTCAGCGCTTCACCTACAGCCTGGTCTACGGCTCCCATAATTTCGCTGTTCCCAAGCTTCGTCTTGGTCTGGCCTTCAAACTGTGGTTCCTGTACCTTGATAGAGATTACAGCCGTCAGACCTTCACGAAAGTCATCGCCTGCGATTTCTACCTTGGCTTTTTCCAGCATCTTGTTGTCTTCGGCGTATTTCTTCAGCGTACGGGTCAGTGCGCGGCGGAAACCTGCAAGGTGCGTACCACCTTCGATGGTATTGATATTGTTTACGTAAGAGTGGATATTTTCGTTATAAGACGTATTGTACATGATAGCCACTTCCACCGGCGTGCCTTGTTTCTCTGTGTTGATGTAGATTACATCATTTACCAGATGTTCGCGGGAAGAGTCGATGTAGCGGACGAATTCCTTCAAGCCTTCTTCCGAGTAGAAGACCTCCATCTTGGCGTTTCCTTCTTCATCTTTTACGCGAAGGTCGGTCAGTGTAATCTTGATGCCTGCATTCAGGTAAGCCAGCTCGCGCATGCGGGTGGCAAGGATTTCGTAATTGTAAACGCTCTCTGTGAAGATCGTGTTATCCGGCCAGAATTGCTGGCGCGTACCGGTAATATCGCTTGTTCCGATTTCCTTTACCGGATACAGCGGATGTCCGCATTCATATTCCTGCTGATAGATTTTTCCGTTACGGAAAACCTGCGTAGTCATGTGTGTGGACAGGGCGTTCACACAAGATACACCTACACCGTGCAAACCTCCGGATACTTTGTAAGATCCCTTATCGAATTTACCGCCGGCATGCAATACGGTCATGACAACTTCCAGGGCTGATTTCTGCTCTTTTTCGTGAAAATCAACCGGAATACCACGTCCGTTATCCTGTACAGTGATGGAATTATCTTCGTTGATGGTTACTTCAATGTGGTCGCAATAGCCGGCGAGCGCTTCGTCGATAGAGTTATCCACAACTTCATAAACCAGGTGGTGAAGTCCTTTCGTACTAATGTCACCAATATACATCGCGGGACGCTTTCTAACAGCTTCCAAACCTTCCAGAACCTGGATGTTCTCGGCTGAATAGCTCCCGTTATTGGAGTTAATCTGTTCTTCAGTCATAATCTAATTTCCTTATTCAAATAACAGAGCAAATATAGTGAAAATTCGTGAGATACGAAACTAAACTGAATGATAAATTTTATTCGTTTACAGCTTTTTAGCTTCTTGCGGAAGGTGTCCGGAACGGGGTGGGGCAATAGGCGCAGATGCAGAAAAAGTCGGACTAAAAAGCCCGACTTTCCTTGTATATCTTTTGTGTAATATTAATTAGCTTATCCCAGCTTATTAATGTAGAGAGCCAACTTTGACTTCAAGTTATTAGCTTTGTTCTTATGGATTACATTGGTCTTAGCCAATTTATCCAATATCTTAGTTACGCCCGGATACATTGCAGTAGCTTCTGCCTTGTCGGTTGTAGAACGAAGCTTTCTAACAGCGTTTCTCATGGTTTTGCCATAATATCTGTTGTGAAGTCTTCTAGTCTCTTCTTGTCTGATTCTTTTCAGTGATGATTTGTGATTTGCCATCTCGACTAATCTTTTTTAATTCGTTTATTTTTTTAATTGTAGCCCGTGGGGGAATCGAACCCCCCTTTCAAGAATGAAAATCTTGCGTCCTAACCGATAGACGAACGGGCCATCCTTTGGTGAGCATTTCTGCTCTTGCAGAGAGATTATCTCTCGTTTGCGGTTGCAAATGTAGGGACTATTTTTGAATTGGCAAAATAATCTTTGGAAAAAAATGAAGGGATTTGTAGCGTTTATTCTCTGATTCTATGTTTATGGTCTGATTAACAGGAGAATAATGTCTTTCATTTTTTTACTTCCCTACCTACATTTTTTTATTTATCCTTGTTTTATTCCCGTTATTTCCGGCTTTTTTCGTAGTTTTGTTACCGGATTGAAACCAAAACTTGAAGCGCGAATGTTACAGAAAACGCTGGGGATTGTGCTGCATACCCTGAAATATAACGATACCTCTCTTATTGCGGACATCTATACGGAGACGGCCGGACGTGCTTCGTTTATTGTAAAGATACCCCGTTCGCGGAAGGCTGCGGTGAAATCGGTGCTGTTTCAGCCACTCGCCTTAGTGGAGTTGGAGGCGGATTTCCGTTCGAACGCCAGTATGTATAAGATAACGGAGGCGAAGTCTTACTATCCGTTTTCTTCCATTCCCTACGATCCGTACAAATCTTCCATAGCGCTTTTCCTGGCGGAGTTCCTGTATCGTGCGGTGCGCGAAGAGGCTGAGAACCGTCCGTTGTTTGCTTATCTGCGACATTCTATTATCTGGCTGGACGAGTGCCGCGATAGTTTTGCCAATTTCCATCTGGTGTTCCTGATGCGCTTATCCCGCTTCCTGGGATTGTACCCTAATCTGGAGGATTATGAGAATGGTGATTACTTTGATCTGCTGAATGCCTGTTTCACTCCTTTGCGCCCGCAGCTTCATTCATTTTATATACTTCCTGCGGAGGCTTCACGGTTGACGATGCTGATGCGCATGAATTATGAAACAATGCATCTCTTTGCCATGAACCGCGCTGAACGTACTCGCTGCCTTACAATAATGAATGAATATTATCGCCTCCACTTGCCTGACTTTCCCGTATTAAAGTCTCTTGAGGTGCTGAAGGAGCTCTTTGATATGGATTAATAAGTCCTTTGACGTAGAACAATAAACCCTTTCCTGTATATCTCACTGACCTTTGGCGCAAAAGATGCCATCTTTCGCTGTAAAAGATGCCATCTTTTGTAGCATAACATGCCACCTTTTGATGTAAAAGATGCCATCTTTTGCATGAGATTAAATAGGGATGTGATAGAGATGTATGAGGGATATGGGGAAGAACTCCCGGACCGGATGCGTTGTATCAGCGGTGGAAAGTCGGATACTTGTTATTGAAACGGAAGCCGATACCCAGCATCAGATAGTTCGGATCACTGAAATTCTTCAGATTGTAACCCACATGCAGGTAGGAGCTGCGGGTAAGTTCCACTTTCAGCGTCAACACCTGGTAGATACCTTTGTGGTCGCCGCCACCATGCAGAACGTTGGCACCGATACCGACACCGACTGTGAAGTAGGGCATCACGTACTCCGCACGTCCTGAAATACCCAGGGCTAACTGCTTGTGAAGAGACGGCTTGTAGCACTCATTTCCGTTTCCGGGGATCGTATAAACATTGGAGCTGGCATCGTATACACCATCCAGCGAAACACCGGTACGGAATTTATATCCGATGTTGTACATGGGGGCGAAGTTGAAACCAAGCACCGTATAAGCATCCGGTGAAGCGATCTGTCCGCTACCTACCCACACGCCTTTCCGCCTCCATGAGCCGAACAGGGTTAGGTCATAACTGACGTGGCGCGGAAATTTCGGTACAGGTGCATAGTATGTGGGTTTGGTAAGCGCATCTTCCGGTCTGTTGAAGTTATAGACGACGCCTACTTTTAATCCCATGGTGTTCAGACCCGCATTAGGGAATTTGGTATTACCATTAGAGAAGTGGGTACCGGTTACTCCGGCAATCAGGTCGATCTGCCGTGAAACCATCCAGTTCAGTTGTACGCCGGCATTGATATAGGCATTGGCTTTCGAGCCGATTACACTGTTGTGCGGGTTGTAGCGTTCGTCATAAGGTTTCCAGCCGAAGGACACACCGAAGTTCCATTCGTAATTGAGTGACAACCGTTGAGTGATACGCGCAATGCGCGCCCCTTGATAGACGTAAACGGCAATCGGGTTTCCCAGTTCTTCTTTGCTTCCGAAGTCGTAGTAGCCTACGCCTATACCTTGGTAGGCGCTGCCGTAAATCCGGTCGGCACAAGTATTGGGTTTGAACTGGAATGAATATTTCAGGTGGGCGGAATAGCCCCATTCGAAAGGTTTCCATTGAGAATTGTCCCCTGCCAGGAATGAGCTGGTAGGGAATATATACCCCGGGCGGTATTCTACGCCCAGTCTGTGAATAAAACGTTTGGCGAAGTATCCCGTATCCGGTTTATATCCCGGTACGCTGTCTTGTGTCCGGCTTTTGGCGTAAGCTATGTCAGACAAGAAAAGCATTGCCCCCGCAAGGACCATTAATTTCCACATCTTTATATTGCTTTTCATATGCTGTGCCAGAATTCTAGTTTTATTATTATGCGGGGATATTCCCTTGAAAATGCGTGGCAAATATAATGATAGTATTTGAAATAAAAATTATGATACTCAATAAAATGCGAAAAGAAGCCGTGTTTTCGGGATATAGAAGTTAAATTACTTTCTTCTATCTTCCGGAAACACGGCTTATAACAGAAATAAAAGGGGAGTTTATCCCAGCAATTCTTTCACTTTGGCGGAGATGGCACGACCTTCGGCAAGTCCGGCAAGCTTCTTGGAAGCAACGCCCATTACTTTCCCCATATCTTTACCACTGGTAGCACCTGTTTCGGCAATGATTTCCTTCAGGGCAGCTTCCAACTCTTCAGCGGACATCTGCTTCGGCAAGTAAACTTCAATCACCTTCACTTGTGCCAGTTCATCGTCTGCCAGGTCCTGACGACCTTGCTGGATGTATATTTCAGCGGCATCTTTGCCTTGTTTCATCAACTTCTGCATGATCTTTAATGCAGCGTCGTCGGTCAGAGTATCGTTGGCACCCGGAGCGGTCTTCGCTTCCAGGAATACTTTCTTGATGTTTCTTAATGTTTCGAGTGCCACTTTGTCTTTGGCCTTCATTGCGGTTTTAATGTCTTCGCTGACTCTTTCAAATAAATCCATAAGTTTACTCTATTTTTGTTTATTACGTTATCGTATGTTCTAATCTTTCATCCGCAGATTACGCGGATGAAAGATGTCTTAAGGCAGATTTAGAAGGTAATCACTCCTCCCATATCTTCACCGCCCTGTGCCTCTTCCGTAGCAAGCTGCCCTTCGGTAGCCGCTTTGGTTTTAATGGTGCTCAGGGTGCTCTTATCGCGCAGGTATGTCGGTGAACTTTCTACCATGCTGATAATATCGGCATTATCCAGATCCTCGGGGTTGAAGATATAGATATGTCGGCGTTTGCGGATGTTCTTGCTGCCGATGCCGCTGGCACTTTCGCCATAAGCCTTGCGGATACGCTCTTTGTTCTTTTCTTTTTCTTCTTCGAGCTGAAGCTGGCGTTCTTCCTCTTCCTGGCTGCGCTTTTCGAGCACACTGTCCATACCGGGAACATCTTCCATGCCGAAACCGGTGGCGAGTACGGTAATCTTTACTTTACCTTCCAGTGTGTTGTCCATAGCCACACCCCAGATTACCTCTACGCCTTCGCGGAACTTGCTCATGAATTCGTGGATCTCGTTCATTTCTTCCATCATCAGTTCCGAGCTTTCGCAGAAGGATACGTTCAGCATCACCTTCTTGGCATTGAAGATATCGTTGTTGTTCAGCAACGGAGAGTGCAGGGCATCGTCGATGGCTTTCGTCACACGGCTTTCACCTTCGCCGAAGCCGGTGCTCATGATGGCAACGCCACCGTCTTTGAGGATGGTCTTTACATCTGCAAAGTCCAGGTTCACCGTTCCACGCATGGTGATGATCTCTGCAATACTCTTGGCTGCGATAGACAACGTATCATCTGCCTTGCCGAAAGCATTCATAAACGTAAGGTCGGAATATATTTCGCGCAGGCGCTCGTTGTTGATAACCAGTAGGGCATCTACATGCTGGGCGATACGTTCCACGCCATCCAGCGCCTGGATAATTTTCTTTTCACCTTCGAAGATAAAAGGTATGGTGACGATACCGACGGTGAGGATGTCCATCTCCTTGGCTATGCGGGCAATGACGGGAGCAGCTCCCGTACCTGTTCCGCCACCCATTCCGGCGGTGATAAATACCATTTTGGTACCGTCGTTCAGCAGCGATTTGATTTCTTCGCTACTCTCTTCGGCGGCTTCTCGGGCACGTTCGGGACGGTTTCCGGCACCCAGTCCCTCGGTAATAGAACGCCCCAGTTGCAGTTTTACGGGGACGGGAGACTCTTTCAACGCTTGGTTGTCCGTGTTACACAGAACGAACGTCACGTCGTGTATGCCTTCCCGGTACATGTGGTTCACGGCATTACCACCACCACCACCTACACCAATCACTTTAATGATCTTCGGTGAATCTGTCGGGAAATCGAATTGTACTATATCGTCCATAGTTCCTTATTTTTTTGAGTTTATTTCAAATCGTCATCCGAGAAAATCTCATTGGAAATCTTGTTGAAAGTCTTTTCAAACCAGCTGGGACCTTCTTTCTTCTTTTTCTTTTTCTCTTCTTTTTCTTTACGTTCTTTCTCCTTGCGTTCCCGTTCGCGACGTTCTTTCTCTTCCTTCTCGCGCTGTGCTTTGGCGGCACGGGCAGCGGCTTCCTGTTCTTTCAGGGCTTCGTCGTCGCCAAACATATCGACGGGTTTCGGTGGAGTAACGGTGGAAGCGGCAGGTGCAGGTTTCACCTCTTGCAGGCAGCAGTTTTCGTTGCCGGCAGCAAGCAGGCCGAGCAGTGTATTCTGCATGCCGTCTTTCTTCAGTACATCGCTGAAGCCATGGATGGTGTTGTGTACAAACCGGGTGGTCTTTACCTTATCGACCTTGCTGCGTTTGCGGAATGCGTCCTCCATGTTTTTCAGGTTGGCGCCCCCACCGGTGAAGATGATGCCGGACAGCAATCTGTCTTCGTATCCGGAAAGTTGCAGTTGGTTCCATACATTGGCAAGGATTTCTTCGGCACGGGCGTCGATGATGTCGTTCAGTACGTTCAACTCGATGCTACGACCGTCCTCCAGTGTGCAGACAGCCGGTGCTTCTGTCTCTTCTTCCTCGTAAAGCATATCTCCGTATTTCAGCTTCAGTTGCTCGGCTTCGGCTTCTTCCATTTGCAGGGCGGTAATGTCACGGGTGATATTGTTTCCACCCAGCGGCAGCACGCTAAGAAAGCGGAGAATGTTATTTTTATATACTGATACGGTAGTTGTATCTGCCCCGAAGTCTACCAAGGCACATCCCGAGCGCATTTCGCTTTCCGTCAGCACGGCATTGGCCAGGGCTATCGGGGCGATGAGCAAGTCGGCAATTTCTACTTTGGCCTGCTCGAAGCTGTGCTCCAGATTCTTCTTGAGGGAAGCACGCGCCACGATATTCAGGAAGTTTCCTGTGATACGCTTGCCTGCCACACCCACCGGATCAGCCTGAAGATTGTTGTCTATCTTATATTCTTGCGGGGCTACATCCAGCACACTCATGTCCATCAGGGGAACTTCGAGGTTTTCATCGCTGATTGCATCTACCAACTCTTGCGAGATAATCCCTTCCTCTTCCAGCACACGGCTTACCGCATTCTTTACCGTGCGCAATGACTGTCCGCCGATGCCTACATATACTTTGGCAATGGAGTTGTTCAACTGGCTCTCCAGCTTGTTGATGATGGAAGTCAGAGCCTGTGCGGTCTTGTCTATGTTGTAGATGACTCCTTTGTGGATAAAAGAAGAGGCATCTTCACGCGCGTAGGCCAGCACTTGTATGCTTCCGTCGCTGTTCTTCTTGCCGGCGATACCGGAAATCTTGGAAGAACTCAACTCGATAGCGGCGATAAATTCTGTTGTTGCCATAGATATATTCCTAATTTATTTAATTTCCTCGTTTTGTACAGATAATCTGGTTACTAAATTCAACGTTAATACGTGAATATTTGTTCCATCCTACCTTATTTAATCCTTTTTCGTAGAAAGCTTTCACCCGTTCGAGCTTGCGCTCAAAGCCGTTCAGCTTACCGAGATAGATGATATGGTCGCCCACCCGGGGCACTAATTCCACATTCTTGTCCGGAAGCACATGTATCTGTTCGATTTGCGCGTCCCAGAACTTATTATTCTGCAAAAATACACCAAACTTATATAAATCCCTCATGGCAAACGACTTTTCTACTCTTCCGGTCACTATGGCAAGGTGAGCAACGCACTTTGCGTCGGGTGGCATCACGGTGCCTTTGTTGTCCAGATAGTAGTTTTCACCGTTTGCGCTCATTACTCGCAGGATAGGGATGCGCTGGCTGACTTCCACACAGAGTATTCCACTGGGAGTCTTATAACATTCCACTTCGTCGATCAGCGGATGTTTGGCGAGTTCCCGCTCCAATGTTTTGCTACGAATGCGGTCCATTGGTTTGCCAACGGGGTAAATACCTTTCTTTTCCAGCATACCCGTTACTTCTTTCTTGGTGATGAAGCCGGCATAAACTGTATCTTTGATAACCAATTCCATGTCACGACACACCTGTCCGGCAGGCTTCCGGTTGAAAGCCGTGATAGCTACCACCAGATAGGCGATGACGAGCAGCAGGACGATAGACAATAGAATTCGCTTTAGCATAATGTTTATATTAGTGAAGAATTAAGAATGAAGAATTCTTAGTTTAAGTTGTTTCGTGATTTCGGGGACGTAGTTATCTATGTCTCCTGCACCTAAAGTAATCAGAACCTCGATCTTTTTCTGCGATAGCAGGTTCAGTATGTCTTCTTTCCTGCACATACATTTTTCAATGCCCGGACGCAGGTTGTCGTATATCAGCTGACTGGTGACACCGGGAATCGGTTGTTCACGTGCCGGATAGATATCTACGAGGATCACTTCGTCGAGCAGAGACAAACTATCGGCAAATTCCTTGTAGAAGTCACGGGTACGTGTGTAAAGGTGTGGCTGAAAGATAGCTGTTATTTTCTTGTCCTGATATAGATCGCGGATAGACTTTACGCTTTGTGCTATTTCGGCAGGATGGTGGGCGTAGTCGCTCAGGAATACCACTTTGTCATTCTTGATCTTGAAGTCGAAACGGCGGTCTACTCCGCGGAAACTTGCCATGCCGCGTTTGATTTCCTCGTCCGTAGCACCGTTGAGGTGGGCGAGCGCCATGGCTGCCACACCATTCTCTATATTGATGCTCACGGGAACACCTAATTGGATATCATTGATACGTGTATCAGGTGCCACGAAGTCGATAAATATCTCACCGTTCCCGATGCGGATATTCTCAGCATGGAAATCACCTTCGGTGCGAGCATAGGTATAAACCTTTACCCCGGATTGCACATCAGGTTTCAAAGCAATGTCTTTGTGAATGATCAATGCGCCGCCCGGTTGAATCAGGGTTGTATAATGACGGAAGCTTTCCAGATAGGCTTCTTCCGTACCGTAGATATCCAGATGATCGGGGTCAGTAGCTGTAATGACACTCATGTACGGTGATAACCAATGGAAAGAACGGTCGAACTCATCTGCTTCGATCACTGTGTACGGACTGGACTGAGACAGCAGCAGGTTGGTTCCATAATTCTTGGAGATGCCTCCGAGGAATGCGGTGCAGCCTACATGTGACTGATAAAGCAGATGTGCAGCCATTGTGCTGGTAGTGGTTTTACCATGCGTTCCAGCTACGCACAGACCTTTACTGCTGTGGGTGATTGTTCCCAGAACCTGGGCGCGTTTTTGTATTTCGAAACCGTTATTGCGGAAGTACACTAACTCGGCATGGTCTTGCGGAACGGCCGGGGTGTATACGACTAAAGTTGTTTCCTTGTCCTTGCAATCTTCGGGGATCAGGCTTACATTTTCTTCATAATGTATTTGTGCGCCTTCTGCGATAAGGTGTTCGGTCAGTTCGCTTGGAGTGCGGTCGTAACCAGCTACGAGTCTGCCCTTTGATAAGAAATAACGTATCAGGGCACTCATACCGATGCCGCCGGCACCGACGAAATATACGGATTTGATATTCTCTATATTCATCTTCTTATAATTTAATACTATCTCAATTCTCCTCCTCCCGGGAGGAGGGGAATTGAGTTACTACAGTTCATTCATTGAATTATTATGGTTTATCTATCAGTTTCAATACTTCTTTTGCAATTATAGTCGCTGAGTCCGGCAGAGCCAACTTGGCAATGTTCTCGCTCAACGTTTTTAGTTTTTGTGCATCGGCAACCGTTTCGAGTGCTACCGGAATAAGATGCTTCATTGCATCTGCATCCTTCACGTAAATGGCGGCTTCCTTATCTACGAGGGCCAGTGCATTTTTAGTCTGGTGATCTTCTGCCACATTGGGTGAAGGTACCAGAATAACCGGTTTATTCAGCAGGCAGAACTCTGAGATAGATCCTGCTCCTGCACGCGAAATGACCAGATCGGCAGCCGCATACGCACTTGCCATATCTTTAATGAAGTCCGTCACATAGAGGTTCGGGATAGCTGAAATGCGTGGATTGCGTACCGCTTCTCCGGTGGTGGTGGTGATGGCATCTTTCACTTGCTGAATGTATATCTTCCCGGTCTGCCAGATGAACTGAATGTCACCGTATGCTTTGATTGTATCTAGTGCGGCAACCAGCGTCTGGTTTATAGTACGCGCTCCAAGACTGCCGCCCAGTATCAATATTGTTTTCTTCTCCGGATTGAAACCGAAAGAAGTCACGGCAGCTTCGCGACTCTGCTTATTGGCTAACAGATTCTGTCGAACCGGATTCCCTGTCATAATAATCTTATCCGTGGGAAAGAACTTTTCCATTCCATCATACGCTACACAAATCTTGCAGGCTTTTTGTGCCAGCAGCTTATTTGTTACGCCTGCATAAGAGTTCTGTTCCTGTATCAAAGTAGGCACTCCCATCATACCTGCTACTTTTAACGTAGGGCCACTGGCATAACCACCTACACCTACCGCTACCTGAGGATGAAACTCTTTCAGTATTCGACGTGCCTTCAACTGGCTGCGGAGTAACTTTATAATCACTGCAAAGTTTTTCCATAAACGTTTACGGTCGAAGCCTGCCACAGGTAAACCGATGATTTTGTATCCTGCATCGGGCACGCGTTGCATTTCCATCCGTCCTTCCGCACCTACAAAGAGGATTTCTGCATCGGGGCGTAGTTCCTTGATGGCATTGGCAATGGATACTGCGGGGAATATATGTCCCCCTGTACCTCCACCGCTTATGATAATGCGGGGAGCCTCTCCGTTATGATTTTTATTCATATCTTTCATACTTAAATTTATTGCAGGAGATAAAGGAGTGATAACTCCTTTTATCTCCTACTCGAATTCTGCATCACTATTCAGCACCTTTGCTGTTGGTTCGGCCGCTGTTTGTATCTCGCTATTTCCTTCTTCAACAGCAGCTTCCACTTGCATCGGTATCTGTGCGTCATGTTCTTTAATCTCTTCCAATTTGGCAGTATAGCGACTCACACTCAATATCATGCCGATGTAGGCGCAGTTGATAAGTGTGGAGGTACCACCTTTACTGATAAGCGGCAGCGGTTGTCCGGTGACCGGTGCCAATCCTACTGCCACCATCATGTTAAATACGGCTTGCGATACAAGCAGCAGCGCAATTCCTATGATGAGGAAGGCCGGAAACGTTCGGTCGCACTTCTTCGCTATACGCCCGACTCGTATCAGCAGGCAGACGTAGAGGAATACGACGAAGGCCCCGCCTATCAATCCCAATTCTTCCACAATAATGGCAAAGATAAAGTCAGAGAATGCCTGGCTCAGGAAGTCGCGCTGTACTGAGTTACCCGGCCCTCTACCTACAACGTTGCTTGTGGCTACGGCGATACGGGCGTGGGCTATCTGGGCATCCTTGTCAATATCGAATTTGGCGGCAGGCACTTCTGTGTCATCCGTGAATTTCTCTATACGGGCACGCCATGTGTCAAAACGGTGCAGGAACGGTAAATCACTATTCTTGGTCAGTACCAGGAATGCTACACCTATGATTGCTACTCCTGCCAGAGCACCGGCCAGTATCAACAGTTTCTTCATTGCCACCCGTCCGATGAACATCATCAGAAAAACCACTCCGAAAAGTAAAGCTGCCGTCGAAAGGTTCTCCGGTGCAATCAGCAGGCAGACAACACCTGTGATAATCATGATACGCTTAAAGGCTTTCGGACTGGCCCCGTCTTCATCCTGTCCCTTGGAGAGGATAAAGGCAGTGACGATGATCACGGCCATTTTTGCCACCTCCGAAGGCTGGAACTGGATACCCATGAAGGTCATCCAGCGTGCAGCGCCGTTGATGCGTTCCATCATCATAACGAGACCCAGTAATACTACGGACAAAGGAAGCAGGAACACAGGGAACACCTGAAACCACTTATAGGGAATATTATGCATAAACACCACTACTACAGCGCCCACCATCAGGATGATGCTGTGCTGTGTAATAGGCCCCCAGTGGTCGCCGCTCTTGTACGTCAGTGTAGACGCGGCGCTGAACACTTCTACGATAGAAATGAGGCAAAGGAAAAGGAATATGATCCAGATTACCTTGTCACCTTTGAATATGCTTCTGAGTAAATCCAATGCTTCGCAAATTAATAGTTAATAATTAAAGAATGAAAGCGCTTCCATACAGTCAAACTTCTCACGGGTTTTATCAGTCTTCTCTCACGGTGCCTGAGAGCCTCCTCTCACGATGCCTGAGAGCCTCCTCTCACAGTGCGTGAGAATTTCCTCTCACGATGTTCCGTCCGCAGCCTATGATTACAACGCCCTAACGTATTCCTTGAACTGGTCGCCCCGGTCTTCATAACTGTTGAAGAGGTCGAAGCTTGCACAACAAGGACTCAGCAATACCGTTTCGCCTTTTTTCGCCAAACGGAAAGCGGCGTCTACGGCGTCTTTCATACCGGTCTGTACATCGGCAACGGGCAATCCCATGCGATCGAAGAAATCGTGCAACTTTTCGTTATGCAATCCCAGGTAAACCAGGGCAGAGCATTTCTCGCGCACAAGGTCTTCAATCTCTGTATAGTCGTTGCCTTTATCTTTTCCGCCCAGTATCAGGACCGTTTTCGTTTTCATGCTCTGCAAAGCATACCAGCAGGAATTTACGTTGGTAGCTTTAGAGTCGTTGATAAACTCTACACCGCGCACTGTGGCTACCTTTTCAAGGCGGTGTTCTACGCCTTTGAAGTCGGACAAAGCCCGGCGAATATATTCTTTCTCTATTCCGGCGAGATTGGCGGAGATGCCTGCGGCGAGAGAATTGTATAAGTTATGTGTGCCTTGTAAAGCCAATTTCTCCTGTTCCATGTTGAAGGCGATGGGTTCGTTGATTTCCACTTCACCGTCTTCTACGTAGGCTATGGCTCCATCTTCTTTCACTGCGGAGAATGGATAAAGGTGGGCGCATAACCCGTGTTTGTCCAGTTCGCGTTTGATGATGGGGTCGTCGTTCCAAAAGATGAAAGCATCTTCCGGTGTCTGGTTCTGCGTGATACGGAACTTTGCGTCCACATAATTCTGCATGCAGTGATTGTAGCGGTCCAGGTGGTCGGGCGTAATATTCATCAGCACGGCAATATTAGCGCGGAACTTATACATGTTATCCAACTGGAAAGAACTGAGCTCAATCACGTAGTAATCATGTTGATCCGTGGCCACCTGCAAAGCAAGGCTCTTGCCAATGTTGCCTGCCAATCCTACATTCAGACCTGCACTCTTGAAAATGTGATAAATGAGTGAGGTGGTAGTGGTCTTACCGTTTGAACCGGTAATACATATCATTTTTGCATTGGTATAGCGTCCTGCAAACTCTATCTCAGAGATGACAGGCGTACCTTGCTTTTTCAGTTTCAATATAATCGGAGCATCATTGGGGATGCCGGGGCTTTTCACTACTTCTTCGGCATTTAAAATCAGCTCTTCTGTATGCTGTCCCTCTTCCCAGGAGATGTCGTACCTGTCCAGCACTTCTTTATATTTGCTTTTAATGGCGGACATGTCGGATACGAATGTGTCGAATCCCTTCACTTTGGCGAGTACGGCAGCACCTGCACCACTCTCTCCGGCTCCTAATACTACAATTCTACTCATGTTTTCTTTAGTTACGGGCTACCAGCTACCAGCTACAAGCAGTGGCTGGAGTTGGTAGTTGCTACAAGTTTGTTTCTTATTGGTTACCGGTAGCGAGCACTTGTAGCTTGTAGCTCGTCACTGGCAACTCTGTTATCTTATCTTTAATGTAATAATCGTTATCGCGGCCAGTACAATCGTCACAATCCAGAAACGGACCGTGATTTTTGACTCATGGAACAACTTGGTCGGCGTTGTAAACTTCACCGTACAGCCCGGTTCGATCAGGCTCATGGAGGTACGGAAGTGGTCGTGAATAGGTGTTCGTTTGAACAGCCTTTGTTTTACTCCTTTCCGTTTTCCGGCTTTGTAATAGAACCGTTGTAAAATGACGGATAGGTTTTCCAGCAGGAATACACCGCAAAGAATGGGTATCAGCAATTCTTTGTGTATGATGATGGCAAATACGGCGATGATACCGCCAATGGTTAAACTACCCGTATCACCCATGAATACCTGTGCCGGATACGCATTGTACCACAGAAAACCAATCAAGGCACCAATGAAGGCGCAGATGAAGATTACCAGTTCCTCCGATCCGGGAATATACATGATATTCAGATAACCGGCATATTCGATGTGGCTGGATACATAAGCTAAAATTCCCAGTGCCAAACCTATAATTGCCGAGTTTCCTGCCGCCATACCGTCCATTCCATCATTCAGATTGGCGCCATTGCTGACGGCTGTCACTACGAATATAGTGATAATCACAAACAGTACCCAACCTGCCGTTTGCGCATGTTTACCCATAAAACTTACGAAATCAGCATAATCCAGGTTATTGCTTTTGAAGAAGGGGATGGTAGTCTGCGTCGACTTAATGTCTTGTCCCGCATGAATAACCTCCACTTCCTGCCCGGGTTTCTGCACTTCAATGTTTTCGCGGATAACAGCTTGCGGGCTCAGGTATAAGGTAAGCCCCACGATTAATCCCAATCCTACCTGTCCGATAATCTTGAACTTTCCGTGCAGGCCTTCTTTGTCTTTCTTGAAAATCTTGATATAATCATCGGCAAATCCTAATGACCCCAGCCATACCGTGGTAATCAGCATCAATATCATATAGATATTACTCAACTTACCCAGTAGCAGACACGGAATGAGAATTGCTACAATGATAATGACTCCCCCCATGCTCGGTACACCTACCTTGTTCACCCCGAACGGATCGATGCTGGCATCACGTTGTGTTTCCGTAATCTGTTTCCGTTTCAGCAGGTTGATAAAACGATCTCCCCAGATGCTTGAAATGAGCAATGCAAGGATGATTGCCATCAAAGCCCGGAATGATGTATATCCAAACATACCCGCGCCGGGAATGTCATACTTGTCTAACCATTGAAATAAATAATACAACATAATTTGACTATTTGCTGTGATAAGGTGGTAAAGTAATATCACTCTATCACCCTATTACTCTAAAACATTATCGCTTTTAATTCTTCTTTATCATCGAAATGATGTTTCACTCCCTTAATCTCCTGATAGTTTTCATGGCCTTTTCCGGCTACGAGAATTACATCACCCGGCTGTGCCAGTAGGCAAGCGGTCTTGATGGCCTCGCGACGGTCGGCTATGCTGATGGTTTTCTGCATGTCCTCCTTGTCTAATCCGGCAAGCATATCGTTGATGATATCCTGGGGCTCTTCAAAACGCGGGTTGTCCGAGGTAATGATGACGCGATCGCTGGCTTTGGCTGCTTCCTTGGCCATGATGGGGCGTTTGCCTTTATCGCGATTACCGCCTGCGCCTACTACGGTGATCACCTTGCCTTTACCTTCAAGTACTCCGTGAATGGCGTTCAATACGTTGATGAGGGCGTCCGGAGTGTGTGCATAATCTACAATGGCGGTGATGCCTTTGGGTGAACGCACTGCATCGAAGCGTCCGGCTACCGGCTGCAAAGTGCTGAGGGCAACCAATACATCTTCCTCTTTTTTGCCGAGCAGTACAGCTGCACCAAATACCGCCAACAGGTTTGAAGCATTAAAACGGCCGATGAAATGCACGGCCAGTTCGTGGTTATTGAAGTCGAGTAACATACCTTCGAAATGAGACTCCAATATCTTGCCTTTGAAATCGCTGAGGCTGCGCAATGAGTAGGTGTATACCTTCGAGCGCGTGTTTTGCGTCATTACAAGCCCGTTCTTATCATCCAGGTTGGTCAGACTGAAGGCATTCTTCGGCATATCGTCGAAGAATTTCTTCTTAGCTTTGAGGTAATTCTCCACTGTCTTGTGATAGTCCAGATGGTCTCGCGTCAGGTTGGTGAAAATACCGCCTGCAAAACGAAGCCCGCTGATACGCTTCTGGTCGATAGAGTGCGAACTCACTTCCATGAAGACATACTTGCATCCGGAGTCTGCCATCTGTCCTAATAACTGGTTCAGAGTGATGGGGTCGGGGGTCGTATGCTCAGTGGGTATGGGTTGATCGTCTATGTAGTTGCAAACAGTAGAAATCAGTCCTACCTTATAGCCGAAATAACGGAATGTATTATATAATAAGGTGGCGATGGTCGTCTTTCCATTCGTTCCGGTTACACCTACCAGTTCCATCTTGGAAGTAGGATCGTCGTAGAATGTAGTGGCTACTTTGCCTACAGCGTCTTCGCTGTCTTTCACCTGAATGTAGGTGATGCCCTCCTGTTTAGCTTCGGGTACATCTTCGCAGAGCACGGCGACAGCGCCTTTCTCTATGGCCGCGGGAATATAGACATGTCCGTCAGTTTGAGTACCGCGCATAGCCATAAACAGATGTCCGGCTTGTACCAGGCGGGAGTCGATGTTTACCCCCGTTATCTCCGTCTCCGTACTTCCGATAATCTGTATCGGTTGTATTGCTTTCAGTAATTCACTTAATACCATACCTTATATATAATATATATTCTAAATTAGTAAATCTTTCGTCCGCACCTCTAATGAAGTGCTAACGTCACCGTCTGTCCTTTTACCACCCGGTTGCCTCCCGGTATCGATTGATTTCTCACTTTTCCGATACCGTTTAGTCTCACTTTCAGACCTTTACTCTCCAATAGGTACACAGCATCCTTCGCTCCCATTCCAATAACACTGGGGACAAGATCCGGGTTGGCCCCGTCTTTACCTTGCAGAACAACTGCATTGGGAGCTGCTTGTGTATGTCCCCAAGCCTCTTGTCCTTTCTTGGACGTGAACTGTTTCTGCACCGGTACTTTCAAACTATTCAGTACCTGGAAGGCTTCATTCATTTCTCCGGCTTTTACAGGAGGAATGACATTGCTTGTACTATCTATTGCACTGCGAATATCAAACCGCAGATTCTTTGCATATACTCTTTCTGCAATTTTTCCGAATACACTACCTGCCATCAGACCACCTGATGCCGGAAGTCCCGGTTTCTGTATGGAAACGATACAGCTATACTTGGGAGCATCAGCCGGGAAATAGCCACAAAAGCTTACCAGATAATTCACTCGTCCGTTTTTATAGCCTGCTGTACCTTGTGATACCTGTGCTGTACCCGTCTTGCCGGCTACGGAAAATTGTTTGCTTCCGGCTGGTTTGGCTAATCCTTGTGATACCACTTTTTCCAGAATATCACGTATCTGAGTCAATGTCCGGTCAGAGCATATCTTCGGGTTAATCACTTCCGTAGGATATTCTTCTATAACTTCACCGTCTTTTACCGCAGCCTTTACGAATTTGGGTCGTATCATTACACCATTGTTGGCAATGGCATTATAGAAAGTCAGGATATTGAGTGGCGGAACCTGTGTTTCGTATCCAATACTCATCCAGGGCAGGGTTGTTTTTGCGAAGTATCTTTCCTTCGGACCCTTGATGTTAGGCTTTCCTTCGCCGGAAATTTGTAGATGTAGCGGTTGGTCGATGCTCATGCGCTTTAAACCATCCACATATTTCTGCGGATTATCTTTGTAATGTTTGTCAATGAGATAGGAGACACCTACATTGGATGAGACTTCCAGAATACGTGTTACATTGATTTTCCCGTATCCTCCGCGATGCCAGTTATGATCTCTCATTTTGCTGCCATACATCATCATAATACCATTTCCGGTGTCTACTTCTGTTTCCGGTGTGATCTTTCCATCTTCAAGAGCCACCATGATGGAAGCTGTCTTGAAAGTCGAGCCCGGTTCCATCATGTCACTGATGGCATTGTTGCGCATTTCGTAATAGTTGCCATCGTTGGCTTTCATCATGTTGACGATGGCTTTCACTTCGCCGGTCTGTACTTCCATGAGTACTGCCACACCTACAGTGGCATTAATTTCCTTCAACTTGTCTACCAATGCTTTCTCGCAGATATCCTGCATGCCTACATCGAGGGTTGAGATAATGTCGCAACCGTCTACGGGGGCTATATCTACGATATTCAGGTACTTGTTCATCACCTTCTGGCGATGGGTGATGCCGTCGCGACCTTTCAATAAGGTGTCGAATGACAACTCGATACCACTTTTTGCACCTTGTGCAGTATCGGCATAAAGATCGCCCAATGTACGGGCTGCCAATGATCCGAATGGCTTCTTACGTTGATTATAAACCTGCTCGTGGAAGCCACCTTTGTACTTGTTCAGATTGAATACAGGCAAACGTTTTGCTTCTTTATACTGGATATACGAAATGCGTCTCGGATAAATCAGATAATTACGGCTGCCCTTCTTACGCCCTTTCTGTAAGTGTGACTTAAATTCAGCGGCACTCTTATCGGGGAATATCTTATGCAGTCCTTCGCAAATTTCGTTCATATGATTCACCAGCATGGTATCTTTGGTTACACCACCTGCCTTAAAGTCCATATAGATGCGATATTCCGGCAAGGAACTTGCCATCAGTTTGCCGTCGGATGAAAGAATATTACCACGATTAGGCTTTACCGTTACGTTCTCTTTTATGAAACGGTCGGCTACATCCTGCCAGTATTGTCGCTCTGCAAACATGATAATTGCGGCTTTTACGACAATAGCTATTCCCAGCAGTCCCATTACGAGGACTACAAAGAAGTAGCGGGTCATGATATTTTTCTTATTTACTGCCAAGTCTGTTTTCTGTTTAACGGTTCTACTGATTACTTAATCAAATACGGTGGATTGGTTGAGGTCTGTAAGTCACTCTCCTTGGTTGCAATGTATTCCTCAATGCGTGACTGGCGACTTTTTTCCATCAACTCCGAGCTACGGGTGAGGGCATCATATTTAATGTCAATCAGTTCTTTTTTCAGTTTATCAATCTCTATCATTTGTTGCTGACAAGCATAACGGTTGTGTATGTAAAACAGTATCAGCACCATTATCAGCACAAGCAATTTGGTCTGACGACGGAAAAAATCCGTTGCCAGAATATCACCACCAATGATGTTCTTCAGAGACGTGCGATTTTTAGCTTTCTTCGCCTTTTCCGCTTTCTCTGTTTTCTCATTTACCTGTTTTTCTTCCATTTCCTTCATCGCTCTATCACTCTACCGCTTTATCATTTTACCACTCTTGCTCTTTATCACTTCTTCTCCGCTATTCTCAGTTTTGCACTTCGCGATCTCGGATTTCGTTCTATCTCCGCTTCGTCCGGTACAATCACCTTATTGTTCACCAGCCGGAAAGGTGTCTGTACATTTCCAAAGAAATCTTTTTCCATCTTGCCTTCTACGTTTCCGGTTTTCATCATATTCTTCACCATTCTGTCTTCCAGCGAGTGATACGTGATTACTACCAGTCTTCCACCTGGTTTCAGCGCCTCGGTTGCTGCATACAACATCTCTTTCAGCGCTTCCATTTCCTGATTTACTTCGATACGCAATGCCTGGAAGACTTTTGCCAGTTCTTTTTTCTCCCGTTCCCGGCCGAAAAGTGGCTTGATGATTTCCAGAAACTCACCGATAGTTGTTACTTTTTGTCCGGCGCGTGCCTTTACGAGTACGGATGCCAATTTGCGGCTGTTTTTCAGTTCACCGTACAAATAGAAGATATCTGCCAAGCGCTCTTCATTATAAGTATTGATAATGTCCGCCGCAGTATCTCCTGCACGTTTGTTCATACGCATATCCAGTGCCCCGTCAAAGCGGAATGAGAATCCCCGCTCGCTATCATCGAAGTGGTGTGAGGACACACCTAGATCGGCAAGTATCGCATCTACTTCTTCTATATCATGGTAGCGTAGGAAGTTATGCAGGTAGCGGAAATTGCTGCGTACAAAAATGAAATGCGGATTATCCACGATATTCTGTTCGGCATCTTCGTCCTGGTCAAATCCCAGTAACCGTCCGCCGTCTCCCAATCGTGACAGTATTTCGCGTGAATGTCCTCCTCCGCCGAAAGTGACGTCTACATACGTCCCATCCGGGCGGATATTCATTCCGTCCACACTCGGCATCAACAGCACCGGTACATGATATGTCAATTCTTCATTCATCACTAATCACTCATCACTAAACGTTAATCATTCTCTTCCTCTTCCTTCCAATCATCCTCATCTCCCAGAATGTCCTGCAATGCTTCGCTGAACTCTTCCGGACTGACGAATGGCTGTTCGGTTTTCTCTTTTGCCCAGATCTCTATTGTATTATCCATACCAATAAAACGTACATCGCTCTGTATGCCGGCCATTTGCAGGTAACGTTTGGGCAGAAGGATGCGTCCGTTCCCGTCGGGAATCATGATTTCCGCATCGCTCACAAATTGCCGGAAAATGTCTTGGTGTTTTGCGTTCCATTTGTTCAATCGCCTCCTTAATTGGTTTTGCGTCTTGAACCAAACGCTTTCTGGATAGAGTACCAGGCAATCTTGGAATACGTCTTTGCGCAGCACTAGCCTTTCTTCGGAAGCGGATTGCAGTTGCCTCCGAAAGCCGGCGGGGATAAATACACGTCCCTTTGCGTCGGTCTTCGCTTCTATATTGCCCAAAAAACGTATCATTGCTACCTTATTATAATAAGCGACGGTAAAAGTACACATTTCCCCACAATCCCCCACAAGTTTTAACTAAAAACTTTCAGAGAAGTTTTCAACACCCTGTTCATTGTTTATTTCGTTGATAATGAACATGGTGCCGAAAGGCTTTATTCGTGGGGAATTGAGGGGCAAAAACCTTGTTAGTTTTCTATTCGGACTGTACTTGTACCGTACCTGAGCCGTACTTGCTCCGTACCAACTCCGTAGTTTCTCCGTATAGAGGTACTTCTGACCGAAGAAGGTACGGAGCAAGTACGGTTCGGGTACGGTTGGAGTATGGTGGGGTTAAAAGATGGAAGACTTTGCATTTTTTATTTGATTTAGCGAAGTCATGGAGGAAAAAACTGCATGAGAAATTCCTGGTTGTTGTCTATAAACTTTTTATTTAGAGTAAAAACTGTAGAAAAAGGAGTAAAAATTGTATTGCCTCTAAATACATAATGCTGATAGCTTTTTTCTAAAAAAAGAGTGTCTATCTTTATTGCGTAATTAAATTATGAAAAACATGAAATTGAAATTTATTTTGCTCTTAATCAACTTAGGATTGGCCACTTCCATTTTCTCACAATCTTTTTCGTATTTGTATGATGCTGCCGGTAACAGGGTTACTCGAATGCAAGTAGCTACGCGTTCTTTTGTTCTTCAAAAAAACGAGGTAAATGTTGTTTTGTCGGAAGGACTGTTGGAACAGAAAGCAATTAAGCTCTTTCCTAATCCAATGCAAACGGAGTTGACTGTTCTGTTAAGTGAACTCTTTGAGCCGGGTTACGGCGAGGTTTTCCTGTACGATTTGCAAGGTCGACTATTGTTAAGACAGGATGTGACTTCTATACGAACTATCCTTCAGCTTGATAGCTTTGTGTCGGGTACATATTTGCTGAAGTTGGTCTTTGGTTCAAGGCAATCTATATGGAAAATTATTAAAGAATAGGGTTATACTGTTTGTAAACTAATTATTTATTATGAAAACACATCACTTATGGCTTATTCTTTTAGCCGTGACATTTACTTTTATAGTGACATTCCCATCTATGGGACAACAATCTTTTGATTTTATTTCATCCATAAAAAAACATCGGACAGTACCTACTGACACAATTTCTACTGGTGATTCCATTTATATAAAAAAGCTAGAGTGCAGGAGCAAAGAGACTATTGTTAACCAAAATCCTATGTCTCAACAAGATTTAGTAAGAGGTTTTGCGAGTGGTTCTCATACGCATATCCCTACCTCAATATCTGTAAATACAAGTAAAGATGTTGGTGTTATACCAATAAATTCACAAGTTACGCCATCGGGAGGACTTGTTTACAATGTTCCTATTTCGTGTGTTCCGGTACGTAGTGGCATTACACCTTCTGTTTCCATTACTTATAATAGTCAAGGTGGAAATGACATAGTTGGTTATGGTTGGTCTATTGGCGGTCTATCATCTATAACTCGAGTACCACGTTCTATGTACTATGACGGTAAAACAGCACCGGTTGAAGTGAATGGTGATGATGCATTAATGCTTGATGGAGTTCGTCTGTTACCAACAACTGTTGTGAATGTTTTTGAGACAGAACAAGGGAATATTCGAGTGAAAGCGCAGAAAACGGCATCCGGAACGTTTAGTTATTTTATGGTATTATATCCGAATGGCACGGTAGCTGTGTTTGGTTCACAAACTAATGCGAGTGACTGCCTCGTTTACCCAATATCTAAAAGTACAGATGTTTTGGGGAATATGGTATCCTTTTCTTATGCTTATCAAAATAACAGATATCGTATTCTAAATATAGAATATGGAGCCCATACCTCTTCTGATACGCCATTGGCTAATATTACATTTACTTATAAAGACCGTGTGGACGTGTTGGGTGGTTTTGAAGGAGGGACAGAAGTAAAGTTATCCCATTTACTTGATAATATCAAGTGTTATCACGGAACAGAATTGCTTCATACCTATTCATTTGTTTATAAAACTAGTAATGTGTCTTTGTTGACAAGAATCGATTGCGATAATTTAAATCCTTTGTTGTTTTACTATGGATATGATAATAATATGAATGGATGGGAAAAACAAAAAGCTATATTAACGAGATATTTTAATCAGGATACCGATTTAGTAGTAAATAAGGTAAAGTTTGAGTCAGGGACAGAAGATGATGGACTTTTTTCGTATCCGGATTTTAATCCTTGTGCTATATCTTCGAAAGGGTATTATTCTGCTTTTGCTGAAAACCAAGAGTTGCTTGTATATCGAAATTTGGAAGGTAGTACTTTGGTACCTGCAACTTTGTATGCAGAGCGAGGCTTTCAGACTTTATTGTCGGCAGATGTAGATGGAGTATCTGGAGATGAACTATTGAAGATAAATGCTACGGTGCAGAGTGGTAAGGATCGTTTAACTGTAAAGGTTTATAAGCCTGGTCTGGGTTTGTCTTTGACACAGACTTCTACTTTTACATTTGACAGTGAGGCTCCCAATAGTTCTAGCATTTGGCCAAAAGTATATCTTCCGGGCGATTACAATGGAGATGGAAAAGCTGAGTTATTGGCTATATCTATGGATAGACCTTTGGATAAGGATATGAACTCTAAGTGCTATTTGTTTGATTTGAGCACAAATAAGGTGTTGTTTAATGCTCATGTTTTCAATTTCAATGTGAAACAAGGAATTTTGGTGGCTGTAGATATTGACGGAGATGGAAAGACGGATATTTGTCATATTAATTTTGGGATAACAAAAGTGTATTCGTTTTCTCAAGTGAACGGAGTATATAGCTTAAACTTGAAATGTAGTTTTGACTTATCCTATAATTATGTATTTCAAAGCAATAGAGACATGGCCATTGGAGATATAAATGGTGATGGCAAACCGGAATTCTTAGTAACTCCTGTCAAGTCATATACCAAAAAAGGTACGTATGAGATGCCTGTTACTTCACACGAATTTTGCCCGGAGTGTAATGCAGAATATCCGGAAGATTATGAATGTGTGCATTGTGGAGAATATATTGGGTATTCCAACAGGTGCTTGGTTTGTGGTGAGTGGCTGGATGGTAGTAGTTGTTCTGTGCATGGGGATGTCTGTCAAGTGGAATATTGGCGTAAATTTCATAATGGTACGTGGTGGGAGGTTTATTATCCGTTATCCAATATACGTAGATCGTTTAATTTAACGGAATATGTGGAACATGAAGCTGCCTGTATGCTACAGGATATAGATCAAGATGGGTATGTAGACTTGGTACTTAGGCAGAATACCAGTACATGGGGGTATTTCAATCGTAATGGTGGGTTTAAAGAAGAGGATAGGTTTGGAACGTCACTTGGTGGTGGTATTACTTTACTTCCTTCTTCTATTTCTCAACCGAATTTTTATAGTTCCCTTATAGCTGTTATTGATGAAAATGTTTACAAGGTGAGCTTTACAAGGAATGAGCGTAAACAATATTTGCTAACAGGAGTAATTAATAGCTTCGGGGTGATAGATAAAAACTCCTATCAACTTCTCAATGCAAAGAACGGAGATTATATTGATTTTTATAGTTCCAATGCAATTGTTTCATTCCCTTATGAACGCTTTCAAGGGCCTTTGTGGGGGCTCGCTGCTAAAGAAACTGCTTTAAATGGTAGCATTTTAACCTCGGAAGAGTATCGCTATCAAGGAGGGGTTGTACATCGGCAGGGCCGTGGCTTTTGTGGCTTTACTAAAATAATAGCAGAGGATGTATTACGTAACAAAACCATAACAACGATATACGATCCTTTGAACTTTAATAATTTGGTTAGGGTCATTACTCCTGAAGCAGAAGGAAATTATACTTATTATTCAGCTGTTGCTTCTAATAAGAAAGCCACGGTACGACTGAACAACTCAGTAGAAAAGGATCTTTTGAAAAGTACCACAGTGACTAAAGATTATCTTTATGATACTTACAGTAATCCTACGCGTGAAACAGTTACTTATACGGATTATACATCTAACAATGTGATCAAAACAGTTACGAATCAAACTTATAGTAATACAAACACAACCGCGAAGTGGCTGATAGGTCTTCCCTGTTTGAAAACAATAACAGAATCGCGTGATGGGAGTTCGTGGGTAACTTCAGAAGAATTGGTTTATAAAACAGGAACAAATCTTCCAGAAAAGAAAATAATTAAAATTAATGGTAATAAAGTTGGAGAAACGCGATGCACTTATGATGTTTACGGCAATGTTTTAACAGAAGTAAGTGCCCCCCGTACATCGGTGGAATATTTAGGAGACACTTGTACTTATTTGAATAATTGCTATGTAAACACTCGTACTGATGCTTTAGGACGTATGACGGTATATTCTAATTATAATAAATATGGCCTACCAGAAAAAGTGGTAAATAATTTGGGTAAGATTGCTTTGTATAATTATGATGATTTGGGGAGAGTTAATACAACCACTTATGATGATGGTACAATAGAGAATATAAATTATAGATGGGATTTGAGTACAGGGGTATATTATATTGAGAAATCAGTAACGGGGATGCCGGAACAGCGTACATATTATGATGCTCTAGGGCGTGATATTCGTATTGGTAATAAACGCTTTGATGGAACTTGGCTGTATATAGATAAACAATATGATAACTGGGGACGCTTATGGAAGGTCTCTCTGCCTTATAAAGGAAATACAGCTTCGTTATGGAATGTATATAGTTATGATGATTTTGATCGAATAGTTTCGTTTTCAGAGCCATATGGCAAAACAACATCTTACAGTTATATTGGGAAAAGTGAAACAATAGTAAAAGAAGGTATTACAATTACCCGAACATACGATAAGAGTGGACTGTTGGCTTCCGCAACAGATCCAGGAGGAACAATTACTTATTCTTATCGTCCAGACAAACAGTTGAAAAAGGTTATTGCACCAGGAGGGGTTATAACAGAGTTTGACTATGATCCTGATTATGGACACCGAACTAAAATTGTAGATCCTAGTGCTGGGACAATGACTTTTACGGAGGGTTACTCGGGTAATATACGTACGGTAACACAAACTGATGCAAATAATAAAACTGTAGCTATTGTATATGATAAATATGGTCGTCCTAAAAGTAAAGTTCAACCAGAGTTTACTACTACTTATAAATATGATCCGGTAACAAAACAGATTGATAATGAGACTTCGACCAATGGCGTTTCTAAAGTCTATACTTATGATGAATATGCCCGATTGAACTCACGGACGGATAAGGTTTCGGATGATATCTGGTTGAAACGTGTTTTCGCTTATGCAAATGGCAATGTGTCTTCTGTTACATATAGTTCCTCTAAAGAGGCGGTGATTGGAACGGAGAATATGACCTATGTTAATGGACAATTAACAGAAGTAAAGTTGGGGACAACTTCTATATGGAAGTTGACAGCCGAGAATGGATTGGGGCAACCTACGAACGCTGTAACTGGACCATTAACGCGTACGTATGGATATAATAGCTATGGTATACTGACAGAAAGAAAAGCTGGAGTGATCCAACATTTTGCTTATACATTCGATATTCAGAAAGGAAACCTGACAAGTCGTGTAGATAAGAAGCGCAATCTGACGGAATCTTTTAGTTATGATAATCTGAATCGTTTAGCTAATTATGCAGGTAAGACGGTAGGGTATGATTCGAAAGGAAATATTACCTCAATGAGTGGTATTGGCACCATGTTTTATAGTCATGATACGAAGCCTTATGCAGTGACTAATGTGGAATTAAATGGAAATCAAATACCTATACGGAATCAAGATGTTACTTATACTTCTTTTCAGCGTCCGGCTACTATTGTAGAAAATGGTTATACAGCTACTTTTACGTATGATTCTTCTGGTGAACGTGCTAAAATGCTTTTAACTCATAAGGGGGCTGTACAAAATGCGACTTATTATCTCGGTAATTGTTATGAGACAAATAATGCGGAAACTCGCCTTTATTTGGCTGGTGATTATTATTCTTCGCCAATTGTTTATATGAAGAAGAATGGATCATGGGGAATTTATTATATTTGTCGTGATTACTTGGGTAGTATCACGCATATTACAAATTCTGCGGGTATTGTCCAACAGGAATTGAGTTATGATGCTTGGGGGCGTTTACGTAATCCTATTAACCATGTACTTTATGCTCCTGGTTTAGAACCGGCATTGCTTTTAGGCAGGGGGTATACGGGGCATGAACATCTGTCTGCCTTTGGCTTGGTTAATATGAATGCGCGTTTATATGATTCCGCATTGGGACGATTCTTGAGTCCGGATCCATATGTGCAGATGATGGATTTCACGCAAAACTTTAATCGATATAGTTATGTGCTAAATAATCCGTTGATGTATGTAGATAAAAGTGGAAAATCTGTTTGGTTAGCTGCTGTTATTGTGGGGGCTTGGATTGGGATGGGAACTGCTATGGTGATGAGTGATAATTCTGGTTGGGCTTTGGCTGGTGATATGTTGAAAGGGCTATTCATAGGTGGAGCATCTGGTGCTGCCGGGTATTTTGCAGGCGGAGCAATGGCCGGATTATTAGGAACGACTAGTTTTATCGGTGGGGCGGTTACTGGGTTTAGTGGAGGTTTTGCTGGCGGTTTTGTCGGAGGAGCTGGAAATGCTTGGTTGAATGGAGCAAATTTTAAGCAGGGGCTGAATGCAGGTTTAGCTGCTGGAGGGATAAGTGGTGCTATTGGTGGTGTTATTGGAGGAGTGCTGGGTGGTGTCTCAGCAATGAAGAATCATGGAAATTTCTTTACGGGAAAGGGAGCTCAATATTTTGATTATACTAATGGAGTGAATATGGCTGATGGAAACACGGTTCAGATTGGTGAGGGTATGGAGTATTCAAATGAGTATGCGGCTGAATTTTCATTAGAAAATTTTGAAAATGTACAAAATGTAGATAATTTGTATGCGGATGGGACTATTCCTAGAGGGCATATAAAATTGGGTGATTTAGTTAAATACAGAGGTCAGTATGTAAATGGAACAACTGTATCCAACGGAGTTGGTAAAGGATATAATGTTTTCTTGTATAAGTCAGCATTTATATGCAAAGAACAACTTTTTTTGACTATGGGACATGAATATTATCATGCAGGTTTTTATGGCATGGGATTAAATAATCCAACCTCACATCATGCTTATATAAGAGAGTGGGAGTATCAGCATGCATTGAAATGGAACTATAAAGTGGGATATTATCGAAATCTGAATAATATGACTTCTACTATTCCGACTAGATATCTGAAAGCAGCGAAAATATTAGGTTATTAAAATATTGGATATGAAAATAGTAGTAGTAAGTTGGGTTCTACTTATGCTTTTAAGCTGCTCATCGACTATCACGAGGAGGGAACTAACAGATATCAGTTGGATACGTAATGATAGTCTTTTGCTAGAGTATCAAAACTATGAAGATGGGAATACATTCGATGTGTCAGATACTTTAATGAATTCGTTACTCGTTTTTGTTCCTTTTAAAAATGATAGTATTTCTTTTGTTCAGAACTCTATATCGGGACTTTGTGACCGAGAGGATTACTCTATGGTTTACCCTAAGGTGGGAGGACGTTTTTATGAATGGTTGGTTAATCAAAGTGTCATAAATAGAACTAGGCATGACAGTATAGTATCATTGCACAAAAATATGCAGTGGGAGGGAAAAGAAGCAGCGGTAAAACTCTTCAGGAAAGTATCTGAGATTTTATATCTTGGTTGTCTTGAAGAGGATACCCCATATAAAAGTTTTCTGCTTCTTATCAAATATAATAGTGAAGAAGACGGAATGGATTCATCTTTTTTTCTGATGAATGATATTGTTCGTGTGGTTTGTAAAGATAATAAGGTGCGTTCTCTGATACGGATAGCTTCTTTGATGAGAGAACAGACTGAATTTGTAGCCGTTTGGACAGAAAAGAAGGAGGACCTTTTTTCTATAAAACGCTTAAGAGGTGATGTTTGGGAGCCCTTCCCTCCTGAAATCTTGAATGAAATGGCTCATACAGGTGAGCGATTTGAAGAGGAGTGGGAATATGAAATGTATAAGATAGATAGAAATGGATGGCTCAGAAATGATTTTTCTGATATGGAATTAGATAAGTATAGGGCTTTGTTTGGAATTAAATGAAATATTCTTATATTAATAGTTGATAATGATTCACTGAAAGTTTCTCATAGCATTCTGTATTTAGGGAGCCATGTTGTATAAATGGATAGTTAGACAAAATTGGATTAAAAATAGCGATTATTGTAACAGTGGTTTTCTGTTTTGCCCTATTTTTGCATCGGATGTTGTAAATGGCTATTACATCAAGTTATGTACACCTAAAATAATACTATTTTCATGAGAAAAATCATTCATTTAATTCTAATTGTTTTATTGTTAGTTCCCTGCAGCGCATTGCAGGCGTCTCACCAACCAGAGTTTTCCACTGCCGGTTTCTTCGAGTTACCCAATTCCGGGCGTGAAGTGTTTTCAATGAATCCCGCCTGGCGCTTCCACAAAGGAGCGGTTGAGGGTGCTGAGGCCACGAACTTTGATGATGCGGAATGGACGGTAGTCTCCCTTCCCAATGGCATTGAATATTTGCCGACGGAAGCCAGTGGTTGCATCAATTATCAGGGAGAAGTCTGGTATCGCAAGCACTTCACCCCTGCGGATGCTTTGAAAGGGAAGAAACTGTTCCTGCACTTCGAAGCCATCATGGGAAAGAGTAAGGTATTCGTCAACGGGAAGTTGCTGACCGAACATTTTGGCGGTTATCTGCCTGTGGTGGTCGATATCTCTGACGTATTGAACTGGGGAGAGGATAATGTGATAGCCGTGTGGACGGATAACAGCGATGATAAGACCTATCCCCCCGGAAAGGCGCAGGATGTACTCGACTTTACCTATTTCGGCGGCATTTATCGTGATTGCTGGCTGATAGCCCATAATCCGGTCTTTATCACTGACCCGAACTTTGAGAACGAAGTAGCAGGCAGCGGTCTGTTTGTGGCTTATGATAAGGTGTCGGATGCCTCAGCCGAAGTGTTACTGAAGGCGCATGTGCGCAATGACAGCCGTAAAGCCTTTACGGGCGTTGTAGAATATGAGTTGCAGCAACCGGATGGTACACAGGTTGCTTTCTTGAATGATGAGATTCAGATACGGCCAGGGAAGGCTATTACCTCGAAAGATAAGCTCATAGTAAAGACCCCGATGCTGTGGAGTCCGGAAACTCCCACCTTATATAATCTGATAGTACGTATCCGCGACCGCGAAGGCAATGTGGTGGACGGTTATCGTCGCCGTATCGGTATCCGTAGTGTAGAGTTTAAGGGCAAGGACGGTTTCTGGCTGAATGGCAAACCTTATGAAAGCCCGTTGATTGGTGCTAACCGTCATCAGGACTTTGCGGTGGTAGGCAATGCCGTTGCTAACAGTATTCATTGGCGTGATGCAAAGAAACTGCGTGATGCCGGAATGAAAGTAATCCGTAACGCCCATTGTCCGCAAGACCCGGCATTCATGGATGCATGCGACGAGCTTGGGCTGTTTGTCATTGTCAATACCCCCGGCTGGCAGTTCTGGAATGATGCTCCCGAATTTGCGCAACGTGTATATAGCGATATCCGTAATCTTGTGCGGCGCGACCGCAACCATGCTTGTGTGTGGATGTGGGAACCTATCCTCAATGAAACCTGGTATCCGGAAGACTTCGCCAAGAACACCCGTGATATTGTAGACCAGGAGTATCCTTACCCATATTGTTATTCCGGTTGTGATAGCGGTGCACGTGGACGTGAGCATTTCCCGATACTCTTTACACATCCCTCTTACGATGGCAAGTCGTGGGGCGATAAGGATGCTGACCCAAAGATAACCTACTTTACCCGTGAATGGGGTGATAATGTGGATGACTGGAGTTCACATAACTCTCCCAGCCGTGTAGCCCGCAACTGGGGAGAACAGCCTATGCTTATCCAAGCGCAACATTATGCCAACCCCACCTATACATATACCTGTTACGATGCCCTTTACCGCACTCCCCGCCAACATGTGGGCGGCTGTCTGTGGCACTCGTTCGACCATCAGCGCGGTTATCATCCCGATCCGTTCTATGGCGGATTGATGGATGTATTCCGCCAGCCCAAGTATTCTTATTATATGTTCAAGGCACAACGCTCACCCCAGAAGCAGGAACGTCTTTTTGAAACCGGCCCGATGGTTTATATTGCTCACGAGATGACGCCGTTCTCCGGCAAGGATGTGACTGTTTATTCCAATTGCGATGAAGTGCGCCTCACCTTCCTGAAAGATGGAAAGACTTATACTTATAATAAACCGGTAGTTAAAGAAGGCATGCCTTCGCCGGTTATCACTTTCCCCGATGTCTACGATTTCATGACTGATAAAGCAATGTCACGTAAGAAAAAGCAGGATGAAGTATTCCTGCGGGCAGAAGGCTTGATAGACGGTAAAGTGGTTGCTACGCACGAAGTGCATCCCGCCCGTCGTCCGGAAAAAGTGCTGCTTTGGGTGGATGATGAGAATGTGAACCTGAAAGCCGATGGTTCCGATTTTGTCACTGTAGTAGCTGCCATAGCCGATAAGAACGGGAATATCAAACGTTTGAACAACTACTATGTGAAGTTTCATGTAGAAGGCGAAGGACGTATTCTGGGTGATGCCGGAATATTGGCAAATCCCGCTCCGGTGAAGTGGGGGACGGCTCCGGTGCTGATACAGTCCACTTTGAGGCCGGGTAAGATAAAAATAACGGCAAGTGTGTTATTCGAAGGTTCGCAGATGCCTGTAAGTGCTGTATTAGAATTAGAAAGCTATTCTGCCGCCCATCCGTTGGTTTATTCGGGGAAAGATGCTGCGTTGATCGCCGGTTCATCTTCTTTGCAAGCTGCCGGAACGTCTGCAAAATCGGCTGCGGAGTTGGAACAGGAACAGCTTTTGAAAGAGCAAAATGCTCAGAGGCTGAAGGAAGTGGAGCAGCAACAGGAAGACTTCGGGGAGAAGAACAAGTGAGTAAGTGACGAGCTACAAGCTACGGGCTACAAGTGGCTACGCTGTGTTGGCGGGCGAAAGATTTTTCGCCCCTACACGTATTGTGACAACGCTTGTAGGGGCGAATAATCATTCGCCCGGAATACATCGATATTTAATTTGAATATACAATTCAGTATGAAACAGACAGTTATAACTTTAGGAACAGGCCTGCTGGCTACTGTTGCTTTGTGTGCCAATGCGGCAAACAAGAATTCCAAACCTAACATTATCTTTATCCTCTGCGACGACATGGGATACGGGGATTTAGGATGTTACGGACAGAAATACATTGAAACGCCTAACATAGACCGTATGGCAGCCGAAGGCATGCTGTTTACCCAAGCCTATGCCGGTAGTCCGGTGAGCGCCCCTTCCCGTGCTTCGCTGATGACGGGACAACATACAGGACACACCCATGTGCGCGGAAATAAAGAGTATTGGCAGGGAGTTCCAACCGTGAAATACGGGATTAATGACGAATTTACCGTTGTCGGTCAGGAACCATACGATGAAAATCATATCATTCTTCCTGAGATAATGAAAAAGAACGGTTATACAACGGGAGTCTTCGGCAAGTGGGCAGGTGGTTATGAAGGCTCTTGTTCCACACCGGATAAGCGGGGTATCGATGAATTCTATGGTTATATATGCCAGTTTCAGGCTCATTTATACTACCCTAACTTTCTGAACAGGTACAGCACACAGGCAGGCGATACAGGCGTTATACGTATTCTGCTGGAAGATAATATCAACTACCCGATGTTTGGCGATGATTACAAGAAACGCACTCAATATTCGGCAGACCTGATTCACGGTAAGGCGCTGGAATGGCTGGACAAACAGGACGGAGAGCAGCCTTTCTATGGCTTTTTCACCTACACCTTGCCGCATGCGGAACTTGCGCAGCCGAATGATTCTATCCTGAAAAGCTACAAGAAGAAGTTTTTTAGAGATAAAACCTGGGGCGGGTATGAGAAAGGACGTTATAATGTTTCGGAGCATACCCATGCCCAGTTTGCCGGTATGATTACCCGTCTGGACTATTACGTGGGCGAAGTCTTGAAGAAGTTGAAAGAAAAGGGACTGGACGAGAACACCATCGTCATCTTCAGTAGCGACAACGGCCCTCACGAAGAAGGAGGAGCGGACCCGGAGTTCTTCGGACGGGATGGGAAACTGCGTGGTTTGAAACGGCAGTGTCATGAAGGCGGCATCCGGATTCCTTTCATTGTGCGCTGGCCGGAACGCATCTCCGCCGGTTCGGTAAACGACCACCAGCTGGCATTTTACGACATCATGCCTACTTTCTGCGAACTGGCGGGCGACAAAGGATTCCCGAAAAAGTATATCAACAAGAAGTTAGAAGGTGACTGTTTCGATGGCATCTCTTTTGCCCCGACCTTGTTAGGCAACGCTGGTGAACAGCAGAAACATGATTTCCTCTATTGGGAATTCCATGAAACCGACCAGTTCGGCGTTCGTATGGGCGATTGGAAACTGATAGTTAAGAAAGGAAAGCCCCATCTGTACGACCTTGCAAAGGATATCCACGAAGATAACGATATAGCGGCGCAACATCCGGAAATCGTGAAACAGATGCTCGAAGTTATCCGTCGGGAGCACAGAGAAAACGATATGTTCCCGGTGACATTGCCGGAGTCCGCTTCGAATTATCCTTTACTTTCTAACATAGAAACCTTATAAAACTCAAAAGACACCTCAGGATGAAATTAATAAAGCTGTTCGTTTAAAAAGTGAGTATTATAATGAAAAAGAAAAGGAGAAAAAGAAATGAATACAACATAGAGGTGCAATTATAAATTCAATTCTATCTACACAGAGTTTATCCTCACTTTTACCTACACGCTTACACTCATGCTCTGTATCGCCCTATTCATCGGTGATATAGCATGGTGTAAGCAAATAAAAAACAGAGTGTAGGCAAATTTGCCTACACTACTCTTAATTAGATGTATGTTTTTGATTATCTTTTTGTTATCTTTCATATTCGTATAAAACCTTTGATTCCCTATTTTCTCTTTTCCTGCTTTTTTTGATATAAAAGATACCGGATTACCTGCTTTTCATTAGATAGCACTCCGTTTCTTACCTACTTTTATTCATTCTAAATAGGGATTGTATATGTCAATCTCCTATGTTCATTGGGAAAACTCTGCATGTTTATTTTGTTGATATCCAGTGTTTTAATAGTGTTTACGTCTGTGGCGCTTGTGCTTCACGATTGTGGAGCACGAGCCTCATAACTGTGAGGCAGCTGAACTACATTTGTGGCCGTTGCAAAATGAAGCACTCTGAAATAAGCAACTGCCTATGCGAAAGCAATGAACTGCCTATGTGAAAGCAATGATACAGCCGTGTTTACACTACATAACAGCCTTTTTACGCATGTTCCTCCTTGTATTGCGTCGGCGAACACCCCATATACTGTTTGAATACCGTACTAAAATAGCGTGATGTGGAGAACCCCGTCTGATCCGCTATCTCATTAATGTTGAGGGTGCTATGGGTAAGTAACCAGACCGCCCGCTCCACCCGGAGCTTGGTTATGTAATCATTGGCTCCCATACCTGTCACCACCTTTAGTTTATTATAGAGAGAAGCGCGGCTGATTCCCAGTTCCGTACACAGGAAAGGCACCCCCATCTGTGGATTGTCCAGATTCTCGGTGATTGACTTATTCAACCGTTTCAGGAACTTCTCGTCTGCCGGGCTGAACGTACTTTCCTGTGGCTGAGGCAATGGTCCCGCTTCTGCATAGCGCGTCCGCATCCGCTCACGGTTCTTCAGTTGGCTTTGGATGATGGTATGAAGTATGCTGACCTCAAAAGGCTTCGTCAGATAAGCATCGGCTCCGTTCTTGTAACCGAAAATCTGGCTTTCCTCATCATTGCGGGCGGTCAGCAGAATAATAGGGATATGGCTGATTTCCAGGTCTTCCTTGATGTGCTTGCACAACTCATACCCATTCATGCGGGGCATTTGTATGTCACTGACAACTATATCCGGATATGATTCCCGACAAATGCGCAGCGCTTCTTCACCGTCATAAGCCACCCATATCTTCTTGAATTTGCCTTTCAGTGCTTCGGACAAATAGTCAGTCAAATCCTTGTTGTCATCTACTATGAGCAGCGTGTTGTTCGTGGTTTCCTCTTTTACGGCTGTTTCTTCCGGAATGCTTTCCACTTCCTGGGTAGGAGCTAACAACTCATTCAGATAAGGTTGGGGTTGCAGGGTTACTTTTCCGGGCTGCACGTTGCGGGGCAACTCAAACCAGAAGGTTGCTCCGGGGGCGGTTTCGTGGTCATAAGCACCGATGCTCCCGCCATGCTGTTCGGCCAGAATCTTGGAATAAGAAAGACCGATGCCTGTGCCCGGACGGCTGTTGTTGCCTTGATAGAATCGGATAAAGAGATTGTTTATATCTATGTCCTTTAAACCGGGACCTTCGTCGGCTACAGAAATGCGCACGTTGCTCTGGTCTTCGGACAAACTTACGGATACACTGATTTGTCCGTTCTCAGAACTGTATTTCAGTGCATTGATAAGCAGGTTCGTCAGGATGGTGGTGCATTTCTCCTTGTCAAAACAGAGGGTGTCCACTTCCTTGTCCGGATTGTAAACAATGGAAATTCCTTTCATTGTTGCCTCCGGCCGGAAATCATCAATAAGTTGTTCCACCCACGGGTTCAACTCTACGTTCTCCACATGCAAGGTGCTTTGTCCCACTTCCATTTTCCGTACATTCAGCACCATGTTCAGAAGCTCTTTCATGCGTCCGGACTGCTTGCTGATGCTTTGTATAATAGGGTATTTTTCATCCTCCGGTGATAAGGTTGCCAATAGCTGTTTTAGCGGGGCATGTATCAGGGTTAGCGGAGTGCGCAATTCATGATTGATGTTGATAAGGAAGCGTACTTTTTCTTCATAAACCTGTTGCTCATGCTCTTTCATGGCCCATTTCAGCTTGTTTTCTTTGCGGCGCAGCAGGGAGAAGAATACGAGTACAATGCCGGAGAATGCCACTATGATGCAACTGATTGTGAACCAGCCGGATTTATACCAGGGCGGAAGCACTATTAATTCCAGTATTTGGTAATCTTCCGTCCATCCTCCACTGCGGGTGCTGCATGCAGCCATCACTTGATAAGTTCTTGCAGGCAACCCGCTGAGTGTCAGTTCCGGTTGATAAGAGTAGATGACTTGCCCCTCCATTCCCCGCAGGGTGTAGCGATACATGGGTTTGCGGAAGATATCTTTGTCGTGGGCGATAATCTTGATGGATATGGGCTTGCTCTGTTCCGGAACTTTCAGGCTTTGTCCGGTGTTAATCAGGGCGTTCATACGTTCTCCGCCTACCGATACGTCAGCCAATTCCAGTATGGGCGGAGTTGTTGACTCGTCGGGGAGTTGCTTGTTGACACAGAGCAGGCCATTGACACCACCCATGTAGATATCGCCTTGGGCAGATAACAACCGTGGCTTTTCCAGATACTCATTCAGAATCACTCCGTCAGATTCTCCGTAGAGGATGAACTCTCCTTCGTGAATGAGGTGGGCAAACAGTTTTCCGTCAGCCCCCAGCCATACGCGCCCCCGTTTATCACAAATCAGTGAATTGATTTCATGGATCAGGCTGTTGGGAATGTTGGTGTGTTCTCGCTTCTCGATGGAGTAACGGCTGAGGCCGTAATTGCTTCCTATCCAGAAAACCCCGCTTTCATCGATAGCTATGGAATTGAATATGGTGTCTCCCTGACAACTGAAGAGAGTTTCCAACATATTCTTCCGGGAGTCTATGCGGTAGATGCGTTTAAAATCGTGCAGGTAGGAGACAGGGCCTTTGCTCTCTATCGGCAACATGGTACCAATAATCTCTTTAGTGTATTTATCCAGTGAAATAGGGGTGAATTCTTTCTTACTTATGTGGTAACTATAAGGCGATTCAGCAAGTAATAATATGGTTTCGGGTGTGTTTTGGAATACGTTTACGGTTTTTCCACGCTTGCACATCAGTTCGTTGATGCTGTCATTTACGATAATGAGCGGCTGGTAATTTCCGGTTTTCCTGTCGAAGAAGAACAATCCTTTGCTAAACAGGGATACTAATAACCGTTGTTTGTCCACTCCTGTGATAGAAGATACTTTGTCTCCCCATGTAGACATGACGTGATGGAATTTCTTGTTGCCGGGATGAAGACTGTTGATTCCACCGCCGTCTGTCCCGATCCAGATTTCGTCATCTTCGTCCTGATAGATGCATAAGATTGATTTCTCACTTAATCCGTATTCCGTGCCGGGCAGGGCATCCGAGTAAATCTTCATCCCTACTTCCTTAATGCTGATTAGTCCTCCGCGTACACTGCCTGCCCACATACTATTGTTAGCGTCAGCGTACAGATAAAGAATGGAATTGACCGGCAGAGAGTAAGGATCACCGGGGGTATGGGACAGGACGGACATTGTGTCGTCTTCCGGATTTAAGATATAAATACCTGCACCATCTGTTCCAATCCAGATTTTCCCGTCATTTTCGGCCAGTGAGAGCACGACGTTGGTTTGCAAAGGGGAGTTCCCGCTGTGGTAGGAGTGTAGGAGTTTGCCATTCCGGTCGTAACACTTCACTCCCTGATAATAAGGGGCTATCCATATGTTCCCGTTCTTGTCGATGAGGGTGGAAATCAGTTCGTTGCTCTCAAAAGGAACAGGGCGTGTCTGTCCGGTGGAAACGTCAATGAGCAGTGCATGGTTCCAGCGGTTACTGCACAATAGGGTGTGGTCGTCCCACTTTTGTAAGTTGGTAATATTGTATTTATTATTAGGTGTCAGAGGATATAAGAATTTGATTTTCCGGTTGGCATAGTCATATTTATAGAGTCTTCCGTTACCACCGAACAACACGCCGTCGGTCCACGGGCAGATGGAAGTTACGGTCACCGGGTTGTTGTCTTCGTCGCGTGCCTGGAGGAATTTGTCTTCCTGATAATCGTAGTAGAATAAACCTTTGGGAGTAATGGTCCAGATGGTATGTTCTTTATCTTCAATAATATGGGTGATATTTCCCAATAGATATTTCCTTAGTTCGTAGCCGTCGAAACGTCCGATACCCAGCCTCGTTCCCATCCATACGTATCCCTTCTCTTGGCTCACAACCAGGCAGCGGACCGAAGAGGACAGGCCGTTTTGCGTACTTATCTGCTGGAAAGCGTATTGTTTATTGCCGACTGCTTTATCCGGAAAGAGCGATAATAGGAACAATACTAGTGTGGTTAACATGGTTTTTCTCATGGTATTGTGCAAAGATTGGAACAAAAATAAACTTTTGTATCGAACCATACAAAACAAAAGACAGGAATCTGATGGGAAGAAACTCCAATTTTGTCTATTTTTAGCTCCAAATTTGGCTATACCCCTGCAGGAAGGCTGTAGGTAGTCAATTTTGGATTTAGTAATAGTGATTATTGTACCGGTGCTCCTTCTGTTTCGCTTTACATTTGCATCGAAATCAATGTTAACAATAGTCTTTACTAATTTAAATTTAATTCTATGAGACAGAAGTTATTTAATGTTTTTCTAACATGTCTGCTCTGCTTGACAACTACTGCTGCCGCTTTTGCACAGCAATCCGTCAAAGTAACAGGTAAAGTGATTGACAGCACCAATGAAGGTGTACCGGGTGTCAATGTACAAGTAAAAGGAGGATCGCTTGGGACGATTACCGATATTGACGGTAATTATAAGATTGATGTCCCCAACTCTAAATCAGTATTAGTTTTTTCTTTCATCGGTTATGAGACGCAAGAGATTGCGGTAGGTAACAAGACGGTGATTAATGTGACGCTGAAGGATGACACGCAGTTGTTGGACGAGGTAGTTGTGGTAGGTTACGGTTCGGCTCGTAAAGGCGACCTTACCGGAGCATTGACCAGTATACGCCCGGATGCCAATGATGCGGCCAAAGCAACTTCTATCGATAACCTGTTGTCGGGTAAAATTGCAGGTCTTGTGGTTAACTCCTCATCTTCGGCTGTCGGTTCTGCTTCTTCAGTAACTATTCGTGGTGCCAGTTCACTCCGTGGAGACAACCAGCCGCTTTACGTTATTGATAATGTACCGCAGGCGTCAACGGGTGAATTTGCTTCTTCAGGTATCAGTGGTGACTTCCAGATCAATCAGGACCCCTTGTCTTCTCTGAATCCTGCCGATATCGAGGATATCACAGTATTGAAAGATGCTTCTTCAACAGCTATTTATGGTTCTCGTGGTGCAAACGGTGTAATCTTGATTACAACGAAGAAAGGTAAGCAAGGAAAGACCAAAGTGAATGCTTCGGTCACTTTCACAATAGCCAATACTGCCAAACTGATGGATATGATTAATCTGGAAGAGTATGCAAGCTATGCAAACAGCAGAATCAAAGATAATTTGTATCCTTTTTATCTTGTAGGTGATGAGGTGAGATATGTATTCAACGGTTCTTATGACAAGTATAATCCGAACGATCCTGAAACGTATAATGTCGTAAATTATAAGAACTGGCAAAAAGAAATCTATTCTTCGGCCTTCTCGCAGAACTACTCTTTGTCTTTGAATGGTGGTTCGGATAAGGTTACCTACTATATATCTGCCAATTTCAAGGATATTAACGGTACGGTAAAACAAACTTCTTTGAAACAGGGTGACTTGCGTGCTAATTTGAGTGCCGAGATTTCAAAGGCTGTTAAGATAGACTTGTCCCTGAGCGGTGCTCTTCGTCAGAATGACATGATGGCGGGTGGTAATACATTGGGTGGTTCTACCGGAGCTATTTCTCGTACTGCATTGGATTATGCTCCGTTTGAAATGCCGGAAGATGACCCGAATTTCAATAATGAGAACAAGACGACTGTTTTCAGTTGGTTGAACGACTATGTGGACGTAACGGATGACAAGAGTTTCAAAGCCAGTATGGATTTGACTTGGAAGATCAATAAGTTTTTCCGTTATAATCTTCGTACCGGTGGTAATCTGAATATTAACGACCGCAAACGTTGGTATGGTCTGCAACTTTATCAAGGTATGAATAATCAGGGCTTGTTGTCACTGTCTAACCTGAACAAGAGTAATGTTTCTGTAGAAAACCTTTTGAACTATAATACGAAGATCAAGTCTATCGCAACGTTGGATGCTACAGCCGGTGTTACTTATGAAGATTATAATTTCCTGAATAAGAATACGACGGGTAATAACTTCACTTTTTTTGAAATGCGTGAGAACGGTCTTCACATGGCAAGCAATGTAACCAATGCACAACCTATCCAGAAAGACTACCAGTTGGTTTCTTACCTGGGACGTGTCAATGTGTCCTTCTTAGATAAATACTTGGTTACGGCTTCTTTCCGTGCCGATGGTTCCAGTAAGTTTGCCAAAGGCAGTCGTTGGGGATATTTCCCGTCTGCATCACTGGCATGGCGAATGGAACAAGAGGAGTTTATGAAAAATCTCACTTGGCTGAGTCAGTTGAAAGTTCGCGTGAGCTACGGTGTTACCGGTAACCAGTCTATCGATCCGTATTCTACATTCTCTATGTATGGCTCTAATTCGAATCTTTATTATGCTGATGGTTCAGGTAATCCGTTAACAGCTTTCTCCGTAACCAATCTGTCAAACAATAGTTTGAAATGGGAAAAGACAGCTTCCTGGAATGCAGGTGTGGACTTCGGAGTATTTAATTCACGCTTGAGCGGTACCGTTGATGTGTATCAAAAGAAGACTACGGACTTATTGATATCCAGATCACTGCCCGGTTCGGCTGGTTTCAGTTCTACTTATTACAATCAAGGCTCTTTGACCAATAAAGGTGTTGAAATCTCTTTGAATGCACAGATCATTGATGGCAAAGAATGGAAATGGAGTGTAATGGGTAACATCGGATTTAATAAGGGTGAAATTAGCGAGTTGGGACTTCTGCCGTCTGATTTCGGTTATTTGGGAGAGAATGTGGGTTATTATGGTAACTCTTTGGGTGACCACTTCGGTGTGGCTCACGTCTTCATGGAAGGCAAAGCTCCGGGTTTGTTCTTCGGTTACGTAACACAAGGCATTGTGCAGCCAGAAGATATCACTGATCAAGGTGTGAAGTATACTAAGAAAGATGGTTCGATCGGATACTATAAGACGGTAAACGGGGCTATTCCGGTAGCGGGTGATATTAAGTATGTAAATAGTGATGAGGATAAGGATGGGGATATCAATGTAAATGACCGCGACATCATCGGTGACCCGAATCCGGACTTCACTTACGGTTTCTCTACAACGGTTTCATGGAAAGACATTAGCTTGTCTGCTATATTTAATGGTGTACAAGGAAGAGACATTCTGAATACGAACAACCGTTATATCAATACTCCGGGTATCCGTTCTAATAACATTACCAGAAAGGCCTTCCAGAATATGTGGACAGAAAGCAACCACTCTAACTTATATCCGAGTTCTGTATACACTGTGCCGAATGCTGTGCTGGACCGCTATGTAGAGGATGGCAGCTATCTGCGTTGCGCTGATATCACATTGAGCTATGTGTTGCCTAAAGTATGGCTGAGCAAGATTGGTTTCCAGAATGCATCTGTTTATGCTTCTGTTAAGAATGCATTTATTATTACCAACTATAGTGGCTATGACCCGGAAGTGAGCTCTTTTACATTCGACGGACTTCGTCCGGGAGTTGATATGAGTTCTTACCCATCTCCACGTTCTTTTATATTTGGCTTAAACTTAACTTTTTAATCATTAATACTCTACGAATATGAAAAAATATAAATATTACATCCTGTCTTTGGTTGCACTGTGCAGCTTCTCGGCTTGCGATGCGCTACTTGATGAAGATCCCCTGTATTCTCAGAACAGTAATATTGTCTTCCAATCCGAGAGTAATGCAGATTTGGCTTTGTTGGGATGCTACGGCTATATGGCTTCCACCAACGCTTACGGGCAGATGTGGCAGGAAGTTCCTATTGTTGCTTCCGGTCTTGCCTGGTCACAGCGTCCCGAAGATTTGAATGCCCTGAATACATTGGCTGCCAATAGTTTGGTTTCGCCCACTTGGAATGGCATGTACAAAGCGATATCCGAAATCAATGCTTTCCTTGAAAGTATTGAAAAGAGCTCTTTGAGTGAGAGTGTCAAAAATCAGAAGGGTGGAGAGGCTAAAATATTGAGAGCACTGGCTTATTATAACCTGGTTTCTTTGTTCGGTGATGTACCTTTGAAAACAATAGCTTCTTCTTCGGAAGGTATCTCAATCGCTCGTTCTCCTCGCGAAGAAGTATTGAACCAGGTAGTGGCTGACTTGAAAGACGCTACTTCTATCTCCGAAACATCGGCAGTGGGTCGCGTTAACTCCTGGACCGCTAAGGCTCTCTTGGGTAAAGTATATTATAAGATGGCTGCCCTGGATATCAATGCTGCTGCCAACTGGCAGAATGCAAAGGAAATGTTTGATGCAGTGTATGCCAGCAAAGTTTATTCATTGGAACCTAAGTTTGCAGACCTGTTTGGCGAGTATGCTACTTCCAAAGAAGCCATTGTCATGATGAACTACTCAACCGGTAATGCCAGTGGCGTTTATAACCGTGCTAGTAATCGTTTTGCACCGCAAGCCTCTACGAGTGGTATCAATTGGAGCACGTATCGCGTTGCCAAGTTCGCTTATGACATGCACGAAGGCACTTATCCGGGAGATCCCCGCATAGAAGTTAATTTTTTGACAAGATGGAGAGACCGTAATGGTAACAATCAGGCTAATCCGAAGCCGCAGGTAGGTTCAATTCCTACCCCTAATGATTCCGTGTATACGTATCCTTACTGGAGATATACGTATGATGAAATAGTACCGGGAACAACAGATGTGAAACTGTACAATGTGGGCAAATTGCCTTATGCAGAGTTTGCTGACCCGAAGAATCCGAGTCTCAGTTTTATTGAGAACTATGAAACTACGCACGGTAACTCTCCATATGGTGAAACGCTCGTTAAAGCAACGGAAGAATTTGTGAAGGTGGGCAACGGAAATAAATGGCCGTATTTTGGTAAGCTTTATGACCAGAAACAAACAGGTACGATGGCTCACAAGAACCTGATGGTTTACCGTTATGCTGAGATGTTGCTGTTGATGGCGGACGTTTATAATGAACTGGGTGATACTCAGAAAGCTATCAGCCTGGCCAACGAAGTGCTTGCCCGTGCACGCAAGTCCGGAGCCGTAGCTTCGGCACAGCCGGCAGATTGGTCATCATCTCTTACCAAGGATGAGGTCACGGAAAAACTGTATTTTGAACGCGTTATAGAACTCTGTGGTGAACCTGCTATCTACGACATGATACGTATTCGTGGCACAAAGTATTTTAAGAAACTGCTGGAGCTGAATGCCAATCATGAACTGACCATTAAGGGAGATAGCAATTATCCTGGCAGCAATAATAACTTTGCCGACCGCCTCATTAACGATGGCAACCTGACAGATGATTTCCTGAGAAAGAATCTCCTTCTGCCGATTCCTACCAGTGAAATAGATGCGAACCCGGGGCTTTCCAATAGCGATAATAACTTCGGCTATTAATAGCTATCAGTTGACTACCTTTTTTCAATAGGCTGATATAACCTAACATTTCGGAAGCAGACAGCGCATCTTGTCTGTTCTGCTTCCGGTTTTGTCTTCGCTGCTTTTAATTTTGTCTTTTTGTTGCTTTAGATATACCCGAAATGGCGAATTTTGGATATGATAAAGATATTCTTGAACATTGCTCTTATCCATTACGCGTACTTTTGGGCAATTAAACTACTAAAGATTTCCGACCATGAAAAACTTACAATCAGGATTACTCTATTCCCTGACCGGTGCCGCTGCTGTGGCATCCTTGGTCTCATGCTCTGCCCAAAAGAAGGCTGAAGAGCAGAAGCAATACAACATTGTATACATCATGACGGATGACCACACAGCCCAGATGATGAGCTGCTATGATCACCGTTATATGGAAACACCGAACCTGGACCGTATTGCTGCCGATGGAGTACGCTTCACCAACAGTTTTGTTGCCAACTCATTGAGCGGACCCAGCCGTGCCTGCATGATTACGGGCAAACACAGTTGTGCCAATAAATTCTATGATAACACCACTTGCGTGTTTGATGCTTCACAGCAAACTTTCCCTAAACTTTTGCAACAGGCCGGTTATCAGACTGCGTTGGTTGGTAAATGGCACCTGGAAAGTTTGCCTACTGGTTTTGATTACTGGGAAATCGTGCCCGGACAAGGCGATTACTATAATCCTGATTTTATCACTCAGGACAATGATACGATACAGAAGCACGGATATGTGACCAATATCATCACCGATGATGCTATCGACTGGATGGAAAATCAGCGGGATACAAATAAGCCGTTCTGTATTTTAATTCATCATAAAGCGATTCATCGTAACTGGTTGGCAGATACCTGCAACCTTGCACTTTATGAAGACAAGACCTTCCCGCTGCCGGACAATTTCTTTGACGATTACGAAGGACGTCCTGCCGCTGCCGCACAGGAAATGAGCATTGTGAAAGATATGGATATGATCTATGACCTCAAAATGCTACATCCGGACAAAGAAACCCGGTTGAAGTCTCTTTATGAGAAATATATCGGCCGGATGGATGAGAGGCAGCGTGCCGCATGGGATGAATTCTATGGTCCTATCATCGATGATTTCTATAAAAAGAATCCTCAGGGTGAAGAACTTGCTAATTGGAAGTTCCAGCGCTATATCCGCGACTACATGAAGACTGTGAAATCTCTGGATGATAATGTAGGCCGTGTGTTGGATTACCTGAAAGAGAAAGGATTGCTGGATAACACATTAGTTGTTTATACTTCCGATCAAGGTTTCTATATGGGTGAGCACGGATGGTTCGACAAGCGTTTCATGTATGAAGAATCCATGCATACACCGCTGATTATGCGTTTGCCGAAAGGTTTCGACCGTAAAGGAGACATCGGAGAGTTGGTACAGAACATTGACTATGCACCCACATTTCTGGAACTGGCCGGTGTGAAGGTGCCCGAAGATATTCAGGGACTTTCCCTGGTTCCATTACTGAAAGGCGAAAAACCTGAAAACTGGCGGAAATCCCTGTACTATCACTTCTATGAATATCCTGCTGAACACATGGTGAAGCGTCATTACGGGATACGTACAGAACGTTACAAGCTGATCCATTTCTATAATGACATCGATGAATGGGAATTGTACGATTTACAGGCCGATCCGACCGAAATGCGTAATATCTATGGACAGCCGGGTACGGAAGACATTGTGAAGGAACTGAAAACCGAACTTACGGCATTGCAGGAACAATACAATGATCCGGTACGCTTTTCCCCAGAGAGAGATAAAGAATAATTCATATTATCAAACGCTATGACCTTATGAAATATATATATACAGTACTGCTTTGTCTGTTCCTGGCAGTAACAAACATTCAGGCTGATAACTTGACACAACCTTTTTCATTAGTTCCCTGCCCGGTGAGTTTAGTACCGGGTACGGGTAACTTCCACTTCTCCGCTAAGACGAGTTTCGCAGTAGAGAATGAAGAACAAGCTGAGCAAGTGCGCCAGTTCACCGGCCTTTTTACCCGTGCGGCAGGTTTTACTCCCCGCATAAAGGTAGATAGCCGGAAAGGTGATGTCTGTCTGGTGACGGACGCTACCTTAAAAAGTGAAGCTTACAAACTGGAGATAACGGCTAAGAAGATAACCATCCGTGCCTCTGATCTGCAAGGTTTCTATTATGCCCTTCAAAGCATCCGTCAATTACTTCCCTCTGCGATTGAAAGTGAACAAGTGACGGAGAACGTCGATTGGACTGTTCCGGCATTGACTATCACCGACCAGCCCCGTTTCGGTTATCGGGGACTATTGGTAGATGTGGCACGTTTTTTCTCCCCCAAGGAAAACTTGTTGCGTATTATTGATTGCATGGCGATGCTGAAGTTGAACAAGTTACATCTGCATCTGGTAGATGACAATGGCTGGCGTATTGAGATCAAGAAATACCCCTTGCTCACAGAAATAGGATCATGTCGTGTAGACCGTCCGGGCAAGACATTCCCCGAACGCCGTAATCCCCGTCAGGGTGAACCTACTGTGGAAAAAGGATTCTATACGCAGGATGGAATCCGCGAGATTGTGCGCTATGCTCAGGAACGGCATATCGAAGTGATCCCGGAAATAGAAATGCCGGCACATAGTAATGCTGCATTGGCGGCTTACCCTTTGCTGTCCTGTCCGGTAGTGGATAAATTTATCGGTGTATTGCCCGGTTTAGGCGGGAATCATGCGGATGTTATCTTTTGTGCAGGAAATGACAGTGTATTTACTTTCCTGCAAGATATTCTGGATGAAGTACTCGAATTGTTTCCCTCAAAATATATCCATTTAGGTGGTGATGAGGCGAGAAAGACACATTGGGAAGAATGTCCGTTGTGCCAGGCACGGATGAAAGCGGAGAATTTGGAGAATACGGAAGAATTGCAAGGCTATTTCATGGCACGGGTAGCACGGTATGTGCAGAATAAGGGACGTGAAGTGATAGGATGGGATGAACTGACGAATGCCAGAATCCCCGAAGGGAGCATTATCCTTGGATGGCAAGGTTACGGACAGGCTGCACTGAAAGCTGCCGAATTGGGTCACCGCTTTATCATGACTCCTGCCCGGATATTGTACCTCATCCGCTATCAAGGTCCCCAATGGTTCGAACCTATTACATATTTTGGAAATAACACCCTGAAAGATGTCTATGACTATGAACCTGTGCAGAAAGACTGGACACCGCAGGCTGCATCTCTGCTAATGGGGGTTCAGGCGTGTATGTGGACAGAGTTCTGTAACTCTCCGGCAGATGTGGACTACCTGCTTTTCCCCCGCCTGTCGGCATTGGCGGAAGTTGCCTGGACGAAGCCTGCACGCAAGAACTGGGCCACTTACCTGAAAGCTATGGATCACTTTAATGAACACTTGGCTGCAAAAGGCATTGTCTATGCCCGTTCCATGTATAATATACAACAGACTGTAACTCCAAAAGAGGGTCGTCTGCAAGTAGAACTGGATTGTATTCGCCCTGATGCACAGGTGCGTTATACAATGGATGGCAGTGTGCCGACTGCGCAATCACCCCTTTATATAAAACCGTTGATGCTTACAGAGGCCAAAACAATTAAGGCAGCAACCTTTGCCGGAAACGAGCAATTGGGACAAATGCTGGAGTTGCCTGTCATCTGGAATAAAGCGACGGCAAAGCCTGTTAAGAGTGCCGGTACAGGAGATATTTATATGCTGACAAACGGGATACGGGGAAGTCAGAAATATACCGATCAGGAATGGTGCTCCTGGATGAAAAGCGATACGGTTACTTTCACCCTCGACCTGAAGAAACCGGAATTAGTGAATAAACTAACGTTAGGCTCTATTACGAATTATGGCATGGCAGTGCATAAACCAGCTGAAATAGAAGTTTGGATTTCGGGTGATGACAAGGAGTATCGCAAAGTGGGTGAGTGCAGCTACACAAAGAACGAAATCTTCCGTGAAGGTGTATTTAGAGAAGATATCCCGTTTGAAATAGGGACAGAGGCACGTTATGTTCGTGTAGTAGCCCGTGGAGCAGGAGACTGTCCTTTCACGCATGTACGTCCGGGACAGGAAGCGAGGATATACTTTGATGAGATAATAATAGAATAGAAAATTAGAAAAATGAGATATAGTACCATGAAAACCCTGTTGAGCTTGTGTCTGACTTGCCTGCTTATCATCCCTGCTATAGCACAGACTGTACAGCCGGAATGGCAGAGCCAGTATGCTATCGGAAAAAACAAACTGGCACCACATACTTATATATGGCCTTATGCGAATGCTGATGCTGCGGGTGAAGGCAATTATGAGCAATCACCTTACTATATGAGTCTGAACGGTAAATGGAAATTCCATTGGGTGAAGAATCCCGATCATCGTCCGAAAGACTTTTATAAACCTTCGTTCTATACGGGCGGATGGGCAGATATCGATGTACCCGGTAACTGGGAGCGTCAGGGATATGGTACGGCTATTTATGTGAACGAAACTTATGAATTTGATGATCCTTTGTTCAACTTCAAGAAGAATCCACCGCTGGTACCTTATGCAGAGAACGAAGTAGGTTCTTATCGCCGTACGTTCACGGTTCCTGCTGACTGGAAAGACCGTCGCATCGTGATTTGCTGTGAAGGTGTGATCTCTTTCTATTATATCTGGGTGAACGGACATATGCTGGGTTATAACCAAGGTTCAAAGACTCCTGCCGAATGGGATATCACGGACTATGTACAGGAAGGAGAAAATACCGTGGCACTTGAAGTATATCGCTGGAGTGCAGGTTCCTATCTGGAGTGTCAGGATATGTGGCGGTTGAGTGGCATTGAACGGGATGTCTATCTTTACAGTACTCCACGCCAGTTTATAGCTGATTATAAAGTGACTTCTTCTTTGGATAAGAAAGAGTATAAGGAAGGAATTTTCGGCCTTGATGTAACAGTTGAAGGAAGTGCGGCTGGTGTGTCTACTTTGGCATATAGTCTGGAAGATACTGCCGGAAAGACAATATTACAAAATGAAATACCGGTCAAGAGCCGTGGTTTGAGTAATTTTATTACCTTTGACGAACAGTCTCTTCCAGGTGTAAAACGTTGGAGTGCAGAACATCCGAATCTTTATACGTTAATATTGACGTTGAAAGATGATGCAGGACATATAACACACCTGACCGGTTGCAAAGTTGGTTTCCGTACTTCCGAAATCAAGGATAGCCGTTTCTGTATCAACGGGGTACCTATATTGATAAAAGGTGCTAACCGGCATGAACATTCACAGTTGGGACGTACTGTCAGCAAAGAACTGATGGAAGAAGACATTCGCCTGATGAAGCAACATAACCTGAATACTGTGCGCAACTCGCATTATCCGACACATCCGTACTGGTATCAACTCTGCGACCGTTACGGCCTTTATGTGATAGATGAAGCAAACATCGAATCGCATGGTATGGGGTATGGCCCGGCTTCATTGGCAAAGGATAGCACTTGGCTGCCTGCACACATGGACCGTACGCAACGTATGTACGAACGTGCCAAGAACCATCCGGGGATCGTGATCTGGTCGTTGGGCAACGAAGCGGGTAACGGAATCAATTTTGAACGAACATATGATTGGATGAAGTCCATTGAAACCACCCGCCCTATACAATACGAGCGTGCCGAACAGAATTATAATACGGATATCTACTGCCGTATGTACCGCAGTGTGGAAGAATTGCTGGCCTATGCCCGCCAGACAGAACCGAAAGTGTATCGTCCTTTCATCATGACTGAATATCTGCATGCTATGGGCAATAGCGGAGGTGGATTGAAAGAATACATGGATGTTTTCGAAACAGAACCTATAGTGCAGGGCGGTTGTATCTGGGATTGGGTAGATCAGTCTTTCCGTGAAATAGATGCCGATGGTCGTTGGTATTGGACTTACGGTGGCGATTATGGTCCGAAGAATGTACCCAGTTTCGGGAACTTTTGCTGCAATGGTCTGGTGAATGCTGTCCGCGAACCTCATCCGCATTTGCTGGAAGTGAAGAAAGCATATCAATATATAAAGGCTACATTAGTTGATAAGAGTAACCTGACTTTAAATATAAAGAATTGGTATGATTTTACGAATCTCAATGCTTATACCTTACACTGGCAGGTGGTAGGTGATCATGGGAAAGTGATTGCTGACGGTACTCGTCGGGTAGATGCCGCTCCACACGCCACCGTTGAAGTTACGCTGGGGGCTGTACGTTTACCTGCTGATGTTCGTGAAGCTTATCTGAACTTAAGTTGGACGCCTGTGGATGTTGCTCCGTTTATTAATACGGATTACGAAGTAGCCTATGACCAGTTTGTTCTTTCGGGTAATAAGAACTACCGGACTCCGGAAACTAAACTTTCGGGTAAGGTGGAAATGAATATAGATCCGGCAACAGGGGCGCTTCGCTCTTATATTTATAATGGGAAAGAATTACTGGTTTCCCCTGTTACATTGAGCCTCTATCGTCCGGTGACGGATAATGACAACCGTGAAAAAGTAGGAGGGGCCAAAGTCTGGAAGAAAGCCGGGTTGGATCAGTTGACACAGCGTGCCCTTACCGTGAAGACCTCTACCCGCGGTGGACGTGCCGAAGTGGAATTATTGAATGTCCGTGGTGAAAAAGTGGGAACCGCTTCTTTCATCTATACATTAAAGAAAAACGGTGAATTGGATATACAGACACACTTCGTGCCGGATACTACCGTTATCACCTCACTGGCGCGTGTAGGGCTTACTTTTGAAATGCCCGATGCTTACAGTCAGGTGTCTTATCTGGGGCGTGGAGAGCATGAAACTTATATGGATCGTAATCAATCCGGTAAAATAGGTATTTATCATACCGATGTGGAGCGCATGTTTCACTATTATGTTCGTCCGCAAGCAACGGGTAATCGTACGGATGTCCGTTGGATGCAACTTGCTGATGAGGCAGGTGAGGGGCTGACATTCCGTTCCGATGCCTCGTTCCAATTTAGTGTGATTCCTTTTACGGATGAGAATCTGGATGCGGCAACGCATATCAATCAACTACGGCACGAAGGAGTGATAACTGTTCATCTGGATGCAGCACAGGCAGGAGTCGGTACGGCTACCTGTGGCCCTGGAGTATTGCCGCAGTATCGTGTACCTGTGCGGGATTACACATTCCGGTTTGCAATCCGTCCTTTGAAATAGATCGAAACCTATAACATAAGATAGCATGAAAAACCTGATTCTAACTACAGTTTTCAGTCTTACAATCCTTTCCGGATTGCAGGCACAAGAAACTTATTATGAAAAGCACGTTGCTTTTCCCGCTGATGCTACAGCTGCGGAAAAGATAGAAATGGCTTCACGCCTTGTACCCACTCCGCAACAATTGGAGTGGCAGCGTATGGAACTGACCGCTTTCCTGCATTTCGGTGTAAATACTTTCACCGGACGAGAGTGGGGAGATGGTACTGAAGATCCTGTCATCTTTAATCCTACCTCGCTGGACTGCGAACAATGGGTGCGGACTCTTAAAGAATCCGGTTTCAAGATGGCTATCATCACCGCCAAACATCATGATGGCTTCTGTCTCTGGCCTACCAAAACTACTCGTCACTCCGTAGCCTCTTCTTCCTGGAAAGGTGGAAAGGGAGACGTGGTACGTGAACTGCGGGATGCTTGCAAGAAGTATGGCATCAAGTTTGGAGTTTACCTCTCCCCGTGGGATCGTAATGCCTCTTGCTATGGTGATTCTCCTGCCTACAACCAGTTCTTCATCGAGCAACTGACCGAATTGCTTACCAATTACGGTGAAGTCCATGAAGTGTGGTTTGACGGTGCCAACGGTGAAGGTCCTAACGGCAAAAAACAAATCTATGACTGGGATGCCATATTGAAAACCATTCGTCGCCTGCAACCTAAAGCAGTTACTGCTATTATGGGTGATGATGTTCGTTGGGTAGGCAATGAAAAAGGTATCGGTCGTGAAACAGAATGGAGTGCTACAGCTCTGACTCCGGGTATTTATCCTCGTTCCGGCGAACAGAATAAAGAATTGGGTATCTTCGGCAAGGCAAAGGACTTAGGCGGACGTGATATAGTGGCTCGCGCTACCGAACTTTTCTGGTATCCTTCTGAGGTAGATGTTTCCATCCGTCCGGGTTGGTTTTATCATGCCGATCAGGACAAGCAAGTGAAGTCTTTAAATCATCTGACGGATATTTATTTCAAATCAGTAGGCTATAATTCCGTTCTATTATTGAATATTCCGCCCGACCTTCGTGGGTTGATCAATGAAAATGATGTGCAGCGGCTGAAAGAATTTTCCAGTTATTTAAAGAAAACTTTTGCCCGTAATTATGTGCTGAAAGGAAACGAGGCATGGCATGGAACTTCCGGTACAGTTCGTCAATATGATATACAGAAAGATGCGTTGGTAAATGCTTTCATGATTCAGGAAGATATATCCAAAGGGCAACGTATTGAAAGTTTCCTTGTAGAAGCGTATAAAGATGGTTCCTGGATTCATATGGCAGAAGGCACAACAGTAGGATATAAACGTCTTGTACGTTTCTCTGATACTCGTCCGGAGCGCATTCGTGTAACCATTCGCTCTTCCCGTGGTGTGGCTAATGTTGATGCGGTCGGTCTTTTCTATGCAGAACCTCTTGCAGATAAGAATGAAGAAGTACAACTCGGCGATGTACCTGTCGATGGATGGCAGGTGGTTGGTGGCAATGCAGATTCCCGTAAGGCTATTGATGGGGACCGGAAAACGGTTTGGCGTGCTTCCGCACTTACGCCATTGGTAGTCGATATGGGACATGAAGTGAGTGTGAATGGTTTCAGTTATGCTCCCTCTCTGGAAGAAGATTTAACGGGAACTATCTATAAGTATGTTTTCTACGTCAGTCTTGATGGTCAGTCATGGACTAAATGTGAAGCAAGCGGTGAGTTCAGCAATATCATGCACAATCCTGTGCCTTACTTTGTACGGTTTGGCAAAACATATCCTGCATGTTATTTCAAGCTGGAACCATTGTCGGAGATAAATAATAAAAATGTTGTAACGGTCGGTGAAGTCGGTATCCTGACAAAGTAGTGTTATGAAGAATTCGATACTCTCTATAGCTGCTATGGCATTGCTTTCAGGTAATGCCATAGCTCAGCAGAAACCTAATATTATTCTTTTTCTGGTGGATGACATGGGATGGCAAGATACTTCCTTACCGTTTTGGAATGATACCACCGAACTGAATTATATTTATGAAACCCCTAATATGGAGCGTTTGGCAAAGAAAGGTGTCAGATTTACACACGCTTATGCATGCTCCATCAGTTCTCCTTCACGTGTCAGTTTATTTACGGGAGCAAATGCTGCCCAGCACAAAGTAACGAACTGGACGTTGAAGAAAGATACACCGACTGACCGGAAAAATGAAACGCTGGATTTTGAAGCATGGAATTATAATGGTCTGTGTCCTGAACCCGGGTTGGAACATTCTTTTTATGCAAAGTGCCTGCCACAATTGCTTCGTGAAAACGGATATACTACCATGATGGTAGGTAAAGCTCATTTCGGCTCGATAGATACACCTGCTGCCAATCCATTGGCAATCGGTTTTGATTATAACATAGCTGGTCATGCAGCCGGTGCTATGGGCAGTTATTTGGGAGAAGAAGGATATGGTGCTTCCGGTAGACCGGAATGGGCAACGATATGGGCTGTGCCCGATTTGGAAAAGTATCATGGAACAGATACTTTTCTTACTGAGGCTTTGACGTTGGAGGCAAAAGGGCTTATGGATAAGGCTCTTGACCAGTCTAAACCTTTTTTCCTCTATATGAGTCATTATGCCGTGCATGCGCCTTTCGGGACAGATAAACGTTTCTATCAGAAGTATATGGATAAAGGGCTCCCGCATAAAGAGGCGCAGTATGCTGCCTTGGTGGAGGGCATGGACAAGAGCTTAGGAGATTTGATGGACTATGTAGACCGGAAAGGCATTGCAGATCATACAGTTATTATTTTCATGTCGGATAATGGTGGCTATACAATAGGCCGTGCCGATAAAAACGCTCCATTGAGTGAAGGAAAAGGTTCCTTGAAAGAAGGAGGAATTCGCGAACCGATGATCGTCTATTATCCGAATGTAACATCCCCCTCAACCATGAATGATACACCAGTCATTATTGAAGATTTCTTTCCGACTCTGTTGGAAATAGCTGGAGTACATGATTATCAGACACCACAGCAGATTGACGGACATAGCTTTATGGCGCAGATGAAGGGACAGACTGGAGAAAAAGAACGTGCTTTATTTTTCCATTATCCGAATAATTGGGGTGAGAGAATACAAACGATTGGTGCTCCGCAAAGTGCCGTTGTGAAAGGTGACTGGAAATTAATTCATTATTACGAAACCGGCAGCGGTTGCCTGTACAACTTGAACGATGATATTTCCGAACAGCATGATTTGTCTGCACGCTATCCGGATAAAGTGAAGGAGCTGACCAAAGTTTTGAGTGACTATTTGCGAGCTCAACATGCCACTATGCCTATTCTGAAAACTACTGGCAAGTTTGTTCCCTATCCCGATGGAGAAGACGTAGAGAGGATATTGCCGAAAGATGATGAAACATTGGTGTATGACAATCCGGAGGATGTCCTGCACTTGAAGAAGGGCGATATGCATCCTAAAATGAAAGGATGGTCTTTTTATACAGCACATGAGTTTAATGATAAAGATACGAAAAAGGGACTGCCGCTTGGATTTGTAGAACATAGAGGCTTGCATATGTCACGTACGGCAAAGGTTGATAACCGGAAATGTTCAAAAGTAGAGGATGGAGTTTTGCGCATCTGGAGTATAGAGGAGAAAGACTCGATAGACAACCGCTTCGGTAAGAAAGTGAAGTATTCCCACGGTTGCTATCGCACCTCACTTCCTGGCAGTAAGGAGTTCTGGTGTAACTTTACTGAAAATATGCGTATTGAGATACGTTTCAAACGTACCCCTTATGTCGGTTTCAATGATGCCCTCTGGTTTATGGGAAACAATAACCGTCCCTGGCCGAAGAATGGTGAGATCGATCTTTTGGAGAATCCCAAGAAGACATTGAACGATTGTGCTCATTTCACGCTTCATTCCGAAAACCACTATGCCGGTGTCGTAGGCGGTGGTGGTAGTGTCACTTCTTCCATCAATCTTGCCAATATGTCTCAATGGAATATCTATTGGCTGGAGTGGTATCCCGACCGCATTGTAGGAGGTGTCAACGGACAAGCCTATTTTGAGCATCACAAAGGTGCTGATGGTAATACCGACTGGCCTTGGAGTGATCCGCTGGGCTTCTTCCTGATTTTCAGTACGGGTATCTCTACGAACCCGAATGCCTGGCCTGGTGCTATCATTCCTTCCGAATGGAAAAAAGATGCCAAACCTGCCATGTACATCGATTGGATACGCGTTTATACGAATCGAGATTATAAAGGTGAAAATCCTCCTGCTCCGAAATATTATTAGTCAAATATCTACCTACACCGTACCCGAGTCGTACTTGCTCCGTACCAAGTCCGTAGTTTCTCCGTACAGAGGTACTTCTGACCGAAGAATGTACGGAGCAAGTACGGTTCGGATACGGTTCGGGTATGGAGCGAGGGGATATAAAGAAAGGGCAGACTGGATATTGTTCCAGTCTGCCCATATTCTCTCTAACACAACTAAAAATTTATACTATATATTGGTTTTGCAGATTTTTTTCTTTTCTCTTAAACAAAATCCTTCAGTTCTTGTTGTAACTTCTGTCGGGTGAAGAAGATACGGCTTTTCACTGTTCCGAGTGGTAATCCCAGCTTCTCTGCGATTTCACGGTATTTGAAACCGGATACGTGCATGGAGAATGGAATCTTGTATTCGCGGGGTAATGCATTTACTATGCGGTGCATCTCTTTCAAGTCGTATGCGCTTTCCGTACATTCAAAGCCGGAATCTTGCGGTAAGTTCAGATGATAGAGATTATCTGTCTGATCTACGAAAGTCTGGTCGCGAACCACCTTGCGGTAGTTGTTGATAAAGATATTGCGCATGATGGTATACATCCATCCTTTGAAATTAGTATCAGGTGCATATTTATCTTCGTTATCTAATGCCTTTAAAGAGGTTTCCTGGAGTAGGTCATTTGCTTCTTCGTGGTCGGAGGTTAATTTGTATGCAAAGCGTAATAGATCATCTTGTACTCCGAGCAATTCTTTCTGGAATGTAATACTGTTGTTCATAATCATTTCTCCTTTTCAATAGTTATTCTTTTGTTTTGCCTTTTGACTTTGCAATTTTACGAAAGTTACCTTACTCCGATAGACGGATTTCAGGTAATATTTAGGGGGAAAACTATCAATTGATAGTTTTTAGGTGGTATTTTGATAGTTTTCGGGTGGTCGGAAAGTGCTCATGCAAGTAGGCTCTGACCTCTTCATGAACACTTTTTCATATCTGAACGTTATCGGTTTAGGTTATATGGGGCAATAGCTGTTTTTGTCCTGCAACACAGATTATCTGAAGTCTTTCAGTTCCTGTTGCAACTTCTGGCGTGTAAAGAATATGCGGCTCTTTACTGTACCTAAGGGTAATCCCAGTTTTTCTGCAATCTCGCGGTATTTGAACCCGGATACATGCATAGAGAATGGAATCTTATATTCGCGTGGCAATGCATTTACAACACGGTGCATCTCTTTTAAGTCGTAAGCGCTTTCGGTGCTTTGGAATCCGGACTCTTGAGGCAGATTGAGGTGATAAAGATTATCAGTCTGATCTACGAAGGTCTGGTCGCGAACCAGCTTCCGATAGTTGTTTATAAAGATATTGCGCATGATGGTGTACATCCATCCTTTGAAGTTAGTGTCGGGCATGTATTTATCTTCGTTATCTAATGCCTTTAAAGAGGTTTCCTGGAGTAAGTCGTTAGGTTCTTCACGGTCGGAGGTTAGTTTATATGCAAAACGTAATAAATCGTCTTGTACTCCGAGCAAATCCTTTTGAAATGTAATACTGTTCATATCGTTCTCCTTTTTTATTATAATTATTCGTTTGTTTGACTTTTGATGTTGCAATTTTACGAAAGTTCCCTAACTCTGACGGACGCATTTTGAGCAATCTTTAGGGCAAAAACTATCAATTGATAGTTTTTGGGTGCCTTTTGTTTGTTTTTGGGTGCAGTTTTCACCGATTTTATTGCGTATAATTAAAAAGATGAGTTAATTTTGCGCAATCATTTCATCTTAAAAAGAATGGCTGACGACTCTTTATTTTTGATTGATATTGATAAAGTGCTCCGGGAAAAGGCTCCGAAGTACTATAAATATATCCCTAAATTCGTGGTTTCTTATCTGAAAAGAATCGTTCATCAGGAAGAACTGAATGTTTTCCTGCGCGAATCGAAGGATAAGGTAGGTGTGGACTTCTTAAAAGCCTGCCTGGAATTTCTGGATGCCGATATTGTGGTGAAGGGAGAAGAGAATCTACCGACTGAAGGATTGTACACCTTTGTCTCCAATCATCCGTTGGGAGGCCAGGATGGTGTGGCTTTGGGATATGTGCTGGGTAGTTTCTATAAAGGTAAGGTGAAGTATATGGTGAATGACCTGCTGATGAATCTGCAAGGATTAGCTCCTCTTTGTATACCTATTAATAAAACCGGAAAACAGGCGAAAGATTTTCCGAGAATGGTGGAAGCGGGCTTTGCATCGAATGATCAGTTGATTATGTTCCCTGCCGGATTGTGCTCCCGGCGTCAGAATGGAGTGATCCGTGATCTGGATTGGAAGAAGACCTTTATCGTAAAGAGTGTGCAGGCACAACGCGACGTTGTCCCCATTCATTTTGAAGGCCGGAATTCGAACTTTTTTTATAATTTGGCTAACGTCTGCAAATTTTTGGGCATCAAAATTAACATAGCCATGCTCTACCTTGCCGATGAGATGCTGAAGAACCGTCATAAAACGTTTACTGTTACCATCGGAAAACCTATTTCCTGGCGGACTTTTGATAAGTCAAAGACTCCTGTCGAGTGGGCGGCTTATGTGAAAGACATTGTCTATAAGTTATAAGGTGGTAAAGTGACAAGGTGATAAAGTGAATTAAAGAACTACTAACATAAAAATATGGAAGAGATTATTGAACCTATTAGTAAGGAACTTCTGAAAGCGGAACTGACCGAAGAGAAGCGTCTGCGTATGACGAATAAGAGCCATAATCAGATTTATATCATTACAGCTCAGGATTCTCCGAATATTATGAAAGAAATCGGGCGTTTACGCGAGATTGCTTTCCGTGCGGCAGGTGGAGGTACAGGACAACCGCTGGATATCGATGAATACGATATCATGGATAATCCCTACAAACAGCTGATTGTCTGGAACCCTGAAGCAGAAGAAATATTAGGTGGTTATCGTTATATCCTTGGTACGGACGTTCGGTTCGATGAACAGGGTGCCCCTATTCTGGCTACAGCCCACATGTTCAATTTCTCTGAAAAGTTCCTGAAAGAGTACCTTCCCACTACAATTGAGTTAGGACGTTCGTTTGTTACGGTAGAGTATCAGTCCACCCGTGCTGGTAGCAAAGGCTTGTTTGCGCTGGATAACCTATGGGATGGTTTGGGTGCGTTAACGGTAGTTATGCCGAATGTTAAGTATTTTTTCGGTAAAGTGACTATGTATCCGAGCTATCATCGTCAGGGACGCGACATGATTCTTTATTTTTTGAAGAAGCACTTTGAGGATAAAGATAATCTGATTACTCCGATGAAACCGCTTGAAATGGAAGCTAAAGAGGCTGATTTGGCTGCTTTGTTTTGTAAGAAGACATTTAAGGAGGACTATAAAATACTGAATTGCGAGATACGTAAGTTAGGCTACAATATTCCGCCGTTGGTAAATGCTTATATGAGTTTGAGTCCGACGATGCGTATGTTCGGTACTGCCATTAACTATGGTTTCGGCGATGTGGAAGAAACGGGAATTCTGATTGCTGTGGATGAGATTCTGGCAGAAAAGCGTATCCGCCATATCCAGTCATTCATCGAGAATGAGCCGGAGGCTTGCAAACTTACCTCCGGGGCTAATAAAGTGTTCTTTCCGAGTAGATGATAATTGTGCCTGAAGCACAACTTATACTGCCGGCAAACTGTTTCCGTTGATCTTTCTATAGAGATCAAGTGCATAGACGTCTGTCATGCCGGAGATATAATCCAATACCGCCTGTATTCTTTCGTAGAGTACGGGTGCTTTTATATTGTATTGGCCGGATACCCGGTTGATGAGCAACTGTGAATAAGCTTTTTCCGGTGAGCAGACGGCATCGATCATCAGATCGAGCAAAGTACTGATGATACGGAAACCGGCAAGTTCGATGTCCAGTACATCACGCGAGCGATAGATTTTCTTTAACGAAATATCTGCACTGTGCTTATAAGCACCGGCTGGCAATTCGGAAATATGCTTGATGAGGCTTCCTTCAAATTCCCCCTTTAATATCTTTTCCTCATTATTCAGAAAGGCCTGGGTACATTCTTGGATGAGCAGTCCTATGACGCAGGAACGCAGATAGGCAATCTGCTCATTGACATCGCTGACAAGCTTCAGCGTTTTGAGCATATGCGTTTTACGTTCTTCGGTGAAATAGGAAAGAAGTAAATCTTGTGTTTCCTGTGTGGTAAGTATCTTCAGTTTGTGGGCATCTTCAATGTCCATCATCTGATAGCAAATGTCATCTGCCGCCTCTACCAGGTAAACCAACGGATGACGGGCATATTTCAGTGGAGTTTCATTCTGCTTTTTCATACCCAGTTCTTCGGCTATCCGGTGGAAACTATCTTCCTCTGTGGTGAAGAAGCCGAACTTTGATTTCTTACCTGCTAAACTCGATGAAAAGGGGTATTTTACGATGCTGGCCAGGGTGGAATAGGTTAATACGAATCCTCCTTTGCGTCTTCCTTCAAACTGATGGGTAAGCAATCTGAAAGCATTGGCATTTCCTTCGAAGTGTATCAGGTCCTCCCACTGCTCTGCGGACAGTTGTCTTTTTAGAGTCATACCTTTTCCTTCGGAGAAGAAAGTGGAGATGGCTCGTTCTCCGGAGTGACCGAAGGGAGGATTCCCCAAGTCGTGTGCCAGGCAGGCTGCCGATACGATAGAACCAATTTCGGGTAAATACGAATCTTTCAATTCAGGCTGACGGGTAAGAATGGCTTTAGCGACATCATTTCCCAACGAACGGCCTACGCAGGAAACTTCCAGACTATGCGTCAGACGGTTGTGTACGAAGATACTACCCGGCAAGGGAAAAACTTGTGTTTTGTTCTGCAAGCGGCGGAAGGGGGCGGAGAAGACGAGACGGTCATAATCCCGCTGAAATTCCGAACGGTTTTCGTGCCGCTCCTGGTGAAACTCTTCCAGCCCGAAACGTTTGGCAGATATGAGGGTGTTCCAATTCATGGCGATAATTACGAATTATGAATTACAAATTATAAATGGCAAAAGAGGGGGGACATTTGCCCTTTGTTATTATTTAACTGCAAATGTATCACTATTTTGCTTTAAAAGCTGTATTTTCGCCCAATTAAAAAAGAAGAACTGCTATTAAATACTGAAATAGCGGCAGTTCGTAATTTATAATTCGTAATTTGTAATTATTGTCATGAACGTACAAATCATTAATAAATCGAAACATCCGCTTCCGGCTTATGCCACCGAATTGTCCGCAGGAATGGATATCCGTGCTAATCTTTCAGAACCTATTTCTTTAACTCCGATGCAGCGTTGCCTGGTGCCTACAGGATTATATATTGCCCTGCCACCGGGGTTTGAGGCACAAGTGCGCCCTCGCAGTGGTCTTGCTATCAAGAAAGGTATCACCGTACTGAATTCTCCGGGAACGATTGATGCCGATTATCGTGGAGAGGTTTGTATTATCCTTGTAAATCTTTCGTCGGAGACTTTTGTGATAGAAGACGGAGAACGCATTGCGCAGATGGTAATAGCACGCCACGAACAAGCTACATGGCAGGAAGTGGAAGTGCTGGATGATACGGAGCGTGGTGCAGGCGGCTTCGGTCATACGGGAAAGAGTTGAGGAGTTAAAATCAAAGAATTAAAAACTAAAAGGGGCTGAGTTCTACTAACTGACTGAATGAAAATGAAATTTAAAATAGTATCTCTTTTCGTACTGTGTGCGATACTTATATCGTGTGGTACTTCCCGTCAGGGAGGAAAAAAACAGCGGAAAGGAACCAAGGCGCAGGTTGTGCTTACGCCCGAACAACAGCGTAAATACGATTACTTCTTCCTGGAAGCTTCCCGCTTGAAGATGAAAGACGATTATAGTGCTGCCTTTGACTTATTGCAGCATTGTCTGACCATTAATCCGAATGCTTCATCGGCTTTGTACGAGATTTCGCAGTACTATATGTACCTTAAACAAGTTCCGCAAGGACAGGCAGCATTGGAAAAGGCTGTGGAAAATGATCCGGATAATTATTGGTATAGCCAGGGATTGGCCAGCTTATATCAGCAACAGAATGAGATGCAGAAAGTTACGAATCTGCTGGAAAGCATGGCAACCCGTTTCTCGGATAGGATGGATCCTCTGTACAGCTTGTTGGATATATACAACCGTCTGGAAGAGTACGATAACGTGATTACCACCTTGAATCGTTTGGAAGAAAAGATGGGAAAGAACGAGCAACTCAGTATGGAGAAATTCCGTATCTATTTACAGAAGAAGGATAATCAGAGCGCTTTCCGTGAGATAGAGAGTCTGGTGGAAGAGTATCCGATGGATATGCGATATCAGGTGATACTGGGTGATGTCTATATGCAGAACGACAAGAAGGACGAAGCCTATAACATATATAAGAAAGTGCTTGCCACCGAACCGGATAATGCCATGGCAATGTATTCATTGGCTTCTTATTACGAACAAACCGGACAGAAAGAACTCTACGAGCAACAACTGGATACTCTTTTACTAAATAAGAAAGTGCCCTCTGATACAAAGTTGAACGTGATGCGTCAGTTTGTGGTTGAAAATGAACGAGCTGGTAGAGACAGTACCCGCGTAATCAACCTTTTCGACCGTATTATGGAACAAGATCAGGATGATGCACAGATGCCGATGCTTTATGCCCAATATCTTCTTGCTAAGAAAATGAATAAAGAGACAATGCCCGTACTGGAACGAGTGCTGGACATTGATCCGACGAATACGGCTGCCCGCATGACACTTCTCGGTGAAGCAATACGGAAAGAAGATTATAAAGAAGTAATCCGTCTTTGCGAGGCCGGTATCGAGTCTAATCCCGATATGCTGGAGTTCTATTTCTATCTTTCCATAGCCTATAATCAGGCTGACCGCACTGATGATGCACTTGCCATTTGCAAGAAAGGATTGGAAAACATCCCGGAAAAGAGTGATAAAGAATTTGTTTCGAACTTCTATGCCATCATGGGCGATATCTATCATACCAAGAAAATGAATACAGAAGCCTATGCAGCCTATGACTCTGCATTGGTTTACAATTCGGCAAATCTGGGAGCATTGAATAACTATGCCTATTACCTCTCGCTGGAACGCCGTGACTTAGACAAAGCGGAGGAAATGAGTTATAAAACGGTGAAATCCGAACCGAAGAACTCCACTTATCTGGATACCTACGCCTGGATTCTGTTTGAGAAAGGCAACTATGCCGAAGCCCGTCTCTACATAGACGATGCAATAAAGAATGATAAAGACCAAAGTGATACCATTCTTGAACATGGGGGTGATATCTATTATATGACCGGTGATGTGGATGGTGCTTTGAAGTATTGGAAGCAAGCTCAGGAAGTGGGCAGTGAGTCTAAGACATTGAAAAAGAAGATCGAGAAAAAGAAATATATACCCGAATGAGAACGTTACACAGCAAATACAGAACGGTAGGCAGTATTCGTATGCTGCCTCTCTTGCTTCTCCTGACCCTGGTAGTAGGTCTTTCCGGTTGTAAGACTTCCCGGAAAGTGACTTCTTCGTTGGGAGAACCGCGCTTTTTATCTTCTAAAGTACAGTTGACCATTCCTAACAAGGGAGGCACGATTACAGTGAACGGTACCATGAAGCTTGTAAGCGGTGAACGTATGCAGCTTTCCCTTCTGATGCCTATCCTCCGCAGTGAAGTGGCACGATTGGAGATTACTCCCGACGATGTGTTGGTAGTGGACCGTATGGGAAAACGTTATGTACAGGCTACCCGTAAGGAATTGAAAGACGTTTTGCCCAAGAAGGCCGACTTTGCCCATTTGGAGAAGATGCTTTTTGAGGCTGCCAAACCCGGTGGCAAAGCTTCTTTGACAGGTAAGGAGTTGGGGATTCCTTCTTTGGAGAAAGGAAAAATCGTTCTTACCGACTTTTCAGACAAAGAGATATCGCTGACTCCGACTCAGGTGTCTTCCAGATATACTAAGGTTGAATGGACTGAACTTTTAGAGATGCTGGCCAAGTTATGAGACAGTTTCTTTGTATTTTCATAGGTTGTTTCTGTCTGGCTCTGCCACTTTGCGCCCAATCCAACAAGATGATTAAGGAGTTGGAAAGTAAACGGGGTGCTTTGCAAAAACAAATAGCCGAGTCGGAAACACTTCTGAACACTACAAAGAAAGATGTCGGTAGCCAGTTGAATGGTCTTGCCGCCCTTACCGGGCAGATTGAGGAACGAAAACGGTATATTCTCGCCATTAATAATGATATGGAGACTATAGATCGTGAACTTTCCAAACTGGAACGTCAGTTAGTCCGCCTCGAAAATGATCTGAAGGATAAGAAGAAGAAATATGAGTCTTCTGTTCAATATCTGTATAAGAACCGTTCCGTTCAAGACAAACTTTTGTTTATTCTTTCCGCCAAGACATTATCGCAAACTTATCGCCGTTTGCGCTATGTGCGTGAGTATGCCGACTATCAGCGCCTGCAAGGCGAAGAGATCCTGAAGAAACAAGAGCAGGTCAATCAAAAGAAGACGGAACTTCAACAGGTAAAGAAAGCCAAAGCCAGCTTGCTGAAAGAGCGTGAAGTGGAAAAAGAAAAGTTAGAAGACCAGGAGAAGGAGAAGAAAGCCTTGGTTGCCAATTTACAGAAGAAGCAGCGTGGGCTGCAAAATGAGCTGAACAAAAAACGCAAGGAAGCCAATCAACTGAATGCCCGTATCGATCGTCTGATAGCCGAAGAAATAGAGAAAGCCCGTAAACGTGCTGCAGAAGAGGCACGTAAGGAAGCGGCTGCCCGTAAGAAGGCTGCTGCAAAAGAAACGAAACCGGCTACAACTTCTTCTTCCGAAGCGATCACCGCCAAGAAAGCGGCACCTCTCGAAACCTATACAATGGATAAGGCAGACCGGGAATTGTCCGGTAGCTTTGCAAGCAACCGTGGTAAATTGCCAATACCTATTACCGGACCGTATATCATCACCAGCCGCTACGGTCAGTATTCCGTAGAGGGGCTTCGCAATGTGAAACTGGATAATAAAGGGATAGACATTCAAGGTAAGCCCGGTGCACAGGCACGTGCTATCTTTGATGGAAAGGTAGCTGCCGTATTCCAACTGAACGGACTTTTCAACATTCTTATCCGCCATGGAAATTACATTTCCGTTTATTGTAACCTGGCTTCTGCTTCAGTGAAGACGGGGGATACCGTAACTACCCGGCAAGCCCTCGGACAAGTATTCTCGGATGGTGCGGACAATGGGCGCACGGTGCTGCACTTCCAGTTAAGGAAAGAGAAGGAGAAACTGAATCCGGAGCCGTGGCTGAATCGATGATTGTGAAATTCCTTTTGAAAGATTATTGCTTCACTTCACAGGCTCCATCTTGTATCCTTCCTTCTGCAAGAGGGTAGCTAGTCCATTCTTTCCCAGCAAATGTTGCACGTCTATACCGTGAAGGTGGGCTTGCTGCAATACTTGTCGTTGATATATGGCTGTTTTTTCTTTATGATTGTATTTGGATAAATTCTCCTATAAAAATGAAAAAAAATCCAAGTATAAATGGTTGTTATTCGCTATTCTTGCACCCAAAATAAAACGTTTCATCTAAATTTAATAACTATTAAAAACAGCATTATGGATTTTAGAAAGACTACTCAAAGGGTATTTGTACTTTTATTATTAAGTACAATCTGCTCAATTGCTTTTGCGCAGAGCCATCAATTAAAGGGAACGGTTCTTGACAATGCCGGAGAACCAATAATTGGTGCAAATATTTTAATTGTCGGTACAACAAATGGGGTTATTACAGACCTTGAAGGTAATTTCACTTTGCAAGATGTACCTTTAAATGCAAAAATGCAGATTTCTTTTATTGGGTATATTACTCAAGTTGTTACAGTTGGGGAACAATCCTATATCAAAGTTACTTTGAAAGAAGATGCCCAGGCTCTGGAAGAGGTTGTGGTAGTTGGCTATGGTGTACAGAAGAAATCAGATTTAACAGGTGCTATTGGCAGTGTGGATAATACTAAACTGACATCCAAAGGAGCTACTACAGTTATGGAGTCTTTACAGGGGCAAGTTGCAGGGGTGGATATTAGCCAATCATCCAGCCGTGTAGGTGAGAGTTTCAATATTTCCATTCGCGGTAAAAGTACATTAGGAAGTAGTACTCAACCTTTATTTGTAGTAGATGGTATTATTTGTGATGATATTAATTTTCTCAATCCTTCAGATATTGAAAAAATAGACATATTGAAAGACGCCTCTTCCACTGCTATTTATGGTTCGCGTGCTACCAATGGTGTTGTCATTGTTACTACTAAGCAAGCCAAAGCAGGAGAAGACATGAAAGTGTCTGTCACATATGATGGCTATGCTGGATATAAAACTGTTGCGCGGATGCCTGACTTTATGGACCCGATTGAATGGATTAACTACCGTTATATGAGATATGCTACACCTGTTGAGAATGCAGCGATTATTAATGGACGGTTACCTCTTGAAATAACAACAACAAATATGAAAGCTTGTTGGAATAAAAATGCTCCTAAAATGCAAGAGCAGTTTTTGAACCATGATTTTACAGACTGGACTGATCTAATGCTTAAAGATGGTACACAGCAGAATCATTTCATCCAAGTGTCAGGTGCTGGGAAAAAAGTTTCCTATCGTGTAGGTACTGGTTATCAACAAGAGGATGGGGTAATGGGTGATGGACTGAGACGCTATAATCTGAAATTAGCAATTGATGGTAAGATAAATAGGCAATTGGCCATGGGGGCAACAGCTAATCTGGTCGCTTTTGAGTATAATTATGGTTCGAGAAGAGCAGTACAGACATCTTTTCGCTCTAATGGCTTTTGGCTTCCTTACAATACTGCAACTGGAGAACTGAATTATATGCCAGGTAAAGATTTGGTAGCTGGACAAGAGAAAAGTGAGGCGTATCCGGCAGGGTTTACTTCTACAGTTTCGCCTTTAGTTGATGCAATGAATTCTGAGGATAAAACTAAAGGATATCGCGTATTGACAACGATGTATTTGCAATATCAGCCGATAGAAGAAATATTGGTTAAAACAACATTCTCTCCAACAATGTCTACTAAACGAAGAGGAGAATACTATGGTGGGCTTTCTGAAGAACAAGCAGGGACTTACAATGCTAAAGACAATCCTACCGGTGATGCTAAAGCGACTATAACTAAAGATGAATATTTTTCTTATACATGGGATACACAAGTGAATTACATTAAGACATTCGGTGAAAGTCATACTTTGAATGCTATGGCTTTGATGAGTGTTTATAGCACAGAAGCTGAAAAATATGAGTTAACAGGAAATAATGTTACTTCTGAAACTTTGTGGTATAATTTGGGTTCGGCTGCTTCGGGCTATAGCGATGTGAAGAGTTCTTATGGGAAATCGACAATGCTTTCATATGCTTTACGTGTAAATTATGGTTATAAAGGGAAATATCTGGCTACTTTGTCTACTCGTTGGGATGGTTCTTCAAAATTCAAAGAAGGTCATCGCTGGGGAATGTTTCCTTCGGCGGCATTAGCGTGGCGTATTAGTGAAGAGAATTTTGTTAAAAACAGTATGTCGTGGATTAATAATCTGAAATTACGTGTTAGCTATGGTGCTACGGGAAATAATGCTTCTGTAGGAAATTATGAAACTTCATTTCTTGCCAATCAGCTTTATTATTCTGGCTTCGGTAAAGGATTTGGTCCTGGTATTATGAATGAATTATTAAGTTGGGAAACTACCACGGAATTTAATACAGGTCTGGATTTTGCTTTCTTGGGAGGACGAGTTTCTGGTACATTTGATTGGTATACAAAAACATCCAAAGATCTGCTTATGGATATGAAATTATTATTAGAACAAGGTTCCTATAATGGAAGTATGACTGCGAATGTAGGTAAAGTGCGTAATAGCGGAGTGGAATTGATGTTGAAAGGAATATTATTTCAATCAAAGGATTTTTATTGGGATATAACGGCCTCATTCGCTAAGAATAAAAATGAAATTCTTGAACTACAAGGTAAGAAAGAAGACATGCGTGCCGAGCGTTGGTTTATCGGGCAACCCATTGATGTTGCTTATGATTTGAAACAATTGGGAATATGTACTCAAGCAAAAGCGAATGAGTTAGTAACGATTAATGGGGTGACAAAGACCAATTCTGAATGGTATGGCTATTTTGAAGGATGTATGACTTATGAAGACGCAAATAAAGATGGGAAACTGAATGATGATGATCGGCAGATATTGGGGCATGCTTTACCGAAATGGACTGGAAACTTGTCTACCACTTTGTCATATAAGAATTGGGATTTTTCTATGAGTATAAATACGAAGCAAGGGCATTTGTTATATAGTCCTTTTATGGAAGAATTTACAAATTATAGTGACCGTGGACGAACTAAATTGAATATGGATTTTTATATTCCAGAGGGTGCTCCAATATTCAATTATACGTGGGATGGAAAAACAACGACCTCACTTACATCCAATCCTAATATAGTGGCTGACCATACAACCGTAGGCTCTTATCCGTATCCGTTTGATGGGGCAGCTTATAATTATGGCGGTGGAAATGGTTGGTATACTAGTAAGAATAAAGAATTTGAATCTAATAATTATGTGGATGCTTCTTATTGGAAAATTAAAAATATAACAGTTGGATATACTTTTTCTAAAAAACTGATAAAGAAAATAGGTCTTGAGAATTTGCGTATTTACGCTAATATATTAAATCCTTTCACTTTCACAGATTATAAAGGATTTGATCCGGAATGGGCTGATGCTAAAATTTCAGATGGAACAGGAGGACCGAGTTCTGTTACTTATCAATTAGGATTAAATGTTAAATTTTAATAGTAGAAATATGATTATGAAAAAGTTATATACAGTTGTGACAGTCTTTTTATTTGCAATATTAGCTGGATGTTCTGATTTCTTGGAACAGGATAATAAATCGAATGTACCGGGAGCTGATTACTATAACACATCAGCTGGGTTTGAAAGTTTGTGTAATGCTGCTTATGGCTCATTAAGAACTATATATAGTGATGCTCCTTGGCTGTTTGAGGGAGGAACTGATCTTTTTGCAAGTGGACGTACTTCTGTGCAAGTTTGTAACTTGTATGGTCAGAACTATTCAAGTGCCGAAGAAAATGTGACAACATTTTATAAGGAACACTACAAGGCTATTTCTTTAGCGAATGAAGTGATTTATTGGGGAGGTGAAGATGATAGCCGTGCCGAGCGCGTTGCTGAAGCACGTGGCTTACGTGCATTTTATTATTTGAATTTAGTACAGCAGTTCGGTGGAGTTCCTTTAGTGACCACACGTACTACTTCTCCTATTACAAGTGTACAGCGAGAGAGTGCGGAATCTATTTTCCAATTTATTATTGATGAATTGACAGAGTTGGCTTCTTCTTCATCTGTGCTTGCTGAGAAATCAAGCGACGGTCGTTTTACAAAAGTCGCTGCTAAACATTATTTGGCAAAAGCTTATTTATGCAAAGGATACCTCACTCATGATGAGAAAGATTTTAATGCAGCCGTTACATCAGCTAAAAGTGCAGGAGCAGGTGCTCCTTTGACCACTCCATTTACAACTTTGTTCAGTAACCAAGGGGAAAGGAATGAGGAGATTCTATTTTTTATTGATTACAATGTAGCAACTGTAGCTGATGTACAGAAAGATGGAAACAGACAACAAGCTGATTACGGACCTTATTTAAAAGGTGCAGAAGCTGGTCATAAATATACCTCCTCTACATTAACTCCCACATTATGGATGCATGAAGTATTTAATACAAATACGGATAATCCGGCTCAAGATGAACGATATGAAGGAACTTTTATGCTTGAGTTGCGTCAAAGTTATTGGGACTATTATGATGAGAAAAAGAAAAATACGAGTGAAGTGATTTATTATTATTGTCCTTCTTGGGAGATTGCAAACATAGCAAGTTGGCGCTCGGCTCTTGACAGTCGTAAAAATGCAATTATAGTGGAAATGCTTCCGGAAGGAAATAATATTAGCAATGAACAAACTTCTTATCAAGCTAAAATGTCTGCAGATATCTGTGGAGTAGCTCCATTTCGTAAGTTTGATGATATAGAGAATGGAAAACAGTATTTTAAGATTACTTCTTCTATGCGTGACATCTATTTAGCTCGTTTAGCAGAGACAAATCTGATAGCTGCGGAAGCTTATATTAAGTTGAATAAACCGGAAGAAGCGGTCTCTTATATTAATATTGTACGTAATCGTGCTAAAGCAACACCTGCGGTCGCATCTGAGATGAACATTGATTATATTTTGAATGAACGTGCCCGCGAATTGGCTGGGGAGTACCATCGTTGGACAGACCTGACTAGAACGGGGAAATTAGCAGAATATGTGGAAGCGCACAATCCGGATATTCCTGTGGGGAGGATTACCACCAAATTTTATCTGCGCCCTATACCTTTGGCTGCAATAGAATTGAATTTAGCGTTGAAGGGGTATCAAAATGAAGGTTGGGATTAACTTTTAATCGATATAGAATGAAAAATCAGTTATTAATTTTTCTATTTATAATTATGTCCTTTTCAAGTATGAAATTGCAAGCAAAGGATATGAAAGACATTTATCGTGATTTACCGTTTGAAATGCCTGTTATTGAGCGGCCTGTAATCCCTGATTTAAATATCTGCTTAACAGATTTTGGCGGTTCTGGTGATGGAGTGACACTCAATAGTGAAGCTTTTGAGAAAGCCATTCAATATCTTGCTTCAAAGGGAGGGGGACGTTTGATTGTGCCCCAAGGGGTGTGGCTGACCGGACCAATTGAATTGGAAAACAATGTGGAATTACATCTGTCAGACAATTCGATAGTGGTTTTCAGCCAAGACAAGTCTCTCTATCCCATTGTCGAAACCGTGTTTGAGGGGTGTAAGACGTTCCGTTGCAAGCCTCAGCTTTCGGCTGTGAGAAAGAGCAATGTAGCTGTTACTGGCAAGGGAATCATAGATGGTGCAGGTGATATTTGGCGCCTTGGAAAGAAGAATGAAATGCCACCTATGGTATGGAATGAATGTATACAAAGTGGAGGAATACTTAGTGAGGATGGTGAGTTGTGGTATCCTACGGAAAGTTACTATCGCGGTGCCAAAGATGCCATTCAAAACATTGTTCCCTGGGCTAAGACAATGGAGGATTTTGAAAGCGTTCGTGACTTTTTACGACCTGTAATGGTGAATTTCAGAGAATGTGATGGAGTTTTGCTGGAAGGAATTGTGTTCCAAAATTCTCCTTGTTGGAATGTACACCTCTCTCTTAGCCGTGATATTATTGTTCACAATATCGCTGTGCGTTGTCCGTGGTATGCCAAGAATGGTGATGGAATAGATATTGAGTCATGTACCAATTTGCTTCTTACCGACAGTTGGTTTGATGTAGGTGATGATGCTATCTGTATTAAAAGTGGCAAAGATGAAGAGGGACGTCGTCGTGGTATACCGGCTTCTAATATTATTGTGGACAACTGCGTTTGCTATCATGGACATGGAGGCTTTGTTGTGGGCAGCGAGATGAGTGGAGGAGTAAAGAACATTGCCGTATCCAATTGTCGCTTTTCGGGTACGGATGTAGGCCTGAGATTCAAGAGTAAACGTGGACGTGGAGGTGTTGTAGAGAACATTTACATTAAAAATATCATGATGAATGATATCGTTTCGGAAGCTTTACTATTTGACTTGTTCTATGGGAAACGGGTGAGCGTGAAACTACCGGAACAAGACGAGGACATGATTGCTTTTGATGCAGATGAGACTACGCCACAATTCAAGGATATATATATATCGCAGGTAACCTGTCACGGAGCAAAACGGGCAATGCTTTTCAACGGACTGCCGGAGATGAATGTCCGGAATGTATTTATAGAAGATTGTCACATATACGCTGACGAAGGTGCAAAGATACACGAAACTACCAATGTAAACCTGCGTAATGTGATGGTTACTCCAAAAAGTGGTCCGGCATTGATGCTCAATAATGTGAAAGATTTAACTGTTATAGGTTTTCAATGTCACCGGATAGATGGGAACGCTTTGATAGTAACGGGCAGTCGCAATCGGTTGATTTCAGTTTCTTCTTCTTGTATATCGGAGAGAAACGCTTTTGTTTCAAATAAGGCGGAAGGGAGCGTTGTATATAAATAAGCTAAGATGAAAATATTTGTATATTTTTTTCTCGTTATTTTATCAGTAACGGATATTACAGCGAATGCAGGCGATTCACTTTATCAGGCAGATTTTGTCGTATCTGCTGATGGAAGTGGTAATTTTAAAACTTTAAGTGAGGCAATAGTGGCTGTTCCTGATTTTTGCGACCGTGAAACAGTTGTATTTTTAGAGGAAGGAATATATCAAGAGAAAGTTAATATACCTTCGTCAAAGAAAAATCTCAGGATTATTGGTAGGCCGGGAGGGCAAACGGTCATCACTTGGCATGATTCTGCCAGATTACCAGGAAAAACCGGAGTGCGCATTGGCACTCCGGGAACGGCAACTATCATTAATGCTGCTGATTCTTTTGTTGCAGAAAACATTACGATTGAGAATTCGTCGGAACCTGCTGTAGGGCAAGCGGTAGCATTACTTTGTATGGGTGATAGGCAACGTTACATAAATTGCCATATAAAAGGCAATCATGATACGTTGTTCCTATATGGTATCGGAAATCTGAAAGAAGATGAATTATGTAGTCGAAACAAGTGCTATTTGTTTGTAAACTGTCTGATTGAAGGAACCACGGACTTCATTTTCGGAAGTGCGACAGCTTATTTTAAAGAATGCACTATTTTGAGTAAAAAGAACTCTTATATAACAGCTGCATCGACTTGTAAAGGACAACAATATGGATTTATTTTTGATAGCTGTTCCTTGATTGCAGCGAAGAATGTAGATCATGTTTTTCTGGGTCGCCCTTGGAGAATCCATGCTCAAACTGTCTTTTTAAATTGTTTTTTGGGTACTCATATATGTCCGGAAGGTTGGTCAGATTGGAAGAAAGCTATCGTACAGAGCGGAACTGCATTTTATGCCGAATATAATAATAAGGGACCTGGGGCTGGAACTGGTAAAAGAGTAGTATGGAGTCGGCAACTCACATCGGAAGAAATTGAAAAATATAAGCTGAAGGCTGTGTGGGGAGAAGAATAGTTTTATATTTGTTCCAATAAACCCTTTATTTATGAGGAAATTTCTACATATATTGTTTTTCTGCATTTGGATATCTCCAATGACGATATCAGCACAATCTTTACGAGGTACTTTTTCAACGTACACATCGTTAGATGGACTCGTGCATAATAACATTTTAGATATTTATACCGATTCAAGAGGTTTTGTCTGGATATGTACTTGGAATGGGATAAGCCGTTTTGACGGTTACCATTTTAAAAATTATTGCAATGATCCGGATAATCTTCCGGTACAGCATAATCGTTTCACTCAGGTCATGGAGGATGCGAACGGGCATTTATGGTTTCAGACTTACGATGGGCACCTCTATCGCTTTAATCGTTTTACAGAACAATTCGAGAGTATAGATCAACTTGTAGATCAACTTGCTGGGAAATCTTATCGTATAGGAAAAGTCTTATTTTGCCATAAAACAGGGACTGTATGGGTTGAGTTTCAAGATAATGGCGTGGTATGTTTCTCTGGTTCCAAAAACAGCTCCCCTCTGACGGCTCATAGTTTTATTGGAAATAGACAGATAGATTCCGCTGTTTCTTTTATGTGTGAAACAGTTGATGGTGCTGTTTGGCTGGTTTGCGATAGGGGGAGGCGTGTGATAACTATAACACCCGATTTTCAGATTGAGATGCGTATTAAAAGTGATGAACCGATTATTGCAGCAGCCGTTGTAGGTGAAGGAATTGCTTTCGCTACAAAATATCACTTGATTTCTCGGTTTTTGAAAGGCTACTCTCTACTTTGCTATGATGATATCAAAATAGATGGCATAACGACTCTGGCTAGTGCAGCAGATGGAAGTGAACTATATATCGGTACTTCCTTCAGTGGGGTTAAAGTGCTGAAGAAAAAGATGAATGCTTTGGAAGATAAAATGCCGTCAGGTATTGTGCCACAGCATATATGCCACATGACAGTTGATTCTCACAATACTGTGTGGATAACCGATTTGTGCCCGGGTATTACACGCTTTGATCCCTCAAGATGTGATTATAAACACTTCAGTCAAGAGTTGAATACTGTTGATTATTTTTCCGATACATTGAGCGTAGTACAAGAATGTAATGATGTTGTATGGATAAAAATGAAACAAGCAGGTTTTGGCTATTATAACCGGGAGAAAGACTTGGTAGAACCTTTCTTTAATGTACCTTCAACCGATTTCAGAATGACAAATGGAGTTACCGCTTTCGAAATAGATGATGATAATGTCATGTGGCTTTCGCCATATTATGAAAAAGGATTAGTGAAAATTGTTATAGAAGATGCCCGGTCGGATATTTTCCAACTTTCAAGTGGACAGGACACAAATTATCCAGATAATATACGCGCTCTCCAATTGGATAGAGATAGTAATCTATGGGTCGGAACAAAGAATGGTAGATTATATTGTTATGATAGTCAATACAATTTAAAACATCTCTATTCTCATTCTGATAATGGAAATCCATTAGGCAAGATATATGCTATTTTTGAGGATTCACTTCGAAATATTTGGGTTGGGACTAAAGGAAATGGGTTGTGGCGTCTTACCCCTGACGGGAAGGAATATAAATTTAATCATTATCTTCATGTAGAAGGAGATATTGGGTCACTTTCTGATAATCATGTTTATGCTATTGACCAGGATTGTTTTGGCAGAATATGGATTGCGACTTTTGAAGGAGGAATAAATCTGTTGTCTGATATCGACTCTGATCGCTTTATAAATATTTATAATAATTTTCCCAATTATCCTAGGGGAGAGGGCAAGCGAGTCAGATATATACTTAGTGATACATTAGATAGAATGTTTATAGCTACGACTGAGGGATTGATGATATGTAATCCTTCAGAATCACCCGAAGAAATGCAATTTACTGTATGTAGACGCTATCCGGGCAGTAAGAATTCTATTGGAGGAAATGATGTCATACATATATTGAAAGATTCCTCCGGACAGATATGGCTATCAACTTATGGAGGAGGATTAAGTTTAATAAAAGGATATTCCGACAATGAGGTACCCATATTTGTGAATTATACGACAGTTAATGGCTTGCTTGACAATATCGTGTTGGCTGCAGCCGAAGATAGTGACAAGAATATTTGGATTTCGACCGAGAAAGGAATCATGCGTTTTGAACCTCAGCAGAAAATATTCACTGATTATTCTCTATGGAGCAACTCTACTCCGATATCTTATAATGAAGCATCCGTTGCCACTGACGCTAAAGGCACTATCCTTTTTGGAGGGCTAAATAAACTACAGATGATAAATACTCATAAAGTGCAGTTCTCTCAATATGAATATCGTCTGTCATTCACGGATCTGGAAATACAGGATCAGAAGATCGCAAATCCTTTTTGGGAGACTGATATAACAAAGAATGAGATAGAATTACCATATAATTATTTACTCTTCCGGGTAGAGTTTGCATCACTTAATTTCCGATTGCAAGACAAAGTAAATTATATGTATTATTTGGAAGGGTATGATAATACTTGGACTATTTCGCGAAAAGTAAACAGTGCCTATTATTCAAAAGTTCCTCATGGGCATTATACTTTTCATGTCAAAGCTTTTGTTGGCAATGAGTTGATGAACAGTCCGGAGATTACGATGAAGATTCACATTGCTACTCCTCCATGGCTCAGCTGGTATGCTTATTGTATATATAGTATTCTGTTTTTAGCTGTATTATGGCTTGTAATGCGCACACTTTATATAATGACAAAGCTTCGTGCAGAAACAAGGATGGAACAACACATGTCGGAAATGAAGATAAGATTCTTTACTAATATTTCACATGAATTGCGCACTCCTTTGACCCTTATTATTGGAGGATTGGAGGATTTGCAAAAACGGGAAACATTGTCAAAAAGAGGACAAGACAGTTTAGGAATGTCATACAAGAATTCCAAACGGATGCTATCTTTAATAAACCAATTACTCGACTTCCGTAAAATAGTTAAAGACAAATTGGAACTTAAAGTACAGAATGCTGATATTATACCCATAGCTCAGAATGTACTTAAAGACTTCAGGGATATGGCTGATGAACGAAAAATCACTCTCTTATTGACAGTTTCTCATAGTTGTATTATGTTATGGATTGATACGGAGCGAATGGAGAGTGTGTTATACAATTTACTTTCCAATGCTTTTAAATTTACTCCGGATAATGGGAGGGTTTCTCTGTCTATAACATGTAAGGAGGCAGAAGATGAAAAGGACTGTGTTTATATATCTGTAGATGATTCCGGAGTGGGAATCTCCAAAGAACACCAGAAACAGATATTTGCCCGTTTCTCACAATTTCGGAAAGCGATAAGGAGAGATATACATGGAAGTGGAATAGGCTTAGCTTTGTGTCGGGAGATTGTGGAATTACATCATGGTACCATTAATGTGGAAAGTACGGTGGGAAAAGGCAGTACCTTCACAATAAAACTCTTGCAGGGTAATCAACATTTCAGTATGGAGCAGATTGATTTTGATACTGTAGCGGATGAAAATAATTATTCGGTGTCGACTGACATGAAAAATATATCAGCGACTTATTCAGAACAGGCTCTTCCAAAGGATGCGCCAACAATTTTGCTTGTTGACGATAATGCAGAGATACGTAAATTTATCTTTAATAACTTGATGGAGAGTTATAGAGTGATTGAAGCTGTGGATGGGGTGGATGCATTGGACAAAATCGCTGTCCATCAGCCGGACGTTATTGTGACAGATTTAATCATGCCACGGATGGATGGAATCGAATTGGTGGATAAGCTTCGCCATAACTTTGAGACCAGTCATGTTCCTATTATTATGCTTACGGCAAAACAAACTTCGGAAGATAAATTTAAAGCTATAAAGTATGGGGCAGATAGCTATATTACCAAACCATTTAGTGTGGAATTTTTGCTGGTTTGCATAGACAATCTCCTTACACGGCGCAGATTGCTTTTTGAACATTTCTCATCTCAGTCTGCCAATCATCGCATTGAAGAGTTTGTGTCACAGGAGGATGTGGTGGTGACCAATCGTGATCAAGAGTTCATGAAGGAACTTATGGAATGGATAGATACTAATATACATGATACGGAATTGACGGTCAATGATCTGGCTGTTCATCTCAAGTTGGGAAGAACTACTATGTATAATAAAATAAAATCTTTGACCGGCAAATCTCCTATAGAGCTTATCAAAGAGTATCGTGTGATAAAAGCCGAATTGCTTATCAGAACCGGACAGTTCTCCATATCAGAAGTTGCCTATCAGTTGGGATTCTCAGATCCGGGTTATTTTAGTCGTTGTTTCAAGGAACAATATAAGGTGTCGCCCAAGGAATATATTCAACTGCATAAATTCAAGAATAAAGAAGATGAAATAAATAGTATTTGATAAAAAGTGAATGATAACTGATGATTTTTACAAATCTCCACTTTATAGATTGCTTACTTTTGTAACATCAAATTTTAAAAGAATACGTAATATGAGAAAGCTAGTTAAACTTATTATGCTTGTGTTCGTAATATTGTTTGTTGTTTTTCCCTGTAAAGCGGAAGGATACGGTAAATACTATCAAGGTTTGCCTTTTGATATTCCAAAAGCGGTTACTCCTGCCATTCCTGAACTGGAAGTTTCTCTGGCTGAGTATGGTGGTATCGGTAATGGCATGACATTGAATACTCAGGCATTTGCGGCGGCTATAGCAGACTTGTCGGAACGTGGCGGAGGGCATTTAATTGTTCCGGAGGGGATATGGCTTACTGGTCCTATCGTTTTGAAAAGTAATATCGACTTGCATGTTTTGAAAAATGCAATTGTTTTATTTACACCTGATAAAACGCAATATCCTTTATTATCACCGGATGAGGGCACTTCTGGAAGCCGTTGCCAATCTCCTATCAGTGCTTATCATGAAAGTAATTTTTCAATTACCGGTGAAGGTGTATTTGATGGTAACGGAGAATTATGGCGTCCGGTCAAGCGTTTTAAGGTTAGCAATGCAGAATGGAATAGTTTTATAAAAACAGGTGGGACTGTACAACAGGATGGAGCAATATGGTATCCTGAAACATCATCTGAGAAGTTAGCCAAGAAACGTCCACGTATGGTACGCTTTGTCCGTTGCGAGAGAGTACTGTTGCAAGGTGTCGTGTTCCAGAATTCTCCGAGTTTTCATGTAAACTTTATTTTAAGCGATAATATTGTGGTTGATGGAATTATGGTTCGTTGTCCCTGGAATGCTCAGAATGGTGATGGCATTGATTTGAGTTCATGTACAAATGCACTGATAGTGAATTGTGCGGTAGACGCGGGAGATGACGCCATCTGTCTGAAAAGTGGAATTGGTGATGTGGGACGTAGGAGAGGACCTTGTGCCAACATTGTTATAGATAATTGTACCGTGTTTCATGGGCATGGCGGATTTGTCATCGGAAGTGATACGGGAGGCGGTATCGACAGGGTCTCTGTGAGGAACTGCCGTTTCATTGATACTGATACTGGACTTCGATTCAAAAGCAAGCGAGGTCGTGGTGGAGTTGTGTCTAATGTATACGTAGACAATATCATGATGAATGATATAGCGAACTATGCTATTTGGTTTGACTCTTACTATCAAGAGAAAACTCCTGAACCGGATGGTATTCCGGAAGGAGGTGAAATGACTGATGTTCCCTTTATGCCGGTAACTGATGACACTCCGTGTTTCCAAGACATACATATTTCAAACATCACATGCCGTGATGCTGGTAGGGCGATGTTTCTCAATGGCCTTCCGGAAATGAATGTAAGTAATGTATCTCTTACTGACTGTATGATACATTCTGTTACCGGAGCGCAGGTTGATGAAACATGTGGATTACGGATGGAAAATATACATTTGGATGTTGCGGAAGGGCCGGTACTTTCATTCAATAACTCAAAAGACATTGAGGTCAAAGATTTAGTTTATGCCGGAAACGGAGAGCAAAAAGTTCGGGTGTCCGGTAGCCGTAACCGGAATATTAAGATAAAGGGAGGAAAGCTTTGCATCGACGATGTATTATTTACTCCGAAAGCTAAAAAGGCAATAACGATAGATTGATAAATTTAATACTAAATTGATTTCAGATGGAAAAACAAAAATTATTTAGCATCTCTTGTGGAATCGCAGGAGCTATGGTTGCTTGTAGCTGTGCGCAGCAGCCGGAAGCGGAATGGAAACAAAGTCCCAATGTCATTTATATTTTGGCAGACGACCTTGGTATAGGTGATATTTCACCGTATGGGCAGAATTTAATAAAGACTCCTAATTTGCAACGGATGTCTGATGAAGGTATGCGGTTTACGCAGTGCTATTCCGGTACTTCCGTTTCGGCGCCTTCGCGTGCATCACTGATGACAGGGCAACATACGGGACATACATATATTCGCGGCAACATGCGTATGGATCCTGAAGGACAAGTAGCAATGCCTGCCGGTACATATACTATTGCAGAACTGTTCCATGAGGCTGGCTATGCAACCGGATGTTTTGGAAAATGGGGCTTGGGATATCCGGGTTCCGAATCAGATCCGACCAAAGTGGGCTTCGATGAGTTCTTGGGGTATAATTGCCAAACATTGGCTCATGATTATTATCCCGATCATCTGTGGGACGGTACAAAACGTGTAGAATTTCCCGAGAATTACAATCAGGCTGAGGGTACGTATTCAGCGGATTTAATCCATAATCGGGCTTTACAGTATATTCGCAGCCATGCGGGAGAAAAATTCTTTGCCTATTTATCATATACTCTTCCCCATGCAGAGTTGGTTTTGCCGAAAGATTCGGTATATCAATCTTATTGTAATCTCATTCCGGCAAAAGATGATGAGGCTTGGGCAGAGCAAAACCCGAACCGCCGGGGAGCTTATGGTGCGGCAGAACGTCCTTTGGCTGCATTTGCTTCAATGGTAACTCGTCTGGACAAATATGTGGGTGAGATAATGGAACTGTTAGCTGAATTGGGAATTGATGATAACACTATTGTCGTATTTACTTCTGATAATGGACCTCATAGAGAAGGCGGGGCAAACCCTGATTATTTTAAAAGTTACGGACCTTATCGCGGAGTGAAGCGTGATCTTTATGAGGGAGGCATTCGTATGCCGATGATTATCCGTTGCCCGAATCATATCGAGGGTGGAGTTACGAATAACCATATTATGGCTTTCTGGGATATGATGCCAACTTTTGCCGAGTTAACAGGCACTACACGTGATATTCAAACTGACGGCATTTCGTTCTTGCCGACTTTGTTAGGAAAAGGTAAGCAGAAGGAACACGAATATCTTTATTGGGAGTTTCATGAAAAAGGAGGTAGACAAGCTCTACGTTATGGCAATTGGAAAGGCGTGCGACTGTTTGTTGGTTGTCCGGAGAAAACAACATTTGAACTTTATGACTTATCCAAGGATGTACATGAGGATAATAATGTTGCAGGGCAATATCCGGAGATGGCAAAGAAAATAGAAACATTGATGCAAGGTGCGCGTACAGAATCTGAATTGTTTGATTTTAGTCGTATGTAAGTCATGGTATTGATGACACTGTGTCTTGCCGAACAAGCAAGCACGGGCTCTGCAAGTCCAGCAAGACGACTGTCAACAGAATCAGAACAACTCTGTGAGAGGTGTCCACTATATCAGCATGACTCAGGAAGAAGTGACTACTGAAACAGTACAATAATCTAAAGAACCGTCTACTGATATCGTTTATAAACAGAAAAAGCGTCTAGCTAAATCAGGAAAAGACATTACCTTGTAGCATAACTTCCGTTACTCTACAAGGTAACTCTTTTTACCCCACACGGTAACTCTGTTTACATGCCGAGGTAAAGGTCGTTACAATAGGAGGTAAAGAGCTTTACGATAAGTGGTAAAGGTTGTTACATGCGGCGGTAAATGCTTTTACATTATTTGGTAAATAGTCGGTAAATGCAATGCGTTGATTATTAGTAAACTAATAAAACTGTTAGTATGCAGTGGATTAAAGACTATAAAGTGGTTCCATCCAGTAGTTCCAGATATAACCCTATCGCTTCTTCTATTTCCTGAATGAAGATAAACTCATCTGCCGTATGGGAACGGCTGCTCTTTCCCGGTCCCATTTTCAGAGAAGGGAATGACATCAGTGCCTGGTCGGAGAGGGTAGGAGAACCAAAAGGAACGCGCCCCATTGCCACGGCACGCTGTACTATCGGATGTTGTTCTTCTACGTGGGAAGAACTTAAGCGGAACGAACGTGCTTTGGCTTCGCAAGAAATATGTTTTTGTATTTCGGTAAATAGTTCCTGATTGCTATAACATTCGTTACTGCGGATATCTACCACAAAAGTGCAGCGGTCGGGAATGACATTGTGCTGTGTACCTGCATTTATTTGTGTTACACTCATCTTTACAGGTCCTAACAGTGGAGAGACTTTTTCAAAGCGATAGTCGCGAAACCAGGCGATATCTTCCAATACCTTATATATGGCATTATCTCCTTCGTTTCGTGCGGCATGTCCGGCTTTGCCGTAAGCGGTTACATCCAGCACCATTAATCCTTTTTCTGCAATGGCGGGCTGCATCTCGGTAGGTTCGCCTACAATGGCAAAGTGGATCGGGGGAAGTTCCGGTAATACACACTCGATGCCACCTTTTCCGGAAACTTCTTCTTCACAAGAAGCAAGAAAAATGAGATTGTACTTCTGTGTGGTGCGGCAAAGATGCAGAAAGGCTTGCGATAGGCTGACAACGCTTGCACCGGCATCATTACTACCTAATCCATATAATTTCCCGTTACTTTCCATGGTGGGTGTAAACGGATCTTTCCGCCAGCCGTTTACGGCTTTCACGGTATCAATGTGTGAGTTCAGCAACAGGGTGGGCTTATTCAAATCGAACATTGGACTGAGGCACCACACGTTGTTGCCTTTCCGGCCGGTGGTCATGCCTTGCAGTTCGATGTAATTCTGCAGATAATCTGCCGCTTTTTCTTCGTCACGGCTAAGAGAAGGGATAGCAATCAGAGACTTAAGAACTCCGGTTGCTTCAGAAACCATTGTGGGTATATCGTAAGTCATATCTCAATCAGTTAAATTGTTGGGATGCAAACTTACGGATAAATCCTGAAATTTAAGGTCGTATTTGCAGGATTTTGCAGCAGAACACCGGACTGAAATTTCCTCAATACATCAACAAGCTGAAGCTGGAATATGCCGCCAAACTTCTGCAGGAACAGCCGGATTATTCTGTGGATGCCATTGCCAAAATGTGCGGCATCGACTCGCGCCAACATTTCCACCGACTTTTTTCCGAATATTTA
>NZ_CBVI010000038.1 GCF_000513195.1 Bacteroides timonensis | reverse complement strand
AACCCCGGGTACCTCGCAGTACAACGGTTTTCAAGACCGCCGCAATCGACCACTCTGCCACCTCTCCAAACTCCTCTTTCAAGAAGTGCTTTTCTCTTAAAGCGGTGCAAAGGTACAAATCATTTTTAAATCTACAAACTTCCTGCTATTTTTTTCACGAATAAATCGTACTTTTGCAACATGATATACCCGCAGAACTTTGAATATAAAATAGGTTTCGACCAAATACGCCAGTTACTAAGTGAAAAATGCCTTAGTACGTTAGGCGCCGAACGAGTTACCGATATGGCATTCTCCGATCACTTTGAGGAAGTGGAGGAGCGCCTGAACCTCGTGACTGAATTTGTACGCATCATACAGGAAGAAGACAACTTCCCCGCACAGTATTTTTTCGACGTCCGTCCATCCCTCAAACGGATACGCGTTGAAGGAATGTATCTGGACGAACAGGAACTTTTCGACTTACGCCGTTCGCTGGAAACGATACGGGACATCGTACGCTTTCTGGGAAAAGAAGATATGGAGGAGGAAGATTCCCCCTACCCTTGCCTTCGGAATCTCGCCAAAGATATCCTGGCATTCCCGCAATTGATCCAGAAGATAAATAATATACTTTCACCTTACGGAAAGATAAAAGACAATGCTTCATCCGAACTGGCACGTATCCGCCGGGAATTGACAAACACCATGAACAGTATTTCCCGTTCATTGAATGGTATCCTGCGCAACGCCCAATCCGAAGGTGTGGTAGACAAAGATGTTACTCCTACTATGCGTGACGGACGTCTGGTAATTCCGGTTGCTCCGGGATTGAAACGGAAGATAAAAGGTATCGTGCATGATGAATCGGCAAGTGGAAAAACCGTGTTCATAGAACCTGCCGAGGTAGTGGAAGCCAACAACCGTATCCGTGAACTGGAAGGAGATGAGCGTAGAGAGATTATCCGTATTCTGGTGGAATTCTCCAATCTGCTGCGTCCTTCTATTCCCGAGGTATTGCAGTCTTACGAATTCCTTGCCGAGATAGACTTTATCCGTGCCAAGAGCTTGTTTGCCCTGCAAATATCCGGCATAAAACCCGCACTTGAGAATACGCGCTTACTGGATTGGACCATGGCCGTCCATCCGTTACTGCAACTCTCCCTCTCCAAACATGGAAAAAAGGTAGTTCCCCTCGATATAGAACTAACCGAGAAACAGCGCATCCTTATTATATCCGGTCCAAACGCCGGCGGTAAGTCCGTTTGTCTCAAAACAGTAGGGTTATTGCAGTATATGCTGCAATGTGGTATGCTCATTCCCATGCACGAACGCAGCCATGCGGGTATTTTCAGCAGCATATTCATTGATATAGGTGACGAGCAATCCATTGAAGATGATTTGAGTACCTATTCTTCTCATCTTACCAATATGAAGATAATGATGAAGAACTGCAATGAACGCAGCCTCATCCTGATCGATGAATTCGGTGGCGGAACAGAACCGCAAATCGGTGGTGCCATAGCCGAAGCCGTACTGAAACGTTTCAACCAAAAGTTAACTTTCGGTGTTATCACTACACACTACCAGAATCTGAAGCACTTTGCCGAAGACCATGAAGGGGTAGTAAATGGAGCCATGCTATATGACCGCCACCTGATGCAGGCATTATTCCAACTTCAGATCGGTAACCCCGGAAGTTCATTTGCCGTAGAAATAGCCAGAAAGATCGGTCTTCCGGAAGATGTGATTGCTGACGCATCCGAAATTGTGGGCAGTGAATACATCAATGCTGATAAATATCTGCAAGACATTGTACGCGACAAGCGATATTGGGAAGGCAAACGCCAGACCATCCGCCAACGCGAGAAACATATGGAAGACACCATCGCCCGTTATCAGGCAGAAATGGAGGACTTACAAAAATCTCGCAAGGAGATTATTAAAAAAGCCAAGGAAGAAGCAGAACAACTGGTACAAGAGGCCAATGCCCGAATTGAGAATACCATCCGTACCATTAAGGAAGCACAGGCTGAAAAAGAAAAGACTCGCCAGGCACGCCAGGAGTTGACGGAATTCCGACAATCAATGGAAGCTCTTGCCTCTAAAGAACAGGAGGAGAAAATAGCCCGTAAAATGCAGAAATTGCAGGAAAAGCAGAATCGTAAGAAAGAAAAGAAAACAAAAGATACTGATAGCGGATTATCAGCGCAGGAACAGGCTGCGCAAAAAGCCAAGCAGGAAGCAGAGCGCCTGGCAAGTATTGTGCCGGGAGCGATGGTGAAGATAAAAGGACAGAATTCAGTAGGCGAAGTTCTGGAAGTAAATGGAAAAAATGCCGTTATAGCATTCGGCAGTATAAAGACTACCATTAAAGTGGAACGTCTGGAGCGTACAAACACTGTTCCGCAAAAGGTAGACAGTTCTACCAAAAGCACATTCGTCAGCAACCAGACGCAGGACAGTATGTACGAAAAGAAACTGAACTTCAAACAAGACATCGATGTACGCGGTATGCGGGGTGATGAAGCTTTGCAGGCAGTAACCTACTTTATTGACGATGCCATTCTTGTTGGGATGTCCCGCGTACGCATTCTTCACGGAACAGGCACGGGCATTTTGCGTACACTTATCCGCCAGTACCTGCAAACAGTCCCCGGTATCAGACACTTTGCCGATGAGCATGTACAATTCGGCGGTGCAGGAATCACAGTTGTTGACCTATAAATAAAATAGTATGAAATCAATCAAAGAACTCTACCGTATCGGTACAGGGCCATCAAGCAGCCATACAATGGGCCCTCGCAAAGCTGCCGAGCTATTTCTGGAAAAACATCCGGAAGCCTCCTCATTTAAAGTTACTTTATACGGTAGTCTTGCCGCCACCGGTAAAGGGCATATGACTAATATAGCCATAACCGATACTCTGCAACCCGCCGCTCCGGTAGAAATCATCTGGGAACCGAAAATATTCCTCCCTTTTCATCCCAACGGGATGAAGTTCGTTTCTGTAGATGCAGCAGGCAATGAAACAGATTCATGGACAGTATTTAGCGTGGGCGGTGGTGCTTTAGCCGAAGAAAACGATGGTGCATCTTCCGTCAACACTCCTGATATCTACTCTATGAACCACATGACTGAGATTCTGCAATGGTGCGAAAAAACCGGAAAAAGTTATTGGGAATACGTTAAGGAATGTGAGGAAGAAGATATCTGGGATTACTTGCAAGAAGTTTGGAAAACCATGCAGGCAGCCGTTCGCCGCGGACTGGAACAGGAAGGCGTATTGCCCGGTCCATTGAACCTGCGTCGCAAAGCCTCTACTTATTATATACGCGCCAGCGGATACAAACAATCCCTGCAATCCCGCGGACTGGTATTTGCCTATGCCCTTGCCGTAAGTGAAGAGAACGCTTCAGGCGGAACCATAGTTACTGCACCTACCTGCGGTTCCTGCGGTGTGATGCCGGCAGTATTATATCATTTGGCAAAGAGCCGCGATTTCAGCGATATCCGCATCCTCCGCGCACTTGCCACAGCCGGTCTTGTAGGAAACATTGTAAAGACAAACGCATCCATATCGGGAGCGGAAGTTGGATGTCAGGGAGAAGTGGGTGTAGCTTGTGCTATGGCCTCAGCCGCTGCCAATCAATTATTCGGTGGCAGTCCGGCTCAAATAGAATATGCAGCTGAAATGGGATTAGAGCATCATCTGGGAATGACCTGTGACCCGGTTTGCGGATTAGTACAGATCCCCTGTATCGAACGAAACGCATATGCCGCCGCCCGTGCACTGGATGCCAACCTTTATTCCTCATTCACCGATGGAATGCACCGCGTATCTTTCGATAAGGTTGTAGAAGTAATGAAAGAAACCGGAAACGACCTGCCTTCACTCTATAAAGAAACCAGCGAAGGTGGATTGGCAAAAGATTACCGACCGATGTGAGAAAGTTACAAGCTACAAGCTACGAGCTACAAGTCCTTGCGGCTTGATAGTGTTTAATAGTTTAAAGACTGACATAGCGCAGCAACTTGTAGCTCGTAGCTTGTAGCTGGTAACTTTCTCACTCTTCCGGTGGATAAATCGTATCATCCTTTCCCGTTACATTCACAGTATTCATCAGCCCTCCATCTTCCGAATAGAATAACTGATACTTCTGATTCCCCTGCTTCACTTCAATCACATATTGCATGGGTTGCAACGGATACAGCAAGAAATAATAATCATCTTGTACCCAGTTTGCATATTCGCTATTATTAAATGCAGTCTGGACAGCTCCGGGAACGTCATTCCAATATATTTCCGATTCTGTCATCCACCAGTTTCCATTGGCATCAAACCATATATCGGAATCTTTTCCGTCCAGCCAGCAATCGGCTACAAAATACGAGCTTTTCTGTTTCCAGTCTACGTCCGTAGCACTTGGATACTTCTGCTTCAAAGCCTGTGTTACAGCCTCCGGCACATTGATACCCTTATCATCGTCATCATCATCACTGCATGCACTGAATGTCAGTGCGGTCATGCACATCATCATCGCTAACATCAAGAATCTTGTTTTCATCATTTTCTCCCTCCATTAGTCATCCAAACTGACAAACTGTCCTTTCTTATTGAATTTCAAAGAGAAATCATTGGCAAGTTCCACCTCAATCCCCGTACTTTTACGCTCTATCTTAGTGATAATTTCATTAGGAAAATTAGCCTTTACGTAATCTTTTACAGAAGCTGGGATAAGGGCGGCAGGCACAGCATTCTTTTTACAGTCTACTTCCGTCCAATTACCTTTCTTGTCGAAGTCAATCTCCGTGCGGTCAGTCAGTGTCACTTCATACTTCTTGGACAGGAACTCACTGTCTATCTTGATGTATGAAATCTGCGGTTTACTGAAATACTGATTGATAAAGTTACGCGCAGTCAATGGAAGTTCCTTTATGTCTTTGGTAATCACATCACCGGCAAAAGCGAACTGAACGGCTACGATAGCCAATACGAGAATAGATAAAATCTTCTTCATAATCGTTATTGTTTTTAAGTGTTACTAATTTATTTCCTGTTTTTATTCACACTGCAAATAACGATACTGAATCGGGAAAGATTTGGGAATATTCGCCTTTAGCTTTTCTTTTGAGATTCTTTAACAAGCAAGAACAGATGCATTCCTTCCTGCCACTTATAAGTCAGACTGAGAGAGGCGGACAAAGCAATGGAACGGGCGATGGCAAGCCCCAAACCGGTAGAATCCTTCTTCCCGTCAATACTGCGATAAAAACGCCGGAACAACTTTTCTCCATCCAACGGATGTTCACCACTGTTCATGATAGTAAGAGAAGAAGGCGTAGTCGCTATATGCAGTTCACCGCCTTCACGATTATGCACCAAAGAGTTTTTCACCAAATTGGAAACCAAAATCTGTGCCAGGGAAAGGTTGCAGCGAATCACGAAAGGTTCCGCCTCTTTCGTACGTACCAGATGTATTTTCTTGCCTTCATATATATCCATCAAATCAGGCAATAGTTCATCCAAGACTTCATCTACCGAAACATCTTCTGTTTCGGTATATTGTCCGTTTTCAATACGGGAAAGCAACAACAAAGATTTATTCAGCCTGACAGCTCTGCCCAATGTAGTATATATTTCATCCAGTTCTTTCAACTGTTCTTCCGTCATCGACTCATTCTCCGCAAGCAACTCAATCTTGCCACGAACAATGGCAAGCGGCGTCTGCAGCTCATGCGAAGCATTTTCTATAAACTGCTTCTGTTCCTCATACGCCTTATAACTACGGTTTCCCATATCTACAGCCGCATCACCCAACTGCTGAAATTCCCGTATCTTCGTCGGGTTGTCCAACACCGGAAGCTCCTTGCCCGGCTGAATTTGTTGCAGCCAGTTCAGCAGGCGATGCAACGGGCGAAATACACTTTGCAGTATCAGTCGTGTCCCAATGGATGTGCAAATCAAAAACAGCAGAAACAGTGCTCCCAAATACCACAGGATAGCCTCCACCATATCATCACGCTCCAAGATGGAAATCATCAGTTCCAGCTCATAAAACTGCCCGTCCGGCATACGGAAAGCAGTCTTTAGTACCCTCACCGGTTCGTATTCATCTTCGCTTTCTATATAGACGGTAGAGTCATAAAACTCTTCATCATAGTCCTCAGCTTCTTCTTCGGATATAGGCCGGAATTTGTAGAAAGACATCAATGTTCCCTCCGTATCAAGAACAGACGGGTCCATCAAGGCATTATTGATTAATATCTCACTGTAATTTTCAAGCGTATCATCCGTTTCATCCATCACTTCGTCAATAATGGCATAATAAAACAACACACCCCATACCGCCATCAACAGCAATAGTAGCAACGAGAGTTTCCGGTAGGTATAATGAAGCAATTTCATACTTCAGAGAGTTTATAGCCAAAACCATATACCGCCTTCAGTTCCACGGTAGCTCCAGCCTGTTTCAGTTTACGACGAAGATTTTTCACTTGTGAGTAAATGAAATCCAATGAATCTACCTGGTCGATATTATCTCCCCACACAGACTCCGCAAGACTCATTTTATTAATAACGCGATCAGGATTGACTATAAAATAATAAAGCAGATCGAATTCTTTCCGGTTAAGTTGCAAAGACACTCCTCCTACCTCTACCTGGCGCTTGTCAGGATACAGCAACAGATTTCCCATTGTAATGGAAACATCACCCTTTGCTTGCCGGCGGCGAATAACAGACTTCACCCGCGCATTGAGTTCGGCCAAATGGAAAGGCTTCGTAAGATAGTCATCGGCACCCAGTTCCAGCCCTTCGACCTTATCATCCAAAGAATCCTTGGCAGAAATAATCAACACACTGTCACTACGATGCAGGTGTTTGAGTTCACGCAACAAATCCAGACCGCTTCCACCGGGCAACATAATGTCCAGCAGGATACAGTCATAATCGTAATCATTCACTTTATCCAGTGCCGAAAAGTAATCGGCAGCAGTTTCCACAACGAAATGCTCTTTTACAAGGGAAATGCGGATCGTTTCCCGCAAATCCGGTTCATCTTCTACAATCAGGATTTTCATACCGGCAAAGGAAACTCATAAATTAGGAAACAATCTGGAATCTTTGATCAGATGCTGTCTGTTTCGTGCAAATCTTCCAGCAATTCTTCTTTCGCCAAGGATATTTTGCCATCGGCAGATACAGTGATCGATAGTGGAATGTAAAGGTCGGACTGCGGATAGCACACACTTGCCGCATAAACGATCCCCTGAGGTGTGGTCTTATCATACACCAGTCCCTCAAGAATAGAATGTTTCATGAACTTTGCATCCACCAACGAAGCGAAACTCTCTTTTGTAAACACCTTGTCAACAATAGACTTGCCGCCGGAAGTTATACGCAGGGTGATGCTGTTATCAACAAATTTATCTCCTTGTTCATTAATCACAACAGGTAAACTGTCATCCGGTCTGCGAACCACGCTCGATTGATATTCCTTACCTTTATAAGTAAAACTGGTCTTACTATCAGATACCTGCATACGTTGCAAACCATTGGCATCCACACTGTCTTTCATCAGTACCTGTATATCTCCTCTATCCTCTTTTTTCTGAGAAGAACAAGCTGACAACAGCCACATCGCTATACATATCCAGAAGTAAAATACGTTTCTCATTCTACCATTTGTTTACAATTAACGGGAACAAAGGAACAAAAAGGGAGGCAAAAATGCAAGGGAAAAGCAAAAGAAATAAAAACGGGCGAAAATGTCCCGCCCGTTTCATAAAACTAATACCATACTATATTTTATTTATACCTATTGAATCTTGATGTTTATAAGACAACAGGAAAAGCAAAAAGTTTAATAGGATCTTTCGTTTTAACATAAAAAAGGGTATGTAATCCGATTGGGCAATAAACTAAAGTCCGCGTTCGTCCGTCTTATCCGCATAGTCCGCGTACCTATTTAATTCATAACCGGAAAGAAACGAATTAATTCATTATTTCAATAGTTTATTTGTTCTAATTTATAACCACCAAAGATTAGTTTTGTAAATACTTGATTATCAAGTGTGTTATAATCAGGCTATCTCAGTATGATACTTAGGGTACCTCAATATGATACTGAGGTACCCTAAGTATCATACTGAGACCCCCTAAGTATGCGACTGATCTCGCAAATGTTTTGTTTCATAAATATTTATTATTTATATTAGAGGTGCTTATCATATCGGATTATCGTTTTGTTCATAACCGGAAAGAAACGAAACAATTCTTTAATGCAGTTGCTCTGAAACTTAATAAGCCTTATTCCTTAACTCACGAATAAATTACTATCTTTGCCGGCTCATAAAAAACACATACATGATGACAAATATTAAACTAGCTGTTTTATTAATCATTCTCAGTCTCTTATCCAGTTGTTCTGAAGAGACAATCATTAATTATATTGATCCTCCTGTTCCCGAAGAACGTGTACAAGGAGTCATAAAAGTCAAGGCGGAAGATTATACTCCGGAAGTTTCCATGCTAATGTTACAGGATGGGGAATCAGAAGATATTCTGTTCGATGCCAACCAAAGAAGTTTTCGTGTCAATGCTCCACTACAAGTGTCTATCAATGAAAAGCAGGAACTGTTCGTTCGCTTTTTCTGCCCCCGTCCGATTAAGGATGTGAAAGTTTGGGCAAGCATTGTCGGTTACGATGAAGAATTTCTGTTGGCTGATTTTGAAACGGTACCCGGCTTCATTGAATTTCATAAAGCGCTTCCCATAATTTCCGGAGACAAGGAATACACCACTGCTTCCGGAAAGATAATCGTGATCAAAGCTAATCCCCATATCGGTGCGGCAGATTTGACTTTACGCATCGACTGTGAAGATCCGCTTTATAAGAAAATGACCGGTGTAATACCCCAATACAAGGTTTCCTTTTCGGCCTATAGCCGCGACGGCAGTTGGGCTTATCCGATACGCCCCGCCCATTGTCGGGAAGGCGTGGCTCTGATGTTAAACCTGGCATACGCATTTTCTTCACAGGAATTCGCAGACGAGCTGGAGAAATACAGAGGAAAGCTACATAGCGATAATAATAAGACAGTCATCAATATCGATCAATTGAAGCAGAAAGTACTAAACCACAGCGCATACCTTCTCGGGCACGTCAGTGGTGTAAACGGTTTGGGTGGAGGCTACACTTTAGGTCTGGCAGAATGGTGCTTTCTACAGCATTATCCCGATGATGAATACAACATACATACCGTCTTCCACGAAATAGGGCATTGCCTCGGATACGGGCACGACGGTAACATGACCTATGAACAGACAGGTCCCGGATGGATCACCTTGGGACGTGCTGTCTATCTGAAGTTAGGCCAAGAGAAACGTCTCCCTGTTTATTCACGGCGTTTTATGCATACCCGCAAAAATGCGACCACCCTATACGGCAGTTCTAAATATGTAGGTTCCACATTCGTTATAGAAGATCCGGAACTGGATGCAATAGACGGCGGCCTCGGTTTTCATCCGGTAGAAGACAACGAAAACATTGCAAACGGCACCCCATTATCGGTGTCATTAAAATGGTCGGACGTACCCGAAGCTACGGAAACGACTTTCAAACCTAAAGATGTTACAGCCTATCAGGATCGCATTTACATAGTTAATAATGCTACCGGAAACTATAGCGTAGAAGTCTTCCAAGAGAAAAACGAGCAAGTAATCCATTGTGGACGTATCAAGAACTGGACACGCAACGGCACATCCGAAACTTTTGCCGGTGAGCCCAATGGAATTACAGCCGCCCATGGCAAAATATATGTAACCAATACGAGTAGCCGGACGGATGTTTTTGATGCCACGACACTGGAGTTTATAACATGTATCGGAAACGGACAATGGGGTGAAGGCAGCTATCAAACCGTACATGCTTTCGAAACTTTAGTAAAAAACGGTTGTGTATTCATCCGTGATAAAAGACGTGTTTGCGTCTTTATGGAAAAAGATGTCACAGCGGATAATTGTATGCGCATACCGAACTATTGCCGTTTCAACAATGTAGGTGAAGTAATGGGAACATACGGAATGACGATAGATAAAGACAATATACTTTATACCACCCACATTGGTAAAAAGGAAATCTATGCCTATGATCTTACTACCATGCGTGAACAGAAAGTATTAAACCCGGTCCGCACCCTGAAGTTACCAACGCAAGCCTATGATGTGGTTTCCTGGGACGGTCGTATGTTTGTGACTTTAAATCAAAAGACAGAATGTCTTGTAGAGATCAATCCCCAGGATGGAAGCATCTTAAAAGACTATTCAACCATAAACGGAAAGTCTTTTAGCAATCCGGAGAAAATAGCCCTGGCCCGCCAGACTCTCTTTGTGATAAACCGCGGAACAGGTACAGTGACAAGCATCCCATTAAATGAATTGAAATAAGAAGAAAGAAATGAAGATAATATATATACTATTCGCAGGTTTATGCCTGCTTTCATGTGAAAAGACAAAGATAGAAGACGTAATCCGGGAAGTGGAACCGGAACAACCTTCATCCGTACATTATTACTACTCATACAAAGCCGGAGAAGTGATTAATGCAGAAAAGCTTGGGTATGCTTCCGGTGAATTCATGCCCGGTTGTACATATATATACGGTGACACTCTTTTCATTGCCAATACTCAAAACGGACATTTCAGCGTGGAATTATACAGTTTGTCCGCTCATCAGAAATTAGGTTCATTAAATACATGGACCTACAATGATGCAACGCAAACATTTGGTAATTACGTAGAAGCCATTTCCGTAGCTAATGAGAGACTTTATCTCGCCAATATAGGCTCGTGCATTGATGTGTTCGATGTACATACACTGAAATTTATCACCCGAATCGGGAACCGTAACTGGGGGCATGGAAACGCACAGTTGTTTCATACACATGCAATGGCTATTGTAGACAATTACATAATAGTGCGCATGAAAGATGGTCTGCAAGTAACCTTGCAAAGTGATGTGAGTGCGGAAAAATATCAGAATATAAATTACTACTCACGTGGAAGTCTGGATGGTTTCGATGTAAACAACGGATTTTATTCGCATCAGATGGCAGTAGATACAACCGGATTAGTATTTCTCGCCGATTACGGACAATATGGCAACCGGAAAATACATGTGATCGATACTACCCTTATCCAGAAGGGAAGCAATATCACAATGACTACCAGTCACGCTTCCTCTGGAATTTAATCCCAGAGGAATAGCCTTATACAAAAATCTGATGTACATCTCAGCAGCTGACGGTAGTATCCGATGCTATGACAGAGAGAAAAAGAAATTCTTCCTGACCTTCAAATCAGTGCCCGGCTATACATTCAAAGGCGGACAGAAGTTATTGGTTTATAACAATCGGCTATGGGTCACAGATGTCTCAACAAGAGAAATCGTCGGAGTAGATATATTCCGCAATGTGATTGAGGAATATGAATAATAACAAGACTAAAGTTACCTCACAAAGCCATTTTTATAATAATCATAAGCAGCATCAATCTTTTCCGGAGTATCTGCATGCAAAAGAAGTAATAATTCACGGGTAAACTCCAAATGCCCGGTTCCGTTAGCAGTTACGATATTCTTATCGCTGACTGCCTGCTTTTCCTGATACCCGGCTTCATTGGTATATGCACTACCTGCAAATTGCTTCAGATATGGAAGCGTATTACTGGTATGCTTTACATCGTTCAGGAAACCATGCGCTCCCATAAAGGCAGAAGCATTGCAAATAGCTCCAACTATTTTGCCACGCTGTAATGCATCCTGCACAATTGGCACCACCAGTTCTGCTTCAGGCGATTGCCAGTGCATACCACCAACCAGTACCAATGCCGCATAGTCAGCAGGCATCGTTTGAAAACTATAATCAGGTAAAGTACGAAAACCGCCTACAGAACGCACAACATCCAATGTAGGGGCAACTACCTTCGGTATATATTTCACTTCACTACCTGGTATTACCCCGGTATTTAGGGAAATGGCAAGGAAAGCGCCTTCCCAGTCGGCATATTCATTTAAAAGCAGGAATAAGACTTCTTGTTTCATAAGATTCGTATTTAGAATATTTTTAATATCTGCTGACAAAGTTACACCAATACTCAAAAAGTCTACTATTTTGGGATAGGAAAAAACAAAAAAGCTGATATCATTGCCTTTACATAGCAATAATATCAGCCACTCACTATTATTACAGAGATGAAAATTCTATAACGGCATTACCTCCCCTATCTCAGGAATCACCATATTCAGCGAGTCTTGTTCCTGCATCTTCTTCTCATTCGCCAAAGGCTCATCCCAGGGATGCTTTGCCAATGCGTACTTTGAATGATGTACAGTCATTACTCTTTTTGCTTTCAGTCCTTTAGCTGCCTTTGCCATATTGGAAGGCATCAGATGAATATATTTCCAATCTTCATTATACTGGCCGTTTTCCAGAATCGCAAGGTCTATATCCGGAAAACGCTTCCCTATTTCCTCAAAGTGAGAGTCATAACCACCGTCACCGGCCATATATATTTTCTGTGACGGAGTTTCTATCAGAAAGGATGCCCACAATGTCTGATTGGCCTTTAAACCACGACCGGAAAAATGGCGTGTCGGAAGACAATGGACAGCAAAACCATTTTCTAAAACAGCATCTTCATACCAGTCCAATTCTACCAGTTGGTCTTTATCATATCCCCAATATTCGAAATGTTCGCCGACACCCAGTCCGCAAATCACTTTTCCTACCCGCTCTTTCAAGCTTTTCACTGTCCGGTAATCCAGGTGATCCCAATGATCATGAGAAATCACCAGATAATCGATATCCGGCATATCTTCCGGTTTATAGACATCAGTTCCTTTAAATGGTTTGTTGACGAAAGATACAGGCGAAGCCATACAAAAAACAGGATCAACCAGAAATCGCTTTCCATCTACCTGAATAAAGTAGGAAGAATGTCCAAACCAGACCAGCACATTTTCATCACGCCCCAACTTATGCAAATCCGTTTTGATAACCGGAACTTCATTCTCCGGACGCAGATTCTCTGTTTTACGGAATAAAAAAGAAAGCATAGCACCAAAACGCCCTTCATCCGAGGTCATCATCTGCGTCGAATGCAGATTATTGAACTGACCGTCACGGTAATGAGGTGAGCGTTTGATTCGCTCTAAACGCGCTTCCTGAGGCAACCTTCCGAAACTCGGCTGATTAATAAAAATAAATACGGAAACGCATACTATGCCTATAACCGCCAACATAATCCAAAGCCACATACGTTTTTTATCTTTTCTCATTCTAAATTAGTTTATTAGCTACATAAACTACAAGCTACAAGTGGCTGCGCTATATTTGCAGGCGAAAGAATATTCATCCGGCTATCATACCGAAAGGTACTTGTAGCTCGTAACTTATAGCTCATGTAGCTTGTAGCTCTCTTACAATGTTCCTTGTTTCAGTTGCTCCACGAACCCGTCGATACGACGCAACTCCCTGGGAATATTAATACTCTGCGGGCAGTGAGGCGAACATTGATCGCAACCAATACAATGATTTGCCTGTCGCAGGCGTGGCACACTACGGTCATAACCAACAAGAAAAGCCTGGCGTGCCTTTCTATAATTCTCGTCTTGTTGGCTCTTCGGTACATTCCCCTCATTCACACATTTATTATAATGTATAAGCACAGCAGGAATATCAATGCCATACGGACAAGGCATACAGTATTTACAGTCATTGCACGGTACAGTAGGGTACTTCAACATCAATTGTGCCGTTTCTTCCAAAAACTCCTTATCATCATCTGTCAAAGGAATCAGCGGAGAATAGGTACGAATATTATCCTGAAGATGCTCCATATACGTCATGCCACTCAATACCGTTAACACCAGTTCCGGTGAGCCTGCAAAACGGAAAGCCCACGAAGCCACACTATCTTCCGGACGGCGCTGCTTAAGACGTGTCATAATATGAGTCGGTACATTAGATAATCTTCCCCCCAGCAATGGCTCCATAATGATTGCCGGAATATTGCGCTTTACCAATTCATCATATAAGTAGTCCGCATTTACATTACGTCCTGAAGAATGTTTCCAGTCCACATAATTAAGCTGTATCTGTACAAAGTCCCATTTCACCTCATCATGCAGAGAAAGTGCATAGTCATAAGTATCCACCGTGCCATGGAAAGAAAATCCCAGATTACGGATACGCCCTGCCTCACGTTCTTTCAACAGAAACTCCATCATACCATTGTCTATATATCGCGCTTTGAATGCTTCTATTCCACCATTACCGATAGAGTGCAACAAATAGTAATCGATATAATCTGTCTGCAAATCTTCGAAAGACTTACGATACATGGCTATGGAGTTTTCACGGCTATAATTACTGAAGTTGGATAACTTTGTAGCAATAAACAGTTTCTCGCGCGGATGACGTTTTAATGCAATACCAGTAGATTTTTCCGACCATCCCTGTACATACACCGGAGATGTATCGAAATAATTCACGCCGTGCGCAATGGCATAATCTACTAATTCGTTCACAGCATCCTGGTCAATCATATCTCCTTTCCCATCCGGTGAAGGAACAGTCGGCCAGCGCATACAGCCATAACCCAGAAGTGAAACACGATCTTCCTGAGCCACAGAAGTGCGGTAAGTCATCTTATCAGTAGGCACCGGAGTCGATGCACTGCCTCCCGGAATCACCCCATCCTTCTGTTTGCAACTATAAAGAGTCGCAGCAGCCGTTGTCGTAGCGGCACTGATGCCCACAATTTTCAGAAAATCCCTACGGTTTATATTTTTATTATGTTCTTCCATATCTGTTCTTCTAACATTTATCACTTTATCACCCTATCACATTATCATCTTTATATCACCCGATGTCTCTCATGTCCCTCCACATAGATAGCACTGAAAGGACGTGCCGGACAAAGATTCTCACAGGCACCACAGCCAATACAACGCTCGACATTGACAACCGGAATCTTTGGAGAATCCGGATTATCAACCTCAGACGGAACCATCTCTATCGCCGCTACCGGGCAATGACGGGCACAGTTACCACAATTTACTCCATCAGTCAACGGCACACAATTCTTCCTGATCCATACGGCATGACCGATCTGGATAGACGATTTATCTGCCGGACTGATGGGATGAATGGCATCCGCCGGACATACCTCAGCACACTTAGTACATTCCGGACGGCAATAACCACGCTCATAAGACATCTCCGGCTGCATCAACGTCATCAAATTACCGGATGGGCGTAAAACCTGGTTAGGGCACACTGATACACAAAGCTGGCAAGCTGTACAATGCTGCGCAAAGTTACGGGCACTCAGTGAACCTGCCGGTACTATAGATGTGGTCCGTTCCGGTATTTTCTTATCCTCAATGACAGCCAATCCACCATCCACTTTTTTCTCCTGTGCCTTCAGTAATGTACTTGCAGCAAACACGGCGCCGGCAGAGAAGAAAGCACGGCGTGCATTGTCCACCTGTTCCGGTGACACACCAGTTACTTTTTCAGCAGCTAACGGTTTCCGCACTTCCTTATGCGGACGCTCATAACGGATGGCTCCTTTCTTACATTTACCGATGCAATCCATACAAACCACACAGCGGCTATAATCTATTTCATGATTTTTAGAATCAATGCACGCCGCCTTACAATTGCGTGCACACAAACCGCAACCATTACATTTACTCGTATCGATTACCGGTTTCAGAAAAGAAAAACGTGAAAAGAATCCCAATACTGTTCCTACCGGACAAATTGTATTGCAATATGTACGCCCATTGCGCCAGGCCAGCACAGCCAGAATAACAAATGTCAGAACAGCTATCACAAAAGTTCCCATAGCCTTCATCCAGACGTCTACAGAATAAAACATATAGCTATCTGCCCGTTCGGCCAAAAGAGCAAGCAGGTTGTTTCCCCACTGATAAATCGGAGCAAACAGATTGGAAGCTATTCGCCCGTAAGAACTATAAGGTGCCAGTAAGGCGACCAACGAACCAACTCCTCCTATCAGAGCCAGAATAAATACTCCCAGCACTCCGTAACGCAACCAATTAAGTGCAGGTGAATACGAATAGCGATTCTTTTTCCGCTTTTTACCCAACCATGAAACTACATCCTGAAATACACCCAACGGACAGATTACAGAACAATACACACGCCCAAAGAGCAGTGTCAATGCTATCAGGATTATCACAACCCCGACATTCAATGCCAACAAAGCAGGCAAAAACTGAATTTTAGCCATCCAACCGAACCAAGCATGCAACGTTCCCGTAAAATCGAGGAACAAAAGCGTGATCAGCACGAAAAAGAATATGGCAAACGTTAGTCTGATTTTTCGTAACATACTTTTATTTTATGGAATATCATTTATAAACCAAATACTTGATAAACAAATAACCACCGAGAATCTGTAATCCCATCCCCGGTATGCCGATGCGAAAATCCTGAAAAGCAAGCGCAAGGTTACCTACCATTGCCCACTCGCCCAGCGTCCCGATAAACTGATAAGCCAGTACTACTAATGCTAAAACAGGAATAGAGATACGTTTAAAACGATTGGCTGCATATCCGGCAACCACTGCCAGTAAAACGGATTTTAAAAGGATGGCCGGCAATACTCCCGCAGGAGGCATACCGAAAAGCAGATGGTTCAAAACCGGTGAAAAGACGGCTGTCAGCAATCCGACTTTCCAACCGTATTTATAAGCAGCAATAAGCGTAAAGAAATAAATCGGTAAGAAAGTAAGACCACCCTGTGGAATAAGATGGCAAAGTTGTGGCAAAACCAGATTACCCAGAATGAAAAGGGCTGCAGCAAAATATGTCTTCACATTGCTGTAATCCAGTGAATAAAGTCTGATAGTTGTTGTTTTCATATAATATGCTTATTAAAAATTGATATTTACTCCACCCATAAAAGTCGCTTTCGGCATAGGATAGCCTGCATTGATCTCATAACGTTGTGCCAACAAGTTCTCACCACGCACATAGAATGACAGATAATTGGTCGCCTTAAAACTTCCCTGCATATCCCATAACACGAAGTTCTCTTTTGTCGCAGCATCTAGATCTGTATAAAGCCCCTTCACATACTGGATACCGGTAGATGCACTCCAACGTCCTTTTCTGAAGTTCACTCCTCCATACAGTTTATGCTCCGGAGAAGCCAATACCGGATTTTCCATGTGAAGCCAGCTGTAATTTGCCATCACGCTCCACACCGGATTAAACTGGTACCCTACATTAGCTTCCGCTCCCCAGTTTTCAATCTCGCCGGAATTCTGGTTCAACATACCGCTACCATTTGGATTTGGAAGGCGTATAATGAGATTTTCACCATTGATATAGAACACATTGAGTCCATAGGACAAACGATTATCCATAAGACGTTGTGAGAAAGAAAGTTCATAATTCCAAAGTTTCTCAGGTTTCAAATCCGGATTCTGCGGAGGGAACATATACATTTCACGAATGGTAGGATTGCGGAATCCCTTACTTGCCATTGCCTTGATTTCTGCATTCTCCGGAAGATGGAAAGCCAGCCCCACTTGCGGAATGAACTCTGTACCCGTTTGCGAATGATAATCTACTCGTGCTCCGGCATCCAGCGTAAGCCATGCAGCAATATCCTGACGAAAATCTACATAACCTGCTACTTCATTCAATGACTTATTCGCCGAAGTTTCACGATGCCCATCAAAGAATTGGTTCCATGCCTCACCGCCAAAGTGAAAATAATCAGCTCCTACAGTCAGTCTGTTGCCTTGGAAAAGTTGTACACTCTGATACCATGATACTCCAAGCATCTGATCGTTAGAGTTGAAACGATACTGAAGCGGTTCTCCTCCTGGCTGATATCCGTCATTTATCCAGTGATCACCCCAATTATAGAAAAAACTCAATGCACCGGAAGTCTTTTCGTAATGATTCTCCAATGCAAAAGAAGTCATGCCACGTGTAATACGCTGATCATTGTCTATATATGGTTTCATTACCGATCCCGGATTAGTAGCATTAAAACGAGTGACATTTACATCGCCCCAAACTTTCCAGTTATCCGTAAAGTCATAGCCCAATTTGGCATACCCGCCGTACTGTTCAAAGGCCATGTCAGCGCGATGTCCGTCTGTACGGTTATAAGAGGCAGTCACCGTACTACTGAAGCGCCCTTTCCTTATGCGGTTAGTGGCTTCGGTCTGTACGCTTCCATAGGACCCGGCACCAATGTTGATGTTTGTACGTATTCCGTCTTCCTGCATCTTACGGGTAACAATGTTAATAACCCCACCCATGGCGTTAGAACCATAAAGCACAGATGCGGGGCCACGGAGCACTTCCACACGTTCTGCCATCATGGTCTGATATGCATCGGCAATGGGGTGTCCCATCAGTCCCATATACTGAGGATGTCCGTCAATCAAAACCAATAATCCCGTAGTGGGAAGGCCGGCCTGTGCGGGCCCTCCAATGCCTCTTAAAGACATTTGTCCTGATGCACCGGTAGCTACACCATATCCCATTACGCCACGTGAAGTGGAGAAAAAGCCCGGCACTTGTGAATTCAACACCGGAAGTACGGAAGTCTGCTGGCTCGCTTCAAGTTGCGGACGCCCCACTACCGATACGGTCATGGGTAAATGACGCACATCCGTTTCACTTCGCGTACCTGTTACTACTACTTCATTGATCGCATAACTTCTTGCTACCTTTGTGCTGTCCTTGCTGGTTTGTGCTTGTAGGCTTACCGCACTAATCAGGCAGCCTGTAAAGAATGCAAGTACAAATCTCTCTTTTTTCATCTTGAAATAACTCTTTAATTTTATAATAGTTCCCGATTGCAAATATAGGGATCGTTACTGATAGAAACCGTAGATAAATTACGGTTGTAAATACCATAATTACTGATTAACGTATTCTAACTTACGTGTTATTCACTATCCAGGACTTGAACTCGGACGCTTTGTTCTTACTGATATAGATACGTTCGGGAGTTTCTACATCCAATGTTACCAGCAAACGGTTATCAAACCAGATGGTTATATCCGTCACACTATTCCTTGCTATGATGAATTGCTTATTCGCCCGGATGAAATCTGCCGGATTCAGAACAGCCATTATCTGTTCCAGTGTTTTGGAGTATGGATACATATTCCCGTCTTTCAAGTAGATACAGGTGTTTTTATCCGCTGTATAAAAGCATGAAACTTCTTTCAGGCCAATAGGTAACAACTTATCTTTATATGGAATTAATAACTTGTCTTTATATTTAGGAGTCGGCACCAGTTGAGTCAATTTGGATAAGTAGTGAATCACATCCTGGTGCGTCAGTTTTTTGTATTTATCCAGCGCCTGTTTTACATCTTCCACCTTGACAGGCTTTAGCAAATAATCAATGCTATTCACCTTGAAAGCTTCTATGGCGTATCTGTCATAAGCCGTCGTGAAAATAATAGGAGTCTCCAACTCCATTTTATCAAAAATGGTAAAAGCCGAACCGTCCGATAAATGAATATCCATAAATATCAAATCCGGCGCAGGATTCGATTGCAGCCAATGAATGGTTTGAGTTACGCTTTCCGTATTACCGGCTATTTGAATATCATAAGAGACTTCGCCAAGAATATCCACCAGGTTCTCATAAGCGGCAGTCTCGTCTTCTACAATCAATACTATCATATATATCTATGCTATTTTGATATCAGTTCTGTTTATTTAAAGGAAGATACACTCTGAATGTGTTTTCATCACATTCTATCCGTATTTGCCTGTTCATCAACAAGGTAAAACGGCTTTCCAGATTTCTCAACCCTGTTCCGTTCGTATCAGGCGGAGACAGTTTAGGATAAATGGGATTACTCACTACCAGTTCTTTTTGCTCGTTCAGTCTGATGGTAATTTCCATTTTATGCTCACTGTCTATCATATTATGAACGGTCACATTCTCTACCAACGGAAGCAGTGAAAGCACAGGCAACGTCAGTTCATCCTGCATAGCCTCATCCACTTGGATCGAGAAAACCAGTTTATTGGCAAAGCGTACTTCCATCACATAACGGAAAGATTGAATAAATTCCAGTTCTTCCCTCAAAGTAACCAGTCCTCTCTTATCACTTTGAAGAATATAACGGAAGATATCGGACAATTCATGCACATACATCAGTGTTTTTTCATCATCCTTCTTCCGGATAAGCGATTGCACTCCATTCAAGGAGTTAAAGAAAAAATGTGGATTGATCTGATTAGCCAACGCATCACATCGGCTTTGCAGATTCTCTATACGCAGACGTTCTATCTCACGCTCTTTTTCACGCTGCGTGGAGTATAACATGGAAATATGCCCGATCAGTGTGCACAGAGAACACAGAATAAAGAATTGGGAGATCAATGTACTACCCAGAAAATCAGTACGGATACCATAAGAATGAATCCAATAGGAAATGGATGCAAATCCTGCATAAGCAGCCAATGAATATAAGAAGTTACGGCCAAAACGTTCCTTAAACTGTGCTGTCGGCAGTTGTCGCAAATTATAACGTAACAGCAAACAAATCAGTCCCCAGAAGAAAAAGAAACGATAAACAAAATACCAATAAAATCCCGTACAACTTACTCCTTCCAGAAATTTTATATCCCAAGGTAGACAGGCTATATTAGGATATATGATAAAGACTGCACTAATCAGACCGACCAGTGGCAGTTTACGACTTATATAAGTATCAAATGAGAGCATAAAACATTTCTTCTTTTCTACAAAGAAAGATAATTTTTTTGAGACTTGATAGCACCAAAGAACCAAAACGAAAAAATAAGGTATAAAGACGAAACCACGCAAAGAGAATTAAAATTCCGAATAAATTTGGTGGTTATAAAAACAATGCCCAAATTTGCATTTCGAAAATAAAGACAGGAATATAAAAGTCCTCATCGGAGGGCATTATAATCAAATAATTATAGTGCCGGATAAGATGAATGGTGCGAATCATTCATTCTGTCCGGCACTTTTTATGCTACATCTATAGCTTCTGCTAAATTGACAAAAGAATAAATTGGATGAAAGAGTTAGATTTGACACAAGGTAACGTTCCTAAAGTACTATTACAATTTGCAGTTCCATTCCTGATAGCCAATGCACTCCAAGCCCTATATGGAGGCGCCGACCTTTTTGTTGTGGGACAATATGACGATTCCGCAAGCGTAGCGGCCGTAGCCATTGGCAGCCAGGTGATGCAAACCATTACAGGTATCATCTTGGGTATTACCACCGGAACAACCGTACTGATTGCCATTGCAACCGGAGCGAAAGACAACCGGCAAGTGGCTTCTACAATAGGTTCTTCCGTTTGGTTATTTTCAATTATCAGTATTGTACTGACTCTGGTCATGGTATTGTTTCATGACCAAATATCCAGCCTGATGCACACTCCGACAGAAGCTATGAAGGAGACGAAAAGTTACATTCTGGTTTGTTCAGCCGGTATATTGTTCATTGTGGGCTATAATGTCGTGTGCGGTATCCTGCGCGGACTGGGTGATTCGAAAACACCACTCTATTTTGTGGGACTGGCCTGTATAATCAATATTGTCCTTGACTTTATATTAGTGGGAGCTTTTCATCTTGGTCCTACCGGAGCAGCTATTGCTACTGTAACGGCACAAGGTGTCAGCTTTACGATAGCACTCTGTTTTTTATACCGGCGCGGATTTCATTTCGAGTTTACACGACGGGATATCCGATTGAATAGAGTTTTATCTAAAAGAGTCCTGACCTTGGGCGCCCCCATAGCATTGCAGGATGCATTGATCAATGTTTCATTCCTGATAATCACTGTGATTGTGAATCAGATGGGAGTCATTGCATCAGCTTCTCTGGGTGTGGTCGAGAAAATTATTGTTTTTGCCATGCTACCTCCTATGGCTATATCATCGGCTGTAGCCACAATGACAGCACAGAATTACGGTGCAGGACTTATACAGAGAATGAATAGGTGCCTACTTTCCGGAATAGGATTTGCTCTTATTTTTGGCCTATCGTTTTGCTTGTATTCGCAATTTCTGCCGGAAACGCTCACAGCTTTCTTCACAAAAGATCCTGCGGTGGTGGCAATGGCAGCAGAATATCTACGGGGATACAGCATAGACTGTGTCGTGGTCAGTTTCGTTTTCTGTATCAATTCTTATTTCAGTGGACAGGGAAATTCGCTATTCCCTATGATTCACAGTCTGATAGCGACCTTCCTGTTCCGTATTCCGTTATCTTACTGGTTCAGCCAGATAGACAATTCTTCACTGTTTATCATGGGCTTCGCTCCACCCATTTCCACAGTAGTTTCCTTATTTATATGTATCTGGTATCTGAGATATACACGAAAAAGAAATTACTAAAACACAATTTCCCTACTTTTAGGTATTGCTTCCCTTACTCAAGAACCGTAACTTTGGCAAAAAATAAAAGTAGCCTATGGACCCCGGAAGAAAATATGAGGAACAGCAAAAAGAGAGAATTTATCAAAGTATAAGTTCTCTCTTTTTTTTGAATGAATTTGAATATTGTTCTTTTTTGCCAGATCGTATTAACTCCAATAATTCCCAAATAAAAATGAAAAAGAAATATGAATTTAAGAGTGTAGTAGCTGAAACACTACTGATACCTCTTTACATGAGAGCCAAAGAGAGTCGCCGGAAAGATGCCATTTTGCGTGATCGGCAAGCCGAACAACTGGCAGAAAGTCTTGAATATGATTACTCCAAATTTGATGGTGCCAAATTGAGTGCCATAGGATGTGTCGTACGTGGATTATACTTTGATAATGCCATCCGACGCTTCATTGCCATACGAAAGAATCCAATTGTAGTGAATGTAGGTTGCGGATTGGATACCCGCTATCAACGTATTGAAGAACATGACAAAGCCATATTTTACGAAATGGATTTGCCCGAAGTAATCGACTTGCGACATAATTTACTACCGGAACCTGCGGGCGATCATTACATTGCCGGTTCTTTGTTAGAAACCCAATGGATGGATGATCTCCGTAAAAAGCATCCCGAAGGAGAGTTTATCATTGTTATCGAAGGCGTACTGATGTATTTCTATGAAAAGCAGGTACGGCAATTACTCACCCGATTGGCCGACCGATTCAGTGGTGGCGAAGTATGGTTCGATGTATGCGGGCCTATGATGGCAAACTCCAAGTATATTAAACCCGACTCACTCCGGGGACACGAAGCCCAAATCCGCTCCGGCCTGAAAGACGGGCATGAAGTGGAAAACTGGGAACCACGCCTGCAACTTATTGACCAGGCACTCTACCAGAAACTCTTCCCCAAAAGATGGGGATTGGGTGGAAGGCTAATGGGATTATTCCCTGGTATTTGCAAAAAGTTCAGTTCGTTGTTAGGGTACAAAATTAAATAACTACATTCTGTATTCGTTCGGGGTCATCCCCACCACCTTTTTAAACAGACGGCTTAAATGATGCGGATACTTGAAGCCCAGTTCATAGGCAACTTCGCTGACAGTCTTATTCTCATCATAAAGCCGTTCTTTTGCTTTCTCTATCACAAAAAGCTGAATGGATTCCTGCGCTGATTTACCTGTTTCTTTCTTTATCAGATCCCCGAAATAATTAGGAGAAAGATGCAATCGGTCTGCGGCATATTGCACGGATGGCAAACCGACAGTTTGCGGTTGGTTTGATTCAAAGTAATCACTGAGCAGGTTTTCAAAACGCACCAGAATATCTTTATTTATGTTTTCACGCGTAATAAACTGACGGTCATAGAAACGTTGGCAATGATTCAGCAGAAGCTCAATCGTAGAGGCAATAATATCTTTACTATGCTTATCTATGGCACGCTCCAATTCTTCTTGTATTTCAATGAAACAATTAAAGATAATCTGCCGTTCACGTTCGGACATGTGCAGAGCCTCATTGGCTTCATAAGAGAAGAAGCTGTAATCTTTCATTTTACGTCCCAATGAAGTACCCCGTAGCAAATCGGGATGAAAAGCCAACACCCACCCTTGAGGATTCAGTGTTTCTCCGTCATCATCAATTCCCGCCACTTGTCCAGGAGCCACAAATACCAGCGTGCCTTCCTGATAATCGTATGTGCTGCGCCCATAAGACAATTCCCCACACTTGAGCTGTTTCAGAAAAACACAGTAAAAGCCAAAATTCTTACGTCCATGCTTTAAAGACTTCAATGTTGAGAAGTCGACCACACTAACGAGCGGATGCAATGTCTCCACTCCCATTGCCATATTATACTCCTGAACAGTATTCAATTTTACGATTGTACCCATAATCTGATAATTTAATCTGATGACAAAAATAACAGTTTTCTTTCAGCATTCCATCACTTGTATTGCAAAATCTGTAATATTGGTATAAGAAACTGTAACCTGTGTATACAGTTCATTATCAAGTATTCAATCAATATCTTAAAACTGTAATAATGGTGCATAAAGCAGTAATCTGTCTATTTACAAACTTCATCTCACCACTTACCTTTGCAACATCAAAAACAATAAAAAGATCAAGAGTTATGAAATACAGAAAATTAGGAAAGAGCGGACTTAAAGTTTCCGCATTGGGTTTAGGTTGTATGGGTATGAGCCACGGTTATGGTGCTGCCGCTGATAAGAAGGAAATGATTAACCTTATTCATCAGGCTATAGAAAAAGGAATCACCTTTTTTGATACTGCTGAAGTATATGGTCCATACACCAACGAAGAATTAGTAGGTGAAGCCTTAGAACCTTATCGGAAAGATGTAGTCATTGCTACCAAATGTGGTATTCAGATGATCGACGGTAAACAAGTTGTCATTGGTAAACCGGAAGTAATACGGAGCTCTATTGAAGGTTCCCTCAGGCGTCTGCGGACAGATCATGTAGATCTGTACTACCTGCACCGTGTAGACCCGGATGTTCCTATAGAAGAAGTGGCAGAAACCATGAAAGAATTAAAACAAGAAGGCAAAATTCTACATTGGGGACTATCAGAAGCTGGTATACAGACCATCCGCCGGGCACACCAGGTCTATCCGCTGACTGCCATTCAAAGCGAATACTCTATGTGGTGGCGCGAACCGGAGAAAGAATTATTGCCCACTCTCGAAGAGCTAGGCATCGGTTTCGTTCCCTTCAGCCCTCTGGGTAAAGGTTTCCTGACGGGAAACATCAGCAGAGACACACAATTCGGTAAAGACGATTTCCGCAGTATCGTTCCACGTTTCACTGCTGAGAATCTGAATGCCAATCAGGTTATAGTTGACTTTGTGAGAAAGCTGGCGGAAGAGAAAAATGTAACACCTGCACAGATTGCATTGGCCTGGGTACTCGCTGTAAAACCCTGGATCGCTCCCATTCCAGGAACCACCAAACTGAAACGCTTGGAAGAGAATATACAAAGTATAAATGTGGAAATAAGCCCGGAAGAGTTGACCAGGATAAATGATATGCTTAATTCTATCCCAGTGTCAGGCGACCGCTATCCGGCAGAGTTAGCAAAAAGAGTAGGCAAATAACCAAAGGGCTTAAAATAATACAATAATCTGCAATGTCCAGGGATATTAAGGAAGTAAAGTGTTTTAATATAAAATCAATAAAGAGAAAGTTATTATGCAGAAAGTAAAATTAAATAATGGCATCGAAATGCCAATTCTTGGTTTCGGTGTATATCAGATCGAAGATCAAGCCTTGTGTGAACAATGTGTATATGACGCTATTGAAACAGGTTACCGTTCTATAGATACGGCTGCCGCTTATGGTAATGAAGAAGCTGTAGGAAGAGCCATCAAACGCAGTGGTATCCCCCGTGAAGACTTGTTTATCACTACCAAACTCTGGATATCAGATGCCGGTTATGACAAAGCAAAGAAAGCCTTCGAAGCATCCATGAAACGTTTGCAACTCGATTATCTGGACCTGTACCTTATTCATCAGCCATTCAATGACTATTACGGTGCTTGGCGTGCTATGGAAGAATTATACAAGGAAGGCAGTATTCGTTCCATCGGCGTCAGCAACTTTATGCCCGACCGCTTGGTAGATCTGATCCTTCATAATGAAATCACACCTGCCGTCAATCAGGTAGAAACTAATCCTTTCTATCAACAAATCGAAGCAGAGGTATTCATGCAAGAGAAAGGCGTTCAGATTGAATCATGGGCTCCATTTGCCGAAGGAAAAAACGATATGTTCCAGAATGAAACATTGGCAGCCATTGCAGGCAAATATGGTAAATCCATAGCACAAGTCGTATTGCGATGGTTGATACAAAGAAATATTGTCGTTATCCCGAAATCCATCCGTAAAGAACGAATTATTGAAAACTTCAATGTATTCGATTTTGAACTGACGAAAGAAGATATGAAAAAGATTGCAGCGCTGGATACCAATACCAGTTGCTTCTTCTCGCATCGTGATCCGAAGATGGTAGAGTGGCTGAGCGGACTACACTAAAACAGTCCAAGCCCAGATATATTTCAATAAGATTATTTGCATACAATTGGCATATTAGTTACTTTTGTAGAGTGTTTTATAAATCAGTAAGATATGAATAGAATAGATATACAAAATAGCTCTTATGCCGATTGTCCTATCCGAATGATACTATCACGAATCAGTGATAAATGGTCGATACTGACGCTCTTCACACTGACGCAGGCACCTGTCATGCGGTTCAATGAACTGCAAAAGACAATACCTGACATATCACAAAAGATGCTGACGGTTACTCTACGCACATTAGAAGAAGACGGACTTGTGAAAAGGAAAATCTATGCACAAGTCCCTCCTAAAGTGGAATACTCGCTGACAGATAGAGCCATGTCGTTATTGCCCCATATAAACTCCTTAATTTCATGGGCGCAAGAAAATATGAATGATATATTAGATGACAGAAAATCTTATAGGAAAGCGTAATTACATCGCTTTCCAGAACTTCTGGAAGTCTTTGTAGCGTCCATAACAAACCAGTTCATCACCAGCTTGTACCTGGTCATTTTCAGGCAATTCATTCATCACATCATGTTCGGTAAATGAAATGCCCAGGCAGTTTTTCAAGGTCTTGGCACGCTTTAAAGCCAATAACTTCAAGCCGAATTCCTTATCCAGGTTCAATTCATTAGCATAATATCCTATCATCTTCTCCGGCACAGCGAACTTCACCACATAGTAATCCGTATCTACCCGGAAGGTTTCCATGTTGGAGCCAAACTCCAACAAATGCACCAAACCACGGGCTGCATCTTCCTCTGGCGTAAGAATCCGTTCCAAATCAAAAGCCTCAAGTACGGAACGATGTACATTATCAATGGCCCGCGCATAAATGTGAGCCACTTTTTGTTGTTTCAACAAAGCCACCACGCGAATAGAAGCACCAAAATTCTCGCCAATAGCCACGATTACCACATCCACACCACTCAAGGGGAGAGCGGCAAGTGCCTGTTCATCTGTTGCATCCAACACAAAAGCCGTAGCAATCTTTTCTTTGATACTGTCTACGCGGCTTGCACTCACATCCGCCCCAATTACTTCGTGTCCCAATACTGATAATTCTTCGGCAAGCATGTGTCCGTAATTTCCTAAACCGATAATAATATACTTCATAATTTCTGTTTTTACTACTTACTACTAATTTATAATGATCTGCCCACTCGGATACTGATATTTCGTATGTTTCTTTTGCTTGATGATACCCAACATCAGAGTAATCAGTCCCACACGTCCGATGAACATCAGAAGAGCAACAAGCAATTTACTGTTATCCCCCAAAGTCGGAGTAAGATTCAGACTGGAACCTACCGTACTCAACGCCGACACACATTCAAACAGAAGTGCCATGACAGATGCCTGAGGTTCCCAGATTGTCAGAATAAACACAAATACAAACAAAACACTGATAGACATCACCACCGTCGCATTGGAACGGCGAATGGAATCGTAAGACAGTTCACGGCCAAATACTTCTACCCGCTCCGTACCGCGCAACACAGCAACCAGATTCAGAACAACTACTGCAAACGCATTCACCTTGATACCACCCGCCGTGGACTGTGCAGCACCGCCCACCCACATCAGGAAGATATAAACCAATACACTCTGTACTCCCAGCGAAGCCAGATCCACGCTTGTAAATCCGGCAGTACGCGGACAAGTCGCATTAAAGAACGCCTGTGTCCATTTATCAGCGACTGACATACCGGCAAAAGCATGATTCCACTCAAAAACAGCGATAAGCACCGTACCAAATACCAATAGCAGGAAAGTCATAATCAGAACAATCCGTGTATTCAGATTATACAAATGATAAAAACGATGCCTGTCCCACTCCCACGTATGCAGGAATTTCCAGATGCGGCGCAAATGATGGAGTACTATATCTTTGAAATTCACTAATATCGGAAAACCTATACCCCCCAGAATAATCAACAGGGATATATAGATAAGGAACGGATTATGCCCTGTCATCACCAGCGGATTACCAAGATTTCCCGGCAACGTGGAAAAACCGGCATTACAGAATGCAGAAATAGCATGAAAGGCCGAGAACGCCACTTCTTCCTCAAACGTCATCCCCATCGTACCGTGAATGTCGCTCCAGATGGCAAGCATACCGGTACCTTCAATAGCCAACGTGAATCCCAATATGTACAACAAAGTGGAAAGTAACGAATTCAACGAATTGGAACTGACCATATCACGAACCACCAACTGATTATAAAAGGATGTATTCCCCATAAAGAACATCGCAAAGAAACTGGTCAGTGTCATTACCCCCAAGCCGCCAATCTGTATCAGCAGGATAATCACCACAAAACCGGGTGTAGTAAAAGTAGACGCTACATCTACCGAAGTCAACCCTGTGACACAAACCGCACTGGTAGAAATAAACAGCGAGTCCACCCACGAAATACCGCTCACCGTACATCGGGGCAACATTAGCAAACCTGTTCCAATAAGGATGATTATCAGGAAACTACCAGCCAGAATCAAAGAAGGATTCGTTCGCCGTCCCAACACCCTGACCAAGCCATTGGATAAATTAAGGAAAGAGAAAATCAACAGAAGCACTATATGATAGGGCTTTCCATTCAATATTTCCCAAAAATGCAGAATAGCTCCCTCCTCTTCCGGTCGATGAAAAATAACAGGGATAAGGGTAAGGTAAAGCAAGGCAATCAATATCCACGTCAATTTCTTAAAAGTACGCTTTGTGTCCCTGTATTCCAATAACAGGCGCAAAGTGACTTCGGACAGGAAAACACCCCATACAAACCGATAGAGTGTTTGCAGTTGAGAAGCCTCGTGTTCGGAAATAGTAAAGCCGTGTTCATATACCACTCCCATAATTAACAGAATAGAAGCCAGGTAGGCTATATAAGTCACCCCTCCAAGAATGATCCGAGTGTACGGATGAATCCATTTATTCTGATACAACAAGAATTTATGATAAATCTTCATGTAGACATCAAATTAAATATCGGGCAAACATAAACAAAACAATGTGTATAGACAAAAAACAAAAGAAAAAAGAAATTGTTTTAAAAATAATAGTTACATTTGGCCTCGTAAAAATTTTAATAGAAGTAACCACTATGAGCAACAAGACAAAAAGATATTTCCTCCCGGAAGAGGAAATACCACATTATTGGTACAATATACAGGCAGATATGGTGAACAAACCGATGCCTCCGCTTCATCCCGGTACCAAACAGCCACTGAAAGCTGAAGATTTATATCCTATCTTTGCACAGGAACTGTGTAAACAGGAATTGAATCAGACCGATAAGTGGATCGAGATTCCCGAAGAAGTACGCGAAATGTACAAATATTATCGTAGTACTCCACTGGTTCGTGCATATGGACTGGAAAAAGCATTAGGTACTCCGGCACATATCTATTTCAAGAATGAGAGTGTAAGTCCGATGGGATCGCACAAGCTGAATTCTGCCATTCCCCAGGCCTATTATTGCAAGAAAGAAGGAGTAACCAACGTTACCACTGAAACCGGTGCCGGACAATGGGGAGCTTCGCTGGCTTACGCCGCCCGTCTGTTTGGACTGGAAGCTGCCGTTTACCAAGTGAAAATCAGTTATGAACAGAAACCTTACCGCCGCAGCATCATGCAGACGTTCGGCGCGCAGGTTACACCGTCTCCGTCTATGTCCACCCGTGCAGGAAAAGATATCCTGACGGCTCACCCCAACTACCAGGGTTCATTGGGAACCGCTATTTCAGAAGCCATCGAACTGGCCCAGACTACACCGAATTGTAAATATACATTAGGTTCTGTATTGAGCCATGTAGCTCTGCACCAGACTGTAATCGGTCTGGAAGCCGAAAAACAGATGGAAATGGCAGGAGAATATCCTGATATGGTAATTGCTTGTTTCGGTGGTGGTTCCAATTTCGGTGGTATCGCATTTCCATTCATGCGCCACAAGATCCTGGAAGGTAAGCAAACACGTTTCATTGCTGCCGAACCGGCTTCTTGCCCGAAACTGACACGCGGTAAATTCCAATATGATTTCGGTGACGAAGCAGGATACACTCCGTTACTGCCTATGTACACGCTGGGACATAACTTTGCTCCCGCTAATATTCATGCAGGTGGATTGCGTTACCACGGTGCAGGTGTCATCGTTTCTCAACTATTGAAAGACGGTCTGATGGAAGCTGTAGACATCAAACAACTGGAATCATTCGAAGCCGGCTGTTTATTTGCCCAAGCTGAAGGTATCATTCCCGCACCGGAATCTTGCCACGCTATTGCTGCCGCCATCCGCGAAGCAAACAAATGCAAGGAAACAGGTGAAGAGAAAGTAATCCTGTTCAACCTCTCCGGTCACGGATTGATTGACATGACCTCATACGATAAATATCTCTCCGGTGACCTCGTAAACTACGAGCTGACTGATCAGGATATTCAGAAGAATCTGGATGAAATAGGCAGTCTGGCGTAAGGATACCTCATCCATATCAATAAATGTTTGCCAGGCTGACGAGCGGCTCATAGAGTTTTTCAATATCCTGCGCATCCAATTCAATATCAACCTGGTCCCCCGGAATCAACCGTATTCCGGGGGGCTTTGCGTCTTTACCATCCCGGTGTACATTGATAATGGCACAGTTTTCAGGCAAAGAAAGTTCGTCTACAAGTTTGCCATCCATATACGAACCCGTCATCACCTCTATGGATAATTTATACCTTGTCTGTTCTTGGAAAGCAGGAGTATTGATCATATCCTCATAAAGCGTCACGTTGAAAGGCCTTATCTGAAGAAGTTCCGTAAAATAATAAGTCAATCCACCCACTACCACCGATGGATAGAACACCTCAAAATGTCCTGTTATCTCGGTAATCAATACGATAGCCGTCAAAGGGGTACGTATCACAGCCACCAGGAAAGCAGACATTGAAATCAGCATTACATAACTGACATTCTCCGGCTCAATAACCCCATATTCCACTCCCAACAAACCAACAATCTGCCCAAGTAATCCACCGGTGACCAGTGTAGGAATAAAACTTCCACCCGGCAAACCGGATGAAACGCAGATAACGGAAAAACCGAAATGCAACAACATCATTGCCGTTACCCACATAATTTGTGCATGGCTGCCGGATTGCGCCTGCTCCAAAAGAAACTGTTCTCCCCCACCCGTCAGGTTGACCTGCATAAAGGAAATAATATAAGCGACCAGCAACAGATAGAACATCTTCATATATACCGAAGATTTTACCGTTGCATACACCCGTTTGAAAGAGACCATCATCATGGAATACAATTTTCCGCAAACCGAAATAATCACTGCAAGCAACAGAAAGTACTTCACCTGGACTCCAAAAGAAAAGCCGGGCTCGGCCACTTGTATCAAATGATAAGAATTTACCGGAAAAACCATGCTTGCCACCGCACCTGCCACTACACCGGCCAGCAAGGTAGTAATAGCGGTTTTGGGAGCATCAAAACGTTCGATGGATTCGATGACAAGCAATGAAGAAGCCAGCGGCGCCGCAAACGCAGCCGCAAGGCCGGCACCGGCACCGGCAGCAAGCAATTGCTTTCGTTCACCACGTAGAATACGTGTCCAGCGTGCCACAAGGCATCCCACATACGAACCTATCTGTACGGAAGGCCCTTCACGTCCCAGCGATAATCCGGCCGAGACCGAAAGAATACCACCGAAGAACTTAGAAACCAACTCAATGAAAGGATGCTTATAAGTGATGCGCCCGTTGATGGCAGCACGTGTTTGAGGAATACCTCCTCCGGTGATAAGCGGCATTTTCATCACCAGCCAGGATACGAATATCAGTACCGCCCAAAAGAAAAGAAAAAGAGGAATATGCCAGTACCACTCCGGACGGGAAGCAAAAAACTCACTTCGCAGATTGAAGAAATAATATAGGCAGTAATGATAGGGAACAGCCACCAACCCCGTCAGCAATCCTACGAAGATGCTGACGAAATACAGGCGGGCATCAACCAGTTTCAATTTCACAACATACCACTTCCTCAGTTTTCTAAAGTTTTTGAACCTTTGAAACATTCCTCAGAGTTTTCTTTTATTAATTTGAGTATCTACAACAAATTAACCCTGTTGAAGTTTCCACACTTTGCGTTTTTTACTTTTTCCCCATCATATTCAATCGCAGGATAGCATGTACCATAAAATAACGTCCCAATACATTGTAGTCCGCATCACGTATGGCAGTAGCCGAAATGGTGCGTACCATTGAAATCTCCTGGCGAAGAATATCATAAAACTTGAAACGCAGTAGCAATTGCTTCTTTTTCAAGAAAGCTTTCGACAGTTGGCAGTTCCATATCAGGTTCTTCCGCCCGCTGCTGTCGTATCCATATCCGGTACGAAGAAAATACGTTAGATCACTGCTGTACTCGAAGCCCCAGGGGAGATAATACTGCAAGTCTCCTCCAAGTTGATAGTCGAACGTTTCCGTGCGCATATCTTTCACGTTATTATACGAATTATTATACAGCACTTCTCCACGCGCACTCAGTTCGAGTTGCCGGGTACGAAAAGTAAATTGCAGGCGTTCACGCGCCGTAAGGTGCTGCACGGAACTCTTCATCGGCTCTTCTTTGTTCTGAGTAGTATACCCATTCTGATTTCTATATTGCAAATAGGAATAGGTACGGAACAGCCAGTTGCGGTTCTTGAAAGGCCCGCTCAACGAAAGTGCACCTGATGCCCGCCAGTTACCATTCAAATTAACAGGCATGGTGGTTCTGCCTCCCGTTTCGCTGTCGTAAGTTACCTGGTTCGTTACACTATTGAGCACATTCTCCACAAAAAGAGAGATCACCATGTTGCGCTGATGTTTCACATTATACGAATTATAATTCAGTGTAAACGTATTGGTGTATGAAGGTTTCAAAGAAGGATTACCGATGCGGATATTCAATGGATTCGTCATGTCGGCAACCGGTTGTAGGTCACGAACACTCGGCTGTCGTCCTTTTCCTCTATAAATTGCCTGCAACTGTGTACGCTTGGAAAACTTATAACGGAAATTCAGCGTCGGTGAAAAGTTCAGAACCGTTTTACTCATTTGATGTTTGGAAACATCATCCAGAAAAGAACGGCTATCCAGTTTCTGGGGTTCCAGATCGACACCTATATTGTAGTTGTACTTTTTCCGGGAAGTACGGACAGCCATATTGAAAAGATGGGTGCTGTATTGGCTCTCAAAACTATTACTGGCCAGAGAATCGTAATCGGCAACAAAATCTTTCATTGCCTCATCCCAGTTATAGACAAAGCGGTCCGAATTAGTTACCCGGTATTGATAACTGTAACGAAACTGAAGAAAGTAACGGTTAGGCAACGGCTCCACATACACCAATTGCAGACGATAATTATATCCGTCACCTTCATCATCCACACGCTGGTTGACTACTTTCTCTGTATCATTCTTAAAATAATGCGTAGTAGAAAAGTTTTTCCTGTCAGCAGAAGAAGTATTCGTTCCATAATCCACTTTCAAAGCCAGATTCCGTCCTTTACGGCTGAACTTACGGTTGACTTGCAACATGAAGGTCAGATTATACTGGGAATTATCGTAAAGATTAGAAGCCGTTCTCTCATTCAGAAGTGTTTCGTCCGACCAACTCTGTTGATATCCACTATTCCGCCTGTCACTTGCCACATAGCGATATTGCGGACGAAACACCAGATTGGTGACTGAATCTATTTTCCATTCCAGATAAGCATTTGCCATCAGGTTGTGGTTCTTCATGTGATTGCTGTTAGTGCTGTGGCTTATCGATTTATCCTGTTTCAGGAAATTATCCACCGTAGTACTGTTATCCTCCGAACGGTCGGTACCCGTATATTGCACATTGGAGCGAAGCTTCACTCTGTCCCAGTCATGAGTGAAATTCATGCCTAAAGAATGTGAAGTAACCAGTCCCACCCTATTCAGAATGTTTCCACTGGCAGCCGACGACTCTCGTTGCAACTCCGAAAAGCCTTGATTGTTGGTATTATTCAGATTGCCGATAATAGTAAGTTGAGAATTATCCCGGAAGCGGTTCAGGGTATTGGCAAGTTCATACCGCCCTTTGTTGCCCGTACCTGCCATGAAATTATCCATCCATCCTTTCTTCATGTCCTTTTTCACCCCCAGGTCAAGTATCATTTCCTCATCCCCGTCATCAATTCCGGTCAGACGTGCCAAATCAGATTTACGTTCATAAGCTCTCAGCTTCTCCACCATTTCCACCGGCAGATTTTTCAAGGCAGCTTTCGGATCGTCCGCAAAGAACTCTTTGCCGTCTACCAATATCTTCTTAACTTCCTTGCCATGAATCAACAACTTTCCATCGCCATCTATCTCTCCACCGGGCAATTGTTTTACAAGATCTTCGAGCATGGAGCCTTCGGGGGTACGATAGGCAGAGGCATTGAAGACCGTGGTATCCTGTTCGGTAACTGCCAGAGGAGCTTTACCCACCACTACCGTTTCGCCCAACAAAATGCCATCGGAAAATAGTGCAATATCACCCAAGTTCTGCGAAGTACCTCTGAATGAAGAGGGAATAGATTTAGCAAAAGTGGTATAGCCAATGAAAGAAATCTCTAAAAGCAATTTCTTGTCTTTGGGCCAGACAACCGGCATCCTGAATTTACCGTCGTCCGTAGTGGCTACACCTGCAAGAAAAGTACTGTCCGGCAAGGTCAATAAACGTACCGCCGCATACCCCACCGGCTGCTTCGTATCCTTATCAACAACACGTCCGGCAAAGGAACCTTTGCCGGACTGTGCATTAACAGTCATACCTGACCACAACAAAACAACATAGATTAAGATGTTCCGGAAAGTCAAATATGTATGCCTGCCATGGTCCATTCGTGTTTATCAAGTAGTTTAATGAAAAATGTTATTTATTATTTGAAGCTGGTCTTGCATGAGCCGGCCGTTTTCCTTGACCATGTTTCTGACCTTTTCTTCTGTCAAATTCTTTTCTGAATTTATTCGCATTGCTTTTTTCTGTCTGATAGATTTTTGCAATCTGCTTGGGAGACAGAATCTTGCGGAATTCATTATAATATTTCTCGCGAATATCCAGTATCTTACGGCTTTGCGCAAATTGATCCTTGATCTGCTTTTCTATTTCCGCATCTGTCAGTACAGGTTTGGTAGCCGGGCTTGCTTCCGCATTATTGTTTCTGGACCTTTCCCTGCGGTTCATCATCCGACATTCGCTTAAGTCTTTCAGATATTTTTCGTAAACCGGAGTGAACTTGGCAGCTGTTGCATCATCCAGCATCAGTGTCGTCACCATCTGATTGGCTTGTCTTTGAATCATTTGTTCAGGTGTAGGACGTTGCTTATTGGTTTTGTTATCCTTGTTCTGAGCAGAAATTGTCTGGCTACCAATCAGGAGCGCAGCCAAAATTACATAAATAAACTTAGTCTTCATAATCTTCTTGTTTTTAATTAATACCTAATTTAAAAATATGTCATTCTCAGAGAAGTTGACGAGCTCTTCCAACTCCTCATCCGACAGTTCGTGAATCCATTTATCAACCGGATCGCTGCTACTTCTTTCTATAGCCAGCATATCCGAAGTTCCTGTAGGTGCATCTTCCGTCCGGAGATAAGACGGAACAAACAATACCCCTGCCAGTATTGCAGCTGCCGCTATGGCAGTAGAGAACATTATCTGTAAACGATGTTTCCGGCGTTGCCCGCCGCAAGTACGTTCCATCACCTTCTGCTGTATATCCTCAAAAAAATTATCAGGAGTGCGGTAAGGTGTCTTTTTACCGATATCGTCAAAATCAAATTCTTTATTCATCGTCCTATCTGTTTAAGATGTATTCTTTTATTCTTTCTTTCGCATAGTGATAATTCACTTTGAGAGTATCGACCTTACTATCCAGTATACGGCTGATTTCTTCATAATCGAGCTCATCGTAATAGCGTAGGTTGAATATTAGTCGTTGTTTTTCGGGCAAACTCAGTATGGCTTCCTGAAACTTGACTGCCAGTTCATTTTCGTAATCAATATAATCGGAAGCCTTCAGTTTACCTATCAGTTCCTCTTGTACTTCTTCGGCAGGAATTGCTTCTTCATCCTTTCGTGTATTCAGCAAGCGCAAACTTTCATTGGTTGCAATCCTGTATATCCAGGTACTCAACGAGCTTTCACCACGAAACTGGTCCAAATTACGGTACACCCGGATAAAGACTTCCTGAAGAACATCTTCTGCATCCTCGTGCGACACAACCAAACGCCGTATATAATTATATATAGGTACCTGGAAGTTATCCATCAGCATCTTAAACCCTTTCTTCGGGTCGGAAGCATATACCTGCCGGATCCTATCCTCGTTTATCATCAATTCAGTTTCTTAGCTTTATTAGGTTAGAAACAGAAAGAAGGATGAAGTTAAATCGGGAAGTTCACATTTTGCATTTATTAAATAAGTGGTTAAAAATAAAGTTTCTTATCTTTGCCGGCAACTCTCCCGTTTCAAATTAATTTTAAAAGAAGGATATCGATATGGAATGTAAAATCAGAAAATGGAAAATAGACGATGCCGCCGAACTTGCAGCAACCTTAAATAACAAAAACATTCAGGACAACCTTCGGGACGGTCTGCCTTATCCCTACACTGAAGACGATGCAAAATATTATATCAATGAAATGCTGAAGGCCGATAAGAACAGTATTTTCGCCTTCGCCATCACCGCTGATGACAAAGTAGTGGGAAGCATTGGTGTGTTTCGCAAAGACAACATCCACTCGCTGACTGCCGAAATAGGCTATTATATAGCCGAACCTTTTTGGGGCAAAGGCTTGGGAACCTGCGCTATCAAACAGACCTGCCAGTATGTTTTTAGTAACACTGATATCCTCCGTATTTTTGCAGAGCCGTTTAGCTATAATATCGCTTCCTGCCGGATTCTTGAAAAAAGCGGATTCAAAGACGAAGGAACACTCAGAAGTAATGCAGTCAAGAACGGACAGATTCTGGATATGAAGATGTATTCACTCCTCAAGACTGATAACGAAAGGACATAAAAAAAGGCCATCTATCCCAGACAGCCAATCTTTTGTTAACCTTAAATCTAATACTATGAAAAACACATTGCAAAGATACGGACTTTGAGGATATCTCCAAATTTTCAAGGTAATCTACAACATATTACAACATGTTTTAATAGACACTGTGTTTTCGTTAACTATTAAGGATTCGTTGTGTTAATAATTAACATATCCAATTCTTGAACTGATGCGATATTAGTAAGCATAGTATTTTCTGATTTGTTTCAAGCGATGAAACAATCTGTTTCAAGCAATGAAACACTCTGTTTCAAGCGGTGAAACAACAGACGAACAGGAATGACGAAAAAGATATGAAATGAATGAAATGATAACCTGTACTATCTCAATTAGCTTCGCTGACATATTATCTGATTTCTCTCATTAAGGTACGTTCTCCTCCTCCCGGGAGGTTGCCCTCCCCCGATAACGGGGGAGTCGGAGGGGGTGAGTACCCCAACGGGGGGAGGTGGTGGGTAAAATAATAAATACCTATTAATAAGAATATTAAGGAATTATTTCTCACCTACCACCCGCCCCGTTCGGG